>NZ_JBVKAU010000004.1:178406-689062 GCF_055657525.1 Streptomyces sp. NPDC107522 | reverse complement strand
ACCGACAAAGGCCTCGAACTCCTCGAAGAAGCCCGCCCCACCAACCAGACCGCACTGCGCGAAGCCCTCGACGAAGCCGCGAAGAACCCCGAACTTGCCCCGCTGGTCCGGGCGGTGGAGACACTCCCCGTCCCCGCCTGACCGCGTGGCGACCGCATAGGGTGCAGGCATGGGAGATCTTGAAATACGGCCCGCCGTCGCCGATGACATCCCCGCGATCGTCGCCATGCTCGCGGACGATCCGCTGGGCGCCCAGCGCGAGTCACCGGACGACCTGACCCCCTACCTGGCCGCACTTGAGCGCCTCAGCAGCGATCCGAACCAGCACCTGGTCGTCGCCGTCCGCGAGGGCCGTGTCGTCGGCACTCTCCAGCTCACGGTCATTCCCGGGCTGTCGCGGCGTGGCTCCACCAGGTCGATCATCGAAGCCGTCCGTATCCACGCCGACGAGCGAGGCAGCGGCCTCGGCACGCAGCTCATCGAGTGGGCGATCGGCGAATCCCGTCGTCAGAAGTGCCAGTTGGTGCAACTGACCTCGGACAAGAGCCGTACGGACGCCCACCGCTTCTATGAGCGGCTCGGTTTCACCGCCTCGCACGTGGGCTTCAAACTCTCGCTGTGAAACAGCGAAGCGTCTGTTTCACGTGAAACAGACGCTTGCCCTACCGTCAGAACGAGCTGCTGCCCCGCCACCCGTCGGGATCCACACCGCCCGGCACGGCAGCCCCCTCGTCATACGGCTGACGCGTGAAGACGAACGAGCCGAGGTCCAGATGGTCCACGGACCCGTCCGGACGTCGGACGACCTTCAGGAGCTCGCCCGCGTAGTAGCCCTCCAGGCCCGTCCATGTGCCGTCGCCGTTGCCGCGGAACCGCGAGCGGCGCCCCTTGCCGGACAACGGCTCCAGCGAGACGAGTCCGTCGGCGGTCAGCCGCAGGGCGAAGGCGTATGTCCCCCAGTACCACTGGCCCGCCAGCTCCAGGACCGCCGGATCGATCTCGGGCATCGGCCGCCAGGGCTCGGGAATCCTCGGCTCGGCCTCGGCGACGATACGGACGAGGTCGGCCGCGACGAGAGAGACCAGCGGACCGGAGGTGCAGTTGGCCAGCACCACGGCCGCGACATCGTCCTCCACGCTGAGTGTCAAGCTCGCCAGAAAGCCCGGCAATGACCCGCCGTGCCCCACGAGGAGCCGTCCGTCCCTGTACTGGACCTGCATGCCGAGGCCGTACGCCGCACCGTCCGCCACGTCGACGGCCTCGGGCGGCGCCGCAGGCGTCCGCATCTCCCGTACGGTCTCGGCGCTCAGCACCCGGTCGTCCCCCTTGGCCAGGAAGACGGCGAACTGCGCCAAGTCACCCGTCGTGGACCACAGTTGACCAGCCGGCGCCATCCGCCCGAGGTGTTCGACAGGCTCGGGAAGCATCGCATCGGCCCAGGGATGCACCGCCCAGCCGCCCGCATGCGGTGCCTGCGGTCGCGTACTCGTACGCTTCAGGCCCAGAGGTTCGAGCACTTCACGCCGCAGTGCGTCCTCCCACGAAGCCCCACGCAGCTTCTCCACCAGCGCGCCCAGCAGCGTGTAGCCGGGGTTCGAGTAGTGGAACCGGCGGCCGGACGGATGCAGGAAGGGCTGGTCGCCCAGGACGTCGGACAGCTCGGGCCGCAGCGATCCGGAGGTCCGCTCCCACCACGGGCCGGGCGACTCGGCCGCCAGCCCACTGGTGTGGGCGAGGAGTTCGGCGATCGTGGCCTCCCCCACACCGGTGCCCGGCAGATGCTTCTCCAGCGGATCACCGAGATCGAGCAGTCCCTCGTCACGCAGTCGCAGGACGAGAACGGCCGTGAAGGTCTTGGTGATCGAGCCGATGCGGTACTGCACGCTCTCGTCCGGCCCATGCCCGTCCACCGACGTACGCGAGCCATGCCACACCGTCCGCCCGTCCCGTACGACCGCGGCGACCAGCGAGGGCGCGCGCCCTTCGGCCTGGGCCACGGCGACGCGGTGCAGCAGTGCCCGGCGCGTGGTGGGGAGCAGCTCTTCCTGAGGTGTCGTCATGCCCCCAGTTCATCCCGGCGGCCGCTGAGGAGTCGAGCGCATATCCCCCGGGTGAGGCGGATCAGGTCTGCGCCATGTCCACGAACCGCGAGTAGTGGCCCTGGAAGGCGACCGTGATCGTCGCCGTCGGACCATTACGGTGCTTGCCCACGATGATGTCCGCCTCGCCGGCGCGTGGCGACTCCTTCTCGTAGGCGTCCTCACGGTGCAGCAGGATCACCATGTCGGCGTCCTGCTCGATGGATCCGGACTCACGCAGGTCGGACACCATCGGCTTCTTGTCCGTGCGCTGCTCGGGACCACGGTTGAGCTGCGAAAGCGCGATCACCGGGACCTCCAGCTCCTTGGCCAGGAGCTTGAGGTTACGGGACATGTCCGAGACCTCCTGCTGCCGGCTCTCGGAGCGCTTCGAACCGCCTGACTGCATCAGCTGCAGATAGTCGATGATCACGAGCTTGATGTCGTTGCGCTGCTTCAGCCGGCGACACTTCGCCCGGATCTCCATCATCGACAGGTTCGGGGAGTCGTCGATGTAGAGCGGCGCCGCCGAGACCTCGGGCATCCGCCGCGCCAGGCGTGTCCAGTCCTCGTCCGTCATGGTGCCGGAGCGCATGTGATGCAGGGCGACTCGTGCCTCGGCCGACAGCAGACGCATCGCGATCTCGTTGCGCCCCATTTCCAGGGAGAAGATGACGCTCGCCAGGTTGTGCTTGATCGACGCCGCCCGCGCGAAGTCCAGCGCCAGCGTGGACTTACCCATGGCGGGACGGGCCGCGATGACGATCATCTGGCCCGGATGCAGACCGTTGGTGAGTGAGTCGAGGTCCGTGAACCCGGTGGGCACACCCGTCATCTCGCCGCTGCGCGAGCCGATGGCCTCGATCTCGTCGAGCGCGCCCTCCATGATGTCGCCGAGCGGCAGATAGTCCTCGCTGGTGCGCTGCTCGGTGACCGCGTAGATCTCGGCCTGGGCGCGGTTGACGATCTCGTCGACGTCGTCGTCGGCCGCGTATCCCATCTGCGTGATGCGGGTGCCGGCCTCGACCAGGCGGCGCAGCACGGCACGCTCATGGACGATCTCCGCGTAGTACTCGGCGTTCGCCGCCGTCGGCACCGTCTGGACCAGGGTATGGAGATACGAGGCGCCGCCGACCTTGTTGATCTCGCCGCGTTTGGTGAGTTCGGCGGCGATGGTGATGGGGTCGGCCGGCTCGCCCTTGGCGTAGACGTCGAGGATCGCCTGGAAGATCGTCTCGTGTGCGGGCTTGTAGAAGTCGTGGCCCTTGAGGACCTCGACGACATCGGCGATGGCGTCCTTCGACAGGAGCATGCCGCCGAGGACGGACTGTTCGGCGTCGAGGTCCTGCGGCGGGACCCGCTCGAAAGCCGAACCGCCGCCGTCCCACTCGCCGCTGTCCCGGCCGCGATCATGCTGTTCATCGCGGCCCCGGCCGCCGTCACTGCGTCGGCGGGAGGCGGGCAGACGATCACTGGGACCGCTGTCGGCCCAGGGGTCGTCCAAGGGCTCGGAAATACTCACCGAGCCACCTCCTCCCGTCCGCCGAGCGGACCTCGCCGTGCCCCTCTGTTCTACGGCACGCCACTGACAAATGAGAGGCCCAACTCCGTTTCTGGCACGTCGGCTTTGCGACGTTTTCACGGCCGACGGACGGAGCGGGCGCCGGACCACGGTAGGCCCCCGGGCACCGTCAGCCAATCTGGTTATCCACAGGCCATGTGGACGACGGCCCGGATGCTGTGGAGAACTCCGCAAAACCTGTGCACGACCCGGTGGACAGCCCTGTGAACAAGCCCTGCATGATTCCCCGAAAGCACTTTTGACCTGCATATTTGCCGTCCACCGGCTGTGCAGAAGAAAAACTTCCCCAGTCGGACCAAGATCGCTTCGAACGGTACGCAGGAGCACACGCCACGAGACCATCAGTAAGGGGTGCTAGTCCATTGCATCTCTTACCTGTGGACGATTAGATTGATGCCCATGACACAGGCTCCCGCGACTCCCAAGGCCGCCCGGCGACAGCACGACCGAGAGATCGTCGCACTGGCCGTCCCGGCCTTCGGCGCACTCGTCGCCGAGCCCCTCTTCGTCATGGCCGACAGCGCCATCGTCGGCCATCTCGGCACCGCACAGCTCGCCGGGCTCGGGGTCGCCTCGGCCCTCCTCATGACCGGCGTCAGCGTCTTCGTCTTCCTCGCCTACGCCACCACGGCTGCCGTTGCCCGACGCGTCGGCGCCGGTGACCTTCCGGCCGCCATCCGCCAAGGCATGGACGGTATCTGGCTGGCCCTCCTCCTCGGTGCCGCCGTCGTCGCGATCGTCCTGCCCACGGCACCGTCCCTTGTCGAACTCTTCGGCGCCTCGGACACCGCAGCCCCGTACGCGACCACCTATCTGCGGATCTCAGCACTCGGCATCCCCGCCATGCTCATCGTGCTCGCCGCCACCGGCGTTCTACGTGGCCTGCAGGACACCAAGACGCCCCTCTACGTCGCCATCGGGGGCTTCGTCGCCAACGCCGCACTCAACGCGGGCCTGGTCTACGGCGCTGATCTCGGCATCGCAGGTTCCGCCTGGGGCACGGTCATCGCGCAGTGCGGCATGGCCGCTGTCTATCTCGTGGTCGTCGTCCGCGGGGCCCGCAACCACGGCGCCTCTCTGCGCCCCGACGTTGCCGGGATAAGAGCGTCGGCTCAGGCCGGAGTGCCCCTGCTGGTCCGTACGCTCTCGCTGCGGGCGATCCTGATGATCGCCACAGCCGTCGCGGCCCGCCTTGGCGACGCCGACATCGCGGCGCATCAGATCATCCTGTCCCTGTGGAGCCTCCTCGCCTTCGCGCTGGACGCCATCGCCATCGCCGGGCAGGCCATCATCGGACGGTATCTCGGTGCCGGCGACGCCGGGGGCGCCCGGGCGGCCTGCCGCCGCATGGTGGAGTGGGGCGTTGCGGCTGGCGTCGTCCTCGGACTGCTCGTGGTGATCTCGCGCCCGGCATTCCTGCCCTTGTTCACCGGTGACCCCTCGGTCAAGGATGCCGCGTTGCCCGCCCTGGTGATTGTGGCGCTCTCCCAACCGATCTGTGGCGTCGTCTTCGTCCTGGACGGCGTCCTCATGGGAGCGGGCGACGGCCCCTACCTCGCCTGGGCCATGGTGCTCACGCTGGCGGCCTTCGCTCCGGTCGCACTGCTGGTCCCCGTGCTCGGTGGCGGGCTCACCGCGCTCTGGGGTGCGATGACGCTGATGATGGCGGTGCGCATGCTGACGCTCTGGCTACGCGCCCGCTCGGGCCGCTGGATCGTCACGGGAGCGACCCGCTGACCGTTTCACGTGAAACAGCGTGTTTCACGTGAAACAAGCCCGATCCTCAGTGCACTGGCAGGGGCATTCACCGGCAGAGGCAAGAGAGAAGGGGCCGTACCCGGCAGGTACGGCCCCTTCTTTCAGCTGTTCAAGCCGAGCGCAACGATCAGGCCGCGACAACCTCGATGTTGACCTTGGCGGCAACCTCGGGGTGCAGACGCACGGACGTCTCGTGGGCGCCCAGGGTCTTGATCGGCGTGCCGAGCTCGATGCGGCGCTTGTCGACCTCCGGGCCACCGGCAGCCTTGATCGCGGAGGCGATGTCGGCCGGGGTGACGGAACCGAAGAGGCGACCGGCGTCGCCGGAGCGGACGGCCAGACGGACCTTCACACCCTCGAGCTGGGCCTTGACAGCGTTGGCCTGCTCGATGGTCTGGATCTCGTGGATCTTGCGAGCACGACGGATCTGCTCGACGTCCTTCTCGCCACCCTTGGTCCAGCGGATAGCGAACTTCCGCGGGATCAGGTAGTTGCGAGCGTAACCGTCCTTGACGTCGACGACGTCGCCAGCGGCACCGAGGCCGGAGACCTCGTGGGTGAGGATGATCTTCATTAGTCGGTCACCCTTCCCTTAGCGCGCAGTGGACGTGTAGGGCAGCAGCGCCATCTCACGGCTGTTCTTGACGGCCGTGGCGACGTCACGCTGGTGCTGCGTGCAGTTGCCGGTCACGCGGCGGGCACGGATCTTGCCGCGGTCGGAAATGAACTTCCGCAGCATGTTCGTGTCCTTGTAGTCCACGTACGTGACCTTGTCCTTGCAGAAAGCGCAGACCTTCTTCTTCGGCTTGCGCACAGGCGGCTTCGCCATGGTGTTTCTCCTGTGTGATCAAGAAGTTTGGGTACGAACCCGCCCTTAGAAGGGGGGCTCGTCCGAGTAGCCGCCGCCACCGCCGCCGGAGTTTCCACCCCAGCCGCCGCCACCGCCCTGCTGGCCACCGGCAGGAGCGCCGGTCGCCCACGGGTCGTCGGCGGGAGCGCCGCCGCCCTGCTGACCGCCGCCGGGGCCACCGCCCCAGCCGCCGCCACCCTGGCCGCCACCGCCACCGAAGCCACCGCCCTGGCCACCGCGGCCGGCGGTCTTGGTGACCTTGGCCGTGGCGTTGCGCAGGCTGGCGCCGACTTCCTCGACGTCCAGCTCGTAGACCGTGCGCTTGACGCCCTCACGGTCCTCGTAGGACCGCTGCTTCAGCCGGCCCTGCACGATGACGCGCATGCCTCGCTGGAGCGACTCGGCGACGTTCTCCGCCGCCTGACGCCAGACCGAGCAGGTCAGGAACAGGCTCTCGCCGTCCTTCCACTCGTTGGTCTGACGGTCGAAGGTGCGCGGGGTGGACGCGACACGGAACTTCGCGACCGCCGCACCGGAAGGGGTGAAGCGCAGCTCGGGGTCGTCGACAAGATTGCCGACGACCGTGATGACGGTCTCGCCTGCCATGGGGAACCTCTCGGCGGGTTTGCTCTGGCTGCTTGGTTGCTGCTGCTACTCGAATCCCGAGATCAGCTGAGCGGGAGAGCTCAGTGGGTCTCGGGGCGGAGGACCTTGGTCCGGAGGACCGACTCGTTCAGGTTCATCTGGCGGTCGAGCTCCTTGACGACCGCAGGCTCGGCCTGCAGGTCGATGACCGAGTAGATGCCCTCGGGCTTCTTCTTGATCTCGTACGCGAGACGACGACGGCCCCAGGTGTCGACCTTCTCGACCTTGCCGTTGCCCTCACGGACGACGGAGAGGAAGTTCTCGATCAGGGGGGCGACAGCGCGCTCCTCCAGATCGGGGTCGAGGATGACCATCACCTCGTAGTGACGCATGTGGAACCCACCTCCTTTGGACTCAGCGGCCACGGTCGTTCCGTGGCAGGAGGGTTGTGATGCGTACGCAACGGTATCGGCCGCCACTGACAATCGGGGGCCCGGCTGGCGGTTTCCCCGCGTGGACTGGGCGGACTCCCTGGCATGGCCTGGGCAGACACCGGTGCAGACGGTACAGAGTACCCGCACACGTGCTTCCGGTTGAAATCAGCCCACGGAGCCCGTCAGTCTGTACACATCGGGTGTGTATGGCGCTACGATGCGCCGCCTTCCGCAGGAGGTGTGCCCTATGGCACAGGCATTGCGACCCAACACCGTCGGAGGCCTCTTCGCCACGGACGGAAAGCCCCACCCTCTCCAGGACACCCTGCTCGCGGTGACCCTGGTGCTGGGCATCACGTCCTTCGTCGTGGCGCTCGTCGACGACGACCTGCACCTGCTCAGCTCCTGGACCGGCCTGGTGGGCATCCTCACCGGCGCGTACGGCCAGTGGATCTCGGAGACCACCCGCGAGCGCTTCGGCCTGATCCTGGGTCTCGGCGCCTCAGGAGTCGGTTTCTTCCTCGGCATGGCGCACGGCGGTCTCTTCGGCGGGGTCTTCTGACGCCAGGGGCGCTGCCCTCCCGATGCCGGCCTCGGAGACCGTCCTCCGAACACCGGCAGAACACCGCATAGAACACCGTCGAACGCCGCGGCCGCCCAAAGACCGGGGCGAAGCTGCCGTACGCCCAGTCGGGGCGCTCCCAAGGCGCAGTAGGCTTCCGCGAGAGCCGGAGCCCCTGTACCCATGGGGACACACCAGCCCGAGGAGCGCCCCGAATGAGCCTGACCCTGAGGACGATCAGTCGCGAGCAGCATCTGGCGTACATCCAGAGCCTGCCGTCGGCGAGCCACATGCAGGTTCCGGCCTGGGCGGACGTGAAGGCGGAGTGGCGCTCGGAGAGCCTCGGCTGGTTCGACAAGACCGGTGAGCTGGTCGGCGCGGGTCTCGTCCTCTACCGGCAGCTTCCCAAGATCAAGCGCTACCTCGCCTATCTGCCCGAGGGCCCGGTCATCAACTGGTTCGCGCCAAATCTCACCGACTGGCTGGAACCGATGCTCGCGCACCTGAAGCACCAGGGCGCCTTCTCCGTGAAGATGGGCCCGCCGGTGATCATCCGGCGCTGGGAGGCGGGCTCCATCAAGCAGGGCATCCAGAACCCGGACGTGAAGCGCCTGCGCGACATCGAGGCCGACTTCATCGAGCCGCGCGCCTTCGAGGTCGCCGACAAGCTGCGCCGTATGGGCTGGCAGCAGGGCGAGGACGGCGGGGCCGGCTTCGGCGACGTACAGCCCCGCTACGTCTTCCAGGTGCCGCTCGCGAACCGCTCTCTGGAAGAGGTCCACAAGAACTTCAACCAGCTGTGGCGCCGCAACATCAAGAAGGCCGAGAAGGCCGGCGTCGAGGTCGTCCAGGGCGGCTACCAGGACCTCGCCGAATGGCAGCGGCTGTACGAGATCACGGCCGTGCGCGACCACTTCCGGCCGCGCCCGCTGTCGTACTTCCAGCGCATGTGGACGGCTCTCAACACCGAGGACCCCAACCGCATGCGGCTGTACTTCGCCCGCCACAACGGGGTGAACCTGTCGGCGGCGACGATGCTGATCGTCGGTGGGCACGTCTGGTACTCCTACGGCGCCTCCGACAACATCGGCCGTGAGGTCCGGCCCTCCAACGCGATGCAGTGGCGGATGCTGCGCGACGCCTACGCGCTCGGCGCGACCGTCTACGACCTGCGCGGCATCTCCGACTCGCTGGACGAGACCGACCACCTCTTCGGCCTCATCCAGTTCAAGGTGGGCACGGGCGGCCAGGCCGCCGAGTACCTCGGCGAGTGGGACTTCCCGCTGAACAAGCTGCTCCACAAGGCGCTCGACATCTACATGTCGCGTCGCTGACCTCGGCTTCCCCGCTTCGATACCGTCAATTGCTGCACCGTCGATAGCTTCCATACCTCTGATACACCGCAGCCACGAGAAAGGTTCCAGGTCCGGCCATGGCGCTCACGCTCTACGTCGACACCGCGCGCTGGCGGGCGCACCACAAGCACGTGCAGGAGCAGTTCCCGGGGCTCGTCCCGGTCTGCAAGGGCAACGGCTACGGGTTCGGACACGAGCGGCTGGCGGAGGAGGCGACACGCCTGGGCTCCGACGTGCTCGCCGTCGGCACGACGTACGAGGCCGCGCGCATCAAGGACTGGTTCGGCGGTGATCTGCTGGTGCTGACGCCCTACCGGCGCGGTGAGGAGCCGGTGCCGCTGCCGGACCGGGTCATCCGGTCGGTGTCGTCGGTGGACGGTGTGTACGGCCTCGTGGGCGCCCGTGTCGTCATCGAGGTGATGTCGTCGATGAAGCGGCACGGCGTGAACGAGCACGACCTGCCGCAGCTGCACGCCGCCATCGAGAACGTCCGGCTCGAGGGCTTCGCCATCCACCTGCCGCTGGACCGCACGGACGGCTCGGACGCCGTCGAGGAGGTCATCGGCTGGATGGACCGCCTGCGCGCGGCCCGCCTGCCGCTGCACACGATGTTCGTCAGCCACCTCAAAGCCGAGGAACTCGCCCGCCTGCAGCAGCAGTTCCCGCAGACCCGGTTCCGCGCCCGCATCGGCACCCGGCTGTGGCTGGGGGACCACGAGGCCACCGAGTACCGCGGCGCGGTCCTGGACGTCACGCGCGTGGCGAAGGGCGACCGTTTCGGCTACCGGCAGCAGAAGGCGGCCTCGGACGGCTTCCTGGTGGTCGTCGCGGGCGGTACGTCGCACGGGGTGGGTCTGGAGGCTCCCAAGGCCCTGCACGGCGTCATGCCGCGTGCCAAGGGTGTCGCCCGGGCCGGTCTGGCCACGGTCAACCGGAACCTTTCTCCCTTCGTGTGGGGCGGCAAGCAGCGCTGGTTCGCGGAGCCGCCGCACATGCAGGTCTCGATCCTGTTCGTCCCCGCGGACGCCCCCGAGCCGA
Source organism: Streptomyces sp. NPDC107522 (assembly GCF_055657525.1). Lineage (NCBI taxonomy): Bacteria > Bacillati > Actinomycetota > Actinomycetes > Kitasatosporales > Streptomycetaceae > Streptomyces > Streptomyces sp. NPDC107522. The sequence goes on along the minus strand of NZ_JBVKAU010000004.1, from coordinate 678,820 downwards.
AGGTCGGCGACGAGCTGGTCGCCCATCTGCGGCACACCACCACGCAGTTCGACCGGCTCGTCGACCGCTGACGCCGGGCAGCCGCCGCTCGGCAACGCCGTCACGGGTGAAAGCCGCATTCACGGGCAAAGGCCGTACACGGACTCTTCCGTGTACGGCCTTTTGCGTGCGCTTGCTACGCCCTGTTCGCTCAGAGCGAACCGTCGGTCGCCCCCTTGTCGCCCCACTCCACCTGCGGCCCGTCGAAGTGGGCCGCGTGCCGCGGTGGATGGGCCGCGGAGCCGAGCACGAACACGTCCTCCGCCCGGTTGAGCACCCCACCCGAGGGATCGTCGTCGCCGGCCCTGCGTACCGGGTCCCGCTCCGGCATGAGGATGTCCCGTACGACGACGGCGCACAGGAACAGCGTCCCCAGCAGGTGCACGCCGATCGCCCAGTGGTAGCCGTCGGGCGGCAGCCCCTTGTGGGCGTCCCCGCTGGTCGTGTACGCGAGGTACATCCAGATGCCCAGGAAGTACGCCACCTCGCAGGCCTGCCAGATGAGGAAGTCCCGCCACCTCGGCCGGGCGAGCACGGCCAGGGGCACCAGCCACAGGACGTACTGCGGTGAGTAGACCTTGTTGGTGACGATGAACGCCGCGACGATCAGGAAGGCCAGCTGGGCGAAGCGCGGACGGCGCGGTGCGGTGAGCGTTAGAGCGGCGATCCCGGCACAGCACAGCAGCATCAGCAGCGTGGCGATCGTGTTGACGGTCTCGGTGCTCAGCGGGTCGGTGGAGTTCTGCGCCATGATCAGCCAGAAGGAGCCGAAGTCGACGCCCCGTTCCTGGCTGAACCGGTAGAACTGCGACCAGCCGTCCCAGGCGAGGAGCATCACCGGGAGGTTCACGACCAGCCAGGCGAAGACCGTGCCGCCCAGTGCCCTGCCGAAGTCCCGCCATTTGCCGGCGCGCCAGCACAGCACGAACAGCGGGCCGAGCAGGAAGACGGGGTAGAGCTTTGCGGCCGTGGCGAGCCCCAGCAGGACGCCGAACGCCAGCGAGCGGCCACGCGACCACATCAGCATCGCCGCGGCCGTCAGGGCGACGGCCAGCAGGTCCCAGTTGATGGTCGCGGTCAGCGCGAAGGCGGGGGCCAGGGCGACCAGCAGGCCGTCCCAGGGGCGACGGGCCTGCGTACGGGTCACGCAGACGGCGATGACGGCCGCGCAGACCATCAGCATCCCGGCGTTGACCATCCAGTACCACTGCTCCTGGTCCTGGATGCTGCCGCTGCCCGGTGTGAGCCAGGAGGCGACCTCCATGAACACGCCGGTCAGCACCGGGTATTCGAGGTACTTCATGTCACCGGGGAGCTGGTCGAAGTACGGCACGAGCCCGTCGGCGAAACCGCGTCCCTGGTAGAGGTGCGGGATGTCCGAGTAGCAGGCGTGCGTGTACTGCGAGCTGGCGCCGAAGAACCAGGCGCCGTTGTAGCAGGGCGCCTTCTGGACGAGGCCGAGGGCGAACATGCCGATCGCCACGAGCGCGATGATCCGCGCGGGAGTCCACCAGGACGTCCCGAGCAGGGCGCGCCGTCCGATGGGACCGCCGATCAGCTCACTCCCGTTCGCGGCGACCTCGTCCTCCTCGGTCGGCCGCACCGGGTCCGGCTCGTGCACGCTCGTGGGCGTCGTCTCTGCACTGGGCATGGGGCACATCCTGCCGTACGAGGCTGAGAACGGAAGCGGGGGCGAACGGCGCTCTGCAGTCGCCCCTGCAAGAAATAGGCGAACCGCCACGCGAGGTAATCGCGCAATTACGCCAGAACCTTGTCCGGTTAATACCACTCGGCCTGAGGGGTTTTCTCTACGCCGTTGAACGCGGAATGGCCACCGACTGCTTCAGTCGGTGGCCATTCCACTTTCAGCCGGTCAGCCGACGGGGCTCAGCCCGACGGGCCTCCGAAAATACCTCCATTGCCATTGGCATTGCCGTTCCCGTCCGTCTCCGTCTCCGTCGGAGTCGGCGACGAGGTCACGCCCCCGTCATTACCGGCCGTGTCCGAGCCTCCGTTGACGTTGCACTGGAAGCCGAAGCAGGTCTCGGTCGGCGTTGGCGTCGGCGAGGTCAGCGACTCGCTGGGCGTCGGGCTCGGCGTCGGGCTGGCCTCCTCCGTCTGGCTGGGCGTCGGAGTGGGCGACGGGGTCGGGACGTCGTTGATGATCTCGCCGATGGGGTCCGGCGTGGGGAACGGCTCCGGGTCGGTGCCCTTCAGCGCCTGTTCCATGTAGTCGTGCCAGATGATGGACGGGAACGAGGCACCGTGGATCTTCTTCTGCCCACCCGTGCCGAACATCTTCAGGAACTCGCGGTTCTCGTTCTTCTCGTTGTCGTCGTAGCGGAACATCGTGATCGCCGTCGACAGCTGCGGGGTGTAGCCCACGAACCAGGCGGAACGGTTGCCGTCGGTGGTACCGGTCTTGCCGGCCACCTCGCGACCGGTCAGCTGGGCGTTCGTACCCGTACCCTCCTCGACCACGGTCTTAAGGACGTCCGTGACGTTGTCGGCGACCTGCGGGGTGAAGGCGTCCTTGGTCTCGGTCTCGTGGCGGAACTTCTCGCCGTCCTTGTCCGTGACCTTCCTGACGGAGAACGGAGCACGCTGCTTTCCGCTGGCGGCAAAGGTCGCGTACGAACCCGCCATACGGATCGCGCTGGGCTGGGATGTGCCGATGGAGAAGGACGGGTAATCGGTACCGGTCAGACTGGGCTCGAGCAGGCCGGCGTCCATGGCCGCCTCCTTCACCTTGTCCAGCCCGACGTCCATGCCGAGCTGCACGAAGGCGGAGTTCACCGACTCCCGCATCGCCTCGCGGAGGTCGATCCGGTAGTTCGGGGGAGAGCCGTACGACTCATCGCCGTCATTGACCTGGTTCCACTCCTCCCCCTTCTCGTTCCGCCAGATGTCGCCCTTGTAGTCCCTGATCTTCAGCTTGTTCTTGCCGCTGTACAGGCTCTTCGGGGAGACCTTTGTGCGCTCGTCCTGCGCCTGGTCCGGCTCGAGGTCCGGGTTCCGCACGCCCCACTTCATCGCCGCCGCGAGCACGAACGGCTTGAACGTCGAACCGACCTGGGCACCGGTCACGTCACAGTTGTTGGTGAAGTGCTTGGTCGCGTCCGTGCCTCCGTAGCAGGCCTTGATCGCACCTGTGGCCGGGTCCACGGAGGCTCCGCCGAACTGGACGTGGGTGTCGGTCTTCGGTCGCTCTTCGGGCTTGATGTTGGCCTTGTAGACCTTGGTCACCGCGGCCTTGAGCTCGTTGACCTTCTTCTTGTCGAAGGTCGTGTAGATCGAGAGTCCGCCCTCCCGCAGCCTGCGCTCGGTGATTCCGGTCTTTTCGCTGTTGTTGACCAGGTAGCTGTTGGCGAGATCGACGAGATAGCCGATCTGGCCGCTCAGCGCGGTGTTGAAGCGCGGGTTCTGCACGTTGGGCAGATCCCTGTACTTGTCCCGCGTCGCGGCGTCCAGATGCCCGTACTCGACCATCTTGTCGAGGGTGTCCTGCATCTGGACCAGGGCCCGCTTGCTGTTCGCCTCGGGGGTGGCCGCCGGGTCGATGGACGTCGAACCCGCGGGGTCGTAGTACGTGGCGCCCTTGAGCATGGCCGCCAGGAAGGCGCACTCGCCCTGGTTCAGCTTGATGGCGTCCTTGTTGAAGTACGCGCGGGCGGCAGCCTGGATCCCGTAGGCGTTTCGGCCGTAGTAGGCCGAGTTCAGGTAGCCCTCCATGATCTCGTCCTTGGACAACTTGGTGCCCACTTTGATCGAGACGAAGATCTCCTTGAACTTACGGGAGATCGTCTGCGACTGGTCGTTCAGCATCGCGTTCTTGACGTACTGCTGAGTGATCGTGGAGCCGCCCTGGGTCTCGCCGCCCCTGGCCATGTTGAGCACGGCGCGGGCGATGCCCTTCGGGTCGATGCCGCTGTCGGTTTTGAAGGTCTTGTTCTCCTGCGAGATGACAGCGTTCTGCATGGCCTTGGGAATCTGCGAGAGGTTGATGATCTGCCGGTTGGTCTCACCTCCCGTGGAGACCATCTCGGTGTCGTCGGACCAGTAGTAGACGTTGTTCTGCGCCTCGGCGGTCTCGTCGACCTTGGGGATGCCCACCATGGCGTACCCGATGCCCGCCACGGCCACCAGGCTGCCCATGAAGCCGATGAACAGACCCGCCACGAGCTTCCACGACGGCACCCAGCGCGCCACGCCGTACTTGCCGGCACGCGGGTAGTCGATGAACCGCTTCCTGCCCGGCGCGGCGGCGCGCCCTCTGCCCCGTCCAGGACCGTTCGGACCGCCGGGAGCCGCACGTCGGCCGCCCCGGCCCGGTTCAGCCGCTCTGCGACGGCCGCCTCCACTTCTCTGTGCGGCGCGTCGGGCCTCCGCTCGGCCGCCGGACGGCCGCTCCTCGTCTCTGGACCCGTAGCCCAGCCCGTATGCGTCGGCGGAGGACCCGGTGGCGCCTCGCGGTGCCGCTCGGCGACCGGAGGACGAGCCGGACTGGCCGCGTCGGGCCGCGGCACGTCCGCCTCCCTGCGGCTGCGGCGGTTTGCGACGGTGCTCGCTCATCGAACGACTACTCCTCGGGCAGGCGCACCCCTGCGCGCCTGGCAACGGCGGCTGTTTTCCGGTCCCCCCGAAGTACGGATGTGGTCGGTTTCGCATTCACCCGTACTGCACCAAGGACAACGACGCCCACAGACGTCGCTCGGTTCCCGGTGGTGTGCATGGCGCACAGACTACGCACCACCAAAGCCCGCCCAGCTCCGAACTTCACCCCAAATCAGGCAACTCGCTCCACATGAATCGTTGATGTGATCCCGTTCACCGTTCCCCCACTTGTCGCGCCCGGAAGGCCGTTCTATCGTCGTGATGTATCGAGTCGATACATCAGCGCGAGATACGACGAGGAGGCGAGGGGATGAGCCGACGTTCCGGGATCCTCGAGTTCGCCGTACTCGGACTGCTCCGCGAGTCCCCGATGCATGGCTACGAGCTGCGCAAACGACTCAATACATCGCTGGGCGTGTTCCGTGCCTTCAGCTACGGCACGCTCTACCCCTGCCTCAAGACGCTGGTCGCCAACGGCTGGTTGATCGAGGAACCGGGGCACACCGCCGAGGACGCGCTCGCCGCGCCCCTCGCCGGACGCCGCGCGAAGATCGTGTACCGATTGACCGCGGAAGGTAAGGAGCACTTCGAGGAACTGCTCTCGCAGACGGGGCCCGACGCGTACGAGGACGAGCACTTCGCTGCCCGATTTGCTTTCTTCGGCCGCACGCCGCAGGACGTACGCATGCGCGTGCTGGAGGGCCGCCGCAGCCGGCTGGAGGAGCGTCTGGAGAAGATGCGCGCCTCCCTGGCACGCACGCGAGAGCGCCTCGACGACTACACGCTTGAGCTCCAGCGCCACGGGATGGAGTCCGTGGAGCGCGAAGTGCGCTGGCTGAACGAGCTCATCGAGAGCGAGCGGGCCGGGCGGGACCTGAAGGGTTCCGCTTCCGGGGGGTCCGCTCAGCAGGACACCACATCTGGAGAGCCGGGCGATCTGCCCCGGCCCGGGGTCATCCCCGGGCCGGATTCGCCCGGCGATACCGCCACGTGAGCGCCCAGTCAGGGCCTCACTCGTACACACAGGGAGCAGCCGGAATGGGTTCGGTTCGCGTAGCCGTCGTCGGCGTGGGCAACTGCGCCGCGTCACTGGTTCAGGGAGTCGAGTACTACAAGGACGCCGACCCGGCGTCGAAGGTCCCCGGCCTGATGCACGTGCAGTTCGGCGACTACCACGTCCGTGATGTCGAGTTCGTCGCCGCCTTCGATGTCGACGCGAAGAAGGTCGGCCTCGACCTCGCGGACGCCATCGGTGCCAGCGAGAACAACACCATCAAGATCTGCGACGTGCCGCGCACCGGCGTGACCGTGCAGCGCGGCCACACCCTCGACGGCCTCGGCAAGTACTACCGCGAGACCATCGAGGAGTCCGCCGAGGCCCCGGTCGACGTCGTCCAGGTCCTGAAGGACAAGCAGGTCGACGTCCTCGTCTGCTACCTGCCCGTGGGCTCCGAGGACGCGGCGAAGTTCTACGCCCAGTGCGCCATCGACGCCAAGGTCGCCTTCGTCAACGCCCTGCCGGTCTTCATCGCCGGCACGAAGGAGTGGGCGGACAAGTTCACCGAGGCGGGCGTGCCGATCGTCGGTGACGACATCAAGTCCCAGGTCGGCGCCACCATCACGCACCGCGTCATGGCGAAGCTGTTCGAGGACCGCGGTGTCATCCTGGACCGCACGATGCAGCTGAACGTCGGCGGCAACATGGACTTCAAGAACATGCTCGAGCGTGACCGCCTCGAGTCGAAGAAGATCTCCAAGACGCAGGCCGTCACCTCGCAGATCCCCGACCGGGAGCTCGGCGAGAAGAACGTCCACATCGGCCCGTCCGACTACGTCGCCTGGCTCGACGACCGCAAGTGGGCCTACGTCCGCCTCGAGGGCCGCGCCTTCGGTGACGTCCCGCTGAACCTGGAGTACAAGCTCGAGGTCTGGGACTCCCCGAACTCCGCCGGCGTCATCATCGACGCCCTGCGTGCCGCGAAGATCGCCAAGGACCGCGGCATCGGCGGCCCGATCCTCTCGGCGTCGTCGTACTTCATGAAGTCCCCGCCGGTCCAGTACTTCGACGACGAGGCCCGCGAGAACGTCGAGAAGTTCATCAAGGGGGAAGTCGAGCGCTAGCTCGGCAGAGCACAGCGCGCCAGCTCCTCCCAGCACAGCGCGCCAAGGCTCGCTCAGAATCGCTCCTGCCAGAGCTGCCGAGGGTCCCCGGGTTGTACCGCCCGGGGACCCTCCCCATATGTGAGGCTGTGCCCCATGTCCGTCGTACGCGACCTGCGGGTCCTGCTGCGCTTCCGGGACTTCCGGCGCCTGCTCGCCGTACGCCTCCTCTCGCAGGGCGCCGACGGTGTGTACCAGACCGCGCTCGCCACGTACGTCGTCTTCTCCCCGGAGAAACAGACCTCCGCCGCCGCGATCGCCTCCGCGATGGCGGTACTGCTCCTGCCGTACTCCCTGGTGGGCCCGTTCTCCGGCGTCCTGCTGGACCGCTGGCGCCGACGCCAGGTTCTCCTGTACGGCAGCCTCCTGCGCACCGTACTGGCCTCGGTGACGGCCGTTCTGATCCTCACCGAGGTCCCGGACTGGCTCTTCTACGTCTCCGCCCTGTGCGTCACCGCCGTCAACCGCTTCGTCCTGTCAGGCCTGTCCGCCGCGCTGCCGCGGGTGGTCGACGAAGAGCGCCTCGTGATCGCCAACTCCGTTTCCCCGACCGCGGGAACGCTCGCCGCGTTCGCAGGGGGTGGTCTGGCCTTCGTCGTACGGCTGGTGATCTCGGACTCCGATGCCGCCGTGGTGCTCGTGGCAGCCGTGCTGTACCTGTGCGCCGGGCTGGCGTCGCTGCGCATGTCACGGGAACTGCTCGGTCCTGACCTCGAGTTGGTGCAGCCACGCCTCGCGGCGGCCCTCTCCGGTACCGCACGCGACCTGGCGGCCGGGGTACGCCATCTCGCCACACCACCGCGCCGGGAGGCCGCCTGGGCGCTGTTCGCGATGACCCTGATGCGCTTCTCCTACGGAGCCCTGCTGGTCATGGTGCTGATGCTCTGCCGGTACGCCTTCTCCTCGAACGCCGATGACGGACTCGCCCTGCTGGGGCTGGCCTTGGCTGTCTCCGGCGCCGGATTCTTCGCTGCCGCCGTGGCAACACCCTGGGCGGCGAGGCGACTTGGCTCAGGCCGCTGGATCGTGGTGTGCGCGACGGCAGCGGCGATCCTGGTACCCGCCCTCGGCCTACCGTTCGCCACAACTCCCATGCTGGCGGCGGCATTCGTCCTGGGACTGACGACGCAGGGGGCGAAGATCGCGACGGACACGATCGTGCAGACCTCGGTCGAGGACGGCTTCCGTGGCCGGACCTTCTCCGTCTACGACGTGCTGTTCAACGTCGCCTTCGTCGGCGCCGCAGGAGTGGCCGCACTGATACTGCCGCCTGACGGCCGTTCAGCACCGCTCGTGGTCACGGTCGTCGTTATCTACGCGGCAGTTGCGGCGGCTATGGCCCGCTTTGAGTACCGGTCTGTGTCACATCAATGACACAGAGCCACTCCTGGCTGCGGAGTTGTCAGTGGGGCCCGGTAGCTTACGTCCGTCTTACATCGCGCATTGTTCGCGATCACGCACCCATGTTCTAGGGGGACCCCCAAGTGACAACTCCGCCGCCCCAGGGCAATCCATTCGCCCAGGGCCAGAACCCGTACGCCCAGGGCCAGCCGCCACAGGGCGACTACCCGCAGCAGCCGGGCCAGCCCGGGTTCCCCCAGCAGGGAGCGCCGTATGCGCCGGTTCCGCCGCAGCAGCCGGGTCGCCGCTTCAGCTTCAAGACGATCAAGAACATCCTTATCGTCGTGGCCGCTGTCACGGTGGCCATCGTCGGCTACATAGCCAGCCTTGACGACGCGGACCAGGCCAAGGTGGGCGACTGCATGAAGTCCACCTCGTCGTCGAGCTCGAACCCCAGCATGGAGGTCGTGGACTGCTCCTCCTCCGAGGCCGAGTCCAAGGTACTCAAGAAGGTCGAGGGCACCTACACCTCGTTCACCGCCGAGACCGAGTGCCGCAAGGTCAGCGGCGCCACCAGCTTCTACGCCCAGACCGGCGACGGCGACAACTTCCTGCTGTGCCTGTCGGACGTCTGATCTGAGCTCTCCGCATGCTGAGGGGCTGTGTTTCACGTGAAACACAGCCCCTCAGCACATATGGCTCCGTGAAACGGGGGCATGTTTCACGTGAAACATGCCCCCGTTTCACGGCCACCTCAGCTCTGCTCGGCCCACCACTCCTTGAGCGCAGCCACCGCCGCATCATGCTCCACCGGCCCGTTCTCCAGCCGCAGCTCCAGCATGTGCTTGTACGCCCGACCGATGACCGGCCCAGGACCCACGCCGAGAATCTCCATGATCTGGTTGCCGTCGAGGTCGGGGCGGATGGCGTCGAGTTCCTCCTGCTCCTGGAGCTGGGAGATCCGCTCCTCCAGGCCGTCGTAGGCACGGGACAGCGCCGCCGCCTTGCGCTTGTTCCGCGTGGTGCAGTCCGAGCGGGTCAGCTTGTGGAGGCGGTCCAGGAGCGGGCCGGCGTCACGGACGTAGCGGCGGACGGCGGAGTCCGTCCACTCCCCGGTGCCATATCCGTGGAAGCGCAGGTGGAGCTCGACCAGACGTGAGACGTCCTTCACCAGCTCGTTGGAGTACTTGAGCGCGGTCATACGCTTCTTCGTCATCTTCGCGCCGACCACCTCGTGGTGGTGGAACGAGACCCGTCCGTCCTTCTCGAAGCGACGGGTACGCGGCTTGCCGATGTCATGCAGCAGCGCGGCCAGCCGGAGGGTCAGGTCGGGACCGTTCTCCTCCAGCGCCATCGCCTGCTCCAGGACGATCAGCGTGTGCTCGTAGACGTCCTTGTGCCGGTGGTGCTCATCGCTCTCCAGCCGCAGAGCCGGCAGCTCGGGCAGCACATGTCCGGCGAGCCCGGTGTCGACCAGCAACGTCAGTCCCTTGCGCGGGTGGGCCGAGAGGATCAACTTGTTCAGCTCGTCCCGCACCCGCTCCGCCGAGACGATCTCGATGCGCCCGCCCATTTCCTTCATCGCCGCGACGACCTCAGGAGCCACCTCGAAATCGAGCTGCGCCGCGAAGCGCGCCGCCCGCATCATGCGCAGCGGGTCGTCCGAGAAGGAGTCCTCCGGCGTCCCCGGGGTCCGCAGCACGCGCGCCGCGAGGTCCTCCAGTCCGCCGTGGGGATCGATGAACTCCTTCTCCGGCAGCGCGACGGCCATCGCGTTCACCGTGAAGTCGCGTCGGACGAGATCTTCCTCGATGGAGTCGCCGTACGACACCTCTGGCTTGCGGGAGGTCCGGTCGTACGCCTCCGACCGGAAGGTCGTCACCTCAATCTGGTAGCCGGCCTTCTGCGCCCCTACCGTGCCGAAGGCAATCCCGACCTCCCACACCGCGTCGGCCCACGGGCGCACGATCTTCAGTACGTCCTCGGGGCGGGCGTCGGTCGTGAAGTCGAGGTCGTTGCCGAGCCTGCCGAGCAGCGCGTCCCGGACCGATCCGCCGACCAGGGCGAGTGAGAACCCGGCCTCCTGGAAGCGGCGGGCGAGGTCGTCGGCGACAGGCGCGACCCGCAGCAGTTCACTCACCGCGCGGTGCTGCACCTGACTCAGGACACTGGGCTTGTCTTCGTTGGCGTTCGGCACAACAGAAGAGGGTACGTGGCCCTGGCTGCAGCGAGCGCCTCCATTAAACGGGCACACTTCATGCACGGACACCTCTGTCCATACGGGCACAAGGGCTGCCCTTGAGGTGCAACGAAACGCTCCTCTTTATACCCGCCCATACGGGACAGGCCGACGGCGTGGCCCGATCTTGTGGAGCACTCCGCGGCACTTCCCCTCAGCGCGCATCGTTACCATGCGTGGACGCACATTCCGACGACCACTGACGACGACGAGGGACGGGCGAGCGCGTGGCCGACGCGGCAGACTTCCAGGGGACGAGTCCCTCACCTGCCCGCCGATGGCTGCGGCGGACAGCAGCATTGTTCGCCGGAGCTCCTCTGCTGGCCGGCCTGCTCCAGCTGCCGACCGCGGCCCCCGCACACTCCGCCGGCCAGGACTCCCTGAAGGCTGCATCCGGCGCGGGCACGGTGGCCGTCGCCGTGGATTCGCTCACACCGTCCGTCCCCGGCGACGGCGACACGCTGACCGTGTCCGGCACCGTGACCAACAAGGGCAAGCAGGCGGTCACGGACGCGCAGGTGGACCTGCGTCTGGGGCCCGCCCTGAACACGCGCTCCGCCGTCGACACGGTCACCAAGCGCACCGCCTACCAGGAGGGCCTCGACGGCGCCCCGGTGGGCGGAAAGTACGTCAAGGAGTTCCCCAAGCTCACCCCGGGCGTCGCCGAGCGCTTCAGCATCTCCGTACCGGTCGACAAGCTGGATCTCGGCGGGGCGGGGGTCTACCAGTTCGGCGTCTCCCTGTCCGGCGAGACGTCCGCTCAGCCGTGGAACCAGGTGCTCGGCATCCAGCGGACGTTCCTGCCGTGGCAGCCTGACGAAGCCGACACGAGGACGCGGACGACCGTGCTGTGGCCGCTCGTGTCCACCTCGCACATGACGGCACAGACGGGATCGGACGAGACGCAGACGCCGGTCTTCCATGACGACGACCTCGCGAAGGAGATCTCGCCGGGCGGCCGTCTGCAGCAGCTCGTCTCACTGGGCAAGGAACTCGACGTCACCTGGGTGATCGACCCCGACCTGCTGGCCTCCGTCGACGCGATGACCGAGCCCTACCGCATCCAGGGCGAGGGCGACTCGACCACGGCGGGCACCCATCAGGCGGTCGCCGGCCAGTGGCTCGCCGAGCTGCAGGAGGCGGTACAGGACAAGGAGGTCGTCGCCCTGCCCTTCGGCGACCCCGACCTGGCCTCGCTGGCCCACAACGGCACGAACGTCACCGGCTCGCTGAGCCACCTCAAGGAGGCGACCGACGTCGCCGCCGACACGGTCGACTCGATCCTCCATGTGGAGCCGACCACCGACTTCGCCTGGCCCGTGAACGGCGCCGTCGACCCGTCCATCGTCAAGGTCGCCACATCCGCCGGCGCGGACAAGGTGCTCGCCCGCAGTGACAGCCTGGTGGAGACGGGCGGCCTGCCCTACACACCCTCCGCGGCCCGCCCCATCGGCGGCGGCACGTCGGCGGTCGTCGCGGACGCACGGATGTCGACGGTGTTCCAGGGCAACCTGACCAGGGCGTCGAGCTCGACGCTCGCCGTCCAGCGGTTCCTGGCCCAGAGCCTGGCCCTCAACCTCCAGACGGACAAACAGCGCAGCATCGTCGTCGCCCCGCAGCGGATGCCGACGGCGAGCCAGGCCCGGGCGATGGCCGAGGCGGTGACGGCGCTCCAGGGCGGCACATGGTCGCAGTCCCAGGAGCTCACGGCCGCCGCCACGGCCAAGCCCGACTCCGGCGCCACCACCAAGGTGCCGGCGGCTTCCCAGTACCCCTCGTCGCTCCGCAAGCAGGAGCTGCCGCGGGCGGCCTTCGCGCAGATCGCGACCACGCAGGACAAGCTCAACAAGTTCAAGGTGATCCTCAGCAACGAGGACCGCGTGGTGACCCCCTTCGGGCGGGCCATGAACCGAGAGATGTCCACGGCGTGGCGCGGCCGCTCCGCGGAGGCGGCCGACTACCGCAACAGCGTGGAGTCGTACATCGACTCCCTGGCCGGTCAGGTCACGCTGATCGACAAATCGGACACCAAGCTCTCCGGGCGCAGCGCCACGATCCCCGTGACCGTGCAGAACAACCTCGTGCAGGGCGTCGAGCACCTGGTCCTCAGGCTCACCTCGACGAGCCCGAGGCGACTCGAGATCGGTGGCGAGGACTTCTACGAGCAGCGCGTCACCGTCTCCGGCGGGCACAGCCAGACGGTGAAGTTCCCCACCTCCGCTCAGGCCAACGGCCAGGCCGAGGTGATTGCCCAGCTGTACACGGAGGACGGCCAGAAGTACGGCGCCCCCGTCAGGTTCGACGTGAAGGTCACCGAGTTCACGGCCACGGTGATGCTGGTCATCGGCGGCGGCTTCCTGCTCCTCGTCCTCGCCGGCTTCCGGATGTACACGCAGCGCAAGCGCGCGGCGGCACGTGAGGCAGAGGAGGACGGTCCCCAGGAGACACCTGAGGCCGACCCCGGACCGGAGAACGCCGATGGCGGACCGGAGAACGCCGATGGCGGACCGGAGAACTCGGACGGCCCCCAGGAGCGTCTCACCCCCGAGGATCTCCTCGAGGAGGAGTCCGTCACCGGAACCCGGGAAGACGCCCCGGAGCAGCCGAGTGACCCGACACCGGACACCGCAGCGGAAAACGCCGACCCGTCCGGCACGGGTGAGAGAGTGGACCGTTGAGCGATGTCGTGGCCGGTGGGCCCGGGACGATGAGGTGGGGTAACCATGAACGCGCCGTACGACGGTGACCGCGGCCAGGCCGCGGGCAGCTCGGGGCACCCCGAGGGCCCGCCGTCCGAGCAGGGCCAGGTGCCGCCGCAGCACCCCGCGGACATGTACCTCCAGGACGCCTACGACCAGGACCCCTACCGGGCCCAGGACCTCTCCGCCCAGGACCCGGTCGCCGAGGCGCTGTACGACCGGGCCGCGCACCCACCGCCCCCGCCGGGCACGTACCCGCCGCCGCAGCAGCTGTACGCCCAGCCGCCCCAGTCGCCGTACGCCCCCGACCCACACGTGTGGGCCCAGACCCCGGCTCCCGAGCCGGAGGGTCCGAACCAGTACCTGCCGTACGGCGACGACCCTCGTACGACCCAGTACGTGGGCGTCGACGACCTCGTCTCGCACTCCGCCGGGGAGCGACAGGAGCACGACGCCTTCGCGCACCTCTTCCGGGACCAGCAGCAGAGCGGCCATCCGCAGTACCAGCCGCCGACGGTCCCGGGGCCTTCCCCGGCACCGGCCGAGGGCCAGTACCCCGCGCCGACGCCACAGCCGGCGGACGAGGCCCCATCCGCGACGCCCGCTCCTGACCCGGCGCCTCCCGCGAAGAAGGGCGGGCGAGCGGGCGGCCTGCTGAAGTCGAGCGCGGTGATGGCGGCGGGCACGATGGTGTCTCGGCTCACCGGGTTCATCCGCTCCGCAATGATCGTGTCAGCGCTTGGCCTGGGCCTGCTGGGCGAGTCCTTCCAGGTGGCGTACCAGCTGCCGACGATGATCTACATCCTGACGGTCGGCGGCGGACTCAATTCCGTGTTCGTCCCTCAGCTGGTGCGAGCCATGAAGGAGGACGAAGACGGCGGTGAGGCGTACGCCAACCGACTGCTGACCCTCGTCATGGTGATCCTGGGCGTCCTCACCGCGCTCGTCATGTTCGCCGCCCCACTCCTGGTCCGGGCGCTGTCGACCCCGCTGGCCAACGATCCCGCGGCCAACGAGACCGCGGTGACCTTCACCCGGTACTTCCTGCCCTCGATCTTCTTCATGGGCATCCACGTGGTGATGGGGCAGATCCTCAACGCCAGAGGCCGCTTCGGCGCGATGATGTGGACCCCGGTCCTGAACAACATCGTCATCATCGTGACGCTCGGCGCGTTCCTGTGGGTGTACGGCACCGCCGAGCACTCCGGCATGAAGGTCACGACCATTCCGCCCGAGGGCGTGCGGCTGCTCGGGGTCGGTGTCCTCCTCGGCCTCGTCGTCCAGGCCCTGGCGATGATCCCCTATCTGCGCGAGACCGGGTTCAAGCTGCGGCTCCGCTTCGACTGGCGGGGACACGGCCTCGGCAAGGCCGCGATGCTCGCCAAGTGGACGATCCTCTTCGTCCTCGCCAACCAGGCGGGCGCCCTCGTCGTGACCCAGCTCGCCACCGCGGCCATCACGGACTCCGGCGTCGCCGGAACCGGCTTCAGCGCCTACGCCAACGCCCAGCTCATCTGGGGCCTTCCGCAGGCCATCATCACCGTTTCTCTGATGGCCGCCCTGCTGCCCCGTATCTCGCGTTCAGCCGCCGAGGACGACACGGGCGCCGTACGGGACGACATCTCCCAAGGACTGCGCACGACAGCAGTGGCCATCGTGCCGCTTGCCTTCGGTTTCCTGGCGCTCGGTATCCCGATGTGCACACTGATGTTCGGCTCCTCGGGCACCAGTGAAGCCACCAACATGGGCTACATGCTGATGGCCTTCGGCCTCGGCCTGATCCCCTACTCGGTGCAGTACGTCGTGCTGCGCGCCTTCTACGCGTACGAGGACACCCGCACCCCCTTCTACAACACGGTCATCGTGGCGGCCGGCAACGCCGCCGCCTCGGCCGTCTGCTACTTCGTGCTCCCGGCCCGCTGGGCCGTGGTCGGCATGGCCGCCTCGTACGGCCTGGCCTACACGATCGGCGTCGGCGTCGCCTGGAACCGCCTGCGCAAGAAGCTCGGCGGCGACCTGGACGGTGCCCGGGTGATGCGGACGTACGCCAGACTTTGCATCGCCTCGGTGCCCGCGGCGCTGCTGAGCGGCGCGGCCTGCTACGGGATCGCCCACGCCCTCGGTCAGGGTGTCCTCGGCTCCTTCGCCGCTCTGCTGGGCGGCGGAGCCGTGCTGCTCGGGGTCTTCTTCGTTGCCGCCCGCAGGATGCGCATCGAGGAGCTGAACTCACTGGTCGGCATGGTCCGCGGGCGCCTGGGTCGCTGAGGCGGGGGTACGCGCACAACCATCGTCCGCCACCGTGTGTCGTGCATAGCGGCGGACTGTGGGCACAATTGGTTTCGGCGTCGGACGGCGCGCACGCAGTCGTACGGCGCGCAACGGATGGGGAGGCAGGAACGACGGTGGCGGAACGGAGCACGGCTGCCGTCGACGTGGCAGACAACAGCGGCGACGAGCCGCTGACCGCACAAGCGGACCAGTCCACGGCCGACGGGGTGGCCAAGAATCGGGAGCGGGACACGGACACCGACGAGGCACAGGGGAGTGGCGGGACCGAGGGTCCCGGAAAGGCCTCACCACCCGAGCTGCACAGCGGCCACAAACTCGCCAGACGCTACCGCCTCGAGGAGTGCGTCACCCGTCTGGACGGGTTCAGCAGCTGGCGTGCGGTCGACGAGAAACTCCGTCGCGCCGTCGGCGTGCACGTACTGCCCGCGGACCATGCGCGAGCCCGCTCCGTGCTGGCCGCGGCGCGCTCCTCCGCGCTGCTCGGCGACCCCCGCTTCGTCCAGGTCCTCGACGCCGTCGAGGAGAACGACCTGGTCTACGTCGTCCATGAGTGGCTCCCCGACGCCACCGAGCTGACCACGCTCCTCGCGTCCGGCCCGCTGGAGGCGTACGAGACCTACCAGATGGCCACCCAGGTGTCCGCCGCCATGGCCGCCGCCCACCGCGAGGGCCTGGCCCACCTCCGCCTCAACCCGAACGCCGTACTGCGCACCTCCTCCGGCCAGTGGCGCATCCGCGGCCTCGCGGTGAACGCCGCGCTGCGCGGCATCAGCTCCGACACCCCGCAGCGCACCGACACGGAGGCCATCGGCGCCCTGCTGTACGCCGCGCTCACCCAGCGCTGGCCATACGAGAGCGACGCCTACGGCCTGTCCGGGCTGCCCAAGGACGTCGGTCTCATCGCTCCCGACCAGGTGCGCGCCGGCGTTCACCGCGGCCTGTCCGAGCTCGCCATGCGCGCGCTGGCCAACGACGGCGCGACCGCCTCCCGCCACGAGTCCGCGTGCACGACGCCGGAGGAGCTGGTGAAGGCGATCGGCGAGATGCCCCGCATCCGCCCGCCGGAGCCCGCGTTCGCTGCCCCGCCGGACTATCAGCGCACGACGTATCAGCAGGGCACCTACGGCCGCCAGGCGCCGCATCCCGGCGCCACGCAGCCGGTGCCGACCCCGCCGCCTCCGCTGCAGAGCCGCACCGGCAAGGCCCTGAAGTGGGCCGTGTCGGCGCTCCTGATCGCCGCGCTGGGCCTGGGCAGCTGGCAGTTGGCGGATGCGCTCATGGACCAGGGCGGCAAGTCCGACGACACCAACCAGACGCAGACGACGGATGGCGACAACGACAAGGGCGGCGACAAGACCAAGCCTTCCCGGCCCATCGCGATTCAGAGTGCTCGGGACTTCGACCCGTTCGGCCCCGACGGCTCGGAGAAGCCACGCGACATAAGCAAGGTCTACGACGGCGCGCCGGGCACCTACTGGCAGACGGACTACTACCTGGGTGCCAAGTTCGGCAATCTCAAGTCCGGCGTGGGCGTCATCCTCGATCTCGGCAAGGCCCAGCGAGTCGGGAAGGTCACCGTCTCCTTCGTGGGCAACACCTCAGTGGAACTCCGCGCCGCCTCAGAAGACGCGAGTTCCGAACCCACATCCTTCGACAGCTACACCAAGTTCGCCGAGGGTTCAGGGACGAGCGTGACCCTCAAGCCAAGCAAATCCCTCACGTCCCGATACCTGCTGGTCTGGCTCACCGAGCTGCCGTTGCAGGCCGACGACGGCAAATTCCGCGGCAGGGTTGTGGACGTCAAGGTGACCAGCTGAAAGTGAGAGGGAGGGGGTCCGATGGCAGATGGCAACACATACCGTGACACGAGCGATCAGGACCTTCTGTCCCGCCATGTAGGAGGCGACCCCGACGCGTTCGGTGAGCTCGTGCGGCGGCACCGTGACCGGCTGTGGGCGGTGGCGCTGCGCACCCTCGGCGACCGCGAGGAAGCCGCTGACGCCGTCCAGGACGCCCTCGTCTCCGCCTACCGCGCCGCCCACACCTTCCGAGGCCAGTCGGCCGTCACGACGTGGCTGCACCGGATCACGGTGAACGCCTGCCTGGACCGCGCCCGCAAGGCGGCCTCCCGGAAGACCTCCCCGGTCGACGACACCGAACGCCTTGAGCAGTTGCTGGAGCCGCACGAGTCCGCCTCTGCGCCCGCGGAGCGCAACGATCTGCACCGCCAGCTCCTGGAGGCGCTCGGAACGCTGCCGCCCGACCAAAAGGCGGCGCTCGTGCTGGTGGACATGCAGGGATACCCCGTAGCCGAAGCAGCCCGCATCCTCGATGTGCCGACCGGCACGGTCAAGAGCCGATGCGCACGCGGCAGAGCCAGACTTCTGCCTCTCCTCACGCATCTGCGGCCGGAAAACACCGGAGACGGCAAGGATGGCGACGAGAGGCGGAACCGGACGCAGGGGACATCCGTCCCACCGGCAGCGGGTCCGCATGGCACGGATCCGCGCGATGCCGGGCCAAGTGATTCAGCTGCAGTGAAGGGCGGAGGTGGGCGAGCGTGAGTTCCAGGACAGACACGGCCGGACACCCGGACGTCGCCGAGATCTCCGACCTCACCGAGGGCCTTCTCCCCCCGTCCCGGACCGCCGACGTGCGGCGGCATCTGGACGAGTGCGAGCTGTGCGCGGACGTCCACGCATCACTGGAGGAGATCCGGGGACTGCTCGGCACGCTGCCCGGCCCGGCGCGCATGCCCGCCGATGTCGCAGGACGCATTGACGCTGCCCTCGCCGCAGAGGCTCTGCTCAGCGCCACGGCGCCGGGGGACGTCGACAAGCCGACGCTCGCCGGCAGTGCCCGCTCGGTCTCCGATGCGGACGACAGCGTGCGTGTTTCACGTGAAACATCGGCAGCGGCAAGTCGTCCGACGGGACACGCCCGCTCCTCGACCACCGGCCCCGGCCGCAAGGACCGCAAGAAGGCCGGGCGGCGCAAGGTGGCCATCCTGGGCGCCGCGTTCACGGCCGCAGCCCTGGGACTCGGCTCCGTGCTCCTGACCTCGCTGATGGGTGGCTCAGGAGCCGGCCCGTCGGCCGACGGAGAGCAGACCACCGCCGATACCTTCTCCGCAGCGAAGCTGGAGAAGCAGGCCTCCGACCTTCTCGCCAAGAACCAGAGCTCCCCGGGAGGCTCCCGCAAACCGGACCGGAGCATGGGCATCGAGGGCGGGCCTGACACCAAGAGTCCTCAGATCCTCCGCGAGATCAGGGTGCCCGAATGCATCCGAAAGGGCATGGGACGCAACGACGCCGCTCTTGCCGCTGAGGAAGGCGTCTACAAGGGCAGGGACGCTCTGCTCGTCGTGCTGCGCGATGCCTCTGACAGCAGCCGGATCACCGCCTACCTCATGGACGCGGCCTGTGTGAAAGAAGCGTCCTCCTCTCCGGCCAAGGTCCTGCTGAAGGATTCCTTCCCGCGTTCCTGAGAGACCGGCGGTTCGTCTTCGTCAGCGTGGCAACCCCTACGGTGTGGCGTCTCCGTGTGCCCGGACACAGTGGGAATGCGCGCCCCTTAGGATCCGTTGGGTGGGGTGAGAGTTCTGAAAGGAGCTCCCACCGGTCCGACGACGCAGTCCAGAGACGAGGAATCAAGCCGTGAGCGACGTCCGTAACGTGATCATCATCGGCTCCGGGCCCGCCGGCTACACGGCGGCGCTCTACACCGCGCGCGCGTCGCTGAAGCCGCTGGTGTTCGAGGGCGCCGTCACCGCCGGTGGCGCCCTGATGAACACCACTGAGGTCGAGAACTTCCCCGGCTTCCAGGACGGCATCATGGGCCCCGAGCTCATGGACAACATGCGCGCCCAGGCAGAGCGCTTCGGAGCCGAGCTCGTCCCGGACGACATCGTCAACGTCGATCTGACCGGTGAGATCAAGACCGTCACCGACACGGCGGGCACGGTCCACCGCGCGAAGGCCGTCATCGTCGCCACCGGCTCGCAGCACCGCAAGCTCGGCCTGCCGAACGAGGACGCCCTCTCCGGCCGCGGTGTCTCCTGGTGCGCCACCTGCGACGGGTTCTTCTTCAAGGACCAGGACATCGCCGTGATCGGCGGCGGCGACACCGCGATGGAGGAGGCCACCTTCCTCTCCCGCTTCGCCAAGTCCGTGACGATCGTCCACCGCCGTGACACCCTGCGCGCCTCGAAGGCGATGCAGGACCGCGCCTTCGCCGACCCGAAGATCAAGTTCGTGTGGGACAGCGAGGTCGCCGAGGTCCAGGGCGATCAGAAGCTCTCCGGCCTGAAGCTGCGCAACGTCAAGACCGGCGAGCTCTCGGACCTCGCTGTCACCGGCCTGTTCATCGCGATCGGCCACGACCCGCGCACCGAGCTGTTCAAGGGCCAGCTGGAGCTGGACGAGGAGGGCTACCTCAAGGTCAACGCCCCCTCCACCCGCACCAACCTGACCGGTGTCTTCGGCGCCGGCGACGTGGTCGACCACACCTACCGCCAGGCGATCACCGCGGCCGGCACCGGCTGTTCCGCCGCCCTCGACGCCGAGCGCTTCCTCGCCGCCCTCGCGGACGAGGAGCAGGCCGAGCCCGAGAAGACCTCTGTCTGACCCCCACCCGCCCCACGCAACAAACAATTAAGGAGCCCGCCGTGGCCGGCACCCTGAAGAACGTGACCGACGACTCCTTCGAGCAGGACGTCCTCAAGAGCGACAAGCCCGTCCTGGTGGACTTCTGGGCCGCCTGGTGCGGACCGTGCCGCCAGATCGCGCCGTCCCTCGAGGCGATCGCCGCCGAGCACGGCGACAAGATCGAGATCGTCAAGCTCAACATCGACGAGAACCCGGGTACGGCCGCCAAGTACGGCGTCATGTCCATCCCGACGCTGAACGTGTACCAGAACGGCGAGGTCGCCAAGACAATCGTCGGCGCGAAGCCGAAGGCCGCGATTCTTCGCGACCTCGAGGACTTCATCGCCGAGTGACGTTTCACGTGAAACACGAATGGGCCAACCCGAGCGGGTTGGCCCATTCGCTTTGAAGGGCAACTTGCTCCAGAGCGGCCTCAGCTTGCGCTTACTCTAGAGCGGCCTTAGCGCCGGTTCCTTCTGGACGGCCCCCAGCAGCCGATCGATCGCCATCTCCACGTCTTCCTTCCAGGACAGCGTCGTCCGCAGCTCCAACCGCAAGCGCGGAAAGGTGGGGTGCGGGCGAACCGTCTTGAAGCCCACGGCCAGGAGATGGTCTGCGGGCAGGACGCAGGCCGGCTCTTTCCAGCGCGCGTCACCGAAGGCCTCGATGGCCTTGAAGCCTCGCCGCAGCAGATCCTTGGCGACCGTCTGAACCATCACCCGGCCCAGTCCCTGACCCTGGTAGCCCGGCATGATGAACGCGGTCATCAGCTGCACCGCGTCCGATGAGACGGGGCTTGTGGGAAACGCTGTAGCGCGGGGCACGTAGGCCGGAGGCGCGTAGAGCACGAATCCCACCGGTACGTCGTCGACATAGACGACCCGGCCGCAGGAGCCCCAGTCCAGCAGGACAGCCGAGATCCAGGCTTCCTTCTCCAGGGCGGCCGTCCCCGCTTTTACCGCGGCTTCACCGCTGACCGGGTCCAGCTCCCAGAAGACACACGCGCGGCAACGCTTGGGAAGGTCCTGAAGGTTGTCCAGCGTGAGCGGTACGAGCCGACGCCCCATGAAGGCTGTTCCTCGCTTCCTTCGCCCGCGGCATCGCGAGCGGCTGTCAGGGCGCTGCGTTCCCTGAGCAGGCTGCCGACGAATCCGCCGACCGCGCCCAGCCCAAGGCCCGCGCTCACCAGTCCGGTGCGGCTCACCGTTCGCATGGACCCCGCCTCCCCTAAGAGGTCTGCCAGGTGGATGCGCCATACCCGAACGCATCGTATCCACGATGTGATTCCATCGATACCGCCAGAAAGCAAAGAGCGGGCCGTGTTCCGGACACACCGGACACGGCCCGCATGGGCAGGCCGGAAAGCACACCCCGGCCTGCCGCCCTCAACTCTCGAGTTCCTCCGCATCATCGTCCAGAAGGCTCTTCTGGAGAGCCAGCTTCTCGCCGGGAGCGAGCGTGCTGAGGATCCGCTCGAGGTCCTCCGGGGAGGCGAACTCGACGGTGATCTTGCCCTTCTTCTGGCCCAGCTCGACCTTCACCCGCGTCTCGAAGCGGTCCGAGAGCCGGGTCGCGAGGTCGGACAGCGCCGGAGAGGGCACAGAGCCGGCCCGCGGCCCCCGGGGACGCTGAGTCTTCTGCGGACGGGACCCCATCAGGGTCACGATCTCCTCAACGGACCGGACCGACAGCCCTTCGGCCACCACCCGGTAGGCCAGCCGCTCCTGCTCCTCCGGGTCCTCCACGGAGAGGAGCGCCCGCGCATGCCCGGCGGAGAGGACCCCAGCCGCCACCCGGTTCTGAACCTTGGGTGAGAGCTTCAGCAGACGCAGGGTGTTGGAGACCTGCGGCCGTGAACGGCCGATGCGATCCGCCAACTGGTCGTGCGTGCAGTTGAAGTCCTTCAGCAGCTGATCGTAGGCAGCGGCCTCTTCGATCGGATTCAGCTGAGCCCGGTGGAGGTTCTCCAGGAGCGCGTCCAGGAGGAGCTTCTCGTCATCCGTGGCCCGCACGATCGCCGGGATGGCGTCGAGTCCGGCCTCACGGCAGGCCCTCCAGCGCCGCTCACCCATGATGAGCTCATAGTGGGAGGGACCGATCTGCCGTACAACGACGGGCTGGAGGAGACCGACCTCCTTGATGGAGGTGACGAGCTCCTGCAACGCATCCTCGTCGAAGACCTCACGCGGCTGGCGCGGGTTCGGCGTAATGGCGTCGAGAGGAATCTCGGCGAAGTGGGCGCCCATCGGAGGGGCGGGCACCTCCACGCCTCCGTTCGGCGAGAGATCCTCTGTTTCACGTGAAACAGGCGGCAACGTAGCGACCTTCGCCGCAGCCACCCCCCGGTCGTTCAGCAGCGGGACAGCCGCCGGCGATGTGGAAGCAGCGCTCCCCGCTCCAGGAGGAGCCACCGTCGTCTCTGTCGCCGCTGCGGGGATCAGTGCGCCGAGACCACGGCCCAAACCCCTCCGTCGCTCGCTCACTGGATCCCCTCCACCATGCTCGGGTTGCTCTGGGCGCCGATATGGGCGTGCGTCGGGTCGTAACTGACGCCGACACCCTTCAGCGCGATTTCTCGTGCCGCCTCAAGATAGGACAGGGCACCGCTCGATCCTGGATCGTACGTCAGCACCGTCTGTCCATAGCTCGGCGCCTCGGAGATACGGACCGAGCGAGGAATGCTCGTCCGCAGCACCTCATTGCCGAAGTGGCTGCGCACCTCGTCCGCGACCTGTGATGCAAGCCGCGTCCGGCCGTCGTACATGGTGAGCAGGATCGTCGATACATGCAGGGCGGGGTTCAGGTGCCCCCGCACCAGGTCGACGTTGCGCAGCAGCTGGCCGAGGCCCTCCAGCGCGTAGTACTCGCACTGGATCGGGATCAGGACCTCCTGCCCGGCCACCAACGCATTGACCGTCAACAGGCCGAGCGAGGGCGGGCAGTCGATGAGGATGTAGTCCAGCGGCTGCTCGTAGGCCTGGATCGCCCGCTGCAGTCGGCTCTCACGTGCCACCAGCGACACCAGCTCGATCTCCGCACCGGCGAGATCGATCGTGGCAGGGGCACAGAAGAGACCCTCGACATCGGGGACCGGCTGGACGACTTCCGCGAGCGGCTTGCTCTCGACCAACACGTCGTAGATGGAAGGGACTTCGGCGTGATGGTCGATCCCCAGGGCAGTGGACGCGTTGCCCTGCGGGTCGAGGTCGATGACCAGCACACGGCTGCCATGCAGGGCCAGCGACGCGGCAAGATTGACGGTCGTCGTCGTCTTGCCCACGCCCCCCTTCTGGTTGGCGACCACCATGACACGGGTCTGCTCGGGCCGTGGCAGGCCCTCGCCGGCGCGGCCTAGAGCCTCCACCGCCAATTGGGCAGCACGACCGATGGGAGTGTCGTCCATCGGGGGCGGTGTTTCACGTGAAACATCCTCCCCCATCGACTCGGTACGGGGACCGGGGACCGGATCGGTCATCGGTCCCGCGATGTTGGCGTCGGACCGCAAGGATTCACTCTCCTCGACTTCAGGCTCGCAATGAACAGAGCCTCCCATGTCTTCGGGGTCGTGAACCAGTGAGGCCTGTTGTTCTGTGGAGAAATCCACCTCTGTGGAAAACTCCGTCCCCCTCAGGGGGGACTCAGTGTCGTCGAAGGAACCCTCTCCGAGAGAACCGAGAGGCTTTCGGTCGCGCGGTTCGGCCGCAGCGCGGCCGCGACTGATGATGCCGTGCAGCAGTGAGCGACGTTTCACGTGAAACACGATGCACAGCAGCCGTGGCCGAACTGTCGCGACACTCCGACCTGCATAGGTTTGGCAGCTTGTGTGGAGTACGTCTCGTCGTCAGGACGGATCAGCGGCGACGGCGTGCTCGTCCCGTCCGTGCAGCCTTGGCCCGCTTCGCCGCGAAGCGCACACCGCCCGGACTTTCCCCGACCTCAACGCGGACGACCGTGGACATCGGATCCACGACACCCTCCCCGACATGAAGGATCGACGTCTCCACCGCGCCCAGCTTGCTCAAAGCCGTCGCCGCGCTCTTCAGCTCCTCCTCGGCGGTGTCGCCCTTGAGTGCGAGCATCTCCCCGTAGGGACGCAGCAGCGGGATACCCCAGGTGGCCAACCGGTCCAGCGGTGCCACCGCACGCGCGGTCACGACATGCACCGGCTGCAACGTGCCCATGACCTCTTCGGCACGTCCACGGACGACCGTCACATGATCCAGCCCCAGCAGCTCCACAACCTCCGTCAGGAAGGTCGTACGCCGCAGCAGGGGCTCCAACAGCGTGATCTTCAGGTCCTCCCGGACCAGCGCCAGGGGAATGCCCGGCAGCCCGGCACCCGAGCCGACGTCGCACACCGTCACGCCCTCGGGAACGACCTCGGAGAGCACCGCACAATTCAGCAGATGCCGCTCCCACAGGCGGGGCACCTCACGCGGGCCGATCAGGCCACGCTGTACACCCGCCTCGGCGAGCAGTTCCGCGTAGCGGACCGCATCAGCGAAGCGATCGCCGAACACCTCACGTGCCTGCTCGGGCGCAGGGGGAAGCTCCGCTGCCTCCGTCACGGGGGACCGTCCTTCCGTACCGCGCCGACGCACCGGGCGCCGACACCAGAACCACCAGAACTATCAGGCTGACAAAGTTCGGCCCCGCCTGCGGGCAGACGGGGCCGGGAGAACGAACGGGCCGATCAGGCGGGAAGCACAACGACGAACCGCTGCGGCTCCTCGCCCTCGGACTCGCTGCGCAGGCCCGCGGCCTTGACGGCGTCGTGCACGACCTTGCGCTCGAACGGCGTCATCGGCTTCAGCTTCACGGGCTCGCCGGAGCTCTTGACCTCGGCGGCGGCCTTGGCGCCCAGCTCGGAGAGCTCTGCGCGCTTCTTGGCGCGGTAGCCCGCGATGTCCAGCATCAGGCGGCTGCGGTCCCCGGTCTCCCGGTGCACGGCCAGACGCGTGAGCTCCTGCAGCGCCTCCAGCACCTCGCCGTCACGCCCGACCAGCTTCTGCAGGTCTCGGCTGCCCGTGTCGCTGATGATCGAGACAGCGGCGCGGTCGGCCTCGACGTCCATGTCGATGTCGCCGTCGAGATCGGCGATATCGAGCAGACCCTCGAGGTAGTCCGCCGCGATCTCACCCTCCTGCTCCAGGCGGGTCAGGGTGTCTGCACCCTCGGCAGCGGCGGAGGTGGTGCCTTCCGTCACGGGATGGGCTCCTTCTTACTTCTTGGACGGGGACTTGGGGCGCTGCGGACCGCCCTTGCGCTGCCCGGACTGGGCCTTGCTGCGGGCTCCGCTGCCGGGCTTCGAGGCGGCCTTCTTGGCGGCGGCGGGCTTCGCGTCCTCGGGCTCGTCGGACTTGCTCAGCGACGTCTTCGGCTCCGGGTCGCCTGCCGCCTTCGCACCGGACTGGCGCTTGGCCTTCGTCTGCCGCTTGGGCTGCTGACGCTTCGGAGCGCCACCGCCGGCCGTCGGCGTACCGTCCTCGGTCTGGACGGCGACAGCACCCTCGTTCTTCACCACGGTGCCGTCCGCCTGGGCCGCGAGGCCCGCCTTGCTCAGGCCGTTGATGAACTTGCGCTCGTACTCGTTGCGGTCACGGCCCTTGGCGACGATCGCCTTGATGATGGTCCGCTCACTGCGCCTGCGGGCCTTGCCGTGGTGCGTGACGTGCTTGGTGAGACGCTCCAGGTACGCGGCCTGGGCCTTGGAACCCGGAGTCGGGTTGTTGTGGATGACGTACATCTGCTGGCCCATGGTCCACACGTTGGTGGTCAGCCAGTAGACGAGGACACCGACGGGGAAGTTGATTCCGAAGACGGCGAACATGACCGGGAAGATGTACATCAGCATCTTCTGCTGCTGCATGAACGGCGTCTTCACCGTGGTGTCGACGTTCTTCGTCATCAGCTGGCGCTGCGTGTAGAACTGCGACGCCGACATCAGGACGATCATGACCGCGGTGACGATGCGGACGCTGGTCAGCGAGGCGTCCAGCGCGGCGACGTCAGAAGAGCTGTCGGTGAACTTGGCGGCCAGCGGGGCCCCGAAGATGTGCGCCTTCTGCGCGCTGTCCAGCAGGCTCTGGTTGATGGAGCCGATGGTGTCGTTGTTCGCGATGCTGTTGAGCACGTGGTACAGCGCGAAGAAGAACGGCGACTGCGCCAGGATGGGAAGGCACGAGGAGAGCGGGTTGGTGCCCGTCTCCTTGTACAGCTTCATCATCTCTTCGGACTGACGCTGTTTGTCGTTCTTGTAGCGCTCCTGGATCTTCTTCATCTCGGGCTGGAGCGTCTGCATGGCCCGGGTCGCCTTGATCTGCTTCACGAACAGCGGGATCAGGCAGATACGGATCAGGATCACCAGAGACACGATGGACAGCCCCCAGGCCCACCCGGTGTCAGCGCCGAAGAGGGCGCCGTACACCTTGTGGAACTGGACGATGACCCAGGAGACAGGTGTCGTGATGAAGCTGAAGAGGCTGGCAATCGTGTCCACTAATCATGCTCCTTGGGCATGGGACTGGGTCTCTGCGGCCGGGCTCGAAGCAACATTCTCTTCGGTGGCCGTTTCGGCGGCTGAGGGCCCGCCCTTGCGTGCGCGCCACGCGTTGCGCAGGATCTCGTGCCACCGCGGGCGCTTACGCGGCGGGACATGGTCCACACCGCCCAGCGACCACGGGTTGCACCGCAGGATGCGCCAGGCGGTGAGCGCCGTGCCCTTGATCGCACCGTGCCGGTCGATGGCCGTATAGCCGTAGTGGGAGCACGACGGGTAGTACTTGCACACCGGCCCCAGCAGCGGACTGATCGTCCACTGGTACAGCTTGATCAGGGCCAGCAGTGGGTACTTCATCGCGCGCCCCCTCCCAGCAGCCGCTGCAGAGCGGCATCCAGGTCTCGGGCCAGCTGTGCATGGTCGGCGTCGCCCGCACCGGGCAGCGCTCGTACGACTACCAGGCTACCGGGGGGCAGCCGGTCGACTCGGTCGCGCATCAGATGGCGAAGCCTGCGCTTCACCTTGTTGCGGACGACCGCGCCGCCCACGGCCTTGCTCACGACGAAACCCGCACGCGTCGGGGGAGCGCTCTCCCCAGGCGCGTGCGGGTCCGTGGCACCGCTACGAAGGTGGACGACGAGGTGCTGGCGTCCTGCCCTGCGTCCTCGTCGAACCGCGGTCGCGAAGTCCTCGCGCCGCCTCAGCCGGTTCTCGGTGGGCAGCACGACGTCATGACCTGACCGGGATCAGGCGGACAGACGGGCGCGACCCTTGCTACGGCGGGACGCGAGAATCGCGCGGCCGGCACGGGTGCGCATACGCAGCCGGAAGCCGTGGGTCTTCGCGCGACGACGGTTGTTCGGCTGGAAGGTGCGCTTGCTCACTCGGGGGCTCCAGAAATAAATCGGTAGTGGCGGGGTGCCGTCCTGGCTGTCACCGTGCGCCCACGAGTAGCTCGCAGTAACGCCCGAGTGCACCGCTTCCCGATCACCTGACGTGATCTGTGCCCATCGGAGGCAGGCGGCAGCAGCCATCGACAACTCGACCTGGTTACGGTACGCGCGGCTACGCCATCCGGTCAAACCAGGGGTCACTGGGAGACACTATCCACAGCCTGGGGACAACAACTTGAACCGCACCCGCCGCGCTGACTACCGTGACTGAACTCCGATTCGTTCCTTTGTCCCCTTGTTCTGGCTCCACCCGATCCGAACCCCGACCCGTCCCACCATCACACGTTCGTGGGACCCGTGAGAGAGCGTGCCCTGTGGCTGACGTACCTGCCGATCTTGCCGCAGTGTGGCCACGAGTACTGGAGCAACTCCTCGGTGAGGGCCGCGGACAGGGTGTCGAGGGGAAGGACGAGCACTGGATCCGGCGCTGCCAGCCGCTCGCGCTGGTCGCCGACACCGCCTTGCTCGCCGTACCGAACGAGTTCGCGAAGGGCGTACTGGAAGGCCGCCTGGCCCCGATCGTCAGCGAGACCCTGAGCCGCGAGTGCGGCCGCCCCATCCGTATCGCGATCACCGTCGACGACTCCGCCGGCGAACCCCCCGCCCCGCCGGCGCCCCCCACACCGCCCCAGCCGCGCTACGAGGAGCCCGAACTCCCCTCCTACGAGAGCTACGGCCGCCACCGCGCCGACGACCACCTGCCCGGCCCCTCCGCCGACCCGCTGCCCACCGCCCGCCCGGCCTACCCGAGCGAGTACCAGCGCCCCGAGCCCGGCCCCGGCAGCTGGCCGCGCCCGACGCAGGACGACTACGGCTGGCAGCAGCAGCGGCTCGGCTTCCCGGAGCGGGATCCGTACGCCTCGCCGTCGCAGGACTCCTACCCACAGGACTCCTACGGCCCGCCCTCCCAGGACTACCGCCCGCAGCCGATGGAGCGGCCGTCCTACGACGGGCACCGCCCCGACTACGAAGGACACCGCTCCGAGTACGACGGACACCGCCCCGACTACGAGCAGCAGCGGCCCGACTACGACCAGCCGCGTGCCGACTACGACCGTGACGGCCGCCGTGATCGGCCCGAACCGCCCTCCGGCTCCGGCCATGTGCACCGCGGCGGCCCCGTCGGCGCGAACCTGCCCACCACCGGCGCACCCGGCCCGCTGGCCGCACAGCCCGCGCCGGCGCCCGGGCCCGGTGAGCCGACCGCGCGCCTGAACCCGAA
The DNA here is from genome assembly GCF_055657525.1 of Streptomyces sp. NPDC107522. Classification (NCBI taxonomy): domain Bacteria; kingdom Bacillati; phylum Actinomycetota; class Actinomycetes; order Kitasatosporales; family Streptomycetaceae; genus Streptomyces; species Streptomyces sp. NPDC107522. The sequence continues at coordinate 650,119 of NZ_JBVKAU010000004.1, read as the reverse complement.
GTACCTCTTCGACACCTTCGTCATCGGCGCCTCCAACCGCTTCGCACACGCGGCCGCGGTCGCCGTCGCCGAGGCACCGGCGAAGGCGTACAACCCCCTGTTCATCTATGGGGAGTCGGGGCTCGGCAAGACGCACCTCCTGCATGCGATCGGGCACTACGCGCGCAGCCTCTACCCGGGCACGCGCGTGCGGTACGTGAGCTCCGAGGAGTTCACCAACGAGTTCATCAACTCCATCCGCGACGGCAAGGGCGACAGCTTCCGCAAGCGCTACCGGGAGATGGACATCCTGCTCGTCGACGACATCCAGTTCCTGGCGGACAAGGAGTCGACGCAGGAGGAGTTCTTCCACACCTTCAACACGCTCCACAACGCGAACAAGCAGATCGTGCTGTCCTCCGACCGGCCGCCGAAGCAGCTGGTGACGCTGGAGGACCGGCTGCGGAACCGTTTCGAGTGGGGCCTGATCACCGACGTCCAGCCGCCCGAGCTGGAGACGCGTATCGCGATCCTGCGCAAGAAGGCGGTGCAGGAGCAGCTCAACGCCCCGCCGGAGGTACTCGAGTTCATCGCCTCCCGCATCTCGCGCAACATCCGCGAGCTGGAGGGCGCGCTGATCCGGGTGACGGCGTTCGCGTCGCTCAACCGGCAGCCGGTGGACCTGGGCCTGACGGAGATCGTCCTGAAGGACCTGATCCCCGGCGGCGACGACGCGACGCCGGAGATCACCTCGACGGCCATCATGAGCGCGACCGCCGACTACTTCGGCCTCACGGTCGAGGACCTGTGCGGCAGCTCGCGCGGCCGCCAACTCGTCACGGCCCGCCAGATCGCCATGTACCTGTGCCGTGAGCTGACGGACCTGTCGCTGCCGAAAATCGGCGCGCTGTTCGGCGGCCGCGACCACACCACGGTGATGCACGCCGACCGCAAGATCCGCAATCTGATGGCCGAACGACGCTCCATCTACAACCAGGTCACCGAGCTGACGAACCGCATCAAGAACGGCTGACGGAGCCGGCCGGCAAGGCGGCCGGACGAGCCCGTCGTACGACGCCGAGGGCGCTCCCGGAGGAGATTCCGGGGGCGCCCTTCGTCATGTCACGGTCCTCGGCTGTTCGAATAGCTGCCGAGTTACGGCCACTCTCCACAGATTCGGTGACTTTCTGCCGTCCACACCCTGGGGACCGGGAAGTTGTCCAGACTGTGTCCACAGGGGCCCCTGTTGAAAGACGATCACACCAGGTCACCCGGGTGTGGATTCGTGGACGAACGATCTCCACAGACTGTGGACAGAGCGGAGATCCACAGGCTGTGCATCAAGTTGTCCACGGGCAACCCACAGGCTGCGGTCGGTTGTCCCCAATGATCCCCACCTTCTCCACAGCGCTGTCCACTGTTCGGCAACGCGACGCGCCTCCTCACCGCCTTGAGTGAAAGGCGTCACATGAAGTTGCCTGGTTGGGCTGTGGGAAAGGTGGGTAAAGCTGGGGACGGCACTGGGGAGAAGTCGCCTCAGGCTGTGCATGGGGTGTGCAGAACTTTCCGTTCTCCACAGAGATGCCGAGTTGTCCACCGCTTCCGCCCACAGGGCCCGTGGACAAAATCTCCGCTCTGACCTGGGCAAACAGGGTTATCCACGGTATCCACAGGCCCTACTACTACTCCCGACTAGAGAGAGCTGGGAATTCGTTTCGAAGGGGGCCCTGTGCACAACTCGCTGTCCGGCCGCCTGCTGCCCCTCGTCACGACTTGACCCCGAGAGGCACCTACTGTCAGTGCGGTGCGTCAGACTGGTCCCCGGTGTCCTTCCCGTCACAGGGACCGACGACACCGAGACAGACGACGAAGCCAGGCAGGCCGTAGAAGCGCCGGCAACAGCAGGAGGCGGCAACAGTGAAGATCCGGGTGGAACGCGACGTACTCGCGGAGGCAGTGGCCTGGGCGGCACGCAGCCTCCCGGCCCGTCCGCCGGCGCCTGTCCTCGCCGGCCTCCTGCTCAAGGCGGACGACGGTCAGCTGAGCCTGTCCAGCTTCGACTACGAGGTCTCCGCGCGTGTGAGCGTCGAGGCGGAGGTGGAGGAAGAGGGCACGGTCCTCGTCTCCGGCCGTCTCCTCGCGGACATCTCCCGCGCTCTCCCCAACCGTCCGGTGGAGATTTCCACAGACGGTGTACGGGCGACCGTGGTCTGCGGCTCTTCCCGGTTCACACTCCACACCCTGCCTGTGGAGGAGTACCCGGCGCTCCCGCAGATGCCGAACGCGACCGGCACGGTCCCCGGCGAGGTCTTCGCCTCCGCCGTGCAGCAGGTCGCCATCGCGGCCGGCCGTGACGACACGCTGCCTGTCCTCACCGGTGTGCGCATCGAGATCGAGGGTGACACGGTGACGCTGGCGTCCACCGACCGCTACCGCTTCGCGGTCCGCGAGTTCCTGTGGAAGCCGGAGAACCCCGAGGCCTCCGCGGTCGCCCTGGTCCCCGCCAAGACACTCCTGGACACCGCCAAGGCGCTGACCAGCGGTGACAGCGTCACCCTGGCCCTCTCGGGTTCGGGCGCGGGCGAGGGCCTGATCGGTTTCGAGGGCGCGGGCCGCCGTACGACGACCCGTCTGCTGGAGGGCGACCTCCCGAAGTACCGCACGCTGTTCCCGACGGAGTTCAACTCCGTCGCCGTGATCGAGACCGCCCCCTTCGTGGAGGCCGTCAAGCGTGTGGCGCTGGTCGCCGAGCGCAACACCCCGGTGCGGCTGAGCTTCGAGCAGGGCGTGCTCATCCTGGAAGCCGGTTCCAGCGACGACGCACAGGCTGTGGAAAGGGTGGACGCACAGCTGGAGGGCGACGACATCTCGATCGCCTTCAACCCGACGTTCCTGCTCGACGGCCTGAGCGCCATCGACTCCCCGGTGGCCCAGCTGTCCTTCACGACGTCCACGAAGCCGGCGCTGCTGAGCGGCAAGCCGGCGGTGGACGCGGAGGCGGACGAGGCCTACAAGTACCTGATCATGCCGGTGCGGCTGAGCGGCTGAGCGTCCCGGTCGCCCTGGGTTGTCCACAGGCCGGTGGAGAAGCATCCCCGGCCTGTGGGGAAACCTGCAGATGAGGGTCTACGTATGAGCGCGTATGCCCACAGCTGTGCGCGGACGTCCGGGTTTAGGCTCGGACAGGGGTACGAAGGTGCCCCAGGGGTGCGAGGGCACCCCGCACGCCACACAGCGACCTAAGGAACACAACTGATGGAGCTCGGTCTCGTCGGCCTCGGCAAGATGGGCGGCAACATGCGCGAGCGGATCCGCCGCGCGGGCCACACCGTCGTCGGATACGACCGCAACCCCGACCTCGCGGATGTCCACAGCCTGGAAGAGCTTGTGGGCAAGCTCTCCGGCCCGCGCGTGGTCTGGGTGATGGTCCCGGCGGGTGCGCCGACCCAGTCGACCATCGACGAGCTGGCCGAGCTGCTGGAGCCCGGCGACGTCGTCGTGGACGGCGGCAACTCCCGCTGGACGGACGACGAGCGGCACGCCGAGGAGCTCGCGGCCAAGGGCATCGGCTTCGTCGACTGCGGTGTCTCGGGCGGCGTCTGGGGCCTGGAGAACGGCTATGCGCTGATGTACGGCGGCGACGCGGAGAACGTGGCCAAGGTGCAGCCGGTCTTCGACGCCCTCAAGCCGAAGGGCGACTTCGGCTCGGTGCACGCCGGCAAGGTCGGTGCGGGGCACTTCGCGAAGATGGTCCACAACGGCATCGAGTACGCGATGATGCAGGCCTACGCCGAGGGCTGGGAGCTGCTGGAGAAGGTCGCCTCCGTGACCGACGTCCGGGAGGTCTTCCGGTCCTGGCAGGAGGGCACGGTCATCCGTTCCTGGCTGCTGGACCTGGCGGTGAACGCCCTCGACGAGGACGAGCACCTGGACGCACTGAAGGGTTTTGCACAGGACTCCGGCGAGGGACGCTGGACTGTGGAAGCCGCCATCGACCACGCGGTGCCGCTGCCGGCGATCACCGCGTCGCTGTTCGCGCGGTTCGCCTCCCGCCAGGAGGACTCTCCGCAGATGAAGATGATCGCGGCGCTGCGGAACCAGTTCGGCGGCCACGCGGTCGAGAAGAAGTGACCGTCGGAAGCGAGAAGAAGTAATCCACACCCTGGGGATGCCGACCTGGCACCCTCGGGGGTGGCCCGGTTGTCCACAGCTGGGGAAAGTTGAAGGCCCCGGTGGCCTGGGCGACCGGGGCACCTGAACCACACGTTGGGGGAGGTCGGCGAACGACCATGCACGTCACGCATCTGTCGCTGGCCGACTTCCGCTCGTACGCCCGGGTCGAAGTGCCGCTCGACCCGGGCGTCACCGCCTTCGTCGGGCCGAACGGCCAGGGCAAGACGAACCTCGTCGAGGCCGTCGGCTATCTCGCCACCCTCGGCAGCCATCGCGTCGCTTCCGACGCCCCCCTGGTCCGCATGGGCGCCGAGCGGGCGGTCATCCGGGCGCAGGTGCGGCAGGGCGACCGGCAGCAGCTGGTCGAGCTGGAGCTGAACCCCGGCAAGGCGAACCGGGCCCGTATCAACAGGTCCTCGCAGGTCAGACCCCGTGATGTGCTCGGCATCGTGCGGACCGTCCTGTTCGCGCCGGAGGATCTCGCGCTGGTCAAGGGCGACCCCGGCGAGCGGCGTCGTTTCCTCGACGAGCTGATCACCGCCCGCTCCCCGCGCATGGCGGGCGTCCGCTCCGACTACGAGCGGGTCCTCAAGCAGCGCAACACCCTCCTGAAGTCGGCCGCGCTGGCCCGTCGGCACGGCGGCCGTTCCATGGACCTGTCCACCCTCGACGTCTGGGACCAGCATCTCGCGCGCGCGGGCGCCGAGTTGCTCGCGCAGCGCCTCGACCTGATCGCGGCGATCCACCCGCTGGCCGACAAGGCGTACGAGCAACTGGCCCCCGGCGGCGGTCCGGTCGCCCTGGACTACAAGCCGTCGGCTCCCGGCGAGGCACACACGCGGGAGGACCTCTTCGAGCAGCTGATGGCGTCGCTCGCAGACGCGCGCAAGCAGGAGATCGAGCGCGGCGTCACCCTAGTAGGCCCGCATCGGGACGATCTGCTGCTCAAACTCGGTGAGTTGCCCGCCAAGGGGTACGCCTCGCACGGCGAGTCCTGGTCCTACGCGCTGGCGCTGCGGCTGGCGTCGTACGACCTGCTCAGGGCGGAGGGCAACGAACCGGTGCTGGTGCTCGACGACGTCTTCGCCGAGCTGGACACCCGGCGCCGTGAGCGCCTCGCTGAGCTCGTCGCGCCCGGCGAGCAGGTCCTGGTGACGGCCGCGGTCGACGACGACGTACCGCATGTGCTGGCGGGGGCGCGGTACGCCGTGGCCGAGGGGACGGTGGAGCGCGTATGAGCGAGAACCCGTCCGGGAGCCCCTCCGAGAACGCACCCAAGAAGGCCCCCGAACCCTCCGGCGTCGACCTCGCGCGCGTGGCGCTGCGGGCGGCCAAGGAGCAGGCACGCGCGCGTGGGGACGCGGCACAGCAGAAGAAGCAGGCGCGGCGCGGGGGTCTGCGCTCCGGCGCGCGGGCCGACGGCCGCGACCCTCTGGCGCTGGGCGCTGCCATTAACCGCTTGATCACCGAGCGGGGCTGGGAGACCCCGGCCGCGGTGGGCGGTGTGATGGGGCGGTGGCCGCAGATCGTCGGCGAGGACGTCGCCAAGCACTGTGTGCCGGAGAAGTACGACGAGGACGAGCGGGTCCTGGTGGTGCGCTGTGACTCGACGGCCTGGGCGACGAACCTGCGGCTGCTCGCCCCGACGCTCGTCGCCCGCCTCAACGAGGACCTCGGCCATGGCGCCGTGCGGCAGATCAAGGTGAACGGTCCCGGCGGTCCCGCCCGCCGCTACGGCCCTCTGCGCGCCCCCGGGAGCACGGGGCCCGGCGACACCTACGGCTGATCGGATCGTCGTAAGCCTGCGGCACTTACAGCCGATCGGACGGGCCGTGGATCTCCGACACCTTCGGCTGCTCGGACCGGGCCGTAGACCCGTCACTGCGGCTGCTCGTACCCGCCGTCGACCCACCACCGCCCCTCCCCGCTGCGGAACCAGGCCTTCCGAATAGGGCGTCACAGCAGTCCCACCAGCCTCTTCAGCCGCAGGTGACAGAGATCACATCAGTAGGCGCCGACGGTCCTGACATACCGGCGCTGGCCTCCTCGTCGTACAACCGCACGCGGTTGCGAATCGGGACCTGACTCCGAAGTAGCCAAGGGTTGACGGCCGGAAGCGCTGAGTGGCTCCGTGAGCCTCTTGGAGCCCCCATCCGTATATCGGGAGTCGGCCGAGCCGGGTTCAGGGCGGCACATGAGGACTCAGGTACCGGCAAACCCCCATCACTGTCGGCGCTACCGGTAGACTGGAGGCCAATCCCGCCCCAATCGTGGGGACCGTCCGGGAAAAGCTGAGCAACGCTGATCAAGGCTTACCAACGCAACATGCCGCAGCCGCTCCGGCAACCCGCCGACGAGCCTGGCTCGTGCTGTGCCAGAAAGGGCGCTTCGTGGCCGATTCCGGCAACCCCAACGAGAACATCCCGTCCACCGACGCCGGCGCCAACGGCGCGGTGACCTCGTCGAACGGCGAGGTCACCGCCTCGTACGACGCCAGCGCCATCACCGTCCTCGAGGGTCTGGACGCGGTTCGCAAGCGACCCGGTATGTACATCGGTTCGACCGGCGAGCGCGGACTGCACCACCTCGTGCAGGAGGTCGTCGACAACTCCGTCGACGAGGCGCTGGCCGGGCACGCGGACACGATCGACGTGACCATCCTCGCCGACGGCGGCGTCCGGGTCGTCGACAACGGCCGTGGCATCCCGGTGGGCATCGTGCCGTCCGAAGGCAAGCCGGCCGTCGAGGTCGTGCTTACCGTCCTGCACGCGGGCGGCAAGTTCGGCGGCGGCGGCTACGCGGTCTCCGGCGGTCTGCACGGCGTCGGCGTCTCCGTGGTGAACGCCCTGTCGACGAAGGTCGCCGTCGAGGTCAAGACCGACGGCTACCGCTGGACGCAGGACTACAAGCTCGGCGTCCCGACCGCCCCGCTCGCCAAGCACGAGGCCACCGAGGAACACGGCACCTCGGTCACCTTCTGGGCCGACCCGGACATCTTCGAGACCACCGACTACTCCTTCGAGACGCTCTCGCGGCGCTTCCAGGAGATGGCGTTCCTCAACAAGGGTCTGCGGATCAACCTCACCGACGAGCGTGAGTCGGCGAAGGCCACGGCCGGTGCGGACGAGGCGGGCGAGGACGAGAAGCACGAGGTCAAGGCCGTCTCGTACCACTACGAGGGCGGCATCGTCGACTTCGTGAAGTACCTCAACTCCCGCAAGGGAGACCTGGTGCACCCGACCGTGATCGACCTGGAGGCCGAGGACAAGGACAAGCACCTGTCCCTCGAGGTCGCCATGCAGTGGAACAGCGGCTACAACGAGGGCGTCTACTCGTTCGCCAACATCATCCACACGCACGAGGGCGGCACGCACGAAGAGGGCTTCCGTGCCGCGCTGACGTCGCTGATCAACAAGTACGCGCGCGACAAGAAGCTGCTGCGGGAGAAGGACGACAACCTCACGGGTGACGACATCCGCGAGGGTCTGACCGCGATCATCTCGGTGAAGCTGAGCGAGCCGCAGTTCGAGGGCCAGACCAAGACCAAGCTGGGCAACACCGAGGTCAAGACCTTTGTGCAGAAGGTCGTCTACGAGCACCTCGCGGACTGGCTGGACCGCAACCCGAACGAGGCGGCGGACATCGTCCGCAAGGGCATCCAGGCGGCCACCGCGCGCGTGGCGGCCCGCAAGGCCCGTGACCTGACGCGTCGTAAGGGCCTGCTGGAGTCGGCGTCCCTGCCGGGCAAGCTCTCGGACTGCCAGTCGAACGACCCCACCAAGTGCGAGATCTTCATCGTCGAGGGTGACTCCGCCGGCGGCTCGGCCAAGTCCGGCCGGAACCCCGAGTACCAGGCGATCCTCCCGATCCGAGGCAAGATCCTCAACGTCGAGAAGGCGCGGATCGACAAGATCCTGCAGAACCAGGAGATCCAGGCGCTGATCTCGGCTTTCGGCACCGGAGTCCACGAGGACTTCGACATCGAGAAGCTCCGCTACCACAAGATCATCCTGATGGCGGACGCCGACGTCGACGGCCAGCACATCAGCACCCTGCTGCTGACCTTCCTGTTCCGCTTCATGCGGCCGCTGGTCGAGGCCGGGCACGTGTACCTCTCCCGCCCGCCGCTCTACAAGATCAAGTGGGGCCGGGACGACATCGAGTACGCCTACTCGGACCGCGAGCGCGACGCGCTGATCGAGATGGGCCGTCAGCGCGGCAAGCGCGTTCGCGAGGACTCCATCCAGCGCTTCAAGGGTCTCGGCGAGATGAACGCCGAGGAGCTGCGCGTGACCACGATGGACCAGGAGCACCGCGTCCTCGGCCAGGTCACCCTCGACGACGCCGCCCAGGCCGACGACCTGTTCTCGGTCCTGATGGGCGAGGACGTCGAGGCCCGCCGCCAGTTCATCCAGCGCAACGCCAAGGACGTCCGCTTCCTCGACATCTGAGTCGGTCTCAGCTGACCGCACCAGGAAGGACCTTCACCAGCAATGACCGACGAGAACACTCCCGTCACCCCTGAAGAGGGCGGCGAACTCGCGATGCGTGTCGAGCCCGTCGGGCTCGAGACGGAGATGCAGCGCTCGTACCTCGACTACGCGATGTCCGTCATCGTCTCGCGTGCGCTGCCGGACGTCCGCGACGGCCTCAAGCCCGTCCACCGCCGCGTCCTGTACGCCATGTACGACGGCGGCTACCGCCCCGAGCGCGGCTTCTACAAGTGCGCGCGCGTGGTCGGCGACGTCATGGGCAACTACCACCCCCACGGCGACAGTTCGATCTACGACGCCCTGGTGCGCCTCGCCCAGCCGTGGTCGATGCGCATGCCGCTGGTGGACTCCAACGGCAACTTCGGCTCTCCGGGCAACGACCCGGCGGCGGCCATGCGCTACACCGAGTGCAAGATGGCGCCGCTGTCGATGGAGATGGTCCGTGACATCGACGAGGAGACCGTCGACTTCACGGACAACTACGACGGCCGCTCCCAGGAGCCGACCGTCCTGCCGGCCCGCTTCCCGAACCTGCTGATCAACGGCTCGGCCGGTATCGCGGTCGGTATGGCGACCAACATCCCGCCGCACAACCTGCGTGAGGTCGCGGCAGGTGCCCAGTGGTACCTGGAGAACCCCGAGGTCTCGCACGAGGAGCTGCTGGACGCGCTCATGGAGCGCATCAAGGGCCCCGACTTCCCGACCGGCGCCCTGGTGGTGGGCCGTAAGGGCATCGAAGAGGCGTACCGCACAGGCCGCGGCTCCATCACCATGCGCGCGGTCGTCGAGGTCGAGGAGATCCAGAACCGCCAGTGCCTGGTGGTCACGGAGCTGCCGTACCAGGTCAACCCGGACAACCTCGCACAGAAGATCGCCGACCTGGTGAAGGACGGCAAGATCGGCGGCATCGCGGACGTCCGTGACGAGACCTCGTCGCGCACCGGCCAGCGCCTGGTCATCGTGCTGAAGCGGGACGCGGTCGCCAAGGTCGTCCTGAACAACCTCTACAAGCACACGGACCTGCAGACGAACTTCGGCGCCAACATGCTGGCGCTCGTCGACGGCGTCCCGCGCACCCTCTCCCTGGACGCGTTCATCCGCCACTGGGTGACGCACCAGATCGAGGTCATCGTCCGCCGTACGCGATTCCGCCTGCGCAAGGCCGAGGAGCGGGCGCACATCCTGCGCGGTCTGCTGAAGGCCCTGGACGCCATCGACGAGGTCATCGCGCTGATCCGGCGCAGTGAGACCGTCGACGTCGCGCGCACGGGCCTGATGGAGCTCCTGGAGATCGACGAGATCCAGGCGAACGCCATCCTCGAGATGCAGCTGCGTCGGCTCGCCGCCCTGGAGCGCCGGAAGATCATCCAGGAGCACGACGAACTCCAGGCGAAGATCACCGAGTACAACGAGATCCTCGCCTCCCCGGTCCGCCAGCGCGGCATCGTCAGCGAGGAACTCGCCGCGATCGTCGAGAAGTACGGCGACGACCGCAAGACGATGCTGGTGCCCTTCGACGGCGACATGTCCATCGAGGACCTCATCGCCGAGGAGGACATCGTCGTCACGGTCACGCGCGGCGGTTACGTCAAGCGCACCAAGACCGTGGACTACCGGGCCCAGAAGCGCGGCGGCAAGGGCGTACGCGGCACGAAGCTCAAGGAAGACGACATCGTCGACCACTTCTTCGTGTCGACCACGCACCACTGGCTGCTGTTCTTCACCAACAAGGGCCGTGTGTACCGCGCGAAGGCCTACGAGCTTCCCGACGCCGGCCGTGACGCGCGCGGGCAGCACGTGGCGAACCTCCTCGCTTTCCAGCCGGACGAGGCGATCGCCGAGATCCTCGCGATCCGTGACTACGAGGCGGCGCCGTATCTGGTGCTCGCCACGAAGGCCGGACTTGTGAAGAAGACGCCGCTGAAGGATTACGATTCGCCCCGCTCCGGCGGCGTGATCGCGATCAACTTGCGTGAGCGGGAAGACGGTTCCGACGACGAACTGATCGGAGCGGAACTGGTCTCGGCCGACGACGATCTGCTTCTGATCAGCAAAAAGGCACAGTCGATCAGGTTCACGGCCACGGACGAATCACTGCGCCCTATGGGCCGCGCCACCTCGGGTGTCAAGGGCATGAGCTTCCGCGAGGGAGACGAGCTGCTCTCGATGAATGTTGTTCGACCCGGTACGTTCGTGTTCACTGCCACCGACGGCGGGTACGCGAAGCGGACTCCCGTCGACGAGTACCGCGTCCAGGGTCGCGGTGGCCTCGGAATCAAGGCCGCCAAGATCGTGGAGGACCGCGGATCGCTCGTCGGAGCGCTGGTGGTCGAGGAGACCGACGAGATCCTCGCCATCACGCTGGGCGGCGGTGTGATTCGTACGCGAGTCAACGAGGTCAGGGAGACGGGCCGTGACACCATGGGCGTCCAACTGATCAACCTGGGCAAGCGCGATGCCGTGGTCGGCATCGCACGTAACGCCGAGGCGGGACGCGAGGCGGAGGAGGTCGACGGCGATGTGGTCGTCGACGAGACCGCCGAAGGTGCCGCCGAGACCATCGGCACGGACGAGGGTGAGTCGCCCTCGGCCGAGTAGCACGAGGAGAGAGTCATCGTGAGCGGAGCCACGGGCGCCGGATCGTCCGGTACCACCGGTTCTACGGCCGGTAAGGACACGGACGGCGGCGGCCGTGGCTCCGCCGCGCGTGCGACGGACACGCACACGACCCAGCTGAAAGCGATCAAGTCGCCCGCGAAGGACTCGCCCTCGCCCGACACACCTGGATCCCAGGGGGGAACCGTGACGGACTCCCGAGGCCCGCAGACGCAGCCGTACGCGGCCGGCGCGGGCTCGGCTGCCCCGGGCGCCCAGCCGCAGCCGGCGCCCACAGGGGCGCAGCAGGCGGCCCCCGCGCCGTCCGCCTCGCCGCTGCCGGGGGAACGGCAGCCGCAGCAGCCCGCAGGGCCCTACCACCCGCCGCAGGCCTACCAGACGGCCGCTCCGGCGGGCGCGACGCGCAAGCCGCGCACGGGGGCGCGTACGACGCCCCGCACACGCAAGGCACGCCTGCGCGTGGCCAAGGCCGACCCCTGGTCGGTGATGAAGGTCAGCTTCCTGCTCTCCATCGCGCTGGGCATCTGCACGATCGTCGCGGCCGCGGTGCTGTGGATGGTCATGGACGCGATGGGCGTCTTCTCGACGGTCGGCGGCACGATCTCCGAGGCGACCGGCTCGAACGAGTCGAACGGCTTCGACCTGCAGTCCTTCCTGTCGCTGCCGCACGTGCTGATGTTCACGTCGATCATCGCGGTCATCGACGTCGTCCTCGCGACGGCGCTGGCGACGCTCGGCGCGTTCATCTACAACCTCTCCGCCGGCTTCGTGGGCGGCGTCGAGCTGACGCTGGCCGAGGACGAGTGAACCTGCAGCTGAACCGCGGCTGACGGTCCCCCGACAACCGATTTTGGGACTGCCCCGGTCGTGCGCTAATCTTCAGGAGTCAGCGCGCGGGACACACACCGCAGAGCGCGGCGGGGCTATAGCTCAGTTGGTTAGAGCGCATCCCTGATAAGGATGAGGCCACAGGTTCAAATCCTGTTAGCCCCACCAGCCAAAAGACCCCCGGTCCACTCGGATCGGGGGTCTTTGACATCACCGGTTGACATCAGCCGATGAGCGGGTCTTCCAGGAGTTCGGCGAGCATGCCGACGGCTTCCCGCTCGCTGTCGCCGACCACGTGCGTGTAGCGTCCATGGTCATGCTGATCTGGCTGTGCCGGAGGATCGCCTGTGCGACCTTGGGGTGCACCTTCAGGAAGGCGAGCAGGGTCCCGCAGGTGTGCCGAGCGAGCCGGACCGTGATGCGCCGCACACCGGCCCTCTTGACGAGCCGATCGAAGGTGCGGGAGAAGCCCACCGGGTCGATCATGCCGCCGTGCTCCGAGGAGAAGATCAGGTCATGGTCCGGCTCCTGAGACCAGTGCTCCCCCGCGATCTTCCGTTCCAGCTCTTGGAGCTCGCGACGCTCCTCCAGGGCGCGGGCGCAGAACTCCGGCAGGGGGAGCACGGCCTGTGACGACTCGGTCTTGAGGTCCTTGAGGACCAGGCCGACCCCCTTGACGCGCTGCACCTGCTTGACCGGGGTGAACTGCCGTGCCTCGAAGTCGACGTCTTGCCAGCGCAGCCCTAGGAGCTCGCTGCGGCGCAGGCCGAGCACGAGGACCAGGACGCAGGCCGCGTAGAGGCGGTGAGCGCGTGCCGCACGAAGGAACGTGATTGCCTCACGGGCGTTCCACGCCTTCCCCTTGTCCTTGGTGACCTTGGGCATGTCGACCAGGAGCGCGACGTTGCGCGTGAGCAGCTCCTCGCGGATGGCCCGGTTGAGGGCGTTGCGGAGTACGCGCAGCACCTCGAACCGTGCGGAGGCGCCGACCTTCTCGCGCTTCAAGGAGGCCATGAACGTACGGACTTGGGCAGGCGTGAGCTTGACCAGCGGCTTCTTGGCGAGATGCGGCAGGAGGTAGAGCCTGACTTTGGACTCATACTTGACGTACGTGTTGTGCTCGCGCTCCGGCTCGACGATGTGCTCCAGCCAGTACGTCAGCCACTCTCCGAGCGACCAGGACCGGGACGGCACCGGGACGCCGTTGCGCTCCTGGTCCTGCAGCTTGCCGAGCTTCTCGTTGGCCTCGTCCCAGGTGGCGCCGTAGACGTACTTGCGGACGCGGTTGCCGTCGGTGTCGGTGACGTAGGCGGCGCCCTGGTAGCGGCCGTCCTTGCGCTTGGTGATCGTGCCACCGCCGTTGGGTCGACGCTTGGCCATCAGGCAGCCTCCCCGATCCGGCTGGCGATGAAGTCGCTCACGGCGCTCTCAGGGATGCGTCGACAGCCGTCGACCTTGATGGAGACGAGGCGGTGTGTGCGGATCAGGTCATAGACCTTGGTCCGGCCGACCTTGAGCCGCACTTTGACCTCGTCCACGGTCAGCAGCACGGGCGAAGCGGTGGTCATGCGGCGGCTCCTTCCAGGTCGAGCAGGGTGGGTAGTTCTTCGCGGGCGGTTTCGCGGTTCTGTTGGATGTCGCGGTGGATGTTGGCGGCGAGCCAGGATTCGCCGGGGGTGTGGCCGTGTCCGGCGTAGGTCCAGTGGGCGAGGGTGAGCGTGGTTACCTCCTCGTCGTCGGGGTCGGGAAGGCCGAGGGCTTCGCGTTGTTGGGCGGCGCGGTAGTCGGCGCGGACCTGGCGCAGGGCGCCGAGGGTGGTGGAGTAGCGGCGGGACTTGGTGGAGAAGTGGCCGCGGAAGCCGAGCATGTGGGCCCAGTCGCGCAGCTTGCGGTCTGGGTAGAGCGGGTGCAGGTCGAGGCAGGCCTCGATGAGCCGACGCGGGTGGTCGGGGACGCCCAGGAGGACGAGGGCCTCCTTGTTGCCGATCCGGCGGTCAACGGTGCCGGTGGTCTCGGCGGCTTTGGTGGCGTACTTGGCGACATAGGAGGCCACGGCCTGCTCGGTGATCTCCTCGCCCTGGCCGAAGGCGCCGATCGGCTGCACGTCGAGCTGGGTGCCCCAGCGCAGCGTGCGGGCCTGTTCGGTGATCGCCGGTTGGTCTGGGTCCGGCTGATACCGAGCCGGGGGCACGTCGACCTCGACACGAGCGGCGGCGGCGCGGATGGCGTCGGTGAGGAGATCGAGGGTGGCCCAGGCCGGGGGCGGGGAGTCCGGCCCGTCGGGACCATCGAAGCGGATCACCGCGTGGAAGTGCACGGCGCCGCGCTTCTGGTACTCCGCGACCTTGCCGAACGAGACGCGGGACTGTTCCCGAGCAGCCTTCTGGGTAAGTCCGGCCCGGCGGGCGATCTCACGGCGGAGGTAGATCGTGAAGTACCGCCACAGCTCCGAGGCATGGTTGTTCCACAGCACCGCGCCCGCGTAGTCGTACGAGGCGGGGTCGAGCGGGGTGCCGAGTTCGGGCGCGTCCTCCGGGTGCCGGTGACCGCACCGACAGGGGCGTGTGCCGAGGCGGTTGTGGACGGGGCCGAAGCTCGGGGCGGTGAGGGTGGCGAAGACGCGGGGGTGCTCCCGCACGGTCTCGGGGGTGCCCTTGGCGGGGTCTCCGGTGAGTCCGGCGCGGATGAGGTGGTAGGTGTCCCCCGCGTAGGTCCAGGCGCAGGCTGGGCAGCGGGATGCCCGCCGGTTGCCGCAGGCCACGCGGAGCATGCCGCCCGGCTCGGTGTCCGTCGAGTACGAGTGAAGAACGGTCTTGGTGGCGGGGTCGATCGTCTTCGTGCCGCCGGTCAGCCGGATCGGGTCGGAGCAGCCGCCGGTACGGCGGATCTGTTCCTGCCAGCGGTCGAAGTCGGCCGATGCGGCCACCCTCAGCACGTCGGTGAGGGTGGCCGCATCCAGGCCCGCCATGATGGCGGTGTCGGTCACGCGATCACTTCCCCGCGTGCGAGACGGTGGCGGGGAGCGTGTGGCCGGTGCCCTGGCAGCCACGGCAGACGACGCGGAGCAGAACGCGGGAGCCGTCGGGGTGGCGGTCGCCGGTCGTGATCGCCACGACGGGGAAGTTGTCGCAGTTGCGGCAGACCGGACGGTTCGGGACGCGGGAAGGCATGATGAGTGGAGCCCTTTCGGATCGATGGATCTGGAAGAGGTGGAGCCGTCCGGGGCGGCGGAAGTTTGGCGACCGAGGCCGCCCCGGGGGGCGTTACTTGCCCAGCGAGCGCGGAGGGCGTTTGCGCTTGGACGTGCGGCTGATCGTGTAGCTGATGCCGCAGGTGGCCGACAGCACGGAGACGATCGACGCGGCGACGGCCTGGGCGACGAAGGCGATCACCAGCAGCACCACGACGGAGCCAGTGGTGATCAGCAGGGTGAGGACGATCGGGCCGGTGTAGGAGCGCGGGGCTTCCTGGACGATCACGACCTGGCGTACGTCGGTGCCGGGCGGGATCTGCCGGTACAGGTCGGCGGGGATGTGTCCGGCGCGAAGCTGTTGGTCAGGCAGGCGCATGGGTTCTCTCCTGACCAGTCAGGCGCAGCGGTGGGTACGGGCGGCGAGCTCGGCGGCTGAGCGGTCGCTGTGCTCGGTGGAGAACCCGCACTTGGGGGCCGTGCAGGCGGCGGTGTGCTTGGTCTGACCACGGCCGTTGTTGAACGTCCCGACTTTGACCGGGCCGATACGGGTCACGTTGTAGAAGCGGTTCGGGCGCACGGTGGAACCTCCTTGGGTGTCAGGCGAGTTGGGCGACGATCGCTCCAGCGAGGTCTTCCGGGATGCCGAGGCGGGCGCGCAGGGTGGCGGTATCGATGTCCGTGCCGGTGCGGGTGCGGTGCTCGGTGGCGACCTTGCGCGCATGGTCGACCAGCGCCGGAGGCACGGCCGGAGCAGCCGCTCGGGGCAGCGCGGGGGCAGGCTCCGCAGCAGCGATCGGCTCGGATTCCGGCTCGGGAATCGGTTGGGGTTCGGGTGTGGGGGCCGGGGCCGCGGGCGCCGGCGGAACCGGCGCCTGGTCCCCGGCCGGAGTCGGCGAGTGAGCGAGCAGCGTGCCGCCGAGGAAGGCCAGCGCGGGCCAACCGGCGATGCCGAAGCGCAGCCAGGCAGGCGGGTGCTCCAGGTCGAGGAATCCGGCCGTGGCCACGTTCGCACCGAGCGAGGCGACCAGGGCGATGAGGAACCAGGACCAGGCCAGCCGGGAGCGGTGAGCGCGCAGCCGTCGCCAGGCAGCCACCAGCAGCAGGTCGACCGAGACGGGGTAGGCCCAGGCTTTCCAGCCGTCCTGTCCGGCGGCTTCGGCGAGGTCGTGCAGGTGGGCGAAGGACAAGGCGCCAGCGATCACGGCCTGAACGAGCACGGCGTCGAAGCGGACCGAGCGGGGCATGGGCGATCTCCTTCCGGCTACGGGGCGACCAGCGGCGGCGTGGTGGGCATCGGCGGCACCATCCGGCCGACCGGCCGGAACGGGGCCAGGAACGGCAACTCCGGGGTCAGATGGGGGAAGTCACGGCAGACGGCCGCCACCTGATCCGGGGTGACCTCGGGGGTGCGGATGCGGGACCAGTAGCCGGAGGCGTCACCGGCCACCGCGACACCGGGGCGGTCGGCGCGGATCCCCAGCACGGAGACCACCGCATCGGGGGCGATGTCGCCCAGGCCCATCTCCGCCGTCTGCTTGTCGTTGACGCGGTGGACGACGCGGCCGGTGAGCTGGGCGCGCAGGGCGGTTGCGCCCTTGCCCAGATCGGAGCCGAAGCGCTGCCCGCAGGCCTCCAGGTAGATCCCGACAGCGCGGGCCATCTGACCGAGCCGGACCAGCTGCATGACCATGTGGTCGCGGGCCGGTTCGTCCTTCTTGGACATCGCCCAGAACAGCTCCGCCACCTCGTCGATCAGCACGACCAGCGGGACCGGGCGCAGTTCCTTGGGGAGCTCCCAGATGTCCGAGACGCCGTGCAGGGCGAGCAGGTCGAAGCGGTCTTCCATCTCCGTGACCAGCGCGTCGACCAGGTCTCCGGCACTGTCCCGGTCGGTGGCCAGCGCCGACAGACGGGGCGCGTACCGGCTCTGCTCAACACCGCGCTTGCAGTCGATGCCGACCAGCGCGACCGGGAGCTGTGCCAGCCCCTTGATCAGGTTGCGCTGGTACATGGACTTGCCGGACTGATTCGCGCCAAGGGTCAGCGCGTGCGGGATCTTGCGGTAATCCCGCTCGAAGACCGTGCCGTCCTCCCGCAGCGCGACCGGCACGACCAGGTCGTGGGGCATGGCCTTGCGCGGCATCCGCACCCGCCGGAGCACGTCGTAGCCAGTCATACGCAGTTCGACATAGCCCGGCTTGGTCTCCGTCACGATCACCGAGTGCACCCCGAAGGCGTGCCGGAGACGCACGGCGGAGGCGACCACATCCGCCGGTTCCAGACCGGCCGGAAGCCGCAGGGATACCTGCAGCCCGGTCGAGGTCGGGCGGATACGGCGGATCTTCGGCGGCACCGGCCGCACCTCGCGACGGGCCACGCTACGGGTCATGAACGCGCGGAAGCCGGACGGCTGGACCGTCAGCCCGCACACCTCCATGGTGGACCGGTAGTTCCAGGTGAACCGGCCCCAGGTAACCGGCAGGCCGACCACGGACCAGTACACGCCCGGGGCGCGGTACTTGGCGTAGCCGAGCCCACCGGCACCAGCCGCAGCCCCGCCCAGCTCGAACCAGGTGGCGAGGTCGGTCATGGTCAGGCCCCCAGCGGCGTGACCGCCACCGCGCGGAACGAGATCCCGTGCCGCTTCTGACCGTTGAACTCGTTCTCCCAGTCACGAGCCTTCAGGCCGGTCACGGCCACCGGCATCCCCGGGGCCAGCCCGTCGGGGAGACCGGTCTCCGGGACGGTGACCTGGTAGAGGTTGCCCTCTCCCTCGTCCGAGACCAGCAGTCCCACCGTGGACAGGCCCGCGCCGGTCTCCCGGTCAATGGCCCGCTCGCCGGTCTTCTGGTTGACCAGCTTCGGCGTCGGCGCGGTCGCCACGAACACCACAGCGGTCGAAACGTCGATCTTGAAGGACGGCATGTAGTACTCCCTGAGTCGTTGCGTTGGAGCAGCCCAAAGAAGGCCCTCCGCCCGTAGTCCTAGGACTGCGGGCGACCTAAGGAGACTGTGGCACGCAGTCCCAGGACTGTCAACAGTCCTGGGACTGTGCTTGACTTACCTCATTGAGAGGAGTCATGAGATGGCGCCGAAGTGGAGAGAGCTGGCAGACAAGCTGGCTGAACAGATCAAGAGGGGTGACTACGCCCCTGGCCAGCAACTTCCGCAGATCAGGGAGCTAGTTGCAGCGGGCGAGGGCTCAAAGTCCACCGTCCATGCGGCTTACAAGGCCCTTGAAGCCGAAGGACTGGTCACATCGTCGCGAGGGCACGGCACGGTTGTACGGCAGCGGGCTCCGCTCAAGCGGCTTGGCATTGCCCGGTACGACAAGGCCAAGTGGCGTGATGGCGATGAGGTCGCGTTCATTGCAGACCGCGTGGCCTCCGGCCGCAGCTACCGCAGGAATGAGCAGACCCAAACGGTCAGTCTCGTAGAGGCCCCGCCAGCAGTCGCAGCCGCGCACGGATTGCCCGAAGGGGCGGAAGTGTATGCACGAGCGCGGCTCGTAAAGGAAGGCGATCAGCCGACGCACACTCTGACCAGCTACTACCGGCCCGAGCACGTCGAAGGCACTCGGTTGGTGGACCCGACTCCAGGACCGGCCGGCCGCGGTGGCGGCTTCCGCGTGTTGTACGACGCGGGATACGAGATCGACCACATGAAGGAAGAGATCTTTGCTCGGGCTCCCTCGGCCGACGAGATGAAGCTCTTGCAGCTGCCTCCGGGCGAGCCTGTCGTCGAGCTGCATCGGACGACGTACACCGCCTCTGGCACAGTGGTGGAGTTCGCCATTGGTGTGCACGCGGCTTCGCGCTTCGCCTGGGAATACGACTTCAAGGTCCCGGACTCGGCGAAGGACGAGAAGGGGAACTAATGATCTCGACGCAGGCATGGACCGACGCCCGACGCCTGTGGGACTACCACCAGATGGGCCACACCGTACGGCCCTGCTCAGTTGCCATCGGTCTGGGCAGTCACGACCTGGGTGTGGCCGATACGGCAGTGGACCTGTACAAGCGCGGCATGGCTCCCCTGCTTGTGTTCACGGGAGCCACCAGCCCGACGACGCGGGAACGCATGCCCCGTGGGGAAGCTGTCCACTACCGCGAACGAGCCCTCGAACTCGGTGTGCCTAGCTCAGCCGTGCGCGTAGAGCCCAACGCTCGAAACACCGGCGAGAATATCCGCTTCTCCAAGGCCGTGCTCGAGGAGGCCGGAGTGGATGTCTCCTCGGTGCTCCTCATCAGCAAGCCGTACGAGGAGAGGCGCGCGTACGCCACGGCCCGCAAGCTGTGGCCCGAAGTCGAGATCGTGAGCGCGTCCACACCGATGACGTTGGAGGAGTACGCGGACTCCATCCAGGACGCCCGGTTGGTCATTGACATGCTGGTGGGGGCACTCCAGCGACTCCTGATCTACCCGGAACAGGGTTTCATGATCAGCCAGCCCGTGCCGGATGACGTGTTTGAGGCGTACGAGCGGCTGTGCCACGAGGGTTTCACCAGCCGACTTCTCGCCACGGACCAGCACTCTGCCTGATGCCGCTGTCGCATGGCTCAGCCCGGGATGACAGCGCAGCGTCGATGAGTGCGATCCGCGCGGTGCCGGTCACGGACTCATTGCGCGACAAGGCGCCGCACATCCGGACGCATGGCGGCCACGAGCTGACACCACTACTCAGCAAATGATCTTCGACCGGGACCCGGGAGCTGTTACAGGTTTCTCTACCTCATCAAGCCCCGGCTGCGCTCCGCTCCGCCGGGCGCGCTTCCCGGCTCTGGCTGCGCCCGCGCTCCTGCCTTCGGCCCGCTCGGCGCTGCCGCCGCCGACGCGCGCCCACATGTGGATAGGGCCGGTAGCCATGAGTCGATCACCGCATAGAGCGGCCCGGTCAAGGCGATGCCTCCGGCGGGGGATCGGCCGGCACCGGGATGGAGGGGGCGCCGTTCCCGACTGCGGGCCCGTAGTGGCATGCGCGGGGAGCTCCCATCCCGACCACCGCCGACCCAGGCAGAGCCGAGCAGACGCGGCCCATGGCGTCCAGGTCGTTCGTACAGTGGCGCGCTCCACCTGGACGCCATGAACCACGCCTGCTCCACGGTGTGTGGGTCGACGGCGGACGGGATGGGAGCTGGGGTGAGTGGTGGGTAGAGGAAAGAGGAAGGCTGACCGTGGGTCGCCACTCATGCTCGCGGCCTCCTGTCAGGAGGGTGGAACCCCCCATCTACCTGCAAGCTTTCACGAGCCGCGATGGAGAACGCATCGCGAATTGAACGACACTCCTGAACCGTGTCGGCTGCATCGTCGAAGGGAGCGAAGCCTTCCAAGAGGCCGACCACATCGAAGAGCCTGTCATGGAGTTCTGTAGCGGCCGTCGCTTCGCCAGGCGTACCGATCAGCGTGATCTCTGCAACCAGTTCTTCGAGCGCGTCCAGATTCTCGAATGCGCTTTCGATTCCATCGACCAGGATTTCGCGATCAAGGGCGTCGATGACACCAGGGATGCCCTCGTCTGGAATCAATAAGACTGTCGTGTGGCCGGGCAGCCTCACAGGGCGCGCTTCCCGATCCAGGTGGGAACAGAGCGACCACAGGTTCCGCTCAAGTGCCAAGGCTCCGGCGAGGAACTTCGCGGCGACCCGTTGCCTGTCTGCAAGCCATCGGGAGCGATCTTCGCGTAGATGCCTCTCACGTTCTGCGCGACGATTGAAGGCTTGCGTCAAGAGTGCAGCGGCCAACGTGCCACCGACACCCAGAGCTGTAGTGACGATCTGTACGACGTAGGTGGCCTGCATGCCCGTATGATCGCGCGAGCCAGCGCAACTCGCTGCGAAAGATCGCGACTTGTCAAGTTCTGGAGTGTGGCTGACATCAGCGGCTGACACCAACAGGCGCGAACAACGACGGCCGCCGTCGAACCTCTATGGTCAGTCACCGCGAGCAGGACAGAGGTTGAGGCAGGCGATCAGATTCCCGTGATCGACCTGATAAGGATGAGGCCACAGGTTCAAATCCTGTTAGCCCCACCAGCGAGAAGACCTCCAGTCCATACCGGCTGGAGGTCTTTTGCATGCCCGGTTGTCAGTGCCGGATGAGAGCCTGGCGGCATGATCGTCGAACGGGCATACGCGCATGTCGCCGAGGGCGAGCTGGGGGAAGGCAGCCCGTGGCCGTGGTCGGTGCCGTGCGTGCGGCAGCTGCTGGAGGACGGCCTGAAGTTCACCGTGCCGGTCACGTTCCTGGTGGGGGAGAACGGCTCGGGCAAGTCGACGCTCGTCGAGGCGCTGGCGGAGGGGTTCGGGCTGGACTCCTGGGGCGGATCCGCGGGCTACCGGTACGCCAGTTGGCGCGAGCCTTCGGCACTGGGCGGGCGGATACGCTTCGAGGCGACGGCGGCCGGGCGCCGTATGCTGCGCGGGCCTCGTACGCGCCGCAGAGGCTTCTTCCTGCGGGCGGAGACCGCGCTGGACGCGCTGGGTCGGGAGCAGCAGACGGGACGGCTGTCCGGTGCCGTGGACGAGATGAGCCACGGGGAAGGCTTTCTGATGGCCTTCCGCGAGCGGTTTCAGGAGCCTGGGCTGTACGTCCTGGACGAACCCGAGGCCGCGCTGTCCTTCGCTTCTTGTCTTCAACTCGTCGGGCTGCTGCACGAACTGGGGCGTTCCGGCGCGCAGATCATCTGCGCCACACACTCACCTGTGCTTACGGCGCTGCCCGGCGCCGAGATCATCGAGGTGGGCGACCACGGAATGCGCCCCGTGGACTGGGGAGAACTGGAACTCGTCGATCATTGGCGGCGTTACCTCAACGACCCGGGGGCCTATCTCCGGCACATCCTCTGGGCAGGGTGAGGTTCACTGCGGTACTGCGTGACAGGTCATGCATGACCAGGTTCTGCGTGATCAGGTTCTGCGTGATCAGGTTCTGCATGAGCTGGTGTTTTGTACGCAAGCTCGCTGTGGTGTGGTCTGGGACAAAGGCTGTGCGCTTTGGGAAAAGGGGGATGACGGCTCGGGGTGAGCCCTCGGTCAGCGCTGGTGCGGGACGAGGGGCCGGGCCGGAGCGGCGACGGAGTCGCATCCGCCGGTCGGCGAGGTGGCCGTGGCCGCTTCCGTCTCCGTGAGCGGGCGGTGCCGGCAGCCGGGGGTTCTGCCGTGGGCCTCGGCGCGGATGCGCTGCTTCATCGTGGGAGGCAGTGACCTGGCGTAGGACCAGGCCCACTGGGGCATCGCCGGCACCGTCAGCTGCGCGCCGCGGTCGCTGTCGTCGCTGCCGCCGCTCTTGCGCGCCGTCTCGGTGTGCGGTACGGCCGCGGCGGCGGGGGTCGTGACGAATCCGAGCGCCGTGAACAGCGCGAGGAAGGCGGTGACGATGGTGGTCCACAGGTTCATGACCTTGTTCCGGGCCATGGCCCCTCACTTTCGGGTTGGGCGATTTGCGTACTTTCCTCATGATGTGTATGAGGGCCGCGAAATCATGGACCAACGCCCGTGGCGCGTCGATCTTCAGATGAACACCACTCGGATGGGCGTAAGAAGCCGTGAAAGTCCCTGAAAGTGCCGGAAGCAGGTAGATAAGGAACAACGTCACCGTCTGTCGAGGTGTGATCACCGTCCGATCGGAGCGGTACCGTCCGCTTCTACTGCGCTGCTCCGGAGGGCAGTTGAGCTCCGACGGCAGGTCACCGATCGATATCGGTCGGTGTGTATAGTCGGGCGCCAGAGGTCCCCTACGTCAAGGAAAGACGAGGTCGCGCGGTGAAGAAGCTTCTCCTGGTCGCACTGGCCGCCATCGGCGGGCTCCTCGTGTACCGCCAGATCCAGGCGGATCGCGCCGAGCAGGATCTGTGGACGGAGGCGACTGACTCCGTGCCCACGGGTTCGTGAGTCACCACATCGGATTCTGAAGCAGACCCCGGCCGCCTGGCGGTCGGGGTTTTGTGCGCTCGGGGCGCTTTGTGGAGCGCCGTTGCGTGTCGTGGCCTGTCGTGGCTTCGAGTTGCGGGAGCGGGCCGGGTGTCTTAGAGCCGGGCGTATCGGACGGCCGTACGGATTGCGGGGGTGACGCGGGGCCGGGCTGGGCAGGATGGGCGACGTCCATGGTCCGGTGACAACGAGGGGTGGCGCGTGATGGGGCGGCGGCGTACGGCACGGTGGCGCCGGGAGAGGGCGCGGCGGGGTCGCTTGCGCTCGGCACGCGCGCGTGCGGTCCTCGGAGGGGCGGCGCTGCTGCTGTGTACGACGGCCGCCCTGCCCGGCCAGTTTGCCCTCGCGGCCGACACGCCCAGCCCCTACGCCTTCGCGCCGGACGCCCGTTCCGTCACGGGCGCGCCAGGCCCCACGGACGCCGCGCCCCTCACGCCCGGCGCGACGTACAAGAGCTCCCTGCCGAGCAGCGGAGAGATCTACTACAGCCTCCGGCTCGACGCCACCTCCGATGCGTACGTCTCCGTGACCGCGATCCCCGCCCCCGGCAGCACCGTCTCCGCGAGCGACGGCGTCAGGGTGTCCGTGAAGGACGCCGACGGCGGCATCTGCTCCCTCGAGACCGAGAAATTCGGGGTCGTCAGCAGCGCCCGCCCGATTGCGGCGTGGGGCAGACGCGAGACCTCCGCCAAGCGGCCCCGCTGCAAGAGCGCGGGCACCTACTACGTAATCGTCGAGCGTGTCGGTACGACGAATTCCGCGGCGGACGCCTGGGGCCTGGAGCTCTTCGCCACCTCTGAGCCGCCCTTGGAGCAGGCCGACGCGACGAGCGCCCCCGAGGACTGGAACTCCGCCCCACCCACCCCTCCCACCGGCGAAGACGTGCGCCGCGAAGGCGGCTCCGGGTTCGCCTCCGCGGCATTCGTCGGCGAGGGCGTCTGGAGCTCGGGCATCAGGCCCGGCCAGACGCTCTTCTACAAGGTGCCCCTCGACTGGGGCCGGCAGCTGTACGCCACCGCCGAACTGGACAGCACGAACAGTGGCGACGGCTACCTCGGCAACGCCCTGAACCTTGCCCTCTACAACCCCGCGCGCGGACTCGTCGACTACGCGAGCGCCAACTACGACCTGAGGCGGCAGGACACCGCCGAACTCGACCCCCTGCCGCCGGTCGCGTACGAGAACCGGTACGCCGTCCGCGACAAGTTCCGCGGCATGCGGTTCGCCGGGTCGTACTACCTCGTGGTGCACCTCACCGCTGAGATGGCCGAGAAGTACGGCAACGGGCCGTTAGGGATGACGCTGCGTGTGCGGGTGGGGGGCGAGACGGAGGCCGGTCCCGGTTATGAGGGGGAGCCCGAGCCGCAGGGGGTCTTCGAGGTGGCGCCCGGCGATCGGGCTGCGGCTGCAGTTGCGGCCGGTGGCGGGTCCGGGGGTGGCGGTGACGCTGCGATGACGCTGCTGGCGGTGAGCGGGATCGGGGCGGGGACCGTGGTGCTGGTGGTGCTGGGGGTGTGGGCGGTGGTGGCTCGGCGGAGGGTCGGGGCCTGGTAGGGGGACGTGTTGGGGTGCTGGGAGGTGCGGCGCGGGCACTCTCGGACATCCCGGTCCGGCGGGGGAGGGAAGGCCCTCCAACGCGGGTGCTCAGCGTTTGGACGCTCGTGGGCATCGGCCCAGCAGGGTCCGGTTCGCCTGCTCGCGGCCTTCGGCGCCTCGGTGATCTCAGATGTGGGCCAGCGCCCAGAACCCGACGGCGTAACAGGCCAGCGCCAGCAGCAGGAGCGGGACTGCGATTTTGGCGGGCGGGCCGGGGCGGCGGCTGAGGCCGTGCGCCGCGCGGCGGGCGGCGCGGTGGCCGCCGCGGCGGTGCGACTGCGGAATTGAGGGTGCCGAAGGTGGAACCTGCGGGCTCTGAGCGGTGTACGAAGCAGTAGAGGCGTCGACGCGCTGGTGTGCCGCAGGCGTCGGCGGCTCGGTCGGGTAGAGCGGTGCGGGCGGGTGAGGGGAGGACAGGACGTGCGTGGTGTCGTAGGGGGAGATGTGAGCGGCGTGGTGCTGGGCGTCCTGGCGCTTCTGTGGCTGCGCTTGGGCCGGGGCTTGGGTCGCCTGTCTCGGGCCGTGCGCCTGGGGCCGGGACTGGGGTGGCGCCTGTACCGGGTACGGGCTCGCGGATCCGCCGACCGGCTGCGATGGGGGCGTTTGAGTCCGGGGCGAGGAGCCGGTGGCCTGAGGCGGTGGCAGATGGAAGCTGCCGGTGTCCGACATGGAGAGCGGCCCGCTGCTGTCGCCGGGCTGCGAGGGGCTGGACGGCTCCTGGGCGGCAGGCGGTGCCGTCCCGGGCTGGGGTGGGCGCTGGGAAGGCGTGGGCTGGGGCTCGACGACATCAGACGCCGGGACAGGGCTGGCCACACCTTGCCGCGGGTCGCTCGGTGCGGTGCCCGAGCCGGTGCCGGCAGTCCCGGAACCGGGAGTCCCGGCACCGGCAGTCCCGGAACCGGTGGCCCGCTGTCCAGGGCCGGTGCCGGGGCCCATCGACCCTGTAGCTGCCGGTCCAGAGCCGGTGCCGATCGGCACGGAGCCTGCACCTGCCGATACGGAGCCGGTGCTCGTCGGCCCGGACCCGGCACCCGGCGACACCGAGCCGGTGGCGCCCCTCCCCACGGTGCCCATGTCGAAGTGCCGCGAGCCACCCCTGCCCCCTTCGACCCCCGGCGCCGCCTTGAGCGGCCCGTCCGGCGCGAACCCGGGTGGCAGCGGACCGATCTGGTCGAAGATCTCGATCAGCTCGTCATCGGGCCCGGGCTCAGGCAGAAGCTCGATGGCCGAGGCGAGGGCCTTGCGCGCCCCCGTAGCGGTGCGGAACCGCGCCTGCGGATCCGGCTGCAGCAGCGAGGCCACGACCTGCCACAGTGGCTCGGGAATTCCCTTGGGCGCAGCGGGAGTTCCGTGCGCGGCGAAGTACTGGATGAGCGCCTTGGCGTCGGGTTTGGCACCCTCCAGCAGATACAGCGCCACCAGTCCTACGGCGAACAGGTCGGCGGGGAAGTCCGGTTCCGCACCCATGAGTTGCTCGGGAGCGAGGTAACCGGGCGTTCCCACCACGAGGTTGGTCTCGGTCAGACGGGGCTCGCCGAGCCGCATGGCGATGCCGAAGTCGGACAGGCGCAGTCGCGGGCGCGCGGTGCCGGTGGCCTCCAGGAGCAGGTTGGCGGGCTTGATGTCGCGGTGGACGACGCCCTCCGCGTGCACCGCGGCCAGCCCCGCGAGGAGCTGGTCGAGGAGCGTGCAGACGAAGGAGGGCGGCAAGGGGCCGTAGTCCCCGACGAGATGGACCAGCGAACCGCCGGCCACCAGGTCCATGGTGAACAGGACCTTGTCGTCGTCGGCGGCCCAGCTGGCGGGCGCGAGGACATGAGGGTGATCGATCCGCAGGGCCTGTTCCCGGACGAACCGCAGCAGCGAGTGCGCGTCGCTCTGCTGCAGCACCTTGGCGGCCACATACCGGCGGCGACGGTGGTCCCAGGCACGCCATACCGCGCCGACGCCGCCGCGTCCGATCGGGTCGACCAGTTCGTACCGGCCGGCGAAGACCTCACCCATGGCTGTGCGTCGCTCCTCCCCCTTCGGTTACCCCCCTTGCTTCCCCCTCGACGAGCGATACGACTCCCCCCTCGTCGACGTCCTCTCCCCCGGCGGACTCGCGGCTGAACCGCACGACCCCCGCCTGCCGCTCAGGACGCGGGCCGTCGGCCCGGCTGCCGAACCCCCTTCGGCGACCGGGCCTCGGGGTCAGTTCTGGTGGGACTGGTAGTGCGCGACCGCGTCGGAGGTGCGGCCGGCGCCGTACACCCGGAGGAACTCTGCCAGTTCCGGGTGGGTGGGGGCGAGGGTGTCCGCAGCGTCGATGATGTCTCCCGCGGCCGCCACCGAGCGCAGCAGCGACTGGATCTCGCGGACCACTCGCTTGACCGTCGGCGCCCCCGAACTGCTCGTCGTCTGTGTGGTGTTGCTGAGCACCGAGCCCCCCTGCGACTTCTTGATCTCCTCCATGCGCTCGGTGGCCTCGGCCGCACTCACGCTGCCGTCCGCGACCTGCCCCGCCAGGTCCTGCAGCAGCTGCACACGCTGCACCACGGCGGGATTGCCGATCTTCGCCCGCTGGCCGCTCATCAGCTGCGACAGCATCGGCGCCGACAGTCCCAGTACCCCCGCGAGACGAGCCTGGTTGAGCCCAAGATCGTCGATGAGCTTACGGAAGAGCGCCCCCAGCGGCTCCCCGTACCAGTTCCGCTGCAGTTCCCGCGCTCTTGCGGTGGCTTCCTGCTGTGCGGCGTCCATTGCGTCTCCCCATCGCTTCCCCAAAAAACCGTGGTTCGCTGTAGCGAACCACGCCGAGCATCTTACGGAGAGTGGTCGTTCATCGGGACCCCCAATCTTTTTGCGAGATACGGGGGGCGACCCGGTACTCTGGTCTGCGGCGCCCGCCGGATGATGGTTCTTCCGGCTGGACGCTTCTCTTCCGGGGCCTTAGCTCAGTTGGTAGAGCGCTGTCTTTGCATGGCAGATGTCAGGGGTTCGACTCCCCTAGGCTCCACACCTCGGACCGGTCAGACGCCCTCGCGGCCTCTGGCCGGTTTCTGCATCCCAGGCATCTCGGCGGACCTTCCATGGGTGACGTGCGTCACCTGGCGGCGGGCGACACCGTTGCGGATGTTTGCGCAAAGAGGTGGTCGGGAGCACTCCGGGGTGACCGCTCAGCCCGCCGACGCGGCGCGAAGTTGGCGTGCTGCGGCGCTGAGGCCTTGCTTGAGCTGGTATGAGACAGATCCGGTAATCAGAAGGTCGCGTACCGTTAAGAAACCCTGCGCATGACCTGCACACACGGTCGTTGCAAACGTCATCACGGGCGAAGGGCGTAAACACGCGCCGTCCCCTCCGCCAAGCCGCCCATGTTCCACGTGAAACATGACTGTGGGGCGGAAGACCCTCAAGTCTTCCGCCCCACAGCTCACTTCACCATGGCGGCCGTTCAGCGGCCCTCACATCGCCGGCCCTCACACATCGCCGGCCCCTACATCACGGGCCTTCGTCGCGCCGGGCTGCCTCCTCCTCGGCCTCCTTCACCTGGACCTCGGGGTCAAGGTCGGACTGGCCGCTGCCGTCCACCGAGGTGAGACGGCCAGACTCGGGCACCTCGGTCGCCGCAGGCGGCTCGACCAGCCAGTCCGGGTTGGCCTGCTTGTCCCACCACTTCCAAGCGGCGAAGGCAGCGCCCGCGAGGGCACCGAACATCGCCAGCGCCTTCGCGGCACGGCCGGCCTTGGCACGCCTCTGGTGCTTGCGGGCCAGCTTCTGAATGTCCTTCGGCGAGATCTGGCCGCGCAGCGCCGCCAAAGCAGCGGCCCCACGCGCAGCAGCCTCGCCCCTGACGGGCCCGGCCGCGGCCACCGCCTGCTCGATCCTCGGCCGGGAGTAGTCGGCAGCCTGCCGGGCAGCCTTACGCGTACGAACGGCTGCCTCATGTGCGGCATGGTCGACCTTCGGCGGCACATGCGCACGGGCCTGCTCCAAGCGCGGCGCGACATACGTGCCGTACTGCATGAGCGCCTGCGCGCGGGCCTGCTCGGTGGCCTGCGACACCTTGGGCGCGAGCCGTACGCGTGCCTCGTGCGCGTAGTGCGCGGCCCTGTCCTTGGCGGTGTCGGCGTAGGGCGCCACCACTTCCGCGGCGTGCAGCACGCTGTCCTTCGCCGAGCCGGTCGCGGCGCGCACGCTGTCAATGCGGGTCACGGGTTCCTCCTCCTCGGTGGCGTACGGTTTTCGACTTTCCACCCTTTTACGGATCATGCCTGCCAGAACGCTCCGCGGCATGTGAGGGCGGGCATATGGGTGCCGATGGACTTGATCGAGTGCAATAACGGATTAATGCGGTTCAACGCGGGCTTGTCGTCGACAATGCCACGGTTCGTCGCTTCGCGCCCCCGCCGCGGACCTTCTCGACCGGTTTTCTGCAAGCGATCACCAGGGTTGCGGGCCGGTGAACAAGTGCCGGGCGACGCCGGCCGCCGTCCGTGCGAGGATCGGGGGGTCACGGAAAGACAACGGAAGGCAGATCGTGGCTGAGCAGCTCTACGCCACCCTGAAGACCAACCACGGCGACATCGAAGTCCGGCTCTTCCCGAACCACGCGCCGATCACGGTCAAGAACTTCGTCGAGCTCGCCACGGGCGAGCGCGAGTGGACGAACCCCGCCACCGGCGAGAAGTCCACGGCCAAGCTCTACGACGGCACGGTCTTCCACCGCGTCATCAGCGGCTTCATGATCCAGGGCGGTGACCCGCTGGGCAACGGCACCGGTGGCCCCGGCTACCAGTTCCAGGACGAGTTCCACCCGGACCTCCGCTTCGACAAGCCCTACCTGCTCGCCATGGCCAACGCCGGCCCGGGCACCAACGGCTCCCAGTTCTTCATCACCGTCTCCCCGACGACCCATCTCAACCGCAAGCACACCATCTTCGGCGAGGTCACCGACCCCGCCAGCCAGAAGGTCGTGGACGCCATCGCCACCACCCAGACCAACCCCCGCACCGACCGTCCCCTCAATGACGTCGTCATCGAGTCGGTCGTCGTCGAGACCCGCGAAGGCTGAGTCCGACACATCCCAGAGGGAACCAAACGCCCCGCTCGTCCGTAAGGATGAGCGGGGCGGTGCATGAGGAAGTGCATCGCGTAGACGACCTAGGGGACCTCATGGACCAGCCGGCAGGCAGCCCGCAGGACGCCCAGAGCCTGCCCGTCTGCTACCGCCACCCGGACCGCGAGACCGGCATCCGCTGCACCCGCTGCGAGCGCCCGATCTGCCCCGAATGCATGGTCAGCGCGTCCGTCGGTTTCCAGTGCCCCGACTGCGTCCGCAGCGGTTCCGGGACAGGGCATGCCCCTACCGCCTCCCAGCCCCGCACACTGGCCGGCGGCACCATCACCGCCGACCCTCGCCTGTTCACCAAGATCCTCATCGGGATCAATGTGGCGGTGTTCATCGCCGTGCAGGCAGGGTCCGACGCACTGCTCAATGACCTGGTCCTCATCGGCGCCTGGCCGCCGGCCCCGTTCACGCCCACCGAGGGCGTCGCGTCAGGTGAGTGGTACCGCCTGGTCACCTCGATGTTCACGCACGAGGCGCCCTGGCACATCGGCTTCAACATGCTCAGCCTGTGGTGGCTCGGCGGACCCCTGGAAGCAGCCCTCGGCCGTGCCCGCTACCTCACCGTCTACTTCGTCTCAGGACTGGCGGGCAGCGCTCTCGCCTATCTCCTGACGTCTCCGAACACCGCCACCCTTGGCGCCTCCGGCGCAATCTTCGGCCTCTTCGGCGCCACCGCCGTCCTGATGCGACGGCTCAACTACGACATGCGACCGATCATCGCCCTGCTGGTGATCAACCTGATCTTCACCTTCAGCCCAGGGTTCAACATCTCCTGGCAAGCCCACATCGGTGGTCTCGTCGCCGGCGTCATCACGGGGTACGCGATGGTCCACGCCCCACGCAAGCACCGCTCCTTCGTGCAGTACGGAACCTGCGCTCTCGTGCTGGCTGTCGTGGTGCTCATGGCCCTGCTCAGGACGGCTCAGCTCACCTGACCGGCACGGTTGTCCACAGCGGGTGGCCAAGCCTGTGCACACTGTTGCGCGAACAGCGGCGCCCCCTGTCACTGACCGTATTTTCGCAGGTCAGACAGGGGGCGAACGCTCGTCCGGATGTGCGGTGTGTCAGTCGTACCGGCGTCAACACTCGACGGGTTATCCACAGATCGTCGTTCTTTTTCCCCAGGTCGCCTGTGGATACCTTTGCGATCTGTGGATAACTCAGCGGATAGCCCTGGGTAGAGCTGAGTTCATCGAGTAGCGACCGCTACTTCCACTGCGTGGAGACGCCGAATCCCGCCGCGATGAAGCCGAAGCCCACCACGATGTTCCAGTTGCCCAGAGCGTCGATGGGCAGCGAACCGTCGGTGACATAGAAGACGACGATCCATGCGAGGCCGATGATGAACATGGCCAGCATCACGGGTGCTACCCAGGCGCGGCTGTTCAGCTTGATGGCGGTCGCCTGCTTCGACGGCGGCGGCGTGTAGTCGGCCTTCTTGCGGATACGTGACTTCGGCACGAGGGTCTCTCCTGTCGATGCGCTGCGTGGCCGCGCAGGGAACTGGGGCTGGCTCGGGGCGGCGTACAAGGGGACTCTGATTGCTCCCCCGGGCGTCCGTTAGCGTAGTGCTTCCGCGGCGCTGAAGGAGATAAGGGTACGTTGAGCAATTCTGCCGACTCCCCCGGGACGGGATCCAGCCCTGTCCGCGGCCGCTTCCGGCCGGTTCGGGTGCTCACCGCGGCCGTCTTCGCTCTGGCGGGGCTCATTTTCTTCACCAGTTTCAATACGGCCAAGGGCACCAATATCCGCACGGACGCCTCGCTGCTGAAGCTCTCGGACCTCATCCAGGAGCGCAGCCACGAGAACGGCAAGCTCAATGAATCCAACGCTGCCCTGCGGGACGACGTAGAGGCACTGGCCGAGCGGGACGACGGCAGCACGAAGGCCGAGGACGAGAAGCTGGCGGCGCTGGAGCAGAGGGCCGGTACGCAGAAGGTGACGGGCGAGGCGGTCACGGTCACGCTCAATGACGCCCCGCCGGATGCCACGGCCAAGCTTCCGGGGTACCCCGAGCCGCAGCCCGACTACCTGGTCATTCATCAGCAGGATCTGCAGGCCGTGGTCAACGCCCTGTGGCAGGGCGGCGCCAAGGGCATCAAGGTCATGGACCAGCGGCTGATCTCCACCAGTGCCGTGCGCTGTGTCGGCAACACCCTGATCCTCCAGGGCCGGGTCTATTCGCCGCCGTACAAGATCACGGCAGTCGGTGACCCGGAGAAGCTGCAGAAGGCGCTCGCGGCCTCGTCGGCGATCCAGAACTACATGGTGTACGTCAATGTGTACGGCCTCGGCTGGAAAGTCACCGAGGACGGGACGGTGACTCTGCCCGGCTACTCGGGCACAGTGGATCTGCAGTACGCCAAGCCCGTGGAGTGAGCCTTCTCTGGAGCTGCCGGTGCGCGTCGTCGTCAGGACCGCCAGCGAGCTGTGCATCACCGTCGGCACCGTGATCGTGCTTTTCGTCGCCTATGTGCTGTTCTGGACCGGCGTGAAGGCGGACAGCGTCATGGACGATCAGATCGACCGGTTACAGGAGCAGTGGGCGCAGGGGGCGGTACGGCCGACGGCCGGGGCGCCCGGCAGCCCCGCGAGTCCGGACGAGAGCTCGCCGACGAGTCCGCCGAAGCCGGCCCCGTACACCGCTGACGAGCCGTTCGCGATCATGTACATCCCGCGTCTTGGTTTCACGTGGAACAAGCCGGTCCTCGAGGGCACCGCCACCAAGACCCTCAAGAAGGGTCTCGGCCACTACGCGAGCACCGCCCAGCTCGGTCAGAAGGGCAACTTCTCGGTGGCCGGCCACCGGCGTACGTACGGCGATCCCTTCAAGGACTTCCCCAGGCTGCGTCCGGGCGATGCGGTGGTCCTGACGGACGGAACGACCTGGTTCACGTATCGGATCGACAAAGGCCCTTACAAAACCCTGCCCACCGACATTGAGGTGATCGACCCTGTGCCCCGTAAGTCGGGGTACACGCGTGAGGGCCGCTATCTGACCCTGACCACGTGTGATCCGGAGTGGGGACACAGTCACCGGTTGATCGTGTGGGCCCACCTGGACTCCACACAGCCTGTGGAGGCCGGGAAACCGGAGGCGTTGCGCCGTTAGTCTGTTGGCTGTACGGCGTGAGTCTGGTGCCGTGGTGCGACGGAAGGGACGGCATGTACGGCTGGATCTGGCGGCATCTGCCGGGGAATGCGTGGGTGAAGGCGTTGATCTCACTCGTGCTGGTCGTGGCAGTGGTCTACGTCCTTTTCCAGTACGTCTTCCCGTGGGCCGAGCCGCTGCTTCCCTTCGGCGATGTGACGGTGGAGGGCGAGTGAGCGCGCGCATTCTGGTCGTGGACAACTACGACAGCTTTGTCTTCAACCTGGTCCAGTACCTGTACCAGCTGGGTGCCGAGTGCGAGGTGCTGCGCAACGACGAGGTGTCGACGGCGCATGCCCAGGACGGCTTCGACGGGGTGCTGCTGTCGCCGGGTCCGGGTACGCCGGAGGAGGCGGGGGTGTGCATCGAGATGGTGCGGCACTGCGCCTCGACCGGGGTGCCTGTCTTCGGTGTGTGTCTCGGCATGCAGTCGATGCAGGTGGCGTACGGCGGTGTGGTGGACCGTGCGCCGGAGCTGCTGCATGGCAAGACGTCGCTGGTCGAGCATGAGGGCAAGGGCGTCTTCGCGGGCCTGCCGACGCCTTTCACCGCGACGCGCTACCACTCCCTCGCCGCCGAGCCGGAGACGGTGCCGGCCGAGCTGGAGGTCACGGCCCGGACGCACGACGGCATCATCATGGGTCTTCGGCACCGTGAACTCCCGGTCGAGGGTGTGCAGTTCCACCCCGAGTCGGTGCTGACCGAGCACGGTCATCTGATGCTGGCCAACTGGCTGGTGGAGTGCGGCGACCAGGGTGCGGTGGCGAGGTCGGCGGGGCTCGCCCCGGTGGTGGGCAGGGCCACGGCGTGACCGCACTGCGCCCCGAGCGCGAGTCCGGCGCCGCGTACGGGGAGTCCTTCACGGACTCCTACAGCGACGCCGACGACCAGGGCACCTCGTACGGGCAGCAGCCGTACGGGGCGTCTGGTGCGCTTGGGGAGTGGTACGGAGGGGAGGACTATGTCGCCGCTCAGCGGCGGGGTGCCGAGGGGTACGGCGCGGAGGGGTACGGCGCTGACGGTTACGGCAGCGAGGGATACCAGGCTGGCGGCCACGGTGCCGAGGGCTACGGGACTGACGGCCAGGGTGCAACGGGTTACGAAGCCGACGGCCACTCTCCCCAGAGCGCTGCCGCGGCCCAAGAGCCGTACGCGGAGCCGTACATACCCCCTCCGGACGACGAGACCGTAGCGCTGCGGATACCGGACCCGCCCGCAGGCGTGGCCAAATCGGCTTCTGCCGCGTCCTCCGCCACGTCGGCCACCGGAACCACCACGGGCGGCCGTGCGGCCCGTAGAAAGGCCGCCAAGCGGCGTCACGGGCGCCATGGGGGCTCCCGGCAGGGGTCGGAGGCCGCCGAGGGTGGCGGCGAGAGTGGCTCGGAGGGTTCGCAGGCGCCCCTGTCGCGCGTGGAGGCCCGTCGGCAGGCACGGGCGCGCAAGCCCAGCCCGGGTGTCCTGGCCAGCCGGGCGATCGGTGAGGTGTTCATCACCACCGGCGTGCTGATGCTGCTGTTCGTCAGCTACCAGCTGTGGTGGACGAACGTCCGGGCGCACGCGCAGGCGGACAAGGAGGCGAGCAGCCTCCAGGACGACTGGGCGAGCGGCAAGCGGAACCCGGGGACCTTCGAACCGGGTCAGGGTTTCGCCATCCTCCACATCCCGAAGCTGGATGTCGTCGTGCCGATAGCGGAGGGCGTCAGCAACAAGAAGGTGCTCGACCGGGGCATGGTCGGTCACTACGGCGAGGGCAAGCTGAAGACGGCGATGCCGGATGCCAAGACCGGCAACTTCGGGCTGGCGGGGCATCGCAACACGCATGGTGAACCGTTCCGGTACATCAACCGGCTCGCTCAGGGCGACGCGATCGTCGTCGAGACGCAGGACAAGTACTTCGTGTACAAGATGGCGTCGGTCCTGCCGGTGACGTCGCCGAGCAACGTGAGCGTGCTGGACCCGATTCCGCGGGACTCGGGCTTCACCAAACCGGGCCGCTACATCACGCTCACCACGTGCACGCCGGAGTTCACCAGCAAGTACCGGTTGATCGTCTGGGGCAAGATGGTCGAGGAACGGCCGCGCAGCAAGGGCAAGCCGGATGCGCTCGTCAGTTAAGGGCAGATGAAAAGTGGCAGCGACCACCGAGGGCACGGAAGAACACACGGCCGCCCCTGCGTCACGGCGCCCGCCGGCACGCCGCCGTATGGGCCGGATCGCGATGGCGGTCAGCGTCTTCGGTGAACTCCTCATCACAGCGGGCCTGGTGCTCGGTCTGTTCGTCGTCTACTCCCTGTGGTGGACGAACGTCATCGCCGACCGGGCGGCGGACAAACAGGCCGACAAGGTCCGCGACATCTGGGCCCACCAGGAGGGCTCCGGCCGTCCCGCCGAGTTCGACTCCAAGAACGGCATCGGCTTTCTCCACGTGCCCGCCATGGGCGACGACGACATCCTGGTCGAGAAGGGCACGACGTCGAAGATCCTCAACGACGGAGTCGCCGGCTACTACACCGACCCGGTCAAGGCGACGCTGCCCACGTCCGGCAAGAAGGGCAACTTCTCCCTCGCCGCCCATCGGGACGGTCACGGCGCCGAGTTCCACAACATCCACA
This sequence comes from Streptomyces sp. NPDC107522, assembly GCF_055657525.1. NCBI lineage: Bacteria > Bacillati > Actinomycetota > Actinomycetes > Kitasatosporales > Streptomycetaceae > Streptomyces > Streptomyces sp. NPDC107522. Next base: position 614,440 of record NZ_JBVKAU010000004.1, on the reverse strand, counting down.
AGATCAAGAAGGGCGACCCGATCGTCTTCGAGACGAAGGACAAGTGGTACGTCTACAAGGTCTACGCCGTCCTTCCCGAGACCTCGAAGTACAACGTCAAGGTCCTCTCCGCGGTCCCGAAGGAGTCGGGGAAGAAGAAGGCGGGCCACTACATCACGCTGACGACTTGCACGCCGATATACACGAGCCGGTATCGGTACATCGTGTGGGGCGAGTTGGAGCGGGTGGAGAAGGTGGATGAGGCGCGGACGCCGCCAGAGGAACTGCGCTGACTGAGTTACCTGGAGCAACTCAGTCACCCAGCATGACGGCGGCCCGAAGCCGCAACTTGCCTTTGCGGCTTTGGGTCTCTTGCTCCGTACGCTGTTAATGGCCCAGAACCTTCAGCGGTTCCCCGGCGCTTTCTCCAGTAGCGAGCGGTCTACGGCGGTTATGCCGCTCTCGGTGGCGATGCTCAATGCGTCAGAGGTGAAGGGGCACGTCGCCACGAAGAGGGCCACATCCGCGCTGTACAGAACCTTGGCCGAGCCGACGAACTTCTGGACGTCGGAGCTGGTGATGGAGTTGTAGGGCGCGAACCTCTTGCAGGGGGCGACGAGGCGCCGGCCGTCGGCTGTGAGCGCGATGACGTCGATGCCCCGATCGCCGAGACCTCTCTGCACGACTACATCCGTGCAACCGTCGCGGTTCAGCAGTGTGGCGATGTGCTCCTCGAACTTGCGGCTGTTCATGGCGTCCATCGCGGCCATGACACCGGCGAGGGGGCGCTCCTCCAGCGGTGCCTCGAGCCTCTGCAGCCGGGCATGGTGGTGCCGAAGCCGTCGCTCGAAGCGCTGGACGCCTGCCCGGAGCGCGATCAGCTCCCTGCGGTGCTCGCCTGATGTTTCACAGGCTGTGTGCGGGCCCTGTATTCCATGTCGAGGAGGTACACACGCACCTGACGTGCGACTTCGCTGTTGCGGAGGAGCATGGCGACGTTGAGGACGGCGCGGCGGGAGAAGAGGGCGAGCGCCTTGGAGCGTGACTGAATCCCACTGGCCCTCTTAAAGAGGGCCAGTGGCGTACCTGTCAGAACTTGGTAGCAGCTGCCTTCCAGTTCTTCGTGATCCTCCACCACTGACTCGAGGGGCTTCACGGCAACCTCGAAGTAAGCCGCCACCATCGCCGTCGTCACATGCACTCCCGTCGGGTAGCAATGATGGTTGCCCTCACACTGTCGAGCACGTCGGTGGGTTCCAGCACGCTGTCGCGCAGGGTCTTCGACTCCAGCAGTGCCGATTCGTTGATCACGTTCTGCCGTTCCACTCGTGGTGTGGCCGTATGGCCGGGGCAGAGCTCTGACTCCCCACCCCACCCGATCAACGAGTCGTGAAAGTGTGAAGGCATGATCTTTGGACGCACCTAGTGCGACAAGGTGGGGGGAAGGTGACGGTCGTCCCGAGAGACCGGGCTGGAGCCGTGGTGGCGAGTGTTCTAGGCGATTCCGGACTGCCCCGTGCCGCAGCTTCCCGAAATGATCCTCTTGGTGCTCCAGTTGCCTTCGCAGGCGTAGAAGTAGACGTCGTAGAGCTCGGGGAAGTCCTTGTTCATGTACCGCACAGTGTCGTTGCCGGAGGTGTTCCAGATGTATCCGGAGCGGACGGCGGGGCCGTTGAACGAGGTGCTGATCTTCCACTTGACGACGGCGGAGTGGCCGTCCTTGTCACGGTCCTCGATCGAGAACCAGTCGCCGTCATGGAAGAAGCAGGCGCGAGCACCGACAGCGTCATCGCACATGAATTCATCCCACTCGGGGCCAGCGACGGCAGTGGCGCGCTGATGGCCGTCGGCGGCGGAGGCGGTGGTGATGGTGAGCATGGTGGCAGCGGCGATGGTGCCGAGGATGGTGGCTGCGCGGGACTTGAGCACTTACTGTCCTCCCCGTGTTGAAGTTGAACATGCGGTCAATGGTCTGTTGACCCGCGGCGAAAGATAGCACAACTGTTCGACTATTGTGGGGAGTTGTACTGTCAGACACCGGTACGTCAGAGCCCCAGCGCCCTGAGCAGGGCACCGGGGCTCACCCACGTGGGTCGGGGTCAGTCCTCCGTGCGGGCCGACGTTCCGGTGACGCCGCCGAAGATCTGGCCGCCATTGTCGCCGCCGCCGTTGTTGTTGCCGCCCTGGTCGAACGCGACCAAGTTGACCGCGGTGCCCTTGGCCACCTGGGTGTTCGGCTGCGGGTCCTGCTGGAAGACGATGGCCTGGTCGTTCTGGGAGCCGGTGATGTTGCCTACCGTCAGGCCGACGTCCTGCAGGGCCTTCTTGGCGTCCTTGAGCGACAGCTGGGTCACGGTCGGCACCGGCACCTGCTCCTGCTCGGCGGCCTTGCCGATCCGGATCTGCACCGGCGAGTTCTTGGAGACCTGGGTACCGATCGCCGGGTCGGTGTCGATGACCTTGCCGACCTGGTTGGGGTCCTGGGTCTCCACCTCGACGCAAGTGCCGACCAGCTCGTTGGCCGACATCTGGGCCTTTGCCTCGTCACAGGACTTGAGAGCGACGTCCGGAACCGTGGACTGTGCCTTCTCCTTGGCCACGGTGAGGGTGATCGTCGTGCCCTTCTCCTGTTCCGTATCGCCCTCGGGGTCCTGGCTGATGACGATGCCCGGTTTCCGGTCGGACTCCTCGGTCTTCTGCTCGACCTTGAAGCCCTTGCCCTCAAGCTCGGACTTGGCCTTCTCGTAGGTCAGGCCCTCCACGCTCGGCACGGTGACCTTCGGGGCCCCGGTCGACACCACCAGATTGACGGTGGAGTTCTTCGGGACCTTCGTGTTGAAGTCGGGGTCCTGGTCGCAGATCTGGCCCTCGGGCTGCTCCTCGCAGGCCTTCCTCGTGACCTCGCCGACCTTGAGGTCGATGTTCTCCAGCGACTGCCTGGCGTTGGGCTCGGTCTGGCCCACGAGGTTGGGCACGGACACATTGTCGTTGCTCGCGTTGTTGCCGTCGAACACCCACCTGCCGATCAGCACCGCACCCACAAGCACCAGCACCGCCGCCACGACCAGCAGGATCGTCGATGTGTTGGACTTCTTCTGGCGGCGCCGGTCCACGCGGTCGTCGTAGCCGAAGCCGCCGTCGTCGGGGTTCATCGGCGGCAGCATCGACGTGGCGCCGGCGTCCGTCTGGCGCAGGGCAGTGGTCGGCTGGTCGTCGGGGTAGCCGCCGTAGCCGACGGAGCCCAGGGCGGCCGTGGCCGCGACCGGCTGGCCGTCGAGGCAGGCCTCGATGTCGGCGCGCATCTCGTCGGCCGACTGGTAGCGGTAGTTCGGGTCCTTGACCAGCGCCTTCAGGACGATCGCGTCCATCTCGGGCGTGATCTCGGGGTCGAAGACCGACGGGGGCTGTGCTTCTTCCCGTACGTGCTGGTACGCGACCGCGACCGGGGAGTCGCCGACGAAGGGCGGGCGGACCGTCAGGAGTTCGTAGAGCAGGCAGCCGGTCGAGTAGAGGTCCGAGCGCGCGTCTACCTGCTCGCCCTTCGCCTGCTCCGGTGAGAGGTACTGAGCGGTGCCGATGACCGCGGCCGTCTGGGTCATGGTCATGCCGGAGTCGCCCATGGCGCGGGCGATGCCGAAGTCCATCACCTTGACCTGGCCGTTGCGCGTCAGCATGACGTTCGCGGGCTTGATGTCGCGGTGGACGATGCCGTTGCGGTGGGCGTACTCCAGGCCCTGGAGGATGCCGATGGTCATCTCCATGGCGCGCTCCGGCAGCAGCTTGCGGCCGGAGTGGAGCAGCTCGCGGAGCGTCGAGCCGTCTACGTACTCCATGACGATGTACGGGATCGACACGTTGTCGATGTAGTCCTCGCCCGTGTCGTAGACCGCGACGATCGCGGGATGGTTGAGCGAGGCGGCCGACTGGGCCTCCCGGCGGAACCGGGCCTGGAAGGACGGGTCGCGCGCAAGGTCCGCGCGCAGCGTCTTCACTGCCACGGTGCGGCCGAGGCGGGTGTCATGCGCGAGGTAGACCTCCGCCATGCCACCACGACCGAGCACCTGGCCCAGTTCGTACCGGCCGCCGAGGCGACGCGGCTCTTCCATAGCTACCTACCAGCCCTCTCCGTCGGTCCCGACCTCACCCTTGTGGGTGTGTCGGTGTGCCGTCCGGGCATACCGTACCCGGCTCATCTTGTGTGACCTGGCCAAGCCCAGAACCCGATACAGGACCGGTATCGCAACGTGCACCGATGTGAAGGGGACGTGAGCGGGGTCACTTCTTGTTGCCGATGACCGCCTCCATGACGCTTTTGGCGATGGGGGCCGCGAGGCCGCCGCCGGAGATGTCGTCGCGGACCGCCTGATCGTCCTCGATCACTACGGCCACCGCGACGGGCGAGCTGCCGTCGGCGAGCTTGGCGTAGGAGATGAACCACGCGTAGGGGTTCTCGCTGTTGTCGACACCGTGCTGCGCGGTACCGGTCTTGCCGCCCACCTTGACGCCGTCGATCTGTGCGTTCTTGCCGGTGCCGTCCTGGACGACCGTCTCCATCATCGACTGCAGGATCTGCGCGTTCTCCGCCGAAAGAGGCTGGCTCATCTCTTCGGGGGTGGTCTTCTCGAGGGGGTCGAGGTTGTTCGTCTGGAGCTCGTCGACCATGTACGGCTTCATCAGCGTGCCGTCATTGGCGACGGCCGAGGCGACCATGGCCATCTGCAGCGGGGTGGCGGCGGTGTTGAACTGGCCGATGGAGGACAGCGCGGTCTGCGAGGGGTTCATGTCGTCGGAGAAGACCGACGCGCTGGTGCGGATCGGCGTGAACTGCTCCTCGGTGAAGCCGAACTTCTTGGCCTCCTCCAGCATCTTGTCGTTGCCGAGGTCGGAGCCGATCTTGCCGAAGACGGTGTTGCAGGAGTACTGCAGGGCGACCCGCAGCGTGGCGTTCTTGCAGGGGATGTCGCCCTCGTTCTTCAGCGGGGTCGTGGTGCCCGGCATGGTCCAGGGCAGCGGCGTCTTGGTGTTCTGGTCCGCTTCCGTGTACAGGCCGTTCTCCAGTGCCGCGGCCGCGGTGACCACCTTGAAGGTGGAGCCCGGCGGGTAGACCTCGCGCAGCGCCCGGTTGAGCATGGGGTCGTCCGGGTTGTTCTTCTTCTGCAGCTTCTGCCACGCCTCGGTGTCGGTCGTCGTGGAGTTGCCGGCGAAGGACGAGGGGTCGTACGACGGGTAGGACGCCAGCGCCAGGATCTTGCCGGTGGACGGCTCGATGGCCGCGACGGCGCCCTTGCCGCCCTGCTTCTTCAGACCGTTGTACGCGGCCTTCTGTGCGGCGGCGCTGAGGGTGGTGACCACGTTTCCGCCTTCCCTCTCCTTGCCCGTGAGCATGTCGAGGGTGTTGCGGAAGAAGAGCCGGTCGTCGTTGCCGGTGAGGATGCCGTCCTCGATGGACTCCAGTTGGTTGGCGCCGAAGGCCTGCGAGGCGTACCCGGTGACGGGCGCCCACATGGGGCCGTTCGTATAGGTGCGCTTGAACTTGAAGTCGCTGCCGTCGGTCTCCTTCGAGCCCGTGATCGCCTCGCCGTCGACGATGATGTTGCCGCGCGGAGTGCCGTAGCGCTCGATGATGACGCGGCGGTTGTCCTTGTTCGTCCTGAGTTCGTCGGCCTGGACGTACTGGATCCAGTTGTCGCGGATGAGCAGTGCCAGGACGAGGAGTCCGCAGAAGATCGCGATCCGGCGCAGGGGCTTGTTCATGACGGGCGGACCACCTGGGTCATTTCGGCGTCGGGGTTGGGGGCGGGGGCGGGTGCCGGGCGGCGCGCGGTGTCGCTGATCCGGAGCAGGATGCCGATCAGGGCCCAGTTGGCGATGACGGAGGAGCCGCCGTACGCCACGAAGGGCAGCGTCATACCGGTCAGCGGAATGAGGCCCATGACACCGCCGGCCACGACGAAGACCTGGAGGGCGAAGGCGCCGGACAGGCCGACGGCCAGCAGCTTGCCGAACGGGTCGCGGGCCGCGAGGGCCGTGCGCACGCCGCGCTCGACGATCAGGCCGTAGAGCAGCAGGATCGCCATGACGCCCGCCAGGCCCAGCTCCTCGCCGAAGGTGGCGAGGATGAAGTCGGAGTTGGCGGCGAAGCCGATGAGGTCGGAGTTGCCCTGGCCGAGGCCGGTGCCGAGGGTGCCGCCGGAGCCGAAGGCCCACAGGGCCTGCATGGCCTGCTCGGAGTGGACGATGCCGTCCTGGACCCCGGAGCGGCTGAGCTGGAACTCGCGCATCGGGTCGAGCCAGGCCTGCACACGCGTCTGGATGTGCGGCTCGAAGCTCGCCACGCCGACGGCACCGACCGCGGACATCAGCAGACCGAAGACGATCCAGCTGGTCCGCTCGGTGGCGACGTACAGCATGATGACGAACATTCCGAAGAACAGCAGGGATGTACCGAGGTCGGTCTCGAAGACCAGGATGAGGATCGACATCACCCAGACGACGAGGATCGGACCGAGGTCGCGGCCGCGCGGCAGGTACAGGCCCATGAAACGCCGGCTGGCCAGGGCCAGGGCGTCTCTCTTGACCATGAGGTAGCCGGCGAAGAAGACCGCGAGGACGATTTTCGCGAACTCACCGGGCTGCAGCGTGCCGAGGCCGGGGATCTTGATCCAGATCTTGGCGCCGTAGGTGGGGGCGCTGAGTCCGGGCACGAGCGGCAGGATCAGCAGGAACAGCGCACCGGCCATGGAGATGTAGGTGTAGCGCTGCAGGACGCGGTGGTCCTTGAGGAAGATCAGCACGACCACGAGCAGGGCGACGCCCATCGCGGAGTAAAGCAGCTGGCGCGGTGCGGCATCGGCGTAGTTGCTGAGTCGCTTCGACTGGTCCAGACGCCAGATGACGACCAGGCCGAGACCGTTGAGCAGGGTGGCCAGCGGCAGCATCAGCGGGTCGGCGTAGGGCGCGAATTTGCGTACGGCGAGATGGCCGATGCCCGCGAGCAGCCCGAGTCCGATGCCGTAGCTCAGCAGTCCGGGCGGCACCTGGTCGTTGATCGCCAACCCCACGTTGGCGTAGGCGAACACCGGGATGACAACCGCGAACACCAGGAGCGCGAGTTCGGTGTTGCGGCGGCTCGGTGCGCCGATCGCGCCGATCGTGGATGTGTGATGCGTCGGCGAGTTCGTAGTACTGCTCATCGTGTGACGGGGCCTCTCACGGCTTGCCTACTGCGTACCGCAGTTCGTGACGACCTTCTGCTCTTCCTCCGAGAGGGTCGGGCCGGGGTTTGGCGTCGCAGTCGGTGTCGGGGAGGTGGAGGTGGACGGGTTGGGGGTCGGGGACTTGGACGCCGACGGGTTCGGCGTCGGTGTCGCCTTGGACGTAAGGGAGGTACGGGTGGTTCCCGTGGTGCCTCCGGCCTCGCCCTCGCCCGTCTTGGAGTTCTGCTCGCTCTCGGCGGCCTGCTGCTCGGACCGCTTCTTGCATGCGGAGGCCTGCACGGCGAGCTCGTCGATCTTCGCCTGCGCGTCCTTCAGGCTGCCTTCGGCGATGGTCCCCTCGACGCCCTTGCGCTGGTACGGCGGCAGGTACTTGAGTTCGATCTCGGGGTGGTCCTTCTCCACCTTCGACAGCGAGACCCAGGCCAGGTCCTGGCTGATCCCCCGGTACAGGGCGACGTGTTCGTCGTTGGTGCCGACGTAGTACTGGGTCTGCGTCCAGCGCCAGCCGCCGTACATGCCGCCGCCGATCACACCGAGCGCGAGCGCGATGTAGAAGGATCTCTTCAGCCACTTGCGGCCCTTGCGGGGCTTGACGAAGTCGTCGTCGGTGTAGCCGAAGCCGTCGGTCGGGATGAACCCCGTGACGTCGCCGGAGCCGGGCGGGCCGAACTCGCCGCCCCCGCCGCCCTGTCCGGGGACCTGGCGGCCGAGCCCGGAGGCGCGTCCGGCCGGGGTCTGCATGATGCCGTTGTCGTGCAGGTGGTTCTGGTTCTCGGCGACGGCGCCGACCACGACCGGGGTGTCGTGCAGCTGTCCGGCGAGGGTGTCGCCGGTGTCGAGGTCGAGGACGTCGGCGACGATGACGGTGATGTTGTCCGGGCCGCCGCCGCGCAGCGCGAGCTCGATGAGCTGCTGGACGGTCTCCTGGGGGCCCTGGTAGCTGGCGAGGGTGTCCTCCAGGGTCTGGTGGGACACCACCCCGGACAGGCCGTCGGAGCAGATCAGGTACCGGTCGCCGGCGCGGACCTCGCGGATGGACAGGTCGGGATCGACATGGTCGCCGCTGCCCAGGGCGCGCATCAGCAGGGAGCGCTGCGGGTGGGTGGTGGCTTCCTCTTCGGTGATACGGCCCTCGTCGACGAGGCGCTGCACCCAGGTGTGGTCCTGGGTGATCTGCGTGAGGACGCCGTCGCGGAGCAGGTAGGCGCGTGAGTCGCCGACGTGGACGAGGCCGAGGCGCTGTCCGGTCCACAGCAGGGCGGTGAGCGTGGTGCCCATGCCTTCGAGCTGCGGGTCCTCCTCGACCATGGCGCGCAGCTGGTCGTTGGCGCGCTGGACGGCCGTGCCGAGGGAGGTGAGGACGTCGGAGCCGGGGATGTCGTCGTCGAGGGCGACGATGGTGGAGATCGCCTCGGAGGAGGCGACCTCGCCCGCGGCCGCGCCGCCCATGCCGTCGGCGATGGCGAGCAGGCGGGGTCCGGCGTATCCGGAGTCCTCGTTGCCCTCCCGGATCATGCCTTTGTGCGATCCGGCGGCGAAGCGCAGTGACAGACTCATGCGCACCTCGCCTGTCGGCTCCGGGTACATCCGCACGGTGCCCACCCTCCGGTCGGGAGCGCGCCGGGGCCCGTGGGGTGGGCCGCCGTTGCGTGCTCGCTCCGCTCGCTCATTGTCGTACTACTTCCGCAGCTCGATGACGGTCTTGCCGATGCGGATCGGCGCGCCCAGCGGAATCGGTGTGGGGGTCGTCAGCCGCGTTCGGTCGAGGTACGTGCCGTTGGTGGAGCCGAGGTCCTCGACGATCCACTGACCGTCGCGGTCCGGGTAGATCCTGGCATGCCGGCTGGAGGCGTAGTCGTCGTCCAGCACGATCGTGCTGTCGTGCGCCCGGCCCAGGGTGATGGTCTGGCCCTGGAGCGCGACGGTGGTGCCGGTGAGGGTGCCCTCGGACACGACCAGCTTGGTGGGGGCGTTACGGCGCTGGCGGCCGCCGCCCTGCTGGCCGCGCTGCTGGGGAGGCGCCGCCTGACGCGCGGCCTGCTGCGGCCGGGCGGCCTCGCGGCGCGAACCGCGCTGCGTGACGCGCGTACCGAACAGGTCGCTGCGGATGACCTGCACGGCCACGATCACGAACAGCCACAGGACGGCCAGGAAACCCAGCCGCATGACCGTGAGGGTCAGCTCTGACATTGCCCCCGCTTCACCCTTCGGCTTGCCTATAGATAACGGTGGTGCTGCCCACGACGATCCGCGAGCCGTCGCGGAGCGTAGCGCGGGTGGTGTGCTGCCCGTCCACCACGATGCCGTTGGTGGAACCGAGATCCTGGATCGTCGAGGGCGTTCCGGTCCGGATCTCGCAGTGCCGGCGGGAGACGCCGGGGTCGTCGATCCGCACGTCGGCCTCGGTGCTGCGGCCCAGCACCAGCGTCGCGCGGGAGATCTGATGGCGGGTGCCGTTGATCTCGATCCAGTAGCGGGTGCGTCCGCCGGCCGCGGGGGCCGCGGGGCGCTGGCCGCCCGCGGGCTGCGGGTAGCCGTAACCACCGGGGCGGCCGCCGGGGGGCGGCGCGGCTGGCATGGGCGGGGCGCCCGCGGGCGCGGCGGCCGGCGGGTAGCCGTAGCCGCCCGGGGCGCCGGGCCGCCCGGCCGGGGCGGCGGGTGCGGGAGCCTGCCGGCCGCCGGCCTGCTGGTCGGTGGAGCCGGCGAGCGTACGGCTGCGCACGCGGTACAGGCCGGTGTCGAGGTCCTCGGCCTTCTCCAGGTTGACCTTGATCGGGCCCATGAAGGTGTAGCGCTGCTGCTTGGCGTAGTCGCGGACCATGCCGGCGAGCTCGTCGCCGAGCTGGCCGGAGTAAGGGCTCAGCCGCTCGTGGTCCGGCGCGCTGAGCTCCACGATGAAGTCATTGGGTACGACCGTGCGGTCGCGGTTCCAGATGGTCGCGTTGTTGTCGCACTCGCGCTGGAGCGCTCCCGCGATCTCCACGGGCTGGACCTCGGACTTGAACACCTTGGCGAAGGTGCCGTTGACCAGACCTTCGAGACGCTGCTCGAACTTCTTCAGGACTCCCATGGGGCACCTCCTCCGTAGCCTGCTTCGTCCTGTATCCCGCCGGGCGGGTACTGCCTTACCTGGTACTGCTTACTGATCGTATCCACGCGCCGGTCAATCGGCTGGTTCCCCCTGTCGGCCCGGTCGACGGGTGTCGACGCCCTCGAAGTTCCCTGTGGAGCTCCCGTTCGAACTCCTCACGGACAAGTCTTGCCATGGATCGTAGAGGCGGCCGCAGACCAGTGTCCCGCACCTGACTGTGGACCTGGACCGGCTCCTGGGGAGATGGGCGGTACCGGTACGAGGTTGATACGTGAACAGGTACTCGTTGATACGGAGCGGTCGGCGCCGAGGGTTGGGCGGTGCTCAGGGGTGCGTGCCGACTGTGCTGGTGGGCGGGCGCGCGGCGGTTGCACGGCGGCTGCCTGGGGATAAGGGATGTGAACCCACCCTGGACGGCGTGCTAATGTTCTGGGTGTCGGAAGGCGCCAGGCCCAAGGGGCAGGGAGCCGGAGGACACACCCAATGCGCGGGTGGCGGAATAGGCAGACGCGCTGGATTCAGGTTCCAGTGCCCGCAAGGGCGTGGGGGTTCAACTCCCCCCTCGCGCACCCTCGAAGAGGCGGCATCGTAGTCACGATGCCGCCTCTTCTTTTGTGTTCTGGTGCGTGTTCTGTTGCGTTCGACACGTTGCCCTTCGGTAGGTGTCCGCGGCGGCCGTGACCTGTGATGAAGCTCTCAGGTCACGGCCCTGGTCAGCCCGCCGCGATGACCGTGGCGAGGGTCACGGCGGCCGGCAGGGCCTGGGCGAAGAGGATGCGGCGGTTGGCGGTGGCCGCGCCGTAGACGCCGGCGACGACGATGCAGGACAGGAAGAAGATCTGGGCGCGGTAACCGGTCGGGTCGCCGGCGATCAGACCCCAGACCAGGCCCGCGGCCAGGAAGCCGTTGTAGAGGCCCTGGTTGGCCGCCAGCGGCGCGGTGGCACGGGCCATGTCGGCGTCGAAGCCGTGGAAACGGCGGCCCGGGCCGCGCTGCCACAGGAACATCTCCAGGACCAGGATGTAGGCGTGCAGCAGCGCCATGAGGGCGACGAGGATGACGGAGATCAGGTGCATGGGGTGATTGTGCCGGTGTCATGTTCGCGCTCGACTGGTCGAGCTGTGGGTGGGTGGTCTGTGGGTGGTGGTCGGTCTGTCGATGGGTGGTCTGGCGGCGGTCGGACGCTCGACGGTCGGACTTTCGGCTGAGCCGCCCGTCGCGAGGGCCGTGAACGGTGGCCGTTCGGCTGAGGTGGCCGATTCCGCCCCCGGGCGAGATTGGAGCTCCCTTCCGCAGGAGCCCACCGATGCCACCCGCGTCACCCACCCTCGTTGCCGGAGCCGTAGTCCGGCCAGGCGGTTCTGTCCTCGCTCCTCCCGCACCGCACAAGCCCCTTCAAGGCGGCCGTGGGTCGTCCGGTCGGGCTCCACGCGCGCGTGCCCGCGTGCGCTGGGACGTGCTGTTCTGGCTCGGATGCGCGGGCTTCGCCCTCGTCATGGCCCTGGTCACGACGCTGACCCCGCATCGCATCTGGGGCGCCTGCGCGGCCGTCGGGTACGTCGTCGCCGCCGGGTTCGCCCGTCGGTCGCCGAGCCCCTGGGGCAGGCGCGGTGCGGTGGCCGCGCTGATCGGTTCCGTCGTGGTCCCGCTGACGCTGATGGTCGCGGTGAGTGCCGCGCAGTCGGAGGTGCATGTCGTCGAGCACTCGGGCGGCCTGCTGCTGGACTCGGTCAGCCCGTACGTGCCGCACCCGGTCGGCGTCGATGACTACAACCCGTACCTGCCCGGCATGGCGCTCTTCGGGATACCTCACGCGCTGTTCGGCGGTGAGCCGCTCGCGGACGCCCGGGTGTGGTTCTGTGCAGCGTTCCTGGTGTGCATGCTGGTCGCCGCGCGGGGGCATGGCCGTAACTCCCTTCGGCGAAGCCTGCCTTCGGACAGGGGCGGCGCGGCGCACGAGGCATCGGCTGCGAACGCCGTACTGCTCCTCGCCGCCTGCCCGGCCGTCGCGCTGCCGTTGGCCGTCGGCGGGGTCGATCTGCCGGTGATCGGGCTGATGTGCCTGGGGCTGGCGCTGGCCGGCCGGGGCGGGTCCGGTACGGCGGCCGGGCCGGCGATGGGGGCCGCGGCCGCGCTGAAGTGGACCGCCTGGCCGCTGCTGCCGGTGGGGCTGGTGCTGCTCGCGATGACGGCGGGGCGGCGGGCGGCCGTACGGGCGGGGATCGTCGCCGTGCTGGTGGCCGTGCCGGCCGTCGTGCCGGTGGCCTTGGCCGATCCGCACGCCTTCGTCGAGCACGTGGTGCTCTTCCCGCTCGGTGAGGGCGGGGTGCGCTCGCCGGCGGCCAGCCCGCTGCCCGGACACCTTCTCGCCGCGTACGTCCCCGGCGACTCCGTACTCGCCATGGCCGCCCTCGCGGTCGCCGCGGTCGGCGTGGCGGCGTCGTTGGCGGTACGTCCGCCCCGGACCGTCGTCGCGGCCGCGGACCGGCTGGCGATCGGGCTGGGGCTGGCGATGTGCCTGATCCCGGCGACCCGGTTCGGGTACCTGGTCTATCCGCTGGTCCTGGCCGCGTGGTTCCGGCGTGCGGAGCTGGTGACGGCTGCTCGGCGGGTGGGGCGGTTGGTGCGGGGCGAGCGGGTCGTGCGGGTCTTGCGGGGCGAGCGGATCGTGGAGGTCCAGCGGGTCGTGTGGGGCGGGCGTGCGTGAGGGAAGGGGCGCGGCTCCGGGGCGGGTCGCGGTGTTCGCGGTGATCGGGCTGGTCGTGGTGCTGTGTCTGCCGTCGGTGGGGCAGCCTGCGGGTCTGCCGTCGGTCGGGCAGCCTGCGGGGCGTCCATCGGTCGGGCAGCATCCGGCGGGGAACTCGTCGCGGTCCTCGACCACCGCGGTCCTCGAGAGGGGTGTCGGTGCGGGGATCGACAGGGGTGTCGGGGGAGTCGGCGGGCGCCGGTGAGGCGTGTAGCCGCCTCGCGTGGTGTATCGGCGACTTGCGCGTACGCGCGCGTACGGCCCGTACCGCTGGAACGGGACCCTACGCGCGCGTGCGGCCGTCGACCCTCGCGACTGCTGGGCCGCTCAGGCCGCTCAGGCCGCGAGCCGCTGGGCCAGCTGCTTCGCCTTCGTGGCGGCCTCGTCGAGTGCGCGCTCGCGGGAGGCCTCGAAGAGGGGGACCAGCTCGGCCATCTCGGGGTCGGCCGGGGCCATCGTGAGCTCCGGGACGATGAACTCGACGTCGGCGCCGAGGAAGTCGGCCAGGATCGCCGACAGGTAGTTCTGCACGTACTCGTAGCCCGCGCGCGGAGTGCCCGGCCCGTACGCGCCGCCACGGCTGGCGACGACGGTGATCGGGGTGCCCTTCACCGACTGGGCGTTGCCCGCCGTACGGCCGAACAGGACCACGTTGTCCAGCCATGCCTTCAGCGTCGACGGGATCGTCAGGTTGTACATCGGGGCGCCGATCAGCACCGCGTCCGCCTGCTCCAGTTCCTCGATCAGCTTCAGTCGCTCCGCGAAGGCCGCGGCCTGCTCGGGGCTGTGCGAGGCCGGATCGGAGAAGCCGGCGGTGTGGGCGTGGGCGGTGATGTGCGGCACGGGGTTCGTGGCGAGGTCGCGGTGGATCACCGTGGCCTCGGGGTGCTGTACCTGCCAGGTGCGGCGGAAGGCGTCGGTGACCGCGCGGGAGGCGGAGGCGTCGGTCGGGAAGACCGAGGAGTCGATGTGCAGGAGCTTGGCCATGGAGATCTCCAGGAGTCGGTACTGAAAGTTCGTACTCGACTATGGATAACACAGTCACTTACTTTTTTTCACCCCCGTACGGGAGGGCAGTACGCTGAAGGCATGGCGGCGGGTGAGCAGAGGCACGACGTATCGGAGTGCAAGCGGGTCGACGACGGCATCAGCCGCGTCTTCCAGCTGCTCGGAAAGCGCTGGACCGGCCCGATCGTGTCCGTCCTGACCGCGGGGCCCGCGTACTTCGTCGCCCTGCGCCGGGCGATTCCCGGCATCAGCGAGCGGATGCTGTCCGACCGGCTCACCGAGCTGACCGCCGCGGGACTCGTCGTGCGCGAGGTGTACGAGGGGCCGCCGCTGCGGGTCGTGTACCGGCTGACGGAGGCGGGTGCCGCACTGGAGCCCGCGCTGACCGAACTCGGCGGGTGGGCGAAGAAGCATCTGTCCGAGGGGGAGCGGCCGGAGGGCTGCTGAGGCCGGGGTTCGGTGAGGACTCCGTGCAGGGTTCGGTGAGGACTCCGTGCAGGGTTCGGTGAGGAATCCATGGCGGGTTCGGTGAGGAATCCGTGCGTGGCTCCGGGCAGGGCTTGGTGCCGGTTTTCCACAACCGCGGAGTTGTCCACAGGGTCTGACGCGTTTCGGCCACCGGTTGTAACGTCGGCACGAGTTGATGTTCGTGTTGATGCGTGAGCGGGGGAGGCGGTCGCTGTGACCGAGGTCGGTGCGGAGACTGCGGCGGGGGCAGATGCGGAAGCGACTGCGGTGGCGCCGGAGTCGGCGTCGCGGCCCGTGGTGCGCCGGCTGCCCCGGGTGGGCGGCTTCGCCGAGTGGCCCGGGGGCGGGTCGCCCAAGGAGGAGGGCAAGGCCCGGCGCAGGCGGGTCCCGCGCGGTGAACACGCGGTCCTCGATCTCGACGCCGCCCGCCCCGACGCCGTGGCCGCCGTCGAGGAGTCCAACCTTGGCCGGCTCCCCGAGCTGACGCCGATCAGGGTCGGCCGGATGGCGGCGACGCCCTTCGCGTTCCTGCGCGGCTCGGCGGGGCTCATGGCGTACGACCTCGCCCGCACCCCGATGACCCGGATCCGCGCCCAGATCTGCGGCGACGCGCACGCGGCGAACTTCGGCCTGTACGGCGACGCGCGCGGCGGGCTGGTCATCGATCTGAACGACTTCGACGAGACGCTGTACGGCCCCTGGGAGTGGGACCTCAAGCGGCTCGCCGCCTCGCTGGTGCTCGCGGGCCGGGAGGCCGGCGCGGACGAGGACGCCTGCCGCAAGGCGGCGCACGACACGGCCGGTGCCTACCGGCGCACCATGCGGCTGCTGGCCAAGCTCTCGGTGCTGGACGCCTGGAACGCGATCGCGGACGAGGAACTGGTCTCCCACACCGACGCCCATGACCTGCTCGGCACGCTGGAGCGGGTCGCGGAGAAGGCGCGGGCCAACACCAGCGGGCGCTTCGCGGCGAAGTCGACGGAGCCGACCGAGGACGGCGGCCGCCGCTTCGTCGACGCACCGCCGGTACTGCGCCGGGTGCCGGACGCGGAGGCGGCGGCGGTCGCGTCGTCGCTGGAGGGCTACGTCACCACGCTCTCCGAGGACCGCCATCCCCTTCTCGCCCGTCACGCGGTGCACGACGTGGCGTTCCGCGTGGTGGGCACGGGCAGCGTGGGCACCCGCTCGTACGTCGTGCTGCTCCTGGACCACCGGGGCGAGTCGCTGGTCCTCCAGGTGAAGGAGGCCCGCCCCTCGGCCCTCGTCCCGCACCTGCTGACGGCCGGCTTCGAGGTGCCGGAGGTGGCGCACGAGGGGCGGCGCGTGGTCCTCGGCCAGAAGCGGATGCAGGTGGTCAGCGACATCCTGCTGGGCTGGACGACGGTCGACGGACGCCCCTTCCAGGTACGCCAGTTCCGCAACCGCAAGGGCAGCGTCGACCCGGCCGCGCTGGCCGCCGACCAGATAGACGACTACGCCCGCATGACCGGCGCCCTCCTGGCCCGCGCCCATTCCCACAGCGCCGATCCCCGCCTGATCTCCGGCTACTGCGGCAAGAACGAGGAACTGGACGAGGCGATCGCCACATTCGCCGTCAGCTACGCCGACCGCACCGAGGCCGACCACAGCGCGCTGGTGGCGGCGGTCCGGGCGGGCCGGATCGCGGCGGAGGTCGGCGTGTGACCTGGTGCGGATGTGTGGCCGGGTGCCTGCGCCGGGCGGCGTCATTCAGCCCGTCTGGGGGTGCCCTCTCTGGGGGAGTTTGAGGACGAGGCCCGTTCAGGGCGAAGCGGGGTCTGGGGCGGCAGGCCCGGCAGGCCCGGCAGGCCCGCGACAACGCCGGTGCTGTCCGGGCGGCGGTGCTGCGGGGCTCGGCTCAGCTGACGCGGTCACGGTGTGGCCTACGCTGGTCGGGTGACGACGCCCGAAGCTGAGCAGTCCCAGGCCGAGCCCGCAGGTGCGGGGACGCGGGGCGGTGCCGAGGTGCCCGCCGGTGGAGCCGAGCAGGGTGGTGAGGCGCGGATGACGGCCGAGGACGGTGCGGCGCGGCCCGAGGAGCGGCTGGAGCGGGCCGTGCGGGCTGCTGAGCAGGCGTTGATCGAGTACGAGATCGCGGTGGAGACCTTCCGGGTCGAGGTGGAGAACTTCTCCCGGCTGCACCACCAGAAGCTCGGCCCGATGTACGCCCGCCTTGACGAGCTGGACGCCTGCATCGCCGAGGCGACGGCCGCTCGCACCGGCGACCCCGAGGACATCCGCAAGGCCGACGAGGCACGCGCCCGGGTGCTGCCGATGCCCGGCGTCGAGGAGCTGTTCCACGGCTGGATGGATGGCGACGGGCTGTCCCCGGAGGCCGCGGCGATGCTCACGGACCAGTCGGTGCGGCCGCCCCAGCGTGTGCGCCCCAGCGACGAGGCCCGGAAGCTCTACCGCGAGCTGGCCCGCAAGGCCCACCCCGACCTCGCCCAGGAGGACGGCGAGCGGCGGCGGCGCGAGGAGTTCATCACCCGCGTCAACGCCGCCTATGCCCGAGGGGACGAGGCGCTGCTGCGGGAGCTGGCCGAGGAGTGGGCCGCGGGACCCGTGCCCAAGGAGCAGGGCCCGACCCCTGCCGAGGAGCTCTACGCCCGCCTCGAATGGCTCGCCCAGCGCAAGGAGATGCTCACCCTGGTCGCGAAGGACCTGGAGGAGAGCGCGATCGGCGCGATGCTCCGCATGGCCCCGGACGACCCGGATCGCCTCCTGGACGAGATCGCCGAACAGCTCCTGGCCCAGGTGGCCGAGCGGGAAGCGGAACTGGCGGCTCTGCTCGGCTAGGGGTGCGGGAGTCGCCGTAGTGGGGCGCGGGGCTGCATCGATATGCGGCTCCGCCGCGTGGGCGAGACAGGCCACGACGAAGCCCGCACTCTCCGGACGGCCGCGCCGCCCTCCCCCTTGGGAGCCCGGCGCCGGCCGGCGCAGCGTCCGGTAGCGTCGGGGTCATGAACTTCGGATCTGCCGTACCCACCGTCGAGGTCACCGACCTCAAGGACGACGACTTCCTCCTGGACGTCCGCGAGGACGACGAATGGCAGGCGGGGCACGCCGAAGGCGCCCTGCACATCCCGATCAGCGAGTTCGTCGCCCGTTACAGCGAGCTGACCGAGGCCGCCCCGCAGGACGGCCGGATCCACGTGATCTGCCGCTCCGGCGGGCGTTCCGCCCAGGTCGCGATGTACCTCGTCCAGCAGGGCATCGACGCGGTGAACGTCGACGGCGGCATGCAGGTGTGGGCGGCGGCGGGACGCCCCGTGGTGAACGACGAGGGACAGCCCGGATTCGTCCTGTAGGGGCAGCCGGGCTCCGCCGGTCAACCCAGCGGATGCGCCGCCAGCAGATCCCCCAGTGTCTCCTCGTGCGCCGCCGCGGGGCCGAGCGCCAGCTCCAGGTGCTTGGCCCAGGCGTGGTACCGGTGCAGCGGATAGTCGACGTCGGCGCCGAAGCCGCCGTGCAGATGCTGGGCCGTCTGCACGATCCGCCGTACGCCCTCCGAGGCCCAGATCTTGGCCACGGCCACGTCTGCGGAGGCGGGCAGCGCCCCCGGCGCCCCTGATGCGATCCGCCAGGCGGCCTGCCATAGCGCGGCCTCCATCGCGCGCAGGTCGATGTAGCGGTCGGCGGACTGCACGGCGACCGCCTGGAACGTGGCGATCGGATGCCCGAACTGCTCCCGCTTGCTCGCATACTCCGAGGTCATCCCCAGCACCCGCTCGCCCAGCCCGAGCGCCAGCGCACACGTCCCGGTGGCGAGCAGCTCCCGCAGCCACTCCCACGCTCCCTCGGCGTCGATGACGTCCCGTGCCGCGAGCCGCACCGACTCCAGCCGCAGCTCCCCCAGCCGCTCCCCGCTGGTCGAGAACTGCTCGGCGAGCGAGACCCCCTCCGCACCGCGCGGCACCACCGCGAGGACGGTGCGGTCGGCGGCCGTACGGGCCGGCACGACGACGAGATCGGCGTCGTACGCCCAGGGCACCGCGGTCTGCACCCCGTCCAGCACCCACCCCGAACCGTCCTGCCGTGCGGTCACGGCGAGCTCCGCCGGGTCGTGGCCGGTGCGGCCGTGCGCGGCGACCGTCAGCACGACCTCACCCCGCCCAGCCCGCGCGAGCAGCTCGGCCTTCAGCTCGGGGCCGCCGTATGCCTGGACGGCCGCTGCCGCCGCGCTGTACTCCAGCAGCGGCACCCGTGCCAGCACCTTCGCCGACTCGCGCAGCACCAGGCACAGCGCGATGGCGTCCAGGCCCGCCCCGCCGTACTCCTCCGCGAGCAGCAGGCTCAGCAGGTCCGCGTCCGCCAGGCGGGCCCACAGCGGGCGGTCGAAGTCGTCGGCGACGGCACCCGGCGTGAGCGCGGGAGAGGGCACCGCGTCCGGCGCGACCCCGGCGAACACCCCGCGCGCCGCCTCGGCCGCCGCCTGCTGCTCCTCGGTGAAGGTGAAGTCCACGGTCCCTGCCCTTCCACACCCACGGCGATCTGACGGGGCGTCAATGTAGAACAGGTTCTAGAAGAAGGGAATGGCGCGTGGAGGACCCGTGTGGAGGACCCGCGTAGGGTCCCGTATGACCCCCGTACGGGCTTGTGGGACCCCCGTATGGTGTGGACGACCGCGGCCCGTCAGGGGCTGTGCGCGGCGGGTGGGCCTGAGTACCGTTCCCGTGCGAGCGCTGAGGCAGGACGGAACGGACCGGAATCGGGGAACGAACGGCATGGCAGACGCGTACGACGCAGGCTCGGCCGCCCCCCAAGGGCAGGAGCAGGAGCCGCAGGACGCGCCGCGCGCCGTCGCGCCCGCGCCCGCCCCTCGCGCCGTCGCGCCCCCGCCCGCCGCTCCCGCCGTCGCGCCCTTGCCCGCCCTTCCCGCACCGCCGTCCCCGGAAGCCCGCACGGGTGTGGCCGCCCTCTCCCTGCGGTACCAGATCGGCGCCGCCCTCGCCCTCGCGGTCGTGGCGATCGCCGTCTGCGTGCACATGGGCCTGGTCTTCCTGCACGTCGCCCCGCCGAACACGGTCACCAAGCAGCACGGCAGGGCGATCGACGACTGGATATACCCGGAGTTCGAACAGAACTGGAAGCTGTTCGCTCCCAACCCGCTGCAGCAGAACATCGCGGTGCAGGTCCGCGCCGAGATCAGCACCGGCGGCGACACCCGCATCACCCGCTGGTACGACCTGTCCGCCCAGGACGGCCGGGCCATCGACGGCAATCTGCTGCCCAGCCACACCCAGCAGAACGAGCTGCGCCGGGCCTGGGACTTCTTCGTCGCCACGCACGACGCCCAGAACCGCCCCATGGGCCTGCGCGGCGCCCTGTCCGAGACGTATCTGCGGCACATAGTTCAGCTGCGCCTCGACCGCGTCGGCGCGGCCGGTGAGGGCGGCGTCGTCGAACGCGTCCAGGTCCGCTCCCGCACCACCAATGTGCGCCCGCCGAAGTGGAGCGACGAGCAGGTCTCGGACCGGCCGACGTACCGGGTGCTGCCGTGGTGGTGGGTTCCGCAGGACGGGGACGACGGTGCGGACCGCACCGATGCCGCCGGTGGGGCTGGCGCCAAGGGCGCGAGCGCGGGAGGCGCCCGGTGAACCGCTTCTCCCTCGCGATCTCCTCCGGCATCGCCCGTGTCACCGAGTCCGCCCTCGGTCCGTACCAGACGGCCGTTGTCCGGATCGGCTTCACCGCGACCTGGCTGCTGTTCCTGCTGCGTGAGTTCCCCCACCGCCGGGAGATGTACGGCCCCGACGGCCCCTGGGACTTCGACCTGGCCCAGCAGCTGATCGGGACGAACGGCTCCTTCACCGCCCTGATCTGGTCGAGCAGCCACTTCTGGTTCGAGACTGTCTACGCCCTCGCCGTCCTGACCAGCGTTCTGCTGCTGCTCGGCTGGCGCACCCGCACGATGTCCGTGCTGTTCATGATCGGCGTGCTCTCGCTGCAGAACCGCTCCATCTTCATGGGCGACGGCGGCGACAACGTCCTGCACCTGATGTGCGTCTACCTGGTGTTCACGCGCTGCGGCCAGGTCTGGTCGCTGGACGAGCGGCGGGCACGGCTCGCGAGCGGGGCACGCGCGCGTGGAGAGCGGGTCGGTCCGGACCGGGTCGGGCCGGCCCTGTGGGGGGTGCTCGGGTTCGCGCTGGTCGTCGTGACCGCGGCGGGCCGCCTCGACGGCGACCTGACCGTGCCGCTGATCCTGTGGGGCGTCTGGCTCGGACTGGCCGTCTGGTGGATCGTGGGCCGCCGCGCACGGACCGCCCAGCCCCGCATCCTGCTCGACGTCATCGGCAACATCGTCCACAACGGCGCCCTGCTGGTGATCATGGCCGAGGCCTGTCTGATCTACGCGACCGCCGGCTGGTACAAGATCCAGGGCTCCCGCTGGCAGGACGGCACCGCCGTCTACTACCCGCTGCACCTCGACTACTTCTCACCCTGGCCCGCCCTCGCGGACCTGCTGTCCTCCAGCGGCACGATGGTGATGCTCATCACCTACGGCACGGTCATCGTGCAGGTCGCCTTCCCGTTCACGCTGTTCAACCGGCGGGTCAAGAACGTCCTGCTCGCCGCCATGATCACCGAACACGCCGTGATCGCGGTCGTCCTCGGCCTGCCGTTCTTCTCGCTGGCGATGATCGCGGCGGACGCGGTCTTCCTGCCGACGCCGTTCCTGCGCCGCCTGGGCGGCTGGGCGGGAGGCGCGCGTGGACGGCTCTCGCGTCTGCTTCGGCGCGGCGACGACCGTACGGTGGCCCCCGCGCCGCACACCCCGGAGAACCCCGAGCACGCGCACGTAGGCTTCACGGCATGACCGTGACCTCCTGGAACCGGCTCGCCGAGACCTCCGTGCTGCTCGACGGCTTCCACGCCCTCAAGCACGCGGTGCGCTTCGGCGCCGAGGTCCCGGTGGCGGTCGCCGTCGACCGGGAAGCCGCACTGGCTCTCGCCGAGGAGCTGGCTCCGGACGTACGGGACGCCCTGGACGCGCTCCTGGCACAGGTCCCGGAGTCGACGTACACATCGCTCGTTTCGCGCCCGCACCCGACCGCGGTGGCCGCCTTGGCGGTACGTCCGTCCCGCGCGGCCAACCTCGAGAAGCTGGCGCACACCCCGCGCACCGCCCCGGTCGTGGTCCTCGACAACCCCCGCAACCTCGGCAACGCGGGCGCGGTGATCCGCCTGGCCGCCGGTTTCGGCGCGACGGGCGTGGTCACCACCGGCACGCTCGACCCCTGGCACCCCACGGTCGTACGCGGCGGGGCGGGCCTGCACTTCGCGACGGCCGTGGAGCGGCTGGGCGTGGACGAGCTGCCACCGGGGCCGGTCTTCGCGCTGGACCCGGAGGGCGACGACATCCGGGGCATCAAGCTCCCGGACGACGCCGTCCTCGCGTTCGGTTCGGAGCGCAGCGGTCTGTCGGCCGAACTACGCGCGCGTACCGACCATTTGGTGTCGTTGCCGATGCGTCCGCAGGTCTCCAGCTACAACCTGGCGACGAGCGTGGCGATGACGCTGTTCCACTGGAGCACGGGTGCTGGAGCGCCCCTTTAGGGGCGCGGGGCTGTATCGATATGCGGCTCCGCCGCGTGGGCGCGAGAAACCACAGACGGCCCGCAGCCGCGCATTCACCACGCCCCCCGAGCTCTTGGGCGGCTCTCAGGCCTCCCGACGCACCTCGACAACCCGGAACCGGTTCGCCACGAACGCCCCGTCGGTGAGCGCCGAGTTGGCCGCCGGGTTGCCCCCCGACCCGTGGAAGTCGGAGAACGCGGCCGTCTGGTTCACATACACCCCACCGGTGAGGTTGAACGACAGCTGCGCCGCCTCCTCCAGGCAGACCTCCTGAATCGCGCCCTCGACCTCCTCGTCGTTGGTGTACGCGCCGACCGTCATCGCGCCCTTCTCGCGGATCGTCCGCCGCAGCAACTCCACCGCGTCCGCCGCCGAGTCGACGGCGACGGCGAACGAGACCGGCCCGAAGCACTCACTCATGTACGCGGCCTCGTCATCCGGCTTGGCCCCGTCCAGCTTCACGATCACGGGCGTACGCACGACCGCGGCCGGGAACTCGGGGTTGGCGACCTCGCGGGAGGCGAGGGCGACTTCGCCCAGCCCCGCCGCCGCATCGAGACGGGCCTTCACATCCGGGTTGACGATCGCGCCGAGCAGCGCGTTCGCGCGGGCGTCGTCGCCGAGGAGGCCGTCGACCGAGCGGGCGAGGTCGGCGACGACCTCGTCGAACGTCCTGGGCCCCTCCTCGGTGCGGATGCCGTCGCGGGGAATGAGCAGGTTCTGCGGGGTGGTGCACATCTGGCCGCTGTACAGGGACAGCGAGAAGGCCAGGTTGGACAGCATCCCCTTGTAGTCGTCCGTGGAGTGGACGATCACCGTGTTGACGCCGGCCTTCTCCGTGTAGACCTGCGCCTGGCGGGCGTTGGCCTCCAGCCAGTCGCCGAACACCGTCGAGCCGGTGTAGTCGATGATCCGGATCTCCGGGCGGGTGGCCAGCGTCTTCGCGATGCCCTCGCCGGCCCGCTCGGCGGCCAGCGCGACCAGGTTGGGGTCGAAGCCCGCCTCGGCGAGTACCTGGCGCGCGACCTGCACGGTGAGCGCGAGCGGCAGCACCGCGCGCGGGTGCGGCTTCACCAGGACCGCGTTGCCGGTGGCGAGGGAGGCGAACAGGCCCGGGTAGCCGTTCCACGTCGGGAAGGTGTTGCAGCCGATGACCATGGCGATGCCGCGAGGGACCGGCGTGAACTGCTTGTTCAGCGCCAGCGGGTCGCGCTTGCCCTGCGGCTTGGTCCACTCCGCCGCGTCGGGGGTGCGGACCTGCTCGACGTACGCGTACGCCACCGCCTCCAGACCGCGGTCCTGTGCGTGCGGGCCGCCCGCCTGGAACGCCATCATGAAGGCCTGGCCGGAGGTGTGCATGACCGCGTGCGCGAACTCGTGCGTCCGGTCGCTGATCCGCTTGAGGATCTCCAGACAGACCACGGCGCGCATCTCCGCGCCCGCGTCCCGCCACGCGCGCATGCCGGAGCGCATGGCCGGCAGCAGCTCGTCGATGTCCGCGTGCGGGTACTCGACGCCCAGCTCGATGCCGTACGGGGAGACCTCGCCGCCCACCCAGCCGTCCGTGCCGGGCTGGCCGAGGTCGAGGCGGCCTCCGAGCAGGGCGTCGAACGCGGCCTTGCCCGCCGCCGCGTCCAGGCTGCCGTTCTCGCCGTAGGCCTTGGGGTGCTCCGGGTGCGGGGACCAGTACGCGCGCGTGCGGATCGCTTCCAGCGCCTGGTCGAGAGTGGGCCGGTGCTTGGCGATGAGCTCGTGGGTGGTCAGTTCGGCGGTGGCCATGCGGGACCAACTCCTCGTTTCCTGAGCTCTCCGTTGAGCTCATGACCTGGGCAGAAACATGGGCAGGAATGGGCGGTCAGAGTTAGAGTAACCGAACGATCGGTCGGGACAAGGGGGTCCGCCGCATCTGTGGAAAACCCCGTGCGGGAGGATCGCGCACATGACAGCACTCGACCTCAGCAGCCCCGTGGCCGTCGTCGGCACCGGCACCATGGGCCAGGGCATCGCCCAGGTCGCGTTGGTCGCGGGCCATCCCGTACGGCTGTACGACGCCGTTCCCGGGCGTGCCCAGGACGCGGCCGACGCGATCGGCGCGCGCCTCGACCGGCTCGTCGAGAAGGACCGCCTCACCGGCGCCGACCGCGACGCGGCCCGCGCCCGGCTGCGGCCCGCCGAGAACCTCACCGACCTCGCGGACTGCGCGCTCGTCGTCGAGGCCGTCCTGGAGCGCCTCGACGTCAAGCAGGAACTCTTCCGCGAGCTGGAGGGCATCGTCGGCGAGGACTGCCTGCTCGCCACCAACACCTCGTCCCTGTCCGTCACGGCCATCGGCGGCGCCCTCGCCAATCCCGGCCGCTTCGTCGGCCTGCACTTCTTCAACCCCGCGCCGCTGCTGCCGCTCGTCGAGGTCGTCTCCGGGTTCGCCACCGACGTCACCTCGGCCACGCGCGCGTACGAGACGGCACGCGCCTGGGGCAAGACGCCGGTCGCCTGCGCCGACACCCCCGGGTTCATCGTCAACCGCATCGCCCGACCCTTCTACGCCGAGGCCTTCGCGGTCCACGAGGCACAAGGAGCCGACCCGGCCACCATCGACGCCGTCCTGCGCGAGTGCGGCGGCTTCCGGATGGGCGCCTTCGAGCTCACCGACCTCATCGGGCAGGACGTCAACGAGTCCGTGACGCACTCCGTGTGGCAGTCCTTCTTCCAGGACGTGCGCTTCGCGCCCTCGCTCGCCCAGCGGCGCCTGGTCGAGTCCGGCCGGCTCGGCCGCAAGAGCGGGCACGGCTGGTACGACTACGCCGAGGGTGCCGAACGTCCCGAGCCGCACACCGCCGAGAAGCAGCAGCCGCCCGCCTACGTTGTCGCGGAGGGCGATCTGGGCCCGGCCTCCGAGCTGCTCGCGCTGATCCGCGAGGCGGGCATCGCCGTGCGCGAGGAGGACGAGGACCACGGCACCCGCCTGGTGCTGCCCGGCGGCGGCCAGCTCGCGCTCGCCGACGGCCAGACCTCGGTGGAGTTCCGGGACGTCGTCTACTTCGACCTCGCCCTCGACTACCGCCGGGCCACCCGGATCGCCCTTTCCGCCTCCCAGGACACCTCGCCGCAGACGCTCGCCGAGGCCACCGGCCTCTTCCAGGCGCTCGGCAAGGACGTCAGCGTCATCGGCGACGTCCCCGGCATGATCGTCGCCCGCACGGTCGCCCGGATCGTGGACCTGGCGCACGACGCCGTCGCCAAGGGCGTGGCCACCGAGGAGGACATCGACACGGCGATGCGCCTCGGCGTCAACTACCCGCTCGGCCCCTTCGAATGGAGCCGCAGGCTCGGCCGCAACTGGGCCTACGCCCTCCTCGACGACCTGCACCTGCGCGACCCCTCCGGGCGGTACGCGCCGTCCCTCGCGCTGTACCGCCACGCCTATGCCTCCGACAAGCGCGAGGGCAGCACCTCATGACCCGGGAGGGCAGCACCGAATGACCACCGCCAAGCGCGACACGTACACGCCCGAGACGCTGCTCTCCGTCGCCGTGCGGGTCTTCAACGAGCGCGGCTACGACGGCACCTCCATGGAGCACCTCTCCAAGGCGGCCGGCATCTCCAAGTCGTCGATCTACCACCACGTCACAGGCAAGGAGGAGCTGCTGCGCCGCGCCGTCAGCCGGGCGCTCGACGGGCTCTTCGGGATCCTCGGCGAGGAGCACGCGCGCGTGGGGCACGCCGCCGACCGTCTGGAGTACGTCGTACGGCGCATGGTCGAGGTGCTCATAGCCGAGCTGCCCTATGTGACGCTGCTGCTGCGGGTGCGCGGCAACACCGAGACCGAGCGCTGGGCGCTGGAGCGTCGCCGCGACTTCGACCACCGGGTCGCCGACCTGCTGAAGGCGGCCGCCGCCGACGGTGAGGTGCGCGCCGACGTGGAGGTGCGGCTGGCGACCCGGCTCGTCTTCGGCATGATCAACTCGATCGTGGAGTGGTACCGCCCGGACGGCCGGGGCATGAACGAGCGCGAGGTCGCGGACACCGTGGTGCGGCTGGTCTTCGGGGGACTGCGACAGGCGGGCTGACCGCCGCCTGCGCGACAGGCGGCCTTAGTACGCGCGCGTGGGGACGGGTGAGTACGCCGGCGGATGTCCCGGGGCGCTCCCGGCTGGTGAGCTGTGCCGCATGACCCAGAACGACGTACGGCCCTCCGACGCCGACCCGACGTGGTGGAAGGCACCTCTCATCGCCACGGTGCCCGGGCTGCCGCTCCTCGTGTGGGAGTTCGTCCTGCTGGGGGCCGAGGACGCCCTCGGCACGGCCCTCGGGGCCGCGGTCTACTGGGCGGTGGGCCTGCTCGCGATCGCCTGGGCGCTGCCGCACCGCCGGTCCGCGCGGATGCTGCGCGTGACGGCGGCCGTCGCCGGGCTCTTCTGCGCGATCCTTCCGTTGCTGTTCCTGGTGTGGATGGCCGTCCTGTGGGGCTCGGCCTGACGGCCGGGCCGGACGCTCACCCCTGCGGCTCCAGGTCCTCCTCCTCGAACACCAGCAGCGTCCGCGTGCTGAGCACCTCCGGGATCGCCTGCAGCCGGGTGAGGACCAGCTCGCGCAGCGCCCTGTTGTCGGGCGTGTGCACCAGGAGCAGGACGTCGAAGTCACCGCCCACCAGGGCGATGTGGGAGGCACCGGGCAGCTGCCGCAACTGCTCGCGCACCGTCCGCCAGGAGTTCTGGACGATCTTCAGGGTGATGTACGCGGAGGTGCCGTGACCCGCGCGTTCGTGGTTGACGCGGGCGCCGAAGCCGCGGATGACGCCGTCCTCGATGAGGCGGTTGATGCGGGCGTAGGCGTTGGCGCGCGAGACATGGACCCGCTCGGCGACCGACCGTATCGACGCGCGGCCGTCCGCCTGGAGCATCTGCAGGATGTCCTGATCAATGGCGTCGAGCGGACGCGGCGCCGCCAGGGGGGCGTTGCCGTCCGGGCTCTCGGCCATTTGTTCAGGCGTCATGTCCCCCCACCTTCCCGCCGTGGACGTACTGCGTTCATTGGAGGCTGTGGAGAACCGTTTGTCCACAGCCTGAGGGTGCCTGTAGCCAAAATGTGCCGACGACCGAACAATCGGTAGGTGAGGCGCGTCACCGAAGCTGCGCCTCCCGTAGCCGCTCCCACGAGGAGGTGCCGTCATGACGGTCATGGAGCAGCGAGGCGCGTATCGGCCATCGCCGCCGCCCGCCTGGCAGCCCCGTATGGACCCCGCGCCGCTGCTGCCCGACGCCGAGCCCTACCGCGTCCTCGGTACGGAGGCGGCCGCGAAGGCCGACCCGGGCCTGCTGCGCCGGCTGTACGCCGAGCTGGTGCGGGGCCGTCGGTACAACGCGCAGGCGACCGCGCTCACGAAGCAGGGCCGCCTCGCCGTGTACCCGTCCAGCACCGGCCAGGAAGCCTGCGAGGTCGCCGCCGCGCTGGCGCTTCAGGAGCGTGACTGGCTCTTTCCTAGCTACCGCGACACGCTCGCCGCGGTCGCCCGTGGCGTGGACCCCGTCGAGGCGCTGACCCTGCTGCGCGGCGACTGGCACACCGGCTACGACCCGTACGAGCACCGCGTGGCCCCCCTGTGCACGCCGCTCGCCACCCAGCTCCCGCATGCCGTCGGCCTCGCGCACGCCGCCCGCCTCAAGGGCGACGACGTGGTCGCGCTGGCCATGGTCGGCGACGGCGGCACCAGCGAGGGCGACTTCCACGAGGCGCTGAACTTCGCCGCGGTGTGGCAGGCGCCGGTCGTCTTCCTGGTCCAGAACAACGGCTTCGCGATCTCCGTCCCGCTCGCCAAGCAGACCGCTGCCCCGTCGCTGGCCCACAAGGCCGTCGGCTACGGCATGCCCGGCCGCCTGGTCGACGGCAACGACGCGGCCGCCGTGCACGAGGTGATCGGCGACGCCGTGCGGCACGCGCGCGCGGGCGGCGGCCCGACGCTGATCGAGGCGATCACCTACCGCATCGACGCCCACACCAACGCCGACGACGCGACCCGCTACCGCGGTGACTCCGAGGTCGAGACCTGGCGCGGACACGACCCGATCGCGCTCCTGGAGCACGAGCTGACCGAGCGCGGCCTGCTCGACGAGAACGGAAAGCAGGCGGCCCGGGACGCCGCCGAGGCCATGGCAGGCGACCTGCGCGAGCGCATGAACCAGGACCCGGTGCTCGACCCGAGGGACCTGTTCGCCCACGTGTACGCCGAGCCCACCCCGCAGCTGCGTGAACAGCAGGCCCAGCTGCAGGCCGAGCTCGCAGCCGAGTCGGAAGGGTCGCACCGATGACCACCGTCGCCGTCAAGCCGGCCACCATGGCGCAGGCCCTCACGCGCGCGATGCGCGACGCCATGGCCGAGGATCCCACCGTGCACGTCATGGGCGAGGACGTCGGCACCCTCGGCGGCGTCTTCCGTGTCACCGACGGCCTCGCCAAGGAGTTCGGCGAGGACCGCTGCACGGACACGCCGCTGGCCGAGGCGGGGATTCTCGGCACGGCGGTGGGCATGGCCATGTACGGCCTGCGCCCGGTCGTGGAGATGCAGTTCGACGCGTTCGCCTACCCGGCGTTCGAGCAGCTCATCTCGCACGTCGCGCGCATGCGCAACCGCACACGCGGCAAGATGCCGCTACCGATCACCATCCGCGTGCCCTACGGCGGCGGCATCGGCGGCGTAGAGCACCACAGCGACTCCTCCGAGGCCTACTACATGGCGACTCCGGGGCTCCATGTAGTCACCCCGGCAACCGTCGCCGACGCCTACGGCCTGCTGCGCGCCGCCATCGCCTCCGACGACCCGGTCGTCTTCCTGGAGCCCAAGCGGCTGTACTGGTCGAAGGACTCCTGGAACCCGGAGGACCCGCAGACCGTTGAACCGATTGGCCGCGCGGTGGTGCGGCGCTCGGGCCGGAGCGCCACGCTCATCACGTACGGACCGTCCGTGCCCGTCTGCCTCGAAGCCGCCGAGGCGGCGCGCGAGGAGGGCTGGGACCTGGAAGTCGTCGACCTGCGCTCGCTGGTGCCGTTCGACGACGAGACGGTCAGCGCCTCGGTACGGCGGACCGGGCGGGCGGTCGTCGTGCACGAGTCGGGCGGGTTCGGCGGCCCGGGAGGAGAGATCGCGGCCCGGGTCACGGAGCGCTGCTTCCACCATCTGGAGGCGCCGGTGCTGCGTGTGGCCGGGTTCGACACTCCCTACCCGCCGCCGATGCTGGAGCGTCACCACCTGCCCGGCGTGGACCGGATCCTGGACGCCGTGGGGCGTCTGCAGTGGGAGGCCGAGAGCTGATGGCACAGGTGCTGGAGTTCAAGCTCCCCGACCTCGGGGAGGGGCTCACCGAGGCGGAGATCGTGCGCTGGCTGGTGGAGGTAGGTGACGTCGTCACCGTCGACCAGCCGGTCGTCGAGGTCGAGACGGCCAAGGCGATGGTCGACATCCCCTGCCCCTACGCCGGCGTGGTCACGGCCCGCTTCGGCGAGGAGGGCACGGAGCTGCCCGTGGGGGCGCCGCTGCTGACGGTGGCGGTGGGGGCGTCTGCCTCCGGCGGTATGGCCGAGGGCCCGGGGGAGGGCACCGACGAGGGCTCGGGCAATGTCCTCGTCGGCTACGGCACCGGTGCGCCCCCGGCGCGGCGCAGGCGAGTACGGCCGGCCACTCCGGCGGCATCGGCGGGACCGGCTGCGGGTGGTGCGGCCAACGGCGCCGCGGCACGCGAGGGCACGCCCACCGCCGAGCGCGCCACCGCCCCGACCGTGGCGCGACCCGTCGGCACAGCGGCGGGACACGGCCCCGTCGGTGCCGGTCACGAGGCGGCGCAGGCCGACGACAGTCGCCATGAAGGTCCCGTCCCCGTGATCTCCCCCCTCGTCCGCCGCCTCGCCCGCGAGCACGGCCTGGACCTGAGGGAACTGCACGGCTCCGGACCGGACGGGCTGATTCTGCGGGCCGACGTGGAGTACGCGCTGCGGGCAGCCGAGGCGCACGGCCGGACCGTCCAGCCGTCGGCCGAACCGCACACGCACGTGACGCCGACGGCCCCCGCCGCCTCCGCCCCGGCCATGCAGGTCCCCGTCCGCTCCTCCGCTCCGCCCGCCGGGATCCGCGTCCCCCTCAAGGGCGTCCGCGGCGCCGTCGCCGACAAGCTCTCGCGCAGCCGGCGGGAGATCCCGGACGCGACGTGCTGGGTGGATGCCGACGCGACCGAGCTCATGCGGGCGCGCGCCGCGATGAACGCCGCCGGTGGGCCGAAGATCTCCCTCCTCGCCCTGCTGGCCCGTATCTGCACCGCCGCCCTGGCCCGGTTCCCCGAGCTCAACTCCACGGTGGACATGGAGGCCCGGGAGATAGTCCAGCTCGACCAGGTGCACCTCGGGTTCGCCGCACAGACCGGACGAGGGCTCGTCGTCCCGGTCGTGCGGGACGCGCACGCGCGCGACGCGGAGTCGCTGACCACGGAGATCGCCCGGCTGACCGAGGCGGCCCGCGCGGGCACCCTCACGCCCGCGGAACTCACCGGCGGCACCTTCACGTTGAACAACTACGGCGTGTTCGGCGTCGACGGCTCCACACCGATCATCAACCACCCCGAGGCCGCGATGCTCGGCGTCGGCCGCATCATCCCCAAGCCCTGGGTGCACGAGGGCGAGCTGGCGGTGCGGCAGGTCGTGGAGCTCTCGCTCACCTTCGACCACCGCGTCTGCGACGGCGGCACGGCAGGAGGCTTCCTGCGGTACGTGGCGGACTGCGTGGAACACCCGGCGGTGCTGCTGCGCACCCTGTGACGGAGGCTCGGCGGCCGACCGATCCACGCCGCCCCCGAGGTCGGCTGCTTCCCCTGCGTTCCCTGTGATCGCGAGGGCACGCATACTCGGGGGGTGACCGCGTACGACTCGACGGGCGCGCAGGGCGCCGCCGATGCCGGGAACGACGTCGCGTACGACGCCGTCGTGCTCGCCGGCGGTGCTGCCCGGCGGCTCGGCGGCGCGGACAAGCCCGCGGTGCGCGTCGGCGGGCGGGCCCTGCTCGACCGGGTGCTCGCCGCCTGCGCCGACGCGCGCACGACCGTCGTCGTCGCCGACCCCCGGCCCACCGCACGGCCCGTGACCTGGGCGCGCGAGGACCCGCCCGGCGGCGGCCCGCTCGCCGCACTCGAGGCCGGGCTGCGGCACACCACGGCGGAGCGGGTCGTCGTCCTCTCGGCCGACCTGCCGTTCCTTGACGAGGGCACCGTCCGGCGGCTGCTGGCCGCCCTGCGCACCAGCGGCGCCGACGGCGCCCTGCTCACCGACGCGGGCGGCCGCGACCAGCCGCTCGTCGCCGCGTACCGCGCGTCCGCGCTGCGCCGCGAACTGGCCGCGCTCGCCCAAGGGCACGATGGCCGCACTGGTCCCGAGGATGGTGGTCGGACCCGACCTGAGGGCGGTGGCCGCACTGGTCCCGAGGATGGTGGTCGGACCCGGCCTGAGGGCGGTGGCCGCACTGGTCCCGAGGATGGTGGTCGGACCCGACCTGAGGGCGGTGGCCGTACCCGCCCCGAGAACGGTGCCCGTACCCGCCCCGAGGGCGGTGGTCGCGCCCGCCCCGAGGATGGTGGCCCCACCAGCCCCGGGGGCGGCGGCCTCACCGGCCTCCCCCTGCGTCGGCTGACCGGCGCCCTCGATCTCACCCGCGTCCCCGACCCCGTCGCGTCCTTCGACTGCGACACCTGGGACGACATCGCCACCGCCAGGGCACGTATCAGGGAGCATGGGCACGTGTTGGATGAATGGATTTCCGCAGTCAAGGACGAACTGGGCATCGACCTCGACGTCGACACCAAGGTGCTGCTGGACCTGGCCCGCGACGCCGCCCATGGCGTGGCACGGCCCGCGGCCCCGCTGACCACCTTCCTCGTCGGGTACGCGGCGGCACAGGCCAAGGGCGGTGAGGGCGGCCCCGAAGCCGTCGCCGAGGCCTCCCGCAAGGCCGCCGCCCTCGCCGTCCGCTGGGCGGACGAGGCGGCCGCCGCCGAACCCGACGCGGCCCCCGACGCCACGCCCGACACCACCCGCCCGGACGCCGGATGACCCCCCGCGGCATCCAGGCGGACGAGGACGCCGAGGACCTCGACGTCGAGGAGGTGCTCGCCCTCGTGAACGAACACACCGGCCACCACACCCCCGGTGATCCCGTGTCCACTCCCGCCCCGCACGCGCCGGGCCCCCACAACCAGGACCGCCACCACAAGGCCACACCCTGGCCCGAAGCCCGCGAGATCGCCGCCCGCGCCGCACGTACCGCCGTCCGGGCCGCCCACCGCGCTCCTGTCTCCGTCCCTCTCGACGCCGCGCTCGGCCTCACCCTGGCCGCCCCCCTCACCGCCCTCACCGACCTGCCCTCCTTCGACACCTCGGCGATGGACGGCTGGGCGGTCGCGGGCCCCGGCCCCTGGGACGTACGGGAAGAGGGCGTCCTGGCCGGGCACGGCGAGCCCGAGCCGCTCACCGACGGCGAGGCCGTCCGTATCGCGACCGGCGCCCGTATCCCCCCGGACACCACAGCCGTCCTGCGCAGCGAGCACGGCCGCACGGACAGCAAGGACCGCCTGCACGGCACAAGGGAGATCGAGCCCGGCCAGGACATCCGCCCCCGCGGCCAGGAGTGCCGCAGCGGTGACCAACTGCTCGCCGTCGGCACCCTCGTGACCCCGGCCGTGCTCGGCCTGGCCGCGGCCGCCGGATACGACACCGTCACCGCCGTACCCCGTCCCCGTGTCGAAGTCCTCGTCCTCGGCGACGAGTTGCTGACCGAAGGGCTTCCGCGTGACGGCCTGATCCGGGACGCCCTCGGCCCGATGCTGCCGCCCTGGCTGCGCGCCCTCGGCGCCGACGTCACCGCCGTACGCAGGCTCGGCGATGACGCCAAGGCCCTGCACAAAGCCCTCACCCGCTCCGACGCCGACCTCATCGTCACCACCGGCGGTACCGCGGCCGGCCCCGTCGACCACGTCCACCCCACCCTGCAGCGCATCGGCGCCGAACTTCTGGTGGACGGCGTCAAGGTGCGGCCCGGGCACCCCATGCTGCTGGCCCGCACCAAGGAGAACCAGCACCTCGTCGGCCTGCCCGGCAACCCTCTCGCCGCCGTCTCCGGCCTGCTCACCCTCGCCGAACCCCTGCTGCGCACACTCGCCGCCCGCCCGGCGCCCGAGTCCTACACGCTGCCTCTCAAGGAAGCGGCGCACGGGCATCCGTACGACACCCGGCTCATCCCCGTCGTGCTGCGCGGCGACCATGCCGTGCCGTTGCACTACCACGGTCCGGCCATGCTCCGGGGCATGGCGGCGGCCGACGCCGTCGCTGTCGTACCGCCGGGCGGCGCGCGTGCGGGCCAGGAGACCGAACTGCTCGATCTGCCCTGGGCGACCGCCGGCATCGAGGTGTGTTTCACGTGAAACTTCCGGGCCAGGACGCGATCGCCCGTCAGGCGGACGAGCGGGTCGCGACCTATCGGGTGAAGCTCCCGAAGAAAATCGTGGAACATCCGTTCCGTCAGGTCGCCAAGCGGGTGTTGCTGGCCCTGATGCTGCTCATGCTGACCGCCGTCATCGTCTACGCCGACCACGAGGGCTACAACGACAACTCCGACGGCGCCGTCGACTTCCTCGACGCCTGCTACTACGCGACCGTCACCCTCTCCACCACCGGATACGGCGACATCACGCCGGTCAGTGACGCCGCCCGGCTCACCAACATCTTCGTCGTCACGCCCATGCGTGTGCTGTTCCTGATCATCCTGGTCGGCACCACGCTCGAGGTCCTCACCGAAAGGACCCGGGAGGAATGGCGTCTGACCCGCTGGAGGTCTTCCTTGCGCGACCACACCGTCGTCGTCGGCTTCGGAACGAAGGGACGTTCGGCGATCCAGACCGTCATCGCGACGGGCCTGAGCAAGGACCAGGTCGTCGTGGTGGACCCGAGTTCCAAGGTGATCGACGCGGCGGTCGCCGACGGGTACGCCGGTGTCGTGGGCGATGCGACCCGGAGCGAGGTGCTGAAGCGGGCCGAGGTGCACAAGGCGCGGAAGGTCATCATCGCGACCCAGCGCGACGACACCGCCGTCCTCGTGACGCTGACGGCCCGGCAACTCAACCGCGGCGCGAAGATCGTGGCCGCCGTGCGCGAGGAGGAGAACGCACCGCTGCTGAAACAGTCCGGCGCCGACGCGGTCATCACCAGCGCCAGCGCGGCCGGACGGCTGCTCGGTCTGTCCGTGCTCAGCCCCGCCGCCGGCATGGTCCTGGAGGACCTGATCCAGCAGGGCAGTGGACTCGACATCGTCGAACGGCCGGTCATAAAGGCCGAGGTGGGCAAGAGCCCGCGGCAGACGGAGGACCTGGTGGTCAGCGTCGTACGGGGGCACCGGGTGCTCGGATACGACGATCCGGACGTCGGGACGCTGGAGTTGACGGACCGGCTGATCACCATCGTGCGGGCGACGCCGAGCAGTCAGGTCGCACCCGATGACCGGCGTCTGCCCCCGGGAATGCAGCCCATCTGACGCCCGGCGCGGCTACTTGCGGTTGTACAGCCGCATCGTGATCGGCCCGAAGACCAGCACGAACATGCCCGCCCAGCCCAGCGACCAGGCGATCTCGTCGGTCGGCCAGTCGCCCGCCATCAACGCGCGGACGGCCGAGGACAGATGGGTGATCGGGCTGTTGTTGACGAAGGCCTGCAGCCAGCCCGGCATGGTCTTCGGGTCGACGAAGACGTTGGACAGGAAGGTGAGCGGGAAGATCACCATCATGCTGACGCCCATCACCGACTTCTCGCTGCGCAGCATCAGCCCGAACATCGTCCAGATCCACGAGAACGCGAACGAGAAGACGACCAGCAGCGCGATCCCGGCGAGCACGCCACCGACTCCGCCGTCCGGGCGGTAGCCCAGGACGATGCCGACGGTGAGCATCACGACGGACGCGATCGTGTAGCGCAGGGCGTCACCCAGCAGATAGCCGACCATGGTCGACGGCCGCCAGATGGGCAGTGAGCGGAAGCGATCGAAGACGCCCTTCTCGATGTCGGTGTTCACCGAGACACCGGTGTACATCGTGATCATCACGACCGACATCACGAGGATGCCCGGCAGCAGGAACTGGATGTACTCCTTCGGCGACCCGGCCAGCGCGCCCCCGAACAGGTATGTGTACATCAGCACCATCATGATCGGGAACGCGGTCACGTCGAAGAGCTGCTCCGGGACATGCTTGATCTTCAGGACCGCACGCCATCCGAAGGTCATGGAGGCCGACCAGGCGCTGGGCCGCGGCGGCCGCTCCCCGGCGACGAGCAGAGCCGCGAGCGACTCGGTGCTGACCGGGGCGAGGTCCTGGCTCTCGGTGGTCGTCGCGGTGCTCATGCCGTCACCTCGTCCTTCTTGTCGTCGGCGTCCGGGGATTCGTGGCTGTCGCGCTTTGTGTGGGTGTCGTGTCCGGTGAGGGCGAGGAACACCTCGTCCAGACTGGGCTGGCCCAGCGAGAAGTTGTCGACGGTGACGCCGGCCCGGGCGAGTTCGTTCAGCGCGCGGGCGGCCTGCTCGGCCGCGGTGTCGTCGCTCGCCGCCCCACTCAGGCGGGCGGTCAGGGCCACCGGGTCGGGCTCCGGCTGCACCCGGGCGTCGAGGGCACGGACCAGCAGCTCCGCCGCTAGGGGCCGCTGGGCGGGATCGCGTAGCCGCAGATGTACGGAACCGGCGCCGACGGACGCCTTCAGCTCGCCCTTGGTCCCCTCGGCGATGACCTTGCCCTGGTCGATGACGGCGATACGGGACGCCAGCTGGTCGGCCTCGTCCAGATACTGCGTGGTCAGCAGCACGGTGGTGCCCTGGGCGACGACCGCGCGCACGATGTCCCACACCTGGTTGCGGCTGCGCGGGTCGAGACCGGTCGTCGGCTCGTCGAGGAAGAGCAGGTCGGGGGTGTTGAGGATGGACGCGGCGATGTCGATACGGCGCCGCATGCCGCCGGAGTAGTTCTTGACCTGCTTTCCGGCCGCCTCCGTCAGCCCGAAGGCCTCCAGGAGCTGCCCGGAACGCTCCCGCGCGGCCTTCTTGCCGTGTCCGAGGAGCCGGCCCAGCAGGACCAGGTTCTCGGTGCCGGTGAGGTCCTCGTCCACGGAGGCGTACTGGCCGGTGAGGCTCACCCGGCCGCGCACCTCGTCGGCCTCGCGGACGACGTCGTGGCCGAAGACGTGGGCCTCGCCGCCGTCGGGTCGCAGGAGGGTGGCGAGCATCTTGACCGTGGTGGTCTTGCCGGCGCCGTTCGGACCGAGGACGCCGTAGACCGTTCCGGCCGGGACCGCGAGGTCCACGCCGTCGACGGCCCGTGTCTCGCCGAACGTCTTCACCAGACCCGCGGTTTCGATGGCCAGGCCTGAGGTGTGCTGGCTCATGGTGGGGTGTCCTTCCGCGTGCTTGGGCTACGCATGGGGAGACCTTTGCCGTCGCGCAAACTCATCGGTCGCGCACGGGGATTTCCGGGTCGGCCCCGCCCAAGGGACGGGAGACCGAGGAGTAGCGTCCTGCCCATGCATGCGATCACGATTCCCGAATTCGGTGGGCCCGAGGTGCTGGTGTGGGACGAGGTCCCCGATCCCGTGCCGGGTGAGGGCGAAGTGCTGGTCGAGGTGGTGGCCGGGGCCGTCAACCGCGCCGACATCGTGCAGCGGCAGGGCTTCTACAACCCGCCCCCCGGTGCCTCCCCCTACCCCGGCCTGGAGTGCTCCGGCAGGATCGCCGAGGTCGGACCCGGTGTCTCCGGCTGGGCCGTCGGCGACGAGGTGTGCGCGCTGCTCGCCGGCGGCGGCTACGCCGAGAAGGTCGCCGTACCGGCGGGCCAGCTGCTGCCCGTACCCAAGGGCGTGAGCCTCACGCAGGCGGCCGCGCTGCCCGAGGTGGTCTGCACGGTCTGGTCGAACGTGTTCATGGTCTCCCACCTCCGGCCCGGCGAGACCCTGCTCGTGCACGGCGGCTCCAGCGGCATCGGCACCATGGCCATCCAGCTCGCCAAGGCCGTCGGCGCCAAGGTCGCCGTGACCGCGGGCAGCAAGGAGAAGCTGGACCGGTGCGCCGAGCTGGGGGCCGACGTCCTGATCAACTACCGGGAGCAGGACTTCGTCGCCGAGGTCAAGAAGGCCACCGACGGGGCCGGTGCCGACGTCATCCTCGACAACATGGGCGCCAAGTATCTCGACCGCAACGTCCAGGCCCTCGCCGTCAACGGACGGCTCGCGATCATCGGCATGCAGGGCGGCGTCAAGGGCGAGCTCAACATCGGCGCGCTCCTGGCCAAGCGCGGCGCCATCAGCGCGACCTCGCTGCGGATCCGTCCGCTCGCCGAGAAGGCGGCGATCGTGGCGGCCGTACGCGAACATGTCTGGCCGCTGGTGGACGCCGGCCACGTACGTCCTGTCGTCGACCGCGAGCTCCCGATGAAGGAGGCGGCCGAGGCACACCGGGTGGTGGAGGAGAGCGGGCACGTCGGAAAGGTGCTGCTCGTGGCGCCGTAGAGCCGCTCGCCGTCGCACCCACAGCGCTGTCCGACCGGCGGATCGGGCCGGTCGAGGGAGGGGGGACGCGGCTCTTCGTGGTGGTGGTGAAAGCGGCGGCACTCGATGAGCGCCGACGGACGGAGGCGAGGGGGCGCCTCCGCCCTGCTCGGCCACCGGGATACGTCCTCCGGCAGCAGGCCTAGCCGAGTGCCACCGGTCGGCCGCCGTGAGCCGTCCCGCCGGCCGCCCGGCGGCACCGGAGGCATCTGGCCGCTGGGAGCCGTCCGTTGGCCGCTCGGAGGCGGCGTCCACCGGATCGCCGAAGTCGGGGCGTCCGAGGTTCGCGACGATGGACAGGTCGACGCACAGGGCGAGAAGACGACTCCGGCCACGGCAGGAATCTGCAAGGGGGCGTTCACCGCCGTCACGGCGGCGCTGCACACGGTGTGCGCGGCCCGTACGGACCTGTCGCGTACAGCAGGCGCCCGTCGACGACCTCGATGCCCGCGCTTCATCCGTTGGCCGCCCTTCGACCGCCCGACCCCCGGCTAGCCGCGCCGCAGGCGCAGGCCGAGGAAGGCCAGGCCCAGGCCGAGCCCGATCAGCACCAGCCCAGTGCCGAGGGGCAGGATCTCCAGTACGGGCTCGGCATGTGCCACGGGCTGCCGTACGGGCCGGGTCGGCGGGGCGGAGGGAGCGGTGGCGGCGTCCCCCGCGGGGCGGTCGGCGGCACCCGCGCTTTCGTGCGTTCCCCCACCGTCGTCCTCACCCTCCCCCTCCGGCAACGTCGAGCCGTCCCCCTCATCCCCGTCGTCGCCCTGACCGCCGTCCTGCTCGCCCCTCGTCGCCTCCGCGTCCTCCAGCGGCCCCTTCTTCCGCCCCGGCCGCTCGCGCCCCTCACCCGCCCGGCTCCCGGCCCTGGACGGGTTGTCGGAGGGTGGGGGAGGGGAGGTGACGGGACCGTGAGCGGGAGCGGCGGAAGACGCCCGTGGTTTTTCTGACTTCGCTGGCTCACCGGATTCTGTCGGCCCTCCGGGTTCCTTCGACTCTCCGGACTTCTCGGGCGTCCCGGGCTTGCCAGGCGCGGCGGAGGGGACGGAGGAGCCCTCGGACGCCTCTCCCGACCCTGGGGCAGGGGAAGGCCGGGATTCGACTGAGGAGCCGGAGGGTTCCCCGGAGGAGCCCTCTGACGAACCCCCGGAGTCCGCAGCACCCCCGGAGTCCCCCGAGGTATCCGTGGGCGACCCCGTAGGCACGGAGGGACCCCGGGGCGCGGGCGTGGAGCCGGAGGACGCCGCGAGCGCAGCCACACCGCGCGGCCCCTCAACGCCGTACGACACCCCAGCGCCCCACAGCCCCGCGCTCAGCCCCATCACCACCACGACCAGCACCTTCACCGCCCGCACAGCCGACAGTCCCCGCACCCCGGGCCGAGCCCGCCCCGCTCGCATAGCCCACAGGCCTCGCGTCCCGGGCCGAGTCGGGCCCACCCGCAGCGCCTGCCCCGCCCGCATAGCCCACAGGCCGCGCATTCCGGGCCAAGCCCGCCCCAACCGCAGCGCCCGCCCCACCCGCACAGCCGACAGCCCCCGCATCCCGCGCCAAGCCCGCCCCACCCCCAGCACCCCGGGCGCCCCCCTCCCGGTCACCGCACCCGGCAATGAGGCGTGCGCCCGCAAACCGCCGGAGGCAGCTCGCGGCCGCGCCCGTCGCTTCCGCACCACGGTCGGCCATGGAGTCATGCGAACCAGCCTCACAGCACCCCGCACACCCGGCATTCCGGACTCCGCCACTCGATCGAATCCGGCGCACAATCCGGTTATGTCGATACGACACGGTCTGCTGGCGCTCCTGGAACCCGGTGCCCGCCACGGCTCGCGGCTGCGCCCCGAGTTCGAGGAGCGCACGGGCGGGACCTGGCCGCTGAGCATCGGCCAGGTCTGTACGGCCCTCGACCGACTGGAGCGGGACGGCCTGGTCGTCCAGGACGGCGTGGACGAGGCGGGCCGGGTGCTGTACGCGCTGACCGACGCGGGCCGCGCCGAGCTGCGGGCCTGGTTCACGCGGCCCGTGGAGCGGGCGAGCCCGCCCCGCGACGAGCTGGCGATCAAGCTGGCGATGGCGGTCGGGGCGCCCGGCGTGGACGTACGGGAGGTCGTGGCGGCGCAGCGCGGACATGTGGCCGAGGCCCTGCACGACTACGTACGGCAGCGGGCCGAGGCGCTGGCGCGGGCGCACGAGCACCCCGACGGGACGGCCCGGCTGCTCGTCCTGGAGCAGCTCGTCTTCCACGCCGAGGCGGAGAGCCGCTGGCTCGACATCTGCGAGGCCCGCCTGCTGCGGCTCACCCGGGCCGGACAGACGGGGCAAGAAAGGCAAGTCGGACAGAATGGGTGGGGTGGAGGGGCCGCCGTGGCCGACGGCTGACGGAAAGTCCCGCATCGTAAACGGTGGATCTCTCCCCACCGGGGGCACCACGATGATGAGCTGTACGGGTGCGAGAGAATGGCGGCATGGAGATGCCGAGGAACGAAAGGCCGTCCGAGAACCCCCAGATCCTGGTCGTGGGCCAGGACGGGATGGCGCTCACCGGCGGCAACGGAGACGAGGACTCCCGCGAGGTTCCGGTGACGGAGATGGTCGAGCAGCCGGCGAAGGTCATGCGCATCGGCAGCATGATCAAGCAGCTGCTCGAGGAAGTGCGCGCGGCTCCCCTCGACGAGGCGAGCCGGGTCCGGCTGAAGGAGATCCACGCCAGCTCGGTGAAGGAGCTGGAGGACGGCCTGGCCCCGGAGCTCGTCGAGGAGCTGGAGCGGCTCTCCCTGCCGTTCACGGACGAGGCGACCCCGAGCGACGCGGAACTGCGCATCGCGCAGGCCCAGTTGGTCGGCTGGCTGGAGGGCCTCTTCCACGGCATCCAGACCACGCTCTTCGCCCAGCAGATGGCGGCCCGCGCCCAGCTGGAGCAGATGCGCCGCGCCCTCCCGCCGGGCGTCGGCGGCCACGAGGACGGCGAACACCACCAGGGCGGCCGCTCGGGCGGACCGTACCTGTAACCACCGGCCACCGATCCGCGTAACCACCGGCGCCCGATACGGACAAGGCCCGGCAGCCGATGCTGCCGGGCCCTTCACATCGCGGGCGCCACCGCGGATGTCAGATCGCTGACGCCACCGCGGACCGCGTCACTCCGGATTGCCCGTCGAGACCTCGAACGTGATCGTCGGCGGATCGTCCGGATCGATGTCCGTACGCGCCTTGGGCGTCTGCCGCATGACGGTGCCCTGGCCGAACGTGTTCTCGTTCACGTCCTTCTTCTCGTACTCCCACCCCGCGGCATCGAGGCACTCCTCGACCGAGGGCCAGTACTTGAACGTGAAGTCCGGCATCGTCACCTTGTCGGGGTCGAGATACGACTCCTGCGGCTCGGTGCACTCGGACGTCTCGATCGTCTTGGAGCTGTCCCCTTCCCGGTAGCCCGCCGCCTTCGTCACCGAGGCCGTCGCGGTCGGGTCGTCGCCGCCCCCGCCCTCGTTCTCGCTGCCGCCGTTCAGCGCCAGCGCCGCGATCAGGCCGACCACCGCGACGATGGACACGACGATCGAGCCGATGATCATCGGCCGGTTGTTCCTGCCGCCGCCCGAAGTGGTCCCGGGCTGGGGCGAGAGGGTGTACGGCGGCGGGGTCGGGTGGCCCTGCTGCGGGGAGAAGGCCGCGGGCGGCGGCGTCTGGTAGCCGGGCTGCTGCGGATAGCCGTACGCCGGGGAGGGCATCGACGGCGGCGGGGTGCCGTACGGATTCGGGGCCGGGGTCGGAGCCGGCGTCTGCTGGTACGGCGTCTGGACGGGGCCCGAGGGCGGGGGCGCCTGGCCGACGGGCGGGAACACCGCGGCGCCGAGGCCCTGGCCGCTCTGCGTCTGCGCGCCCGGCACGATGCTCGGCGGAGCCGCCTGGAAGGAAGCCGCCACGCGCAGGCACTCGTCGCGCATGGACTCGGCGCTCGGGAAGCGTTCGTTCGGATTCTTCCTCAGCGCGCGGGCGACCAGCGCGTCCACGGCCGGCGGCAGGGCGCGGTTGACGGAGGACGGAGCCACCGGCTCCTCCTGCACATGCGCGTACGCGATCGCCAGCGGCGAATCCGCCTCGAACGGCAGCCGTCCGGTGACCAGTTGGAACAGCATGATGCCGACCGAGTACAGGTCGGAGCGCGCGTCCACGGCCCGGCCCAGCGCCTGTTCCGGCGAGAGGTACTGCGGGGTGCCGACCACCATGCCGGTCTGTGTCATCGACGTCACACCGGACTGCATGGCCCGCGCGATGCCGAAGTCCATCACCTTGACGACGCCGCGCTTGGTCATCATCACGTTGCCCGGCTTGATGTCCCGGTGGACCAGCCCGGTCTCGTGGCTGATCTCCAGGGCCGCGAGCACATCGGCGGTGATCTTCAGCGCCTTGTCGGCGGGCATCGCGCCGAACTGCCGTACGTCCTCGTCGAAGACCGAGCTGAGCGGCCGGCCCTCGACGTACTCCATGACGATGTACGGCGTCGTCATCCCGTCGAGGGTGTCCTCGCCGGTGTCGAAGACGGAGACGATGTTGGTGTGCGTGAGCTTCGCCACGGACTGGGCCTCGCGGCGGAAGCGCTCGCGGAACGCCTGCTCGCGGCCGAGTTCGGTGTGCAGCGTCTTGATCGCGACCTGCCGGTCGAGCACGGAGTCGTACGCGAGGTGCACCGAGGCCATGCCGCCCTCGCCGAGCAAGTCGCGCAGCTGATACCGGTTGCCGGCGAGTGACCGACCCGCGTACCGGCCCTGCGCGCCGTCCTGGCTCATGTTCTGCGTCCCCCGTAGCCTCTTTGGGCGCCTGCGATTGCCGTGGATCGGCGGATGCGAGTGATGCGAACGATCCGAGTGATCCAATGCGCTATTCCCGGCCAAGTCTGCCCCACGGCACTGACAGGTCAAGCACGGTGCCCGTTCCGTGACCGTACGCGAAGGAAGCGGCGCGGAAGCGTTACAGGGGCGGTACGGCCGGTACACAGAATTTGCACGACGGGACGGGGTACCGGTTTGATGGCCGGTCCGTCTCCTTCCGGTTTGGGGCGACCGTCTCGGACCGACGGCCCCCGCGAAGGCTGTAGCGTGGCCGACGGAGACCGTAACAACACCGCGCGCACCGCGGGCAGAAACGACGGCGAGGACTGATGGCACAGCAGCAGCGCGCTCAGGGCCCGTCCGACCCCGAGGCGGCTGGCGGCGGTATGTCAGACGCGCCGGAGATGTGGGGTAATGGCGGGCTTGTCGGGGACGGCCGTTATCGGCTGACCCGCAGACTCGGCCGGGGCGGCATGGCCGAGGTGTTCGCGGCCGAGGACGTGCGCCTCGGACGCACCGTGGCGGTCAAGCTGCTCCGCTCCGATCTCGCCGAGGACCCGGTCTCCAAGGCCCGCTTCACGCGCGAGGCCCAGTCGGTGGCCGGCCTCAACCACCATGCGATCGTCGCCGTGTACGACTCCGGCGAGGACTTCGTGAACGGCCAGAGCGTGCCGTACATCGTCATGG
Organism: Streptomyces sp. NPDC107522; assembly: GCF_055657525.1. Lineage (NCBI taxonomy): Bacteria > Bacillati > Actinomycetota > Actinomycetes > Kitasatosporales > Streptomycetaceae > Streptomyces > Streptomyces sp. NPDC107522. The sequence goes on along the minus strand of NZ_JBVKAU010000004.1, from coordinate 571,222 downwards.
AGATCGTCGAGGGCCGCACCATCCGCGACCTCCTCATCAACGCCGAGGCGCCCGGCCCCGAGCAGGCCCTGATCATCGTCTCCGGCGTCCTCGAGGCGCTCGCCTACTCGCACCAGCACGGCATCGTGCACCGCGACATCAAGCCGGCCAACGTCATCATCACCAACAACGGCGCCGTGAAGGTGATGGACTTCGGCATCGCCCGCGCCCTGCACGGCGCGCAGTCGACGATGACGCAGACCGGCATGGTCATGGGCACCCCGCAGTACCTGTCGCCCGAGCAGGCGCTCGGCAAGGCGGTCGACCACCGCTCCGACCTGTACGCGACGGGCTGTCTGCTCTACGAACTCCTCGCGCTGCGCCCGCCTTTCACCGGCGAGACCCCGCTGTCGGTGGTCTACCAGCACGTCCAGGACATCCCGACCCCGCCGTCCGAGGTCTCCGACGCGGCACCGCCCGAGCTCGACGGCCTCGTCATGCGCTCGCTCGCCAAGGAGCCGGACGACCGGTTCCAGACGGCCGAGGAGATGCGCGGCCTCGTCCAGTACGGCCTGCAGATGCTGTACGACCAGGGCGGCCACACCGGCACCTGGAACACCGGCCCGGTGACGATGCACGACGGCCGGCACACCCCGGCGGGCGGCTTCGCGCACACGACCGTCATGGGGCACCCCGGCGACTCCGGCTCCGGTACGACGCAGATCCCGCAGCCGATCCTGCCCGCCGGGTACGGCGGCGGGGACGACGGCGGCTTCGAGGGGCACGGCAACCGGGGCAGCGGCCGCGGCAAGCTGTGGATCCTGGCCGTCCTCGCGGTGATCGCGATCGCGGCGGGCGTCGCGTGGGCGATGAACAACGGCAACGGCACCAAGGACGGCCCCGGCACCACGCAGACGCCGACCACCTCGCAGACCAAGGACGAGGACAAGGCCAGCGAGACGCCGAGCGACGAGCCGACCGAGGAGCCGACCGACGACTACACGGACGACGGCACCGGCACGGGCACCGACCCGGACTACACGCAGTCGTACGAGCCGACGGAGGAGCCCACCGAGGAGCCCACGCAGGAGCCCACGGAGGAGCCGACCACGGCCGAGCCCACGGAGGATCCGACCGAGGAGCCCACCGAGGAGCCGACGGAGGAGCCCACCGAGGAGCCGACGCTGCCGACGCCGACGGGCGGCACCGCAGGCTGACCGAGCGGCCTAAACCGTCCCGCTGTAATACAGCGACCTTCACGCGCGCGTGCGGGCCCGGAAACGGGCTCCACGCGCGCGTGCCGTTGGTACGGGCACCCGATCTCACCCCCCGGCGACTCTTCCCGTGACCTGGGTCACCGATATAACGTGCCGTTGTTCCGGCCCCCTGCAAGGCTGTGACCAGCACTTGTTCCCGGCTTTCGCGATTTACTTGGATATCCAAGCAAAATCGCAGGTCAGGAGGGGTTTCACAGAAATGTGGAGCACTGGGTAACGTGCCTTTTGCAGGGCGCTCGCCGGGGCACCTGTCACGCCTGTCCCCCAACGAGCCGCACCCACCCTGTGCGTCCGTAGGGCTTCAGGTGAGCCGCACTGGCACCCGGCGAACCCGGGTAGCCGGACCGACGGAGGAGCACACGTGACCGTGGAGAGCACTGCCGCGCGGAAACCGCGACGCAGCGCCGGTACCAAGAGCACGGCCGGCAAGACCACAACCACCAGGAAACCGACGAGCAAGGACCCCGAGCTCGTCCAGCTGCTGACGCCCGAGGGCAAGCGCGTCAAGAACGCCGAGTACGACAAGTACGTCGCCGGCATCACCCCCGAGGAGCTCCGCGGCCTCTACCGCGACATGGTGCTCACCCGCCGCTTCGACGCCGAGGCCACCTCCCTGCAGCGCCAGGGCGAGCTGGGTCTGTGGGCGTCGCTGCTCGGCCAGGAGGCCGCCCAGATCGGCTCCGGCCGGGCCACCCGCGAGGACGACTACGTCTTCCCGACCTACCGCGAGCACGGCGTCGCCTGGTGCCGCGGAGTCGACCCGACGAACCTGCTCGGCATGTTCCGCGGCGTGAACAACGGCGGCTGGGATCCCAACAGCAACAACTTCCAGCTCTACACGATCGTCATCGGTTCCCAGACGCTGCACGCCACGGGCTACGCGATGGGCATCGCCAAGGACGGCGCCGACAGCGCGGTCATCGCCTACTTCGGCGACGGCGCCTCCAGCCAGGGCGACGTCGCGGAATCGTTCACCTTCTCCGCGGTCTACAACGCCCCCGTGGTGTTCTTCTGCCAGAACAACCAGTGGGCGATCTCCGAGCCGACCGAGAAGCAGACCCGTGTCCCGCTGTACCAGCGCGCGCAGGGCTTCGGCTTCCCCGGCGTGCGCGTCGACGGCAACGACGTCCTGGCCTGCCTCGCCGTGACGAAGTGGGCGCTGGAGCGTGCCCGCGCCGGCGAGGGGCCGACGCTGGTCGAGGCGTACACGTACCGCATGGGCGCCCACACCACCTCCGACGACCCGACCCGCTACCGCGGCGACGAGGAGCGCCTGGCCTGGGAGGCGAAGGACCCGATCCTGCGCCTTCGCCGCTATCTCGAGGCTTCAAACCACGCGGACGAGGGATTCTTCGCGGAACTGGAGACCGAGAGCGAGGCGTTGGGCAAACGAGTGCGCGAGGCGGTCCGCGCCATGCCGGACCCGGACCACTTCGCCATCTTCGAGAACGTGTACGCGGACGGGCATGCGCTCGTCGACGAGGAGCGCGCCCAGTTCGCCGCCTACCAGGCGTCGTTCGCGGACGTAGAGGGGGTCTGACATGGCAGCGGAAAAGATGGCTCTGGCCAAGGCGATCAACGAGTCGCTGCGCCGCGCCCTGGACTCCGACCCCAAGGTCCTGATCATGGGCGAGGACGTCGGCAAGCTCGGCGGTGTCTTCCGGGTCACGGACGGCCTGCAGAAGGACTTCGGCGAGAGCCGCGTCATCGACACCCCGCTCGCGGAGTCGGGCATCGTCGGCACCGCGATCGGCCTGGCCCTGCGCGGTTACCGCCCGGTCGTGGAGATCCAGTTCGACGGCTTCGTCTTCCCGGCGTACGACCAGATCGTCACGCAGCTCGCGAAGATGCACGCGCGCTCGCTGGGCAAGGTCAAGCTGCCGGTCGTCGTCCGCATCCCCTACGGCGGCGGCATCGGCGCGGTCGAGCACCACTCCGAGTCCCCCGAGGCGCTCTTCGCGCACGTGGCCGGCCTGAAGATCGTCAGCCCCTCCAACGCGTCGGACGCGTACTGGATGATGCAGCAGGCCATCCAGAGCGACGACCCGGTGATCTTCTTCGAGCCGAAGCGCCGCTACTGGGACAAGGGAGAGGTCAACACCGAGGCGATCCCGGGCCCGCTGCACAAGGCGAAGGTCGTCCGCGAGGGCACGGATCTCACCCTGGCCGCGTACGGCCCGATGGTGAAGCTGTGCCAGGAGGTCGCCGACGCGGCGGCCGAGGAGGGCAGGAACCTGGAGGTCCTGGACCTGCGCTCGGTCTCCCCGCTCGACTTCGACTCCATCCAGGCCTCCGTCGAGAAGACCCGCCGCCTGGTCGTGGTCCACGAGGCCCCGGTGTTCTTCGGCTCGGGCGCGGAGATCGCCGCCCGGATCACGGAGCGCTGCTTCTACCACCTGGAGGCCCCGGTGCTCCGGGTCGGCGGCTATCACGCCCCGTACCCGCCGGCGCGCCTGGAGGAGGAGTACCTGCCGGGCCTGGACCGGGTGCTCGACGCCGTCGACCGTGCCCTGGCGTACTGAGGAGAGGGGCATGACGACGATGACTGAAGCGTCCGTGCGCGAGTTCAAGATGCCCGACGTGGGCGAGGGACTCACCGAGGCCGAGATCCTCAAGTGGTACGTCCAGCCGGGCGACACGGTCACCGACGGGCAGGTGGTGTGCGAGGTCGAGACGGCCAAGGCGGCCGTCGAGCTGCCCATCCCGTACGACGGGGTGGTCCGCGAGCTGCACTTCCCCGAGGGCACGACGGTGGACGTCGGTACGGCGATCATCGCGGTCGACGTGGCCGGCGGGACGGCGGCCGCCGCTGCGGCGCCGGTCGCGGAGCCTCAGGCCCCGAAGGAGGAGCCCAAGGCCGAGGGCTCGGGCCGCCAGCCGGTGCTGGTCGGCTACGGCGTGGCCGCGTCCTCGACGAAGCGCCGCCCGCGCAAGGGGACGGAGGCCTCGCCCCAGGAGGCCCCGGCAGCTGCGCAGGCACTGCAGTCCGAGCTGAACGGGCATGGTCCCGCGGTCGTGGACCCGGTCGTGGCCCCGGTCGCCGAGCAGCCCCGCCCGCTGGCGAAGCCGCCGGTGCGCAAGCTCGCGAAGGACCTGGGCGTCGACCTGGCCACGGTGACGCCGACCGGCCCCGACGGCATCATCACGCGCGAGGACGTCCACGCGGCGGCGGCCCCGCCGGCCCCGGCCGCCGAACCGGTGCCGCAGGTCGTCCCGGCCGCCGCTCCGGCTGCCGCCCCGGCGCCGGTGGCGACGTACGACACGGTCCGTGAGACCCGTATCCCGGTGAAGGGCGTCCGCAAGGCGACGGCGGCCGCGATGGTCGGCTCGGCGTTCACGGCACCGCATGTCACGGAGTTCGTGACGGTGGACGTGACGCGCACGATGAAGCTGGTCGAGGAGCTCAAGGAGGACAAGGAGTTCGCCGGTCTGCGCGTGAACCCCTTGCTGCTGATCTCCAAGGCCCTGCTGGTCGCCATCAAGCGCAACCCGGACATCAACGCGTCCTGGGACGAGGCGAACCAGGAGATCGTGCAGAAGCACTACGTCAACCTGGGCATCGCGGCGGCGACCCCGCGCGGCCTCATCGTCCCGAACATCAAGGACGCCCACACCAAGACGCTCCCGCAACTGGCGCAGGCGCTCGGCGAGTTGGTGTCGACGGCGCGGGACGGCAGGACCAGCCCCGCCGCGATGCAGGGCGGCACGGTCACGATCACCAACGTCGGCGTCTTCGGCGTCGACACCGGCACACCGATCCTCAACCCCGGCGAGTCCGCGATCCTCGCGGTCGGCGCGATCAAGCTGCAGCCGTGGGTGCACAAGGGCAAGGTGAAGCCGCGTCAGGTGACGACGCTGGCGCTGAGCTTCGACCACCGGCTGGTGGACGGGGAGTTGGGGTCCAAGGTCCTCGCGGACGTGGCGGCGATCCTGGAGCAGCCGAAGCGGCTGATCACCTGGGCGTGAACCGAGGACGGCCCCCGCATCGAGCGGGGGCCGTCGTCATGTCGGGTCGGGCGTGATGTCGGGTCGGATCAGTCGCGCTGTGCGCCCTGCGGCAGGGTGCGCAGCTGCATCGTGCTCGCCGAGCTGGAGCCGAAGGCGTAGTCCATCAGCTTCGCGGCGTCCGTGAAGCGGTACTGGTCGTTGAGGAGGACGCCGACGACCGTCTTGCCGTCGCGGGTGCCGGCGAAGACGAGGCAGGGGCCGGCCGGGGTGTTGGTGCCGGTCTTCACACCGATGGCGCCGCTGTAGGAGCCCAGCAGCTTGTTGGTGTTGTACCAGGTGTAGGTGCGGGTGCCGCCGGTGCTCGTCGTCGCGTACTGCACCGTCTTCTGCTTCTTCACGATGCCCGCGAACGTCGAGTACTTCATCGCGCTGCGCGTGAGCTTGGCGAGGTCGCGCGGGGTCGTGTAGTTCGTGTTCTGCGTCGAGTTGCCGTCGAACGTGTCGAAGTGGGTGTTCGTCAGGCCGAGCGCGTCGGCCTTGGTGTTCATCTTGCTGATGAAGGACTTGGTGCGCGCCGAGACCGTCGTACCGGTGCCGAAGGTGTCCGCGAGGGCCATCGCGGCGTCGCAGCCGGACGGCAGCATCATCGCGTGCAGCAGCTGGCGGATGGTGACCTTGTCACCGGTCTTCAGGTCCGCGGTGCTCGCGCCCTTGGCGGCGACGTAGTCGCGGTAGGCCTGCTTGATGGTGATCTTGCGGTCGAGGTTCAGGTCGGGCGTGCTGAGCACGACCCGCGCCGTCATGATCTTGGTGGTGCTCGCCATCGGCCGCTTGGTGTCGGCGTACTTGCTGTAGAGCGTGGAGCCCGTCGCACTGTTGAGCATGAACGCGCCCTTGGCGCTGACCGTGGGGGCGGTCGCCGCCTGGGCGGGCGCGGACAGGGCGCCGCCCGCGACCAGCGCGCCGGTGGTGGCGACGACGGCTGCGGCTCTGCGGATACGTACGCCCTTGATGCCGGTTATCACTATGAACGCTCCGAAAGTGCGAAATGCCCTGATGGACATCTGCGATGTGGAGGGGGGAGGCGCTCAGGAGACTCACGAGGAGCGGCAAGGGTTGTACGGCGGACGGAAGTAATGCATGCGACGAGGGCGGCCACTGACGAGTGGCCGCCCTCTGTCCGGTGAACGCGAAGGTCAGCTGATCTTCGCGTAGCCGTAGTTGATGAGCTTCTTCACGTCCTCCATGCGCTTGGCCTCGGAGGGCGCGGTGAGGACGGCGCCGATCACCGACTCGCCGTTCTTGGTGGCGGCGAAGACGAGGCAGTACTTGGCCTCGGTGCCGGAGCCGGTCTTCACGCCGAGCGTGCCGTTCCAGCCGAGCAGGAGGTTGGTGTTCTTCCACGCCGCCATCGTGCGGATGGAGCCGGTCTTGGTGATGGTCTTCGCCGTGTACGACTTGGTCTTCACCACCGTCTTGAACGTGGAGCTCTTCATCGCGCTCCGGGCGACCTTCGTCAGGTCGCGCGGCGTCGAGTAGTTGGAGCCGTTGCTGATGCCGTCGAACGAGTCGAAGTGCGTGTTCGTCATGCCCAGGCTCCTGGCCATGGTGTTCATCTTGCCGATGAACGACTTCACGCGCGCGTTCACCGTCGAGCCGGAGCCGAACTTGTCGGCGAGGGCCATCGCGGCGTCACAGCCCGACTTGAGCAGCATCCCGTACAGCAGCTGGCGGACGGTGACCTTGTCGCCGACGATCAGGTTGGCCGTCGAGGGATACCCCTTGGCGACCATGTAGTCGCTGACGGCACCCTTGATCGTGACCTTGGTGTCCAGGTTCAGGTTCGACTGCGAGAGCACCACCTTGGCTGTCATGATCTTCGTGGTGGAGGCGGTGAGCCGCTTCGTGTCGGCAGCCTTGGTGAAGAGGGTCTTGCCGGTCGCGCTGTTCATCAGGTAGCCGCCCTTGGCGCTGATGGTGGGTGCCGTGGCGGCCTGCGCGGGTGCCGCGGTGAGGGCTCCGGTGGTGAGAACCGCGCCGGTGGTCACGACGGCGGCTGCGGCCCTGCGGATGCGGAAGCCCTTGGTGGCAGTTATCAACTGAAATACCCCGATTTGGTCGAATGCCCCTGTATGCGGCCGAGTTTGGAGGGAGAGACAAGTGGGCCGCACGTGTGTGACACGTAACTAGCACAGAAGGTTGTGTGGCTGGTGCGGCGGGCTGTCTCCCAGGGGCGCGCCTCGTCCGCATGGTGGACCGAAGCCCCCATGCGTACGTGTTGTATCTATGCTGTGGGCATGCCTTCCTCCCCGCCCGCCTCCCTGAAGCAGCCACCCGCCGCCGACCGCGTCTACACCCACGTCAAGCAGGGCGTCCTGGAACGCCGTTACGAGGGCGGGACGCTGCTCACCGAGGGCGAGCTCGCCGAGGCCGTCGGGGTCTCGCGCACACCGGTGCGGGAGGCACTGCTGCGGCTGGAGGTCGAGGGGCTGATCAAGCTCTATCCGAAGAAGGGCGCCCTGGTCCTGCCGGTCTCCGCGCAGGAGATCAAGGACGTGGTGGAGACGCGGATGCTCGTCGAGGAGCACGCGGCGCGCAAGGCCGTCCCCGCGCCCCCCGGGCTCATCGAGCGCCTGGAGGAACTGCTCGCCCAGCAGAAGGCCCAGGCCGCCGCCGGCGACCTCGCCGCTGCCGCCGTCACCGACCGGTGCTTCCACGCCGAGATCGTCCGCAGCGGCGGCAACGAGATCCTGTCGCGGCTGTACGACCAACTGCGCGACCGGCAACTGCGCATGGGCGTCGCCGTCCTGCACTCCCACCCCGACCGGATCGCCAAGACCCTCGTCGAGCACGAGGAGATCCTCGAGGCCCTGCGCTCCGGGGACGCCGAGGCGGCGGTCGGGACGGTTCACCGGCACATCGGCTGGTTCTCGCATCTCGCGCGAGGTGAGGAGCGATGAAGGCCGCCGCACTGCCCGGCGACCCTCCGGGCGGCCGCCGCGCCTTCGCCGTCTGGGGCATTGGCGTCTCGGTCTACTTCGTCGCCGTCATCTTCCGTACGTCGCTGGGGGTCGCCGGTCTCGACGCCGCGGACCGCTTCCATGTGAACGCTTCGGCCCTGTCGACGTTCTCGATCCTGCAGCTGCTCGTGTACGCGGGCATGCAGATACCCGTCGGCCTGCTCGTCGACCGGTTCGGCACCAAGAAGGTGCTGACCCTGGGCGTGGTGCTGTTCACGGCGGGCCAACTGGGCTTCGCCTTCTCCCCGTCGTACGGCATGGCCCTCGCCTCGCGCGCCCTGCTGGGGTGCGGCGACGCGATGACGTTCATCAGCGTGCTGCGGCTCGGCACCCGGTGGTTCCCGGCCCGGCGCGGTCCGCTGATCGCGCAGTTCGCGGGGCTGGCGGGCATGGCGGGCAACCTCGTCTCCACGCTGGTGCTGGCGCGGCTGCTGCACGGGGTGGGCTGGACGGCGGCGTTCGCGGGCAGCGCGGCGGCGGGTGTCGTCGTGCTGGTGCTGTTGCTGCTGTTCCTGAAGGACCACCCCGAGGGGCACGAGCCGGAGCCGCTGCCGCATCGGGGCGCGGCGTACGTACGACGTCAGATCGCCGCGTCCTGGCGGGAGCCGGGCACGCGGCTGGGGCTGTGGGTGCACTTCACGACGCAGTTCCCGGCGATGGTGTTCCTGCTGCTGTGGGGGCTGCCCTTCCTGGTGGAGGCGCAGGGGCTGTCCCGGGCGGCGGCCGGTGAACTGCTGACTCTGGTCGTCCTGTCGAACATGGTCGTGGGGCTGGTCTACGGCCAGATCGTCGCGCGGCACCACGAGGCGCGGCTGCCGCTGGCGCTGGGGACCGTGGGGGCGACGGCGCTGCTGTGGGCGGCGACGTTGGTCTGGCCCGGGGAGACGGCGCCGATGTGGCTGCTGGTCGTGTTGTGCGCGGTGCTCGGGGCGTGTGGGCCGGCGTCGATGATCGGGTTCGACTTCGCGCGGCCGGCGAATCCGCCGGAGCGGCAGGGGACGGCGTCCGGGATCACCAACATGGGTGGGTTCGTGGCCTCGATGACGACGTTGTTCGCGGTGGGGGTGCTGTTGGACGCGACCGGGGGTGACTACGGCGTTGCGTTCTCGGCGGTGTTCGTGCTGCAGGCGGTGGGGGTGAGTCAGATTCTGCGGTTGCGGAGGCGGGCGGCTCGGCGGGAGCGGGAGCGGTTGGTTGCGAGCCGGGTGGAGACGGTGCACGTTCCGGTGTGAGGCGGTGCGTCCGGGGGCAGCGGTTTTTCTCGCCCCCGCCGCCCCTACCCGTCCCATCCTGAAGGGGCTCCGCCCCTTCGACCCCGCCAGGGGGCTCCGCCCCCTGGACCCCCGTCGGCCCTGAACGGGCCTCGTCCTCAAACGCCGGACGGGCTGAATGCCTGGACCGGCGTCGGGAAGTGACGTCGTCGCTACTGCGTCACCGTGAAGTTGCGCAGGATTGCTGTCGTCAGGCCCGGGTCGCCCTCTGCCTTCACGCGGTCCGCGACGGCCTCGGGTGTGACGCGGCCGCAGGCCAGGCGGACGTACGTTTCCCAGTCGAGGGTGAGAGTGGCGGCGGGGCCGAGGGCGGGGGCCGTTTCGAGGGTGCCGCGGCCCTGGATGTCGATGCGGATCGTGCGGAGGAACTCGATCGGGCCGTGGACGTCCAGGACGATCGCCGAGCTGCGGGGGGCGTCGGCCTTGGTGGCGACGATGTCGGGGAGCTTGGACAGCAGGACGTCGCGGGCCACGTGGGCGCCGGGGGAGTCGAGGTTGCCGGGGCGGCCGAGGGCGGTGCGCAGGTCCTGTTCGTGGACCCAGATGTCGAACGCGTGGGCCCGCATGGACTCTTCGAGGGTGAGCTCGGCGCCGAGCGGGCCGCGCACCTTCGTGCCGGGGTCACGGGACTCGTTCCGCAGCTGGCGGTTGCGGCGGATGATCGTGTACTCCAGCTCGGACGTCATCTCCGGCGCCGTGTGGTGGCGGCGGACGTCGACCTGCATCTCCATGTAGCGCTGGTGGTCGTTCGTGACGTGGAAGAGGTCGCGCGGGAGGGTGTGGATGGGGCGCGGGTCGCCGAGCATCTCGCAGTCCAGGCCGATGACGTGCGACACGATGTCGCGGACCGACCAGCCCGGGCACGGGGTACGCCGGTTCCACTCACCCTCCACCAGCGGCGTCACCAGCTCGGATATCGCTTCGATGGAGTGGGTCCAGGCGTCGGCGTAGGGCTGGAGGGTGGGATGCAGACTCACGGAACGGGACCCCTCGGCGGTTGGTACGTCGGTACGCGGGCAGGTTGTGGCGTCGTTGCCAGTGGGAGGCGGCTGCTGTCGGCGGGTGTCTTGGAACGCTAAGTTACGCTGCTGTGAGGCACCCCGGCAGTGCTTTCGTGTGACGATCGTAGGCCCGTGTGTAAGCCCGTGTGGACCGCTCGAATGCCAGGACGGTGGTAGTGTGCGCGCCTCTTTGCTCCAGATCGACGTCAACGCGGACGAATCGGTCGCCTCACGTCGGGTGAGGGCGGCCTCGCTCGTGCGGGAACAGGCCGGAGTGGCCGACCTCGTCGTCCTGCCCGAGCTGTGGACCACCGGGGCGTTCGCCTACGAGGAGTTCGCCAGTGAGGCCGAACCGCTCGAAGGGCCGACGTACGAGGCGATGGCGAAGGCCGCGAGCGACGCGGGCGTATGGCTGCACGCGGGCTCGATTCCCGAGCGGGACCCCGACGGGCCGCTCTACAACACCTCTCTCGTCTTCTCTCCCTCCGGTGATCTGGTCGCCGCGTATCGGAAGATCCATCGCTTCGGCTTCGACAAGGGCGAGGCGGTGCTGATGGGCGCGGGCGAGGAACTGGTGACGGTCCGTCTGCCCGAGACCACCCTTGGTGTGGGCACCTGTTACGACCTCCGTTTCCCCGAACTCTTCCGCGGCCTCGTCGACGCCGGCGCCGAGACCCTGGTCATTCCGGCGGGCTGGCCGGAGCGCCGCCGGGCGCACTGGACGCTGCTGGCTCAGGCGCGGGCGGTGGAGAACCAGGCGTTCGTGCTCGCCTGTGGAACGGCCGGGACCCACGCGGGAGTTCCACAGGCCGGTCACTCGATCGTGGTCGATCCCTGGGGCGAGGTGCTGGCGGAGGCCGGTGCGGGGGAGCAGGTCCTCACGGTGGAGTTCGACCCGGCGAAGGTGGCGGCGACCCGGGAGCAGTTCCCGGCGCTGAAGGACAGGATGCTGGGGCTGACGCCGCCGAGCCGCTGACGGCACGGAGCCGCTGACATCCCCGAGCCGCTGACATCCCCGAGCCGCTGACATCCCCGAGCCGCTGACATCCCCGAGCGCGGACGCCTCCGTGCCGCGGACGGCACCGAGCCGCTGGCATCCCCGAGCCGCGGACGCCTCCGAGCCGCGGACGCCTCCGCGCCGCTAACGCCCCCGCGCTCCTCAGTCGTCCCCGTGCTCCTTCTCCGCGAGGTGGATCACGCACACCGCCACCGCGATCAGCAGGGCCGGGTCCGCGTCGTCCCGTACGACGTCCACGCCGTACGTCTCGCGGACGTGCAGCCAGCGCCGGGAGACGACGGCCAGCAGCTCGCCGTCGTACTCGATCGCGAACTCCCGGTCGAGGATCTTGCCGCTGACGTCCAGCTCCGTGCTGCCGTCCGCGAGGGTCACCCGGTAGTGGTTGCGCAGCAGGGACAGCCGCTTGCGGCGGATCTTCGCGAGCGGCTCGCCGTCCCGCTCGATCACCATCGTGTCGCGCAGGGACAGCATCTTCTGGTGGATGTCGATGAGGACGCGCCCCTGTGTGTCCTTCAGCTCGAAGGTGTCCCGCAGCCGCATCGCCTTGCCGTCGACGAGGAACACCTTGTTGCCCCGGTCGTCCTCGATCCAGTAGTCGTCACCGATGCCGAGGAGCCGGTCGCGTACGAGGAATCTCATGGGACGAGGGGTTCCCCGCCGCCCGGCCCGAAACGCCGTCTGTAGGCCGACGGGCTGAGCCCCGTCTCGCGCCGCACGCGCGCGCGGAGGTTCGCCGCGGTGCCGAGTCCGCTCCTCGCCGCCACGACGTCCAGCCGCTCCTCACCGCGCTCGATCAGTCGGCACGCGAGCGCCACCCGCTCCCCCGTCAGCCAGGCCAGCGGCGTCGTCCCGAGCTGTGCCCGGAAGCGGCGGTGCAGGGTGGCGGGCGACACCGCCGCCCGCTCGGCCAGGTCCGCCACCGTCAGCGGCTCGCCCAGCCGTTCCTGCGCCCACGCCAGCAGCGGTCCCAGCGACTCGTCCGGCACGTCCGGCACCGGCCGCTCCACGAACTGCTTCTGCCCGCCGTCCCGGTGCGCGGCGAACACCAGCCTCCGGGAGACGTGGTTGGCGATCTCGGCGCCGTGGTCACGTCGTACGACATGCAGGCCCAGGTCGAGCGCCGACGCGCTGCCGGAGGCGGTGAGGATGTCCCCGTCGTCGACGAAGAGCACGTCCGGCTCGAGACGGACCTCCGGGAACCGCGCCCGGAACGACTCCGCCCACATCCAGTGGCATGCCGCGCGCCGACCGTCCAGGAGCCCGGCCTCCGCGATCGTGAACGCCCCGGAGCAGAAGCCGAGCAACCGGGCGCCACGCGCGTGTGCCCGGCGCACGACCTCCAGCACCTGACGTGACCGGGGCGTATCGGTGTCCGGGCGGTTGGGGACGATCAGCGTGTCCGCCTCCTCGGCGGCCTCCAGCCCCGCGACTCCGGTGAGCGTGAAGAAGCCGTCGCGCATACGGGTCAGGGGCTGGGCGGCGCACAGCCCGAAGTCGTACAGCTCCCGCCCCAGTTCCGGCCTGCGCAGTCCGAAGACCTCGATCGCACAGCTCATCTCGAACGGATTCGAGTTCTCGTCGACCACGAGAACCACGCGATGCGGTTGAGAGGATCCTTGCGGCATATGCGATTTCTAGCACTCGTGCCCGCGCCGGGCCATCGCCGAGCATGACGTACATGACCAGCGAACCCATCTCCCTCGCCCAGGCCCTCGCGTCCTTCACCGACCGGTGGAGCCCCCGCATCGTCACCACCGTCAACGACTACGACGTACGCATCGCAAGGGTCGAGGGCGAGCACGTCTGGCACGTGCACGACCACACCGACGAGTTCTTCCTGGTCCTGGAGGGCGAACTGCACGTCTCCCTGCGGGAGCCGGCCGGGGAACGCACGGTGGTCCTCCCGAAGGGCAGCGTCTTCACCGTCCCGCGCGGCACCGAGCACAAGCCGTACGCTCCGACGCCCTCCGCGATCCTGGTCCTGGAGCCCACCGGCACCCTCACGGTCGGCGACCGCCACGACGACGTGCCGGACCATGTGGACGCCACCACGGGGCACGCCCTGACGTGACGGCCGGTCGTGACTGTCAGTGCCGGGTGGCACGCTTGAGCCATGACCGACTCATCCCCGGCCCCGACCCCCCGTCGCGTCCGCGTCCGTGCCCCCGAGCTGATCGGCAAGGGCGGCTGGCTGAACACGGGCGGCCGCCCGTACACCCTCGCCGACCTGCGCGGACGCATCGTGATCCTGGACTTCTGGACGTTCTGCTGCATCAACTGCCTACATGTCCTGGACGAGTTGCGGGAGCTGGAGGAGAAGCACGCGGACACGGTGGTCGTCATCGGGGTGCACTCGCCGAAGTTCGTGCACGAGGCCGAGCACCGGGCGGTCGTCGACGCCGTGGAGCGGTACGGCGTCGGGCATCCCGTCCTGGACGACCCCGAGCTCGCCACCTGGAAGCAGTACGCGGTACGGGCCTGGCCGACGCTCGTCGTGATCGACCCGGAGGGGTACGTCGTCGCGCAGCACGCCGGTGAGGGCCATGTGCACGCCATCGAGCGGCTCGTCGGCGAACTGGAGGCCGAGCACGAGGCCAAGGGGACGTTGCGGCGCGGCGACGGGCCGTACGTGGCGCCGGAGCCGGAGCCGACGGTGCTGCGTTTTCCGGGCAAGGCACTGCTTCTGCCGAGCGGGAACTTCCTGGTCAGCGACACCACCCGGCATCAGCTGGTGGAGCTGGCGGCGGACGGGGAGACCGTCGTACGGCGGATCGGTCAGGGCAGCCGCGGCGCCACGGACGGTTACCCGGACCGGGCGCGGTTCCAGGAGCCGCAGGGGCTGGCCCTCCTGCCGGACGGGACCGTGGCGGTCGCCGACACGGTGAACCATCTGATCCGGCGCTTCGATCCCGAAACGGGCCGGACCACGACCGTTGCGGGGACGGGCTTCCAGTGGATGCAGGGAGGGGCCACCTCGGGCCCCGCGAGGGACGTCGAACTCTCCTCACCCTGGGACGTGGCCTGGTGGAACGACAGGCTCTGGATCGCCATGGCCGGCGTCCACCAACTGTGGGCGTACGACCCGGCTGACAGCACAGTGTCCGTCACCGCCGGAACCACCAACGAGGGGCTCGTCGACGGCCCCGCCGCCGAGGCCTGGTTCGCCCAGCCGTCCGGCCTCGCGGCGACGCCCGAGCGGTTGTGGCTGGCCGACTCGGAGACCTCGGCGCTGCGCTGGGTCGACCTCGACGGCGCCGTCCACACCGCCGTCGGCACCGGCCTCTTCGACTTCGGGCACCGTGACGGCGCCGCCGAACAGGCGCTGCTGCAGCACCCGTTGGGCGTCACGGCCCTCCCCGACGGCTCGGTCGCCGTCAGCGACACCTACAACCACGCCCTGCGCCGCTACGACCCCGCGACCGGTGAGGTCACCACCCTCGCCACGGACCTGCGGGAGCCGTCGGACGCGGTGCTCGCCGGGGACGACATCGTGGTCGTGGAGTCGGCCCGGCACCGGCTGACCCGGCTGCGCCTGCCGGAGGAGGCCGTACGCGTCGAGGCGGTCGCCCACCGCACCCAGCGTGCCGCCACCTAAGTCGCCCCGGGCAAGCTCCAGTTGGACGTGATCTTCGAGGCGCCTGCGGGCCAGAAGCTGGACACGCGCTACGGCCCCTCGACGCGCCTGCTGGTCTCGTCGACGCCGCCCGAGTTGCTGCTCGCCGGTGAGGGCGCGGACACCGATCTCGTCCGCACCCTGGAACTCAACCCGGCTGTCTCCGAGGGCGTTCTGCACGTCTCGGCGATGGCGGCGTCCTGCGACGACGACGCAGGCAACGAGTACCCCGCGTGCCATGTCCATCAGCAGGACTGGGGCGTGCCGGTCCGCCTCTCGGAGACCGGCACGCCCCGCCTGCCGTTGGTGCTTGCGGGGATGGACGCTCAGACGCCGTAACCGTCGCTGTAGCCGTCCCGCCTGTGGTGGTGGCCGGTCTCGTCGACGACCGGCGTCGACGGCGGGACCACCACGCGTCGGCGCCTGGCGATGCTGCTGAACGTCGTGGTTCCGATCAGTCCGACGATCATCAGGATGATTCCGACGAGGTCGAGATTGACACCCTGCATGTCCCAGTCGGTCGCGAACGTGAGGATGGCTCCCACGGCGATGAGGATGATGCACCCGCCGAGGCCCATGAGTTGTCGCCTCCCTGTCCGGTGGTTCCGGTCGGAGGCGAGTACCCCACCCTGCGGGAACTACCCCTCCAGGAACGCGACCAAGGAGTTCGCGAGCAGCCACGGGTCGTCCGCCCCGCACAACTCCCGTGCGCTGTGCATCGACAGGATCGCCACCCCGATGTCGACGGTCTTGATGCCGTGCCGGGCCGCGGTGATCGGGCCGATGGTCGTGCCGCAGGGCATCGAGTTGTTGGAGACGAAGGACTGGAAGGGCACCTCGGCCTTCTCGCAGGCCGCCGCCCACACCGCCCGGCCCGAACCGTCCGTGGCGTAGCGGTTGTTGACGTTGACCTTGAGGATCGGCCCGCCGTTGACGCGCGGGTGGTGCGTCGGGTCGTGGCGCTCCGCGTAGTTGGGGTGGACCGCGTGGCCCGTGTCGGAGGAGAGACAGACCGTGGCCGCGAAGGCGCGTGCCTTGTCCTCGTACGACCCTCCGCGCGCGAACACCGAACGCTCCAGGACGCCGCCCAGCAGCGGCCCGTCGGCACCCGTGTCGCTCTGCGAGCCGTTCTCCTCGTGGTCGAAGGCGGCCAGCACCGGGATGGCGGGCAGGGCCGCACCCGAGGTCGCCGCCGCGGCCAGCGCCGCCGCGGCCGCGTGCACCGAGAGCAGGTTGTCCATGCGGGGGCCGGCGACCAGCTCCTTGTCCCGGCCCAGGTACGCCGGCGGCTCCACGGAGTACGTCATCAGGTCCCAGCCCGTGACCTCGCCCGCCGCGAGACCCGCCGTCTCCTCCAGGAAGGCGATCAGGTCGCCGTCGCGCACGTCGTTGCCGAGGCCCCAGATCGGCTGCAGATGCCGCTGCTTGTCGAGCTTGAGCCCCTCCGCCGACACGGAACGGTCGAGGTGGATCGCGAGCTGGGGGACCCGGAGGAGCGGGCGGTCCACGTTCACCAGCCGCGTCGTGCCGTCCCGCAGCGACAGCCGGCCCGCCAGCCCCAGGTCACGGTCGAGCCAGGAGTTGAGCAGCGGCCCGCCGTAGATCTCCACGGCCACCTGCCGCCAGCCGTGCGCCCCGCTGTCGGGCAGCGGCTTGACGCGCAGGTTGGGGGAGTCGGTGTGCGCGCCGACGATCCGGAACGGCGTGTGGGGCGCCGCGCCCTCGGGGACGTACCAGGCCACGATCGCGCCACCGCGCAGCACGTACTTGCCGCCGCTCGACCCGTCCCAGGCGTCCGTCTCCGCGACCTGCCTGAAGCCGGCCTTTTCCAGCCGCTCGGCGGTGTTCGCCACGGCGTGGTACGGCGAGGGGCTCGCCGCAAGGAAGGACATGAGGTCGTCGGTGTGGCCGCGGTCGAAGCGGGGGGGTTCGCTCATGGGGTTCACCTTAACGACGTACGAGGGCCCGCTCCCGGTGAAGAGGAGCGGGCCCTCGTGAGGGCGATGCGGATTGTCCGTGAGTGACGGGAACGCCTGGCCGGAATCAGTGCCCAGAACCCGGAACCAGGAACCCGGAACCAGTGCCTAGAACGCGGCCTCGTCCAGCTCCATCAGGTCCAGCTCGACGTGCTCGGCGAGCTTGCGCGCACCGGTGACGCCCGGCAGGACGTTGGCCGCGAAGAACTTCGCCGCCGCGATCTTGCCCTGGTAGAACGCCTTGTCCTTGGCGGAGGCGTTCGCCAGCTTCTCGGCGGCGACCGCGGCGCCCTTGAGCAGCAGGTAGCCGACGACGACGTCACCGGAAGCCATCAGCAGGCGGGTGGTGTTCAGGCCCACCTTGTAGATGTTCTTGACGTCCTGCTCGGTGGCCGCGAGGTCGGTCAGCATCAGGCCGACGATGGCCTCCAGCTCGACGGCCGCCTTGGCCAGGTGCTCGCGGGCGCCCGCCAGCTCCTCGCCGCCCTCGCCGACCGCGAGGAACTTCTTGATGTCCTCGGCGAGCGAGTTCAGCGCGGCGCCCTGGTTGCGGACGATCTTCCGGAAGAAGAAGTCCTGGCCCTGGATCGCCGTGGTGCCCTCGTACAGGGTGTCGATCTTGGAGTCGCGGATGTACTGCTCGATCGGGTACTCCTGCAGGAAGCCGGAGCCACCGAAGGTCTGCAGCGACTGGGCGAGCTGCTCGTAGCCCTTCTCGGAGCCGTAGCCCTTGACGATCGGCAGGAGCAGGTCGTTGAGCGCGTGCTCGGCCTTGGCGTCCTCGCCGGCCGCCTCCTTGACCTGGATCGCGTCCTGGATCGAGGCCGTGTAGAGCACCAGCGCGCGCATGCCCTCTGCGTACGCCTTCTGCGTCATCAGCGAGCGGCGCACGTCCGGGTGGTGGGTGATGGTGACCTTGGGCGCGGTCTTGTCCATGAAGTTCGCGAGGTCCGGACCCTGGACGCGCTCCTTGGCGTACTCCAGCGCGTTGAGGTAGCCCGTCGACAGCGTGGAGATCGCCTTCGTGCCGACCATCATGCGGGCGAACTCGATGATGCGGAACATCTGGCGGATGCCGTCGTGCTTGTCGCCGATCAGCCAGCCCTTGGCGGGGTGCTTGTCGCCGAACGTCATCTCGCAGGTGTTGGAGGCCTTCAGGCCCATCTTGTGCTCGACGTTCGTGGCGTAGACGCCGTTGCGCTCGCCCAGCTCGCCGGTCTCGAAGTCGAAGAGGTACTTCGGGACGAGGAACAGGGACAGGCCCTTGGTGCCGGGGCCGTGGCCCTCGGGGCGGGCGAGGACGTAGTGGAGGATGTTCTCCTCCATGTCGTGCTCACCGGACGTGATGAAGCGCTTCACGCCCTCGATGTGCCAGGAGCCGTCCTCCTGCTGGATCGCCTTGGTACGGCCGGCGCCCACGTCCGAACCGGCGTCCGGCTCGGTCAGCACCATCGTGGAGCCCCAGGTCCGCTCGACCGCGATCTGGGCGATCTTCTTCTGGACCTCGTTGCCCTCGTCGTAGAGGATCCCGGCGAACGCCGGGCCGGAGGAGTACATCCACACGGCCGGGTTCGAGCCGAGGATCAGCTCCGCGTACGACCAGATCAGGGACGGCGGGGCCGTCGTGCCGCCGATCGCCTCGGGCAGCCCCAGACGCCAGTACTCGGAGTCCATAAAGGCCTTGTAGCTCTTCTTGAAGGACGCCGGGACCGGCGCGGTGTTGGTCTCCGGGTCGAAGACCGGCGGGTTGCGGTCTGCGTCCGCGAAGGACTCGGCCAGCTCGTTCTCCGCGAGCCGCGTCAGCTCCTCGAGGATGCTTTTCGCGGTGTCGACGTCCATCTCCTCGAACGGACCCGTGCCGTACAGCTTGTCGCGTCCGAGTACTTCGAAGAGGTTGAACTCGATGTCGCGGAGATTCGACTTGTAGTGCCCCATGGTCACGGCTCCGTAGAGAGGGATCGGCGAGGCACTTGGTTCCTCGCGCTAGTTCACGTACCAACAAGTAGCTACGATGATGCTACCCGCCAGTAATAAGACGCAACCCCGATCCGTGATCTGTGACAGGTCACACCGGATCACACCGGAACGGTCAGCGTGGCGGTGTAGCCCTGCTCGGCACTGCCGGACATCGTGGCGAGCTGCTGTTCGTAACCGTCGCTGAAGATGTTGTCCGTCTCCAGGGAGATACGGCTGAGATTCGTCACACTTTGGTCGTAGCCGTCCGTGGCGTACACGGTGTCGCAGGTGTCCTTGGGAAAGGCGAGCTGCGAGGTGTTGGTGATGGACGTGGCCGCCGTGGCGTCGGCCAGGCTGCCGTAGACCTCGAAGTGGATGTGCGGCCAGCGGCCGTCGTAGCAGCCGGGGAAGACGCTCTTGAAAGTGACCTGGCCCTTGTCGTCCGCCTCCTGGACGCCCCGCAGGTAGTTCTCCTCCGTGACGCCCTCGGAGTACAGGGAGTACCTGCCGTCCCGGTCGGCGTGCCACAGGTAGACGGCGGCGCCCTTCTTCGGCGTCCCGCAGCCGGAAGCCGCGTCGACGACCGTGAGCGTGACGGTCAGCGGTACGCCCTCCGCGGTGCCGCCCGCGGAGTCACCGAAGCTCTTGGTGATGTCGCTGCGGACGACGCCGCTCTCCTTGAGGACGTTCACGCCGTTCGAGCCGTCGCCCGGGTAGGGCCCGGCGGTCTCGCCCGGGATGGTCGCGCACTCGGCGGACGAGGAGGAGGCGGCCGAGGAGGAGCCGCCGGAGGAGGCGGCCGAGGAAGAGGAGGACGAGGCCGCCGAGGTGTCGTCCTGCGACGTGCAGCCCACCAGCGGCACCAGGCTCGCGCCCGCCATCAGGCGGATCATGCGGCGGCGGGCGAGGACGGGAAGGTCGTGGGACAGCCCTCTGTCGTGCTCGTGGACCTCGTCGTCGTGGTGGCGGTGCATGGTGTCCCCTCGCTGGTGCGGGCCTTTTCGGGGGGCGCTCCCCTCGTCATGCCGACGCTAGGAGCGGCGGCTGTGGGAAACCAGGGCGCGGACTGTCGACTCGCTGTCAAGTCGCTGTCGGTTTGCCCGCATGGCGGTACCGGCCCGCCCTCCCGGCCGCTCTCGGTACGCTTGCGCCCATGTACGGCTATGACCAGAACGTCGGTGCACAGCAGCAGTACGCCCCGCCGCAGCAGCCGGGCGGCGTCGGTGGGTACGGCCAGCAGCCGCCGCTCTACCCCGAGCCGTCCCCGCCCTCGCTCGCGGACGCGGTGCGGGCCTTCACCACCGGGCAGATGTCCGCCGAGGACTTCCAGCAGGTCTTCGCCACGTCGAAGGTCTACTGCCCGCGCGGCGACAACCCCGGCTTCCTCGCCCTGCACAACACCCAGCAGCCGGTGATCCCGATGTTCACCTCGCTGAAGGAGCTGCGGCGGTACGCGGGCAAGGAGTCCAAGTACTTCGTCATCACCGGCGCCGAGGTGATCGACCTGCTCCCCACCGGCTACGGCTTCGTCCTGGACATGGAGGGCGAGCACCGCATGGTCTTCGACGCGAAGGCCGTGGAGCAGATGGTCGAGTTCGCGATGCGGCGGATGTACGGCTAGCCGTACGCCGCAGCCCGCAGCCCGCAGCCCGCAGGTCGGGGCCGAATACCCCTCCCCGGTTGTCACAACCATGCCATAGAGTGCCCCCTGGCAGCCGCGCCCCGCACGCCACCGCCTTCCCGCGGTCCGCGTCCGGGTGCCGCGCGGCGCTCTCATCTCCCGGCCCGAGGCCGGTTTCTCTGTGGGGGTTCATCACTGTGCGCATGCGCAGCACCTCGGCCGCGACGGCGCTCGCGGTCCTGTTCAGTTCGGCGGCGCTGAGCGTCGTCGCGGCGGGGCCGGCCTCGGCCGCGTCCGCCGTTGTCAGTACGCCCGGTGGCATCGTCGCGGACGGCGTCCACCAGCGGGTCTTCGTCGGTGACAACGCGGCCGGCACCATCGTGGCCGCCGACTACTCGGGCGCGGTGCTCGAATCGGTGAGCGGCGTCCCCGGAGTGACCGACCTGGCACTGTCGGCCGACGGCGCCACGCTGTACGCGGCCTCGTCGGCACTGCACGAGATCGTGGCCCTGGACCCGGCCACCCTCGACGTCAAGGCGCGATACTCCGTCGCCACCGACAAGGGACCGCGCTACGTCGCCTTCACCGCGGGCAAGCTGTGGTTCAGCTACGGCGACCAGTGGAGCAGCGGCATCGGCTCGGTCGACCCGGCGGTGGACCCGGCGAGCGGCACCGACCCGGTGACACTCCACGGGCTGCCGTCGGGCACCTGGATCAACGACCCGGGCCTGCTCGACACCGATCCGAACACCCCCGGTCTGCTGGCCGTGGGCGAGACCGGTCTGTCCTCGGACTCGATGGCCGTGTTCGACGTCACGGACGGCACCCTGAAGACGGTCGCCTTCCACAACGGCGACTACACCCTGAACCAGGGCATCAGCGACATCGACGTGGTCCCGGGCGCCCCGCAGGTGCTGGTCAACGGCCATCTGCGGGACGGCTACGAGAACGGCGGCTTCAAGCAGGTCGGCACCTACCCGACCGGCCACCACGCCGACATCGCCCCCGACGGGCTGGTCGCGCAGTTCAACGGCACGAAACTGGCCGTGTTCCGGCCCGACGCGACGAAGCCGCTGCGCACCTACGACGTGGGCACGTACGGCACCCCCGACCTGACGTGGGCACCGGACTCCTCCCGGATCTTCGCGCTGGTCGGCACCTCGGGCGGCCGCTACACCCTCAAGGCCCTCACCGACCCGACGAAGAACGTCCCCACCCTCACCGTCAACGCCCCGTCGACCGCCACCCGCGCCAAGCAGCTCACCGTCACCGGCAAGCTCTCGGCGACGGTGCCGCTGCCGGCCGGAGTCCAGCTGACCGTCACCCGCACCGACCTGGAGAGCCCCAGCGGCAAGGCGCTGCCGTCCGTCACGGTCAAGGCCGACGGCACCTACTCCTTCACGGACACCCCGCCCGCCGGCGGCAAGGTCAAGTACACGGTGAAGTACGCGGGCGACGCGACGCACACCGCGGCCACCGCCTCCGACACCGTCGAGGTCTCCCGCGCCACGACCTCGCTCAGCCTGAACAACAACGGCAAGCTGTACAGCTACGGCACCGACGTCAAGTTCACCGCGCACCTCGGCACGACGTACAAGAACCGCACGGTCGAGATATGGGCCAACCCCTTCGGCGGCGACAAGCCCAACAAGCTGATCAAGAGCGGGACGGTCAACTCCGACGGCAACATCGCCGCGTGGGTGGACATGACCCGGGACACCACCGTCACCGCGGTGTTCAAGGGCGACGCCCGCTACAAGCCGAAGACGGTGAAGGTCACGGCCTACGCCAAGGTGAGGGTCTCCACCGCCGTCTCCAAGCACTACAAGACAGCGAAGATCGGCTCCACGACGTACTACTGGTTCCACAAGAGCACCGACCCGCTGCTCACCACGACGATGACCTACTACCCGGGCCGCCAGCAGCGCTTCGACCTGCAGGTCTACTACCAGGGCTCGTGGTACTCGGCGGACTCGGAGTACTTCCCGCTCGGTACGAACGGGAAGTCGGCCGTGACCCTGGAGGCGCCCGGTGAGTCGGGCATCCGGGCGCGGATGCGGTCGGTGTACGTCAACGGCTCGTCCGGCGACAGCGTGAACTCGACGACGTACGGGTCCTGGAAGTACCTGTACTTCAGCAACTGACACCGGTCCGCTCGGACGGGGGGAAGCCCGGAGGGAATGTCCTCCGGGCTTCTCCTGTTGGGAGTGGCAGGAAGTTCAATGCTCAACTAAACTGGTCGCACAAGGAGGTACCGACATGCCTGCAGTGACCGTCGAGAACCCGCTGACGCTGCCCCGCGTCGCCGCGCCTGCGGAGGCCGTGGCCCGTCCCGTGCTCGCCGTCACGACCGCGCCGAGCGGTTTCGAGGGTGAGGGCTTCCCGGTGCGCCGGGCGTTCGCCGGGATCAACTACCGCTATCTGGACCCGTTCATCATGATGGACCAGATGGGCGAGGTGGACTACGCGCCGGGCGAGCCCAAGGGCACCCCCTGGCACCCGCACCGCGGCTTCGAGACCGTCACGTACATCATCGACGGGATCTTCGACCACCAGGACTCCAACGGCGGTGGCGGCACCATCACCAACGGGGACACCCAGTGGATGACCGCGGGCTCCGGTCTCCTCCACATCGAGGCCCCGCCGGAGTCCCTCGTCATGTCCGGCGGTCTCTTCCACGGCCTGCAGCTGTGGGTGAACCTCCCGGCCAGGGACAAGATGATGGCGCCGCGCTACCAGGACATCCGCGGCGGCAACGTCCAGCTGCTCACCACCCCCGACGGCGGCGCGCTGCTGCGCGTCATCGCGGGCGAGCTGGACGGCCACCAGGGTCCCGGTATCACCCACACCCCGATCACGATGATCCACGCGACCCTCGCCCCGGGTGCGGAGATCACGCTGCCGTGGCGCGAGGACTTCAACGGCCTCGCGTACGTCCTCGCAGGGCGGGGCGCGGTGGGTGCGGAGCGCCGTCCGATCCACCTCGGCCAGACCGCGGTCTTCGGTGAGGGCGGCTCGCTGACGGTCCGCGCGGACGAGAAGCAGGACTCCCAAACCCCGGACCTGGAGGTCGTGCTGCTGGGCGGGCAGCCGATCCGGGAGCCGATGGCCCACTACGGCCCGTTCGTCATGAACACCAAGGACGAGCTCATGCAGGCCTTCGAGGACTTCCAGAAGGGCCTGCTGGGGACGATCCCGGCGGTGCACGGGATGAGCGCGAGCGGCCCCGAGCAGGCGTAGGGCTGCCACCGATCGGCATGTCCGGTATGTTCTGCCCCTTCTGTCCCTTGCGTACGGGAGGGGCAGAATGGGTTAAGAGTCCTGTTTCGGGACCCTCGCGTGACCTCATCGCGTGGGAGGCCGACATGACCACGACTCCGACGAGACCGGTACCGCCGAGGGCGCACACCCAGGGGGCGAAGCCGCGGGGAATCTTCTGGCCCGGTGTCGCCGGCATCGCCTCCGGCGTGCTGATGCTCGTCTCCCTGCTGGTGATGTACAGCAACAGTCCGGACTACGCCGACGAGAACGGTCTGCGCAAGACGGTCGAGTTCTACCTCGACAGCGGCAACCGCGACCTGACCGAGGCCATGACCCTGGTGATGCTGGCAGCCGCCCTGCTCTTCCTGTTCTTCCTGGGCGCCCTGGCCCGCGTCGCCGCGAGCCGGTCGGCCCAGGTCCTGGTGGGCGGGATCGTGTTCACCACACTGGTGATGGTCGGGACGATCGCCGGTGCCATCTACGCCGTCTCCGCCAGCCACACCGACGATTTCCTGGTGACCCCGCAGACCGGAATGGTGGCCCTCCTGCTGCAGGACGTTGCCTACGGCGGGTTCATCGCCGGCATGATCGGCGCGGCGGTGCTCCTGTTCGCCGTGTGGCGCACGGCCCGCACCACCCGGGCCCTGCCGCAATGGCTGGGCTGGTTCGGGTTCGTCATCGCGGTGCTGAGCCTGGCGGGCCCGTTCAGCGCATGGCTGACGGTTCTGCTCATGGGGGTGTGGACGGTGCTCGCGGGGGTGGTGCTGGTGATGCGGCCGCCGGTGGAGGTCTAGGGCTGGTCTAGGGCCTGTCCGGCGGATCAGGCCCTGGCCGTCGATTCCGCCCAGGGGTGACGTCACCCGCCCGGCCGCCCGCGCACGACAGCCCGCTCTGCCCGTGATCGCCTGGGAGCGTGCAGGACTCCAAGCCGTTGCTGCCCGGGCCCGTGCGTCGGCTCGCCGCCTGGTGTGCCGTGGTGCTGCTCGTGGCCGGGGTCGTCTACGTCGGGATCCGGCTGGCCGACGAGTTCCGTACGGCTGTCGTGCCCGTGCTGCTCGCGTTGCTCGGGACGGCGTTGCTCGGGCCCTTGCACCGGCGGCTGGTGAAGGCCAAGGTCAACCGGTCCGTGGCCGCCGGGCTCACCTGCGTGGCCGTCGTGGCCGTCGTCGGTGGGGCCGTGTACATCGTCGTCGCCGCGATCGTCGAGACCGGCGACCAGATCGTCGCCGCGCTCAAGCAGGCGGCCGAGGATCTCGCCGACCACTTCGGGGCCGCCGGGACCTCGCTGGACGATCTCGCCTCCAACGCCAAGGAGTTGCTCACCAAGTTCGGGGGGACGGCCGCCTCCGGGGTCATCAGCGGGGTCAGCGTCGTCGGCGAGATCATCGCCACGGCTGTGCTGGCACTGCTCCTCGTCTTCTTCTTTCTGCGGGACTCCCACCGGGCCGCCGATGCGCTGCGGTCCGTCGTTCCCCGCAAGAGCGGGGACACCGTGGAGGCCATGGCCCGGCGGGCGTTCCAGGCCGTGGAGGGGTTCATGCGGGGGACCACCTTCATCGCCTTCATCGACGCCGTCTGCATCACCGTCGGGCTGCTCGTTCTCGACGTTCCGGGTGCGGTCGGGCTCGGGGCGCTCGTCTTCGTCGGGGCCTACATCCCCTACCTCGGCGCCTTCATCTCGGGGGCCGTCGCCGTGCTGGTCGCGCTCGCCGACCGGGGGTTCGTGATCGCGCTGTGGGTGCTGGCGATCGTCGTCGCGGTACAGCTGCTGGAGGGGCATGTGCTGACGCCGATGATCCAGAGCCGGACGGTGCAGATGCACCCGGCCCTGGTGATGGTGGCGATCACGGCGGGGGCCTCCGTGGCCGGAGTCCTCGGGATGCTGCTCGCCGTACCGCTCACCGCCGCCGTCACCGGCGTCGTGAACGAGCTGAGGGAGCGTTACGAAAGCCCGGAGCCCCCCGAGCCGTCCCCGCCCCCCGAGCCGTCGGCGCCCTTGGACTCGTAGAGCTCGAACCACGTGCTCTTGCCCTCGCCCCGCGGGTCCACGCCCCACGCCTCGGCCAGCAGCTCGATCAGCATCAGGCCCCGCCCGGACGACGCCAGTTCCCCGGGCCGGCGCTTGTGCGGCAGGTCGTCGCTGGTGTCCGTCACCTCCACGCGCAACCGCCGGTCCCCCGGCTCGCCCCGCACCTCGGCGAGGAGCAGCGCGTCGGCGTCGGTGTGGACGAGGACGTTCGTCAGCGTCTCGGACAGCAGCAGGACCGCGGAGTCCACCTGGTCCGCGGAGCCCCAGTCGTGCAGCAGCTCCCGCAGCTGCTGGCGGGCCACCGCGACCCGCTCCGGCTCGGCCTGCGCGACGGTGAGCATGGTGCGCCGGACCGTCGGCCGGACGGCGATCGTGTCGCCGCAGCCGCAGCCCTCCCCCGGCCGGCACAGCAGCAGCACCGCTATGTCGTCCTCGCGCCGGTCGGCGAGCGGACCCGTGGTGTGGTGGGAGGACGGGCCGTGGACGGCCTGGACGAGGGCGTCGGCGAGTGCCTCCAGATCGCCGTCGTGCTCCTCGAGGATCGCGCGGATGCGCTTCCAGCCGGTCTCCAGATCGTGCCCGCCGGTCTCGATCAGACCGTCCGTGCAGATCAGCATCGTCTCGCCGGGTTCCAGGGTGATCCTGGTCGTCGGATAGTCGGCGTCCGGGTCGATGCCCAGGGGGAGACCGCCGGCCGTCGGGCGGGCCAGCACCGTGCCGTCGGACATGCGGATCGCCGGGTCCGGGTGGCCGGCGCGGGCGATGTCCAGCAGGCCGGTCGTGGGGTCGACCTCGACGTACAGGCAGGTCGCGAAGCGCAGGTCGGACGGGTCCTCGTCGAGGGCGCCGAACGTCATGCCGTGCAGGAAACGGGAGGCCCGGGAGAGGACGGCGTCGGGCCGGTGGCCCTCGGAGGCGTAGGCGCGCAGGGCGATGCGGAGCTGGCCCATCAGGCCCGCCGCGCGCACGTCATGGCCCTGGACGTCGCCGATGACGAGGGCGAAGCGGCCGTTGGGCAGCGGGATCATGTCGTACCAGTCGCCGCCGACCTGGAGTCCGCCGCCGGTCGGGACGTAGCGGGCGGCGACGCTCATGCCCGGTATCTCGGGGCCCAGCTTGGGCAGCATCGAGCGCTGGAGGCCGTCCGTCAGCTCCCGCGCGGACTCGGCGGCCTCGGCCCGGGAGAGGGCCTGGGCGAGCATGCGGGCCACCGTCGTCAGCACGGACCGCTCGTCGGGCGTGAAGGCGACCGGATAGGTGAACGCCGCCATCCAGGCACCCATCGTGCGGCCGGCCACGGTCAGCGGCAGGAACGCCCAGGACCGACGGTTGAAGTGCGCGGCGAGCGGCCAGGTGAGCGGGTAGCGCTCCTTGTACTTCTCGGGGGAGGAGAGGTAGACGGCACGGCCGGTGCGGACCACCTCGGCGGCCGGGTAGTCCGTGTCCAGGGACATGTGCGAGAAGGGGCCCTCGTCACCGGGCTGGTGACCGTGGTGGCCGATGATCGTCAGGCGATCGCCCGTCACCCCGAACACCGCGAGCCCGTCCGGTGAGAACCCCGGCATCGACAGGCCGGCCGCGACCCGCAGCACCTCAGCCGTCGACCGCGCCTCGGCCAGCGCCCGGCCCGCGTCCAGCAGGAACGCCTCCCGCGAGCGCCGCCAGTCGCCGGTCACGGCCGTACGCCCCGCCGGGGTGCCCGGCGCCGGTTCGGTGACCTCCTGGAGCGAGCCGGTCACCTCGTACGACCGCTTCTCGCGATCGAAGGAGGCATGGAAGCGGCTGCGGCCCACCCGGACGACCCGCCCCCGCTCGTCCATGATCCGCACCCGCACCTCGCCGAGGCTGCCCTCGGCGACGGCGAGCTGGATCACTCCGGTGATCTCGTTCCAGTCGACCGGATGAAGGCGGGCGCGCACCTGGGCCTGGCTGAGGGTGGCCCGCTCGGCGGGCAGCCCCAGCAGCCGTGCCGCCTCCGCGTCGACCGTGACCAGTCCCGTGGCGGTGTTCCAGTGCCACAGTCCGGTCGCGAGGGCGGCGAGAACCTCCCCCACGGCGGGCAGGGGCTCACCAGTGTGCATTGCCCTACTTTAAGAACAGGTGATCGCACACTGCCACCGAAGCTGTATGGGGCATCCGGTCGGGAGGGACCCAGGGGTGCGAGGGAGAGGGATCCCATGGGCGGCGAGGGGGCACGGCCAAATGGTGGGGAGCCGATCTTGGGGTCCCCGGTAGGCTTGGGGGGAGTTTCACGTGAAACACGCCCCCCGATCCGCGAAGACTGGATGAACGACGATGCATCGGTACAGGTCCCACACCTGCGGCGAGCTCCGCTCCTCTGACGTCGGCACCGACGTCCGGCTGAGTGGCTGGCTGCACAATCGGCGCGACCTGGGCGGCATCCTCTTCATCGATCTGCGCGACCACTACGGCATCACGCAGCTCGTCGCCCGTCCCGGCACCCCCGCGTACGAGGCCCTCGACAAGCTCTCCAAGGAGTCGACCCTCCGCGTGGACGGCAAGGTCGTCTCCCGCGGCGCCGAGAACATCAACCCCGACCTGCCCACCGGCGAGATCGAGGTCGAGGTCGGCGAGGTCGAGCTGCTCGGCGCGGCCGCCCCGCTCCCCTTCACGATCAACACCGAGGACGGGGTCAACGAGGAGCGGCGCCTGGAGTACCGCTTCCTGGACCTGCGCCGCGAGCGCATGCACAAGAACATCCTGCTGCGTACCGCGGTCATCTCGGCGATCCGCCACAAGATGACGGCGCTGGGCTTCAACGAGATGGCGACGCCGATCCTGTCCGCGACCTCCCCTGAGGGCGCCCGTGACTTCGTCGTCCCCTCCCGTCTGCACCCGGGCAAGTTCTACGCCCTGCCGCAGGCCCCGCAGCAGTTCAAGCAGCTGCTGATGATCTCCGGCTTCGACCGCTACTTCCAGATCGCGCCCTGCTTCCGTGACGAGGACGCGCGTGCGGACCGCTCGCCGGGCGAGTTCTACCAGCTCGACATCGAGATGAGCTTCGTCGAGCAGGAGGACGTCTTCCAGCCCGTCGAGAAGCTGATGACCGAGCTCTTCGAGGAGTTCGGCAACGGCCGCCACGTCACGTCCCCCTTCCCGCGGATCCCGTTCCGCGAGGCGATGCTGAAGTACGGCTCCGACAAGCCGGACCTGCGCGCCCAGCTGGAGCTCGTCGACATCACCGACGTCTTCGAGGGCTCGGAGTTCAAGGCGTTCGCCGGCAAGCACGTGCGCGCGCTGCCCGTGCCGGCCGTCCAGGACCAGCCCCGCAAGTTCTTCGACCAGCTCGGCGAGTTCGCGATCTCGCTGGGCGCCAAGGGCCTGGCCTGGGTCCGCGTGGCCGAGGACGGCTCGCTGACCGGCCCGATCGCCAAGTTCCTCACCGAGGAGAACATCAAGGTCCTCACCGAGCGCCTGGGCCTGGAGGCCGGTCACGCCGTGTTCTTCGGCGCGGGTGAGTTCGACGAGGTCTCGAAGATCATGGGCGCGGTCCGCGTCGAGGCCGCCAAGCGGGCCGGGCACTTCGAGGAGGGCGTCTTCCGGTTCTGCTGGATCGTCGACTTCCCGATGTACGAGAAGGACGAGGAGACCGGCGCGATCGACTTCTCGCACAACCCCTTCTCGATGCCTCAGGGTGGCCTGGAGGCCCTGGAGACCCAGGACCCGCTGGACATCCTGGGCTGGCAGTACGACATCGTCTGCAACGGCGTCGAGCTGTCCTCCGGCGCGATCCGGAACCACGAGCCGGAGATCATGCTGAAGGCCTTCGAGATCGCGGGCTACGACCGCGAGACCGTCGAGGAGAAGTTCGCCGGCATGCTGCGCGCCTTCCGCTTCGGCGCCCCGCCGCACGGTGGCATCGCGCCCGGCGTCGACCGCATCGTCATGCTGCTCGCCGACGAGCCGAACATCCGCGAGACCATCGCCTTCCCGCTCAACGGCAACGCCCAGGACCTGATGATGGGCGCGCCGACGGAGCTGGAGGAGGCGCGGCTGAAGGAGCTGCACCTGTCGGTGCGCAAGCCGCAGCCGAAGTAGGACGCAGCAGGACGGGTGGCCCGGAACCGGCGTCGGTTCCGGGCCACTTTCGTACGCAGGGCTTTTACCCAGTTCTTACCCACGTTCCTGACAGGCGCCGTCCCTAGGTTCCCTGCCCATGACGGGAAACCAGACGGCCGAAGGGCCGAAGCACAAAAGGGATCTGACGCGGCGCAACGTCGTGGCGGCCGGCGCGGGCGCGGCGGTCGCCGTAGGGGTGGGCGGCAGCCTCGCGGCGGGCGCGTTCGCGGGTGAGACGAGCGGGTCCGCGTCCGCGGGCGCCACCGTGTCGAGCAGCTCGTCGAGCGCCGAGGCCTGCTACCAGCTGACCTCCGAGACGACCGAGGGCCCCTACTACATCGACGCGGACAAGCTCCGCCAGGACGTGACCGAGGACCAGGAGGGCATCCCGCTCACCCTCCGCCTCAAGGTGATCGACTCCGAGACCTGCAAGCCCATCAGGAACGCCGCGGTCGACATCTGGCACTGCAACGCGCTGGGCGTGTACTCGGGCTACGAGGCGATGGGCAGCGGCGGCGGTGGCGGGGCCGGCGGGGGCACTCCACCGTCCGGTGAGCCGACGGGCGAGCCCCCCTCCGGTGAGCCGACGGGGGCGCCGGGCGGCGGAGGCGGCGTCCACGAGGAGCCGACGGACGACGAGCGCTATCTGCGCGGCACGTGGAAGACCGACAGGAACGGCCAGGTCGTCTTCAGGACGGTCTTCCCGGGCTGGTACCAGGGCCGCTGCGTTCACATCCACACCAAGGTGCATGTGAACGGCACCTGGACGGACGCCGGTTACGAGGGCGGCACCACCTGCCACACCGGCCAGCTCTTCTTCGACGAGGAGAGCGTGCTGGCCTCCGCCGAGGTCGAGCCGTACTCCACCAACACCACGACCCGCACCACCCTCGACGAGGACACCATCTACCCGGACAACGGGACCGAGGGTGGCCTGCTGAAGCTGAAGTACAAGAAGAACGACATCGCCAAGGGCGTCGTCGGCACGATCACGATGGGCGTCGACCCGGAGGCGACGAACACCGGCAGCTGAGGGACGTACGGAGCGCGCGGGGCGGATGTGTACGGACACATCCGCCCCGCGTTCACCGACGTTGGCGCCTACGAAAGGAACTTGTAGCCGCTCCACCCGCTCGCGATCCGCGCCCGCGAGCCGAACGAGCCCTTCCCGTCACCGCTGTTGCGCCACAGGTTGCCGCTGGTGTCGCGGGAGACGAGGTCCGGGCGGCCGTCGTCGGTGATGTCGCCGACGCCGACGACGGCGTTGTAGGAGCCGCCCCAGTCGGCGAACAGCTTCACGCGGGCGGCGAAGGTGCCGTCGCCCTTGCCGTTGTAGCGCCAGAGGGTGTTCGCGGTGTCCTGGGCGAGGAGGTCGGGCCGGCCGTCACCGGTGATGTCGCCGACGCCGACGATCTTCTTGTAGCCCTTCCAGTTGTCGTAGAGCTTCACGCGGGCGGACAGCTTGCCGTCGCTGGTGCCCTTGTAGAGGTAGACCGCTCCGGTGGACGAGTTCCGCGCGATCAGGTCCGGCCGGCCGTCGCCGCTCACGTCGCCGGGCGAGGTGAGGACGTTGTACTGCGTCCAGCCGCTGGTCGCGAGGGTGGTGTACGACGTCGACGGCTTGACCGCCGCCCCGCAGCCCGGCTTGTACAGCCGCAGGGCGCCGCTGCTGTAGCGCACCAGGACGTCGTTGCAGCGGTCGCCGCTCAGGTCGCCGAAGGGGACCGCCTGGATGGACGTGGCCCATCCGGTGCCCGTGTACTTGTCGCTGAACCTGCCCGTCCCCGTGCCGCTGTGGAAGGTCAGCCCGCCCGAGGAGTTGAGGGTGAGCAGGTCGCCGCGGCCGTCCAGGCCGTCGGGGCTGACGAAGTCGCGGCGCACCGCGGCTCCGCGCTGCAGGAAGCCCTTGCCGCTGGTCACCGTGTTCACCGTGGCGGTGCTGAGGCCGGTCGCCTTCAGGGTCCAGGTGAAGTGGCCGTTGGGGAAGTAACCCCCGCTCGCCGTCCTGCCGTTCCAGGTCGCGCTCACCCGGTCCGGGGTCGCCCCGCCGGTGATCGTGCGGGTGACCTTGCCGTTCGCGCCGTCCTGCACCGAGGTGAACGTGAGCGACCAGGAGGTGACCGGGCGGGACAGCACCCAGGTGCCCTCGAAGGACATGCCCGGGGTCACGGAGTCGCTGACCGACGTCTCGAAGGCCGTCACGGCGGACGGGGCGATGCCGGTGGTGGTGACGTGGGTGCGCTCGTAGTCGTCGAACCAGGCGACCAGGCCGGTGTACTCGTCGACCGTCCAGCGGTAACGGCGGTCCGTGGTCAGGCCCTTGTCGGCCAGGTCGGAGGCGATCGTGCGGGTGGTGCCGGTGGCCGCCTCGGTGAGGACCAGGGTGCGGGTGGCGTGGTCGTGGCGGACGGTGAAGCCGTCGCCGAGGAGCACGTCACCGGGGGTGACCGCCCTCGACGTACCGGCCTTGGTGTCGTACACGCCCGCCGAGTCCGTCCCGCAGGCCCAGTACACCCAGCGGCCCGCCGCCTGGAGCTCGCTCGGCGTGCAGGCCAGGCCCGGGACGGTCACCGTGGCGAGCGTCTTCGCCAGCGGGATGCTGTACGAGGTGAGCGTGCCGACGGTGGTGGTGGCGCTCCACAGGGTGGAGCCGTTCAGGGCCGCGGCGCGCACGGACCGCTTCAGCTTCTCGCCGTAGCCGAACTCGCCGACGTACTGCGCCGGGGTGGTGCCGCCGGAGTCGAAGACGGCGTAGTCGTCGGAGACGTCGACGATACGGCCGCCCCGACCGCCGAAGTCCAGGTAGTGGCCGCCGATTTCCTTCAGCCGGTCGTCGCCGAGGCCCTCGCCCTCGTCGGTGCCGCCGCCCGCGTCGAGAAAGACGTCGTGGGCGTCGAGGTTCCCCCACAGCGCCGAGCATGTGGTGCCCTCGTACGGGCAGAGGGCGGCGTAGATCGAGCCGCTCGCCGTGGCCTCGGACGCGGTCAGCTCGGTGGAGCCGTTGGTGGTGAGGGTCCGTACGGACGTGGTGTCCGCGACGGCGTTCGGGTCGTCCTCGGCGACGCGCAGGCTGCCGCGGCTGAGCGCGATGCCCGTCTTGGCCTTCTCCACCGCCGGGGACTGGAGCACCTTCTCCAGCCGCAGCGTGCCGTCCTCGGCCTGGCTCACCCGCTGCACCCACCAGTCGGTGGCGTCGGTGCCGCCGGAGACGAGCGCGCCCCCGCTGCCGGCCGCCAGCGCGTACTCGCCGGCGCTCGCCAGCAGGGTCTGCTGGACCGAGGGGTCGTTTACGCTGACCGCGAGGAGCTTGGAGCCGAGGTCGCTGGAGGACAGCGGGAGCAGCAGCCAGTCGCCGACCAGGACCGGGTCGCCGTCGAGCGCACCCGGGTGGGCGGGCAGCGTGACGACCTGCTCGGCGGCGGTGAGGTCGGTGCGGGACTTCAGGTGCAGCTCGGCGGTGCCGGCCTGGTACCAGCCGATGCGGTCCTCGCTCATCACGTAGTGCGAGGCGTAGGTGGCGTTGGTGAACACGCTGGTGTTCACGGCCGAGGCGATGTCGATGTAGTGGAGCGAGCCGTAGGTGCTGTTCTTCACGAACACACCGGCGGAGTCCGCGGCGAGCACGTCCTCGCTTCCCACGCTCGTCGCGTCACCGGTGACCTTGCGGGTGCGCCACTCGCCGTCGACCTTGTCGATCAGGGAGTTGGTGGTGACGACCGTGTCACCGGCCAGCGCCCGGTAGTAGCCCTGGCCGTACTGGACGGAGCCGTTCCAGCTCACCTTCCTGGACGTGGCCGTCGCCGGGTCCCAGAGGGTGGCGTACGCGTCGCCGGCCGTGGTCGGCAGGGCGACCAGGTCGCTGTCCGAGCCGTACCAGGCCGTACGGCACTCGGAGCCGATGGACGTGCAGCCGGTGCCCGGGGTGTAGACGCCGGTGGCGTTCTCCACGGTCACGGTCCTGCCGGTCGCGTAGTCGGTCCACAGCAGCCCGGTCCTGCCGGTCTGCCGGTGCAGGAAGCCGCTGTCGCCCGCGACGTACGGGCGGTCGGTTCGTGGTGTGGCGGAGCTGGGGGCGACCAGTGTGATCGCGGTGGTCCCGGCTTCGGCCGCTTCCGCGGAGCCGCCGCCCTCCGACAGGACGACGACGGACGCGGTCGCGACGGCGACCGCGAGCGAAGAGACGGCGACGGCGAGACCGCCCCGTCTCAGGGCGTGTCTGCCCACGTGATGTTTCCCTCCCCTACGAGGGCCCGTGCCCTCGCACAAGTGGCCGGATCTTATCAGGGGGTCGGGAGTGCGCAGCGGCGGTGTTCACGCAGGTGAAGGGGGCTCAGGACGGGAACCTGCGAGGGGCCGGGGCGGTGGCCGTGGCCGGGTATCACTCGTCCGCCGGCGGGCTGAGCGCCTCCTCCTCCAGCAGCCGCTCCGCGATGTCGTCCGCCCACGCGCGAACCCACCGGCGGAACACCGGCACCGACTCCTCGTCGAGGCCGAGGGCGGTGAACTCCCGGTCGTCCAACAGCTCCGTGGCCTCCAGCCGGGACTGGAGGTCCGCCAGGCCGAGCTCGTCCCAGGCGTGGCGCCGGCCCAGTTCCTCCAGGTCGGGGTAGCTCCAGTGGGCCGCGGCCACATAGACGTCGACGACATCGCGCGCGGCGCCGCGGTCGGTCACGGCGCGGACCTTCGTGCCGATCAGGTCCTCCAGGGAGAGGGCCGGGCCGAGGTCGGTCATCACCACTGGGCGCCAGAGGGTTTCCTTCAGCAGGTCGACCGTACGTTCCTCACCCGTGTCGGGGTCCGTGACGAGCAGGCGGGAGGCGAGCGGGTCGGTCTCCAGGGGGCGTACCTGCCAGCCCCGCTCCGTCAGGCCGTGCCGGACCATCGCCGCGATCTGGTCCATGGGCTCGGAGTTCTCGGTCGCCACCTCCACCGACGCAACGCGCCGTGCGGTCAGGCCGTGCGCCTGGATCGCGCGGTCGCCGGCCAGCACGAGGGGGTAGCGGGCGCCGACGGTGAGGACGTCGGTCAGCAGGTCGTGGTGCGGGAGCGGCGGCATGGTGGCCCCGATTATCGCGTCCGTACCCGGATCGGCTCGGTGCCAACATGCCGCCGTACAGGTGTGGCTACTTGGCCACGAACTGCGTGAGGATCGCCTGTACCTCGTAGATGTCCACGCCCTTGGTGAACGTCTTCTCGATCGGCGTCGGCGTCCCCGACACCCAGATCTTCAGCTCGGCGTCCAGGTCGAAGGTGCCGGCCGTCTCCACCGCGAAGTGCGTGATGCTGCGGTAGGGGATGGAGTGGTACTCCACCTTCTTGCCGGTGATGCCCTGCTTGTCGACCAGGATCAGACGGCGGTCGGTGAACAGGATGGTGTCGCGTATCAGCAGGTACGCGGCGTGCACCTGCTCACCGTGGCCCAGCAGGCGCGCATAGTCCTGCTGCGCCTGTCCCTGGTCGATGGTGTGCGCGTTCCCGAACAGTGCCATGGATGGATCCCCCCACGCATTGGCTTGGATGTCTGGTCATGTCCCAGTAAGTCACTGGCTTCACATGATCTTCGCAATGTATAGCGCCTTGGGGGTGGACCCGCATAGGGGTGTAGGGCAGCGCGATGGATCAGGTGTCGTACGAACCGTCCCACGGTGCGCCGAAGCCGAGGTGGTCCGGGTAGAGCTCGGCCCAGGGCTCGCCGTCGTCCTCTCCGGTCACCAGCCCGAACAGCACGCCGTCGACCGTGAGTTGGAAGGGGCGGATCGCGATGTCCGTGTATGTGCGCCGGGGCAGGCTGCGCAGCAGCGTCGCCAGGTGGGCGCGGGCCCGGGCCAGGACCGAGTCGGGGCCGTGCGGGGCGCGTTGCTGCTCGGCCCAGGTGCCCGCGCACCAGATCTCCGAGTCGCGGTAGCGGCCCTCGGCGTCGAAGGTGTGCAGGACCGAGTACAGGCGTTTGTGCTCTTCCCAGCCGTGGTCGAGGCGGAAGCCCTTGGGGAAGCCGTAGGTGACCGACCCCATGAACTGCCCGTCCGCATACAGACCGATCGCCTCGGTACGGCCGCGCGGCTCGTAGGCGATCGGGATGACCTCAGGGACTGCCATGGCGGAACCATACGGAGGTGTCGGGGGCATGGTGGCGTCGGGGCGCCCCTAAAACCAGCCAGCGGACCAATTTCCGCCGCACTCCCACGACTTGATCACTGATCCGTCGAAAACTCCACGGCAACCTTTCCGATCTCCACGACCACAGACGAGTCGCAAGCCCCGTTCACGCGGGCCCGCTCCGAAGCACATAAGGACTCATACGTGGCATCCCCTTCCCACCGCCGCTCCCTCCGCAGGCGCCGCACCGTCGTCGTCACCGCCGCCGTGGCGGCCGCCGGCATCGGTGCCGGTGTCTTTGTGATGAACGCGAACGCCGGCGCGGTCGACCTGTACCACCAGTCGCTGCCCGCGAAGGACGGCTGGGCGGCCTCCGGATCCGGTACGACGGGCGGCGCGAAGGCCGACTCCGCGCACACCTTCACCGTCAGCACCCGTGCCCAGCTGGTGAAGGCGCTCGGGTCCGTCTCCGACACCACGCCCCGCATCATCAAGATCAAGGGCACGATCGACGCCAACACCAGCGACGCCGGCAAGAAGCTGACCTGCGCCGACTACGCCTCCGGCACCGGCTACTCGCTCTCCGCCTACCTCAAGGCCTACGACCCGGCGACCTACGGCAAGAAGGCACCGTCCGGCACCCAGGAGAACGCCCGCAAGGCGGCCGCGGACAAGCAGAAGAAGAACATCGTCTTCCGGGTCCCCGCCAACACCACCGTCGTGGGCGTCCCGGGCACGAACGCCGGCATCAAGGGCGGCAGCCTCCAGGTGCAGAACGTCAAGAACGTCATCGTCCGCAACCTGACCTTCTCGGCGACGGAGGACTGCTTCCCGCAGTGGGACCCGACGGACGGCTCGTCCGGCGAGTGGAACTCCAACTACGACGCCGTCACCCTGCGCGGCGCGACGAACGTCTGGTCCGACCACAACACGTTCACCGACACCCCGAACTTCGACAAGTCGCTGACGACGTACTTCGGGCGCAAGTACCAGATCCACGACGGCGCCCTCGACATCACAGGCGGCTCCGACCTGGTGACGGTCGAGCGGAACGTCTTCGACAGCCACGACAAGACGATGCTGATCGGCAGCAGCGACAGCGACAGCACCGGCAAGCTGCGGGTCACCATCCACCACAACGTGTGGAAGGGCATCGTCCAGCGCGCCCCGCTGGCCCGCATCGGCCAGATCCACCTCTACAACAACGTCTACGACACGACGACGCTCAACGGCTATGCCCCGAAGTACAGCATCGACTCCCGCGCGGGGGCCCAGGTCGTCGCCGAGCACAACGCCTGGAAGCTGCCCTCCGGCGCCAAGGTCGCCAAGCTGCTGAGCGGCGACGGCACCGGCTCGATCGCCGGCGGCGGCAACCTCGTCAACGGCACGGCCACCGACATCGTGGCCGCCTACAACGCCGCGAGCTCGAAGAAGATCAAGACGACGGTGAACTGGAAGCCGACGCTGACGGCGGGTCTCCAGACGTCGGCGAAGAGCCTGGTGACCGAACTGGCGACGACGGCCGGCGCCGGGGTGCTGTCCTGACGCGGGGCGTACGGCGGTGAGAGGAGCACCCGGGGCAAGGGGAGCCCCGGGCGCTCCGTGCCGGTCAGCCGCGGCGGCGCCACCAGCGGCGGGGGCGTTCGGCGGGTGCGGGTGCGGAAGGGGTCGGCGCGGTGGTGTCGAGCGCCTCTCGGACGGACTCCCGGATGTGGTCGAACCTGGCCACGGGATGGTGGCCGAAGCCGTGGTCGTCGGCCGGGAGGATCACGCCCGCGCAGACCAGTTTGAAGCTGTCTCCCCGCTGGGAGAGGCTCAGGAAGACCGGGGCGCCCACGAAGCCCTCGGGGAGTTCGCCGCCCCAGCGGACGGTGCCGTCCGCGGCGCGGGCAAGGGCGCCGACCGCGACCGCCTGGTGCCGTTCCCCGTTCTCGCCCACGTCGTGACCCAGGGCGTACGCCGGCAGCGGGTCGCCGCCGATGCGGATGATGTCCTGCGTGCGGGCCGCGATGCCGTCGGTTATCTCGTCGGTGGTCCAGCGCCAGCCCTTGCGCTCGGCGTACGTGTGCAGACCGGCGGCGGGCTGTACGGCCACGCCGAGGCCGTCGAGGTGGGTCCAGCCGTCGGCGAAGTCCATCATCATGAGCTTCTCGGCCGTGGGGGCCGGATCGCCCAGCTGGGGGCGGAGCGTCACCTCGGCGAGGTCCATGCGGGCCGGCTCGGCGGCCGTGACCAGGTACTGCCGGACCAGGTCGGTGTCGCCGTCGTGGCCCACCAGGTCGTTGAACCAGAACGCCGTCGCGTACGGCCCCGGGTGGTGGGCGCGCTGGAAGGGCAGGGTCGCGCGGGCGGCATGGCCCAGGATCGCGTCGACGGTGGCCTGTTCGAGGCTCGGCAGTTCGGACATGAGCAGGGAGCCTAATCGGCCGAACGATCTCTGCCTCCACAGATTCTTCGGATCTCCGTCACAGTTCCGGCAGCCCCGGCGTCAGGGAGGCAGTGGACCCGCCGCACGGCACCCGCCATGCGGTACCGACCGCAGCTGACCAGGAGATCCTCATGCAGACCGCGTATGTCGTCGTCACCGTCGTCGCCGCCCTGATGGCCGGTTTCTCCGGAACCGTCCTGCTCCTGCGCGCCCAGTGGATCGTGCAGGCGCTCCAGGAGTACGGAGTGCCCCGGTCGTGGTGGACCTGGCTGGGGCTGGCGAAGGCCGCCGGGGCCGTGGGGCTGGTGGCCGGGCTGTTCGTACCGGTGATCGGGGTGCTGGCCGGGGTGGGGCTGGTGCTCTACTTCCTCGGGGCGGCCGTGACCGTGGCCAGGGCCCGCTGGTACGCGCACATTCCGTTCCCACTGGTCTACGCGGCACCGGTCGTCGCTGCCCTGGCCCTCGCGTACGCGAGCTGATCGGCGGAGTTGGCTCGGGTTACGCCGCTTCGCCGCCGAAGCGCTCCTTGTACGTCTCCAGGTCCTCGTCCGTGAGCTTGGCGAAGAGGACCGGCGGGACGGTGAAGGGGGTGCCGGCGGGGAGGGACGTGAGGGACTTGGCCTCGTCCGGGGTGACCCAGGTGGCGGTGTCGTCCTTCAGGGAGAACGCCTGGCGCATCGCGGCCGACGTGGTCGGGATGAACGGCTCCGAGACCACCGCGTACAGGTGGATCAGGTTCATCGCCGTGCGCAGGGTCAGCGCCGCGCCGTCCTTGTCGGTCTTGATCTCCAGCCAGGGGGCCTTCTCCTCCAGGTAGGAGTTGCCAGCCGACCACAGTGCGCGCAGGGCCGCCGCCGCCTTGCGGAACTGGAGGGCCTCCATGTGCGACTCGTACTCGGCGAGCAGCTCCGCGATCTGCTCGCCGAGCTTCGCCTCCGCCTCGCCGGGCTCGCCGCCCGCGGGGACCTCCTCGCCGAAGCGCTTCTTGGAGAAGGACAGGACGCGGTTGACGAAGTTGCCGAGGGTGTCGGCGAGGTCCTTGTTGACCGTGGCGGTGAAGTGCTCCCAGGTGAAGGACGAGTCGTCCGACTCGGGGGCGTTGGCGATCAGGAAGTAGCGCCAGTAGTCCGCCGGGAGGATCTCCAGGGCCTGGTCGGTGAAGACGCCGCGCTTCTGGGACGTGGAGAACTTTCCGCCGTAGTACGTCAGCCAGTTGAAGGCCTTGACGAAGTCGACCTTCTTCCACGGCTCGCGGATGCCGAGTTCGGTGGCCGGGAACATGACGGTGTGGAAGGGGACGTTGTCCTTCGCCATGAACTGCGTGTAGCGGACCTCGTCGTCGACGTCGTACCACCACGACTTCCAGTCGCGGTTCTCCGGGTCCTGGTCCGACCACTCCTTCGTCGAGCCGAGGTACTCGATCGGCGCGTCGAACCAGACGTAGAAGACCTTGCCCTCGGCCGCCAGCTCCGGCCACGTGTCCGCCGGGACGGGGACGCCCCAGTCCAGGTCACGGGTGATCGCGCGGTCGTGCAGGCCCTCGGTCAGCCACTTGTGGGCGATGGAGGACGCCAGGTGCGGCCATACGCCGTCGTGGCGGGCCACCCACTCCATGACGTCGCGCTGGAGCTTGGACTGGAGGAGGAAGAGGTGCTTGGTCTCGCGGACCTCCAGGTCGGTGGAGCCGGAGATCGCCGAGCGCGGGTTGATCAGGTCGGTCGGGTCCAGGACGCGGGTGCAGTTCTCGCACTGGTCGCCGCGGGCCTTGTCGTAGCCGCAGTGGGGGCAGGTGCCCTCGACGTAGCGGTCGGGGAGGAAGCGGCCGTCGGTCGGGGAGTAGACCTGGCGGATCGCCCGCTCCTCGATGAAGCCGTTCTCGTGGAGCTTGCGGGCGAAGTGCTGGGTGATCTCGACGTTCTGGGAGCTGGAGCTGCGGCCGAAGTAGTCGAACGCCAGCGCGAAGCCGTCGTAGACCGCCTTCTGGGCGTCGTGTGCCTGGGCGCAGAACTCGTCGACCGGGAGGCCCTGCTCCTTCGCCGCCAGTTCGGCCGGGGTGCCGTGCTCGTCCGTCGCGCAGATGTAGAGGACGTCGTGGCCGCGCTGGCGGAGGTACCGGGAGTACACGTCCGCCGGGAGCATGGACCCCACCATGTTGCCCAGGTGCTTGATTCCGTTGATGTACGGAAGGGCGCTGGTGATGAGGTGTCGAGCCATCGCGGGCTGCTCCCAGGTCGGGGTTGTTTTACGAACCTCGAAATGGTAGCCGACATGGGTGGGCCGCCCGCTTCCCGTTTTGCGGGGTGAGAAGGGGCGGCCCTGGGTGATCTCGTGGGGAGGCTACGGGCGCCAGTCGATCAGTACGCCGTCGTAGAGCTCCGCGTCCGTGAGCTCGAGGGGGGTCGGGCCCGCGTGGAAGAAGGCCGTGTTGTCGGTCTTCAGTTTGCGGAGGTAGTCGAAGGCCTTGTTGTCGTGCTCGCCGAACGCGACGAAGGAGAAGAACACCGAGGGGTGGGACTTCGCGGCGTCGGTGAGGGCCTGGGTGGCCGGGGTCTTGGCGTCGGGGGCGCCGTCGGTCTGGAAGACGACGAGGGCGGGGGTGCCGGGGGCTTTGGGGGTCACGTTCTTGTCGTAGTGGGCGAGGACGGCTTCCACGGCGGCGTGGTAGCTGGTCCGGCCCATGCGGCCGAGGCCCGCGTGAGCGGAGTCGACGGCGTTCTCGGGGGAGGTCGGGGTGAGGTCGGTGGTGCCGTCGACCTCGGTGGAGAAGAAGACGACGTGGACGGAGGTGTTCGGGGCGTCGGGGTCCAGGTGCTCGGCGAGGGCGAGGGTCTGGTCGGCGAGGGCCTGGGCGGAGCCGTCCTTGTAGTACGGGCGCATGCTCGCGGAGCGGTCGAGGACGAGGTAGACCTTGGCGCGGGTGGTGGTGAGGCCGGCCTTGGCGAGGGCGGTGGCGGGGGCGAGGTTCTGCGGCGCGGGGGTGTTGGGCGCCGGTTCAACGGCCTCGGCTTCGCCTTCGGCCTTCGGGTTCCCACCCGCACCACCGGTGCTGCTTTCGTCGTCGGCTGCGAGTGGCCCTTGTGGGGTCTCCTCGCCGTCGGCGGCCGCGGGTGCGTCCTGCGGCTGCGGCTCGGGGGCCGGTTCCGGCGCGACCTCGGCGACCGGCTCCGCGGCGGGCTCCTCGGCCGGGCTCTCCGCGACGGGCTCCGCCGCGACGGGCTCCTCGGCGGCCGGCGTCTCCGCCACGGCCTCCTCAGTCACCGGCTCCTCGGCGGCCGGGGTCTCCGCGACCGGCTCCTCGACGACCGGCTCTTCGACCACCGGCGTCTCCGCGACGGGCTCTGCCGCAGCGGGCTCCTCGGCGGCCGGCGTCTCCGCCACGGCCTCCTCAGTCACCGGCTCCTCGGCGACCGGCTCCTCGACGACCGGCTCTTCGACCACCGGCGTCTCCGCGACGGGCTCCGCCGCCACGGCCTCCTCGGCCACCGGCGCCTCAGCCGCGCGCTCCTCGGCGGCCGGGGTCTCCGCGGCGGGCTCTGCCGCGACGGGCTCCTCGGCGGTCGGCGTCTCCGCCACCGCCTGCTCCGTCGTCGGCGTCTCCGGCTCGCCCGTCTCCACCGGCTTCGCCGGCTTCGCCGGCTTCGGGACCGTGACGTTGTTGAAGGCGGCCGAGACCAGATCGTGCTCTGCCCGGTCCGAGTCCTCCGGTGTGGTCGGTTCCGAGACGCGGGGTTCCGGGACCTGGGCGGTGGGCGTCGGCTGGGGTTCCGGGGACGGGGAAGGGACCGTCGGCTGAGGGGTCTGCTGCGGTTCCGGCGAAGGAGTCGCACCCTCTGCTTCGGCGGTACGCCCCTTGCGTGACCGGCCGAACGCGTTCCGCAGGAGAGTGAGAATGCCCATGTGCGCAACCCTTCGCGTGAGTTGATGCCCGTCGATCCCTGGCCAGGACGGACACGTAAGGTTAGCGGCCCGCGGTGGCGATCTTGGGGAGGGGCGGGCACAACGGCCCAGCTCCGTCAAGGGCGCATCGCGTCGAGTCCGGGCTACGCATCGATCCCCGTGCCAACTCCCGTACATCCACCTCTGGTTCACTCGCCGTTCATTCGGTGGCCCCGCTCCCGCACAGACGTGCCCCTACCGTCCCCCACGCTGCACTCAAGGGGAAGCAAGGGGAGAACGAGACATCATGCGCATACCGCTGCCCATCATCAGAACCAACAGTGACTCGCACCCCGGTGGGCGGTCTGCCCTGACTTGCCGGTTCCGGTGTGGTGACGCCTGTTTCCACGAGGTGCCCAACACCTCCACGAACCCGTACGTCGGTGACGTCATCGCCGACGCCCTCAGCCGCCGTACGACGCTGCGCGCCGCCGCGGTCGTCAGCGCGGCCGCCGCCGTGGGCGCCACCGCGACCGTCGCCGCGCCGAAGGCCGACGCCGCCGAGGCAGCCGCCGGGGCGGCCCCGACCGAGCGGACC
The DNA here is from genome assembly GCF_055657525.1 of Streptomyces sp. NPDC107522. Lineage (NCBI taxonomy): Bacteria > Bacillati > Actinomycetota > Actinomycetes > Kitasatosporales > Streptomycetaceae > Streptomyces > Streptomyces sp. NPDC107522. Next base: position 528,174 of record NZ_JBVKAU010000004.1, on the reverse strand, counting down.
GGCACCTTCGGCCGCGGTGCGCGCGGTCTGCGCTTCAACCCCGTCGCGCCGAACACCGCCGACGCAGTGACCGTTGCGGACGGATACGCGCAGAACATCGTCATCCGCTGGGGCGAGCCCATCCTGCGCGGCGCCCCCGCCTTCGACCCGGACAACCAGACCGGGGAGTCGCAGTCCCAGCAGTTCGGGTACAACAACGACTTCCTCGCCCTGCTCCCGCTGCCCGGCGAGCGGAACCGGCAGATCCTCGTCGCCAACCATGAGTACACCGACGAGGTGCTCATGTTCCGCGGGTACGACGCCGCCAACCCGACCAGGCAGCAGGTCGAGGTCGCGTGGGCCGCCCACGGGCTCTCCGCCGTCGTGGTGGAGGGGGACCGCAGGAGTGGGAAGCTGACCGCCGTGCCTCGGCATCCGCTCAACCGGCGCGTCACCGCCACCACCGAGTTCAAGGTCACCGGGCCCGCCGCCGGCTCCGACCTGCTGAAGACCTCCGCCGACCCGACCGGCACCAAGGTCCTGGGGACGCTCAACAACTGCTCCGGTGGCGTCACCCCCTGGGGTACCACGCTGCATGGTGAAGAGAACTTCAACCAGTACTTCGCCAACGCCACCCGCGCCACCGACAAGCGGTACGGCCTGGGGACGGGGGCGAGCGAGCGCAAGTGGGAGCGGTTCGACAAGCGGTTCGACGTCGCCCAGGAGCCGAACGAGCCGCACCGCTTCGGGTACGTCGTCGAGCTCGACCCGTACGACCCCACCTCCACGCCGCGCAAGCACACCGCCATCGGGCGCTTCAAGCACGAGGGCGCGACCGTGCGGCTGACCGACGACGGCCGGCCCGTCGTCTACTCCGGTGACGACGAGCGCTTCGACTACTTCTACAAGTTCGTCAGCAGCAAGCGGATGAAGAAGGGGACGTCGCGGGCTGTGCGGGAGCACAATCTCTCGCTGCTCGACGAGGGGACGCTGTACGTCGCCAAGCTCACCGGTGACTCCCCTGCCATCGAGATCGACGGCACCGGCAAGCTGCCCGCCGACGGCGAGTTCGACGGCAGCGGCGAGTGGATCCCGCTGGCCACCGCCACCGCCGACGGCGCCGTCTCGCACGTCGAGGGGATGACCGCCGAGGAGGTGTTCGTCTTCACCCGTCTCGCCGGGGACAAGGTCGGCGCCACCAAGATGGACCGGCCCGAGGACATCGAGCCGAACCCGCACACCGGCAAGGTGTACGTCGCCCTCACCAACAACACCAACCGCGGCAAGACCGGCTTCGCCCCCGCCGACGAGGCCAACCCGCGCAACAGCAACAAGCACGGCCAGGTCCTGGAGCTGACCGAGCGCTGGAACCGGGCCGACAGCAAGAAGTTCGCCTGGACGCTGTTCCTGGTGGCCGGTGACCCGAACGACCCGGCCACCTACTTCGCCGGGTTCCCGAAGGAGGACGTCTCCCCGATCTCCTGCCCGGACAACGTCGCCTTCGACTCGTACGGCAACCTGTGGATCTCCACCGACGGCAACCAGCTCGGCTCCCACGACGGCCTCTTCGGCGTCGCTACGCGCGGTGAGCGCCGGGGTGAGCTCAAGCAGTTCCTGACGATGCCGAAGGGCGCGGAGACCTGCGGCCCGGTCATCCAGGACCGCCGCGTGCTCGTCTCCGTGCAGCACCCGGGCGAGATCGACGGCGCGACCGCCGAGAACCCGCTGAGCGCCTGGCCCGAGGGCGCCGGCAAGATCAACCGCCCCGCGGTCGTGGCGGTCTGGCGCAAGGACGGCTGCGACATCGGCGTCTGAGCCCGACAGACACCGGTCACGGGAGTACTGGGACCGGCGGCTGCCGCTCGCCGTCGTGTTCCAGCCACTCCCGGTACGCCGGGGCGTGCCGGGCCGTCTCCCAGTACGCCTCCTCCAGTGCGGGGTAGACGCCGTCCAGTTCCGTCTCCGTACGGGCCGCGAGGAGCAGGCGTACGCCGAGCGGGTCGCCGTGCAGGCGGCGTACGGCCATGGTGGGGCTGTCGGCGTGGGTGGGCTGGCAGACGGTGACCACCTCGCCGGTGGCGACCAGCGCGTCGGCCGTGTAGTAGTCGCCGTGCAGGACATGGGGGTTGACGCCGGCCGCGCGGAACATCCGCTGCACGGCGTCCCACTCGCCGTCGACGGTGGGGTCGACCATCCAGCGGTCGTCGGCCAGGTCACGCAGATGGACCTCGGATTTCGCCGCGGCCGGGTGGTCGGCGGGCAGGGACACGAACTGCGGTTCGCGCTCCATCAGCACGCGCAGGCGGAGTTCCGGCGGGATGCGCAGGGGGCAGCCCTCCACCTCGTGCACGAAGGCCACGTCCAGCTGGCCGTCGGCGACCATGCGCAGCAGGGCGTTCGGGGAGACGTTCATGTGCAGGGTCGGGTCCTGGCCGTCGCCGCGCAGCCGGCGCAGCCAGCCCGCCAGGGCCTTGCTGGCCGTCGAGCCGACGCGCAGCTGCGGTCCGCCCACCGCGGCCGCCCTCGCCTCGGCGACCAGGGCGCGCATGTCGGCCACCAGCGGGCGGGCCCGGCTGAGGACGAGACGGCCGAGCGGGGTGGGACGGCAGCCGGATCTCGCGCGCAGGAACAGCGCGCCGCCCAGCTCCTGCTCGATTCTCCGCAGCTGTGTGCTCAGCGACGGCTGGGCGACGCCCAGTTGGCGGGCGGCACGGTGCAGACTGCCGGTGTCGGCTATGGCGCACAGTGCGCGGAGGTGTCTCACCTCGAGGTCCATGCCCTCGGAGACTAAAGCGGAAGCACAGGTTTCACCAGCCGCACAAATCCTCCCGGATGCCTGCCGATTGGGGCCCTGATAGGGCGGTGCTATCACCGGTTGGCATCATCACAGCCGAGCCACAGGCCCCGACACTCGCCTTGACGACTCACCCCCCACCTAGGAGTCATCAATGCGTACGTCCTTTTCCCTGTCCGCCCGTTCGGCGGTGGCAGTCGGTCTCGGTGTCGCGGCCCTCGGCTTCGGCACGGTCGCTCCGGCGACGGCGGCCCCGGCCGCTGCGCAGGCCGGCTACGTCGCCAAGTCGGCCGAGTCCGACGCCAGTCGGGCCTTCTTCCAGGCCGTCCTGAAGTCGGTCGCCGAGAAGCGTGCCGCGAACCCGAAGGCCGCGGCCGTCACCGTCACCTACGACGCGTCGGCCGCGCCCACGTTCAGCGCGCAGATAGCCCGCAGCACCGAGATATGGAACGGCTCGGTGTCCAACGTCAAGCTCCAGGAGGGCTCCAACGCCGACTTCACCTACCGCGAGGGCAACGATCCGCGCGGGTCGTACGCGTCCACCGACGGGCACGGCAAGGGGTACATCTTCCTCGACTACCAGCAGAACCAGGAGTACGACTCGACTCGCGTCACCGCGCACGAGACGGGGCATGTGCTGGGGCTGCCGGACCATTACGAGGGGCCGTGCAGTGAGCTGATGTCCGGTGGCGGCCCGGGCCCGTCCTGCACGAACTCCATCCCGGACGCGAATGAGCGGGCCAAGGTCGAGCAGCTGTGGGCCAACGGGTTCGCTGCGGCGCTGGACAAGGCTCTGCACAAGGTCAACGCGCGCTAGCCGCGTCAGAAACCACCCCCCACACCCGGCGCGGTCGTCCTCCTGCACAGGGCGGCCGCGCCGACGTGCTGTGGGATTGGTTCGCCCAACAGCTCGGGTGGTGTGTCTTGTTGCGCGGGTGCGGGTTGTATGTGGCTGGTCGCGCAGTTCCCCGCGCCCCTTGAGGGCGTTCTAGTGCGGGGACGCGATTGCGCGTGCTGCTGCTACTTCTTGCCGTAGAGGTTCCAGGACGCTGTCCGACGGGCCCGTGAGGTCTGTGCGGACCGCGTACAGGGTCTCGGCCTCGCGTACGCCCGCCGCCAACTCCCGTAGCTGACGGGCGACCTGGTCCACCTCGGCCGCAGACGGCCGAGTCGCCCCGTACCGCACGTGCACGCGTGCCGCCGTCGTCGCGTCCACGATGCGTTCCACGGCGACGACCAGGGGCCACCAGGCCGCCGCGCGGCGGCCGGTGGGTGGGGGTTCGGTCAGGGCGCGTTGGAATTCCGTGCGGATGGTGGAGAGGTTGCGGTAGAGGCGGCGGCGCATGCGGGCGCGGGCCGGGGGGTCTACGGGGTCGGGGCCGAAGGCGGCCTCCACGTAGCGTGCCGTGTCCTCGACCGCGTCCGCGAGCCGGTCGCCGACTCGGGTGTGCCAGCTCTCCGGCCACAGCAGGTACCCGGCGACGAGGGCGATCGCGCAGCCCAGGAGGGAGTCGACGAGGCGGGGCAGCAGGAGCGCGGTGCCCTCGCGGTTCAGGATGTCGGAGAGGAGGAGGATCACGGGGGTGATGGCGGCCGTCTGGTAGCCGTAGCCGCGGGGCGTGAGCGCCGGGATCAGCGGCGCGAGCAGGAGCAGCACGGGTACGTCCGCCCAGCCGCGCGGCACCTGGGAGAGCACCGCCGCCGCGATCACCAGGCCGGCGACCGTGCCGAGGGCGCGCAGCAGGGCGCGGGAGAAGACCGAGCCGAAGTCGGGCTTGAGGACGAAGGTGATGGTCAGGGCGACCCAGTACGAGCGCGGGACCGGGATCAGGGAGACCAGCGCCTGCGCCAGTCCGATGCACAGGGCCAGGCGCAGGCCGTAGCGCCAGGAAGCGGCGGAGAGGGCGACGTTCCGGGCGGCGCGGGCGGCGCGGATGCCGAGCGCGGCCGGGCGGCCGAGGCGGTCGTCGATGCCGCGCGGGTCGACGTCCGGGGCGGCGACGACCTCGGCGGCGTGGCGCAGGGCGTGGTCGACGGCGCGGGTCGTCTCGGTCGTGGGGTCGGGGAGCTTGAGCCCTATGGGGCCCGTGTAGCCGGTCTCGACGGCGGAGGCGAGGTGCCGTACGGCTTCCGGGACCTCGGGTGGGAGCGGGGTACCGCCGAGGTGGGCGGCGGGAGCGGCCTCCACGACCGGGGTGATGGCGTTCAACTGGGCGAGCAGCCGGGCGAGTTCGGGGCTGCGGCCGTGGTGGCGGGCGCGGTGGGCGAGGACGGTGTCGTACGACTGGTTCAGGGACTGGGTGACGGCGTGGCGGGCGTCGTCGTACGTCCGGGTGCCACCGCCGACGGCCGTCAGCAGCTCGGCGACCGCCCGGTAGGTGTCCGCGACCGCGGCCCGCTCCGGCACGCCCTGCCGCAGCGGCCAGGCGAGCAGGGCGAGGACGAGCACGAGCAGCCCACCTCCCGCCATCAGCAGCGGCGCGAGCCACCACTCGCCCGGCATCGGCAGTCCCGCCCCGACCACGCAGGTCAGCAGCAGCACCAGCCCCGACACGGAGGCGACCGCGCCGATCGTCGAGATCATCCCGGAGACCAGGGCGACGCCGGTGACGGCGGCGACGGCGACCCAGCCGTGGCCGTGCACCAGGGAGCCGAGGGTGATGCCGACGGCGCCGAAGAGCTGGGGGATCGCGATGGTGGGGATGCGGATGCGGTACGCGGCGGCGGTGTCGCTGAGGACGCCGTTGAGGGCGCCCATGGAGGCGAGGGCGCCGTAGGCGGGGCGGTCGACGGCGAGGCCGACGGCCAGGGGCAGGGCCATCGCGATCGCGGCGCGGACCATGGCCGGCCGGTTGACCGGGGCCGGCTGGGCCCGGAGGTTCCGCACCAGCCAGTCGGGGGGCGTGAGGCCGATGGGGAACTCGCGGGGCATGCGCCCCATTATGAGCACCCTTGTTCGGCTCGTCGTTCACCTCATCCCGTGTGAAGGGTGAGGTCGACGAGCAGGGCGCGGTGGTCGGTGGCGGGCAGGTCGAGGAAGCGGGCGGTGCGGGCGGAGAAGTCGGGAGAGAGGAGCACGTGGTCGATCTGGGCCCCGAAGGCCGGGGTGGTGAGGGTCGGCCAGCTGGGGGTGCGGTCGTGGCCGGTGAGCCGGGCGGCGTCGCGCAGGCCGGTGTCGAGGATGCGGCGGAAGGCGGCGTGGTCCTGGGAGGCGTTGAAGTCGCCGGCGAGCACCAGGGGCGTGCGGTCGGCCTCGGCGGCGAAGTCGTGCAGCGCGTCGAGTTCCCGGCGCCACAGGTCGATGCCGCCCGGCATCGGCGGCATCGGGTGGGCGAGCTGCAGCCGTACGGCGTGTCCGCGTACGTCGGCCACGGCGCCGGGCATGGCCATGGTGCCGGGGACGCCGTCGGCGGGGGTGAGCGGGAAGCGGCTGAGGACGACCGAGCCCCCCGAGCCGTCGGCCACCTGGGCCGCCCGGTGCGGATAGTCGGTGCCGAGGGCCTCCCTGAGCGTGGCGTCGCAGGTGTGCTCGCACTCCTGGACGAACACGATGTCCGGTTTCTCCCGGCGGACGGCGGTGACGAGGGCCTCGGTCGCGTGTCCGAACTCGACGTTCGAGGTCAGCACCCTGAAGGAGGCGAGCGGGGGACCGTCCGGCCGGCCGGTCTTTCCGTACGGCTCGATGAACCAGGCCAGCAGCCCGAACAGCGCGACGGCCCACACGACGCCGATCCACCAGCGCGAGAACAGCGTCAGGAGCAGCGCGAGGCCGGCGGGCACGAGCAGCCAGGGCAGGAAGGCGAGGAGCTGCGGGATCGGGGTGATGCCGTCGGTGTCGGCGACACGGCAGCCGACGACCGTGCTGACGCCCAGCATCAGCAGGGCGGCCGACCAGACGCCGAGCCGCCGCCGACGCCGCCGTCCCGGCATGCCGTCCGGGGAAGCCGTCCACTCGGCAGCCGCAGTCTCCAAGGCCCGGCCTTCCGTTCGCTGGTGGGATGTCCGGATTCTCCCTCAAAGACGGTGGCCGTGGGGCGAAGGTTGCGCGGGAGGGGTCCCGGCCCCCCTCGCCGTCGTCGGGTCGGCTTTCATGAACATGGCTGTGAGCGGTCGAGCCGTTCCCGAGTGGGGTGCGGGTCACCCGTCGATACGAGCCAGGAACGCCCCCAGCGCCTCGTTGAACTCCTCCGGCCGTTCCAGGTTCGGCATGTGTGCCGCGCCGTCGATCACCCGCAGGGCCGAGTCCGGGAGTGCGGCGTGCATCGCCTCCGCGTCGGAGACGGGGGTGTAGGCGTCGTCCGCGCCCACGACCACCAGGGCCGGGACCGTGACGCGGGTCAGCAGCTCGCGGTAGTCGGGGCGTTCGGCGCGGCCGCGCAGGGCCGCCGCGGCACCCTCGGGCGGCGTCGCCGTCATCATGCGGTGGACGTGGGCCTTGACCTCGGCGTCCGCGTACGGCGCGACCATCTTCTCCAGCACCTCGTCGGCGTATCCGCGCATCCCCTCGCGCAGCAGGCGGTCCGCCATGGCGCCCCGCGCCTTCTTGCCCTCGGCCGTCTCCGCCGCCGGGAAGGTGTCCGCGAGGACCAGGCCCCGGATGCGGTCGGGGAAGCGGTCGTAGCACTCCATGACGATCTGGCCGCCCATCGACAGGCCCGCCAGCACGCACGTCTCCACCTTCAGGTCGTCCAGCAGGGCCTCGATGTCCCCGGCGAAGTCGGAGAGGAGGGTGATGCCGGGTACGACGGGGGAGGCGCCGTAGCCGCGCAGGTCGGGGGCGACGACCCGGCGGGTGGCGGAGAAGGTCTCGATCTGCGGGGCCCACATCGTGCGGTCGAAGGGGTGGCCGTGGACGAGGACGAGGGGAACCGATGCGGAATCGGCGCCTTTGTCCTCGTATGCGAGGAAGGGGCTCATGTGAACGACCCTAGATCGGCTCAACTCCTCGGTGCAATAAGATCTTTGCCCTCGGTGCAATGTCAGGGGGAGAGCACGTGAACGACTACCGGCACCTCGCCGACCGCATAGCCGACGACATCACCGCCGGACGGCTCAAGCCCGGCGAACGGTTGCCCCCGCAGCGGGTGTTCGCCCGGCGGCGCGGGATCGCCGGGTCGACGGCGGGGCGGGTGTACGCCGAACTCGTCCGGCGCGGGCTGGTGGTCGGCGAGGTGGGCCGCGGCACCTTCGTACGGGCCGCCCCGTCGGGGACCGGGCGCTCGCTCGTCGAGTCCGCGACCGCGGAGGTGGCCGCGGAGGTGGTCAACCTGGAGCTCAACTACCCTTCCGCGCCCGGCCAGTCGGAGCTCCTCGCCCCCACCCTCGCCCCGCTCCTGCGCCCCGACGTCCTGACCGACGCCCTGCGCCCCGCCCCCGCCCTCGGCACCGCTCCCGCCAGGGAAGCCGCCGCCTCCCTGCTCACCACCCCCGGCTGGCGCCCCGCTCCGGCCCAGGTCGTCTTCACCGGCAACGCCCGCCAGGCCATCGCCGCCACCCTCGCCTCCCTCGTCCGGCCCGGCGGGCGGCTCGGTGTCGAACCGCTGACGTATCCCCTGGTCAAGGAGATCGCCGCCCGGCTCGGCGTCACCCTGGTCGCGCTCGCGGCGGACGAGGGCGGGGTGCGTCCGGAGTCCGTCGCCGCCGTCCACCGCGGTGCCCCGCTGTCCGCCCTCTACGTCCAGCCGACGCTGCACAATCCGACGTCCCTCACGATGAGCGGCGAGCGGCTCGGCCACCTGGCCGCCACCGTCCGCGCGCTGGACATCCCCGTCGTCGAGGACCGCATCTGGTCGTTCCTCGCCGATCCGCCGCCCGACCCCCTCGCCGCCCACGCGCCCGGCCTCACCCATGTCGTCGACAGCCTCTCCAAGCGTGTCGCCCCCGGGCTCACCGTCGGCTTCGTCGTGGCGCCCGAGGAGCGTGTCGAGGCGCTGGCGGCGGCCGTGCGGTCCGGGGGGTGGAGCGCGGGGCGGTTCGCGGTGGAGGCGGCCGTGCGGTGGATCGGGGACGGGACGGTGCGGCGGCTGGTCGCGGCGAAGCGGGCGGATGCCGCGCACCGGCAGCGGATCGTCGGCGAGGAACTGCGCGGGTTCGCCGTACGGTCCGATCCGCGCGCCCTCTTCGCCTGGTGGCAGTTGCCCGCGCCGTGGCGCGCGGACACCTTCACGGCCGCGGCGGCCGCACACGGCATCGCGGTGACGCCGGGCCCCGCCTTCGCCGTCGACCCGAACCGCACGCCGGACGCCGTCAGACTCGGACTCGCGTCGGCCCCGGAGCCGGAACTGCGGCGTGCGCTGCGGACGTTGGCCGGTGTCGTGCGACGTGGTTCGTGAGTGAGTGGGTGAGAGCGTATGCCGGGCGTCGTCAGACTCGGGCTCGCGTCGGTCCCGGTCCCGGTCCCGGTGCCGGGTCCGCGGTGGGCGTTGCGGACGCTCGCCGGCGTCGCGCGAGCAGTTCCGTGAGGCGGCAGACGAGGGCCGCCGTCAGGCCGAGGGCGATCAGCAGCCAGGACACCGTGCGCAGGGTCTGCGTCAGGGCGTCGTAGACCGCGCCCGCGGCCGGGCGGTGGGCCGCGTCGGGCAGGTCGGCCAGTGTGAGCCGGCGGCCGATCGCCACCGTGAGCAGCAGGAACGCACCGCCGAGAGCCGTCCCCAGCGCCGTCGCCGTGACCGCGCGGCGTCGGCAGGCGGCGACCGCGATGCCGGCCGCAGCCAGGGCGACGGCCGAGACGGGCAGCCAGAAACCGGCGACTTCCAGCACGTCGTACCCCTTCCTGAGCCGGTCCAGCTCCGCGGCCGGAAGCACGGCGACCTCGGTGTGCTCGACCGGGATGTGCCGCGCCAACGGCACGTGGTCCTCGGCGAGCCGGCGTTTGACCTGGGCGGTGACCGGGGCGAGGTCGACGGTGACCGTGCGGTCGCGCCCGTCCTGAAGGGCGCTCAGCACGGCGTCGTGGACCGCCCGGTTGCCCGCCTCCCATGCCGTGCGGAAGGCCTCGGTCCGGGTGAACGAGCGCACCGCGTCGTGCACGAAGGGCCGTACGGTGCCGTCCTCGTCGCGGGTGTCGAGCTCGTGGCCCAGCCGGGGCGCGACCTCGTGCACCAGCCCGGCCCCCACGGCGTCCGCCACCGCGCCCTGCACGGCCGGATCCGCGGCGAGCGGCGCCATCGCGGTGACGTAGCGGCCGGTGTCGGCGAGCCCGTACGTCACCCAGGCCGCCAGTGCGCCGCACGGCAGGAGGAGGCACGACAGGGCGATCAGCGCTGCCGACAGGGCGTTCCGCACAGGGGTGGGCGGAACAGGGGTGGGCACGTGGGTGGACACGTTCCCAGGCAAGAGGCGCGGGGGCGGGAGCGCCAGTCGTGTGCCTGCATACGGCCGCACTGTCGCGCTCTCCGGTGGAGCGTTCACCCGAACGGGTGTCTCATGGATCAGAGAGACCAACCTGTGGGTGGATGAAGGGGAACGGGTCGGCCCCGGCGCCATCGGCGACCGGGGCCGATCCGTGCGTCCGTCACCTGTTGTCCGTCATCCGATGTCCGTCATCGGATACGGCGGCCTCGGGCGTCCTCGTGGGTGTAGTAGCGGTAGAACAGCACGACGAAGACGACCGCGCCGATCACGAACCCCATGGCCGAGGACTTGAGCACGGTGTTGCCGCTCTGGTTGTACAGGAACCCGAACGCGCCGCCCAGGAAGGCGCCCCACATGATCGCGTGCACCTCGCGGATCGTGCGTGAGGCGATCTCGCGCACGGCGACGTACAGCACCATGAACGCGAGCGCGGTGACGAAGCCGAAGAGCAGGTTCCAGCCGGTGATCTCGCCGCCGGAGCGCCGGTTCGCCGCGGCCCAGTAGCCGTAGACGAGGCCGAGGACGATCGGCACGGCGACGCTCGCGATGCGGTGCGTCCGCACACTGAACACGTCGGGCAGGCCGCTCGGGCCGGTCGCCGCCGTCCTTGACGTCCCTCGACGGGACGCGGGTGCCGCATGAGCCATGAGAGCACTCCTCTCTCCTCGCCCCGCATTCAAGGGCACACCGGGGGCGGGCCACAGGCAAGTCGGCGGTGCCGAAAAACAGCCCGTCCGGCGTTCGAGGACGAGGCCCGTTCAGGGCCGAAGCGGGGTCTGGGGGCGGCAGCCCCCAGGCACGGTCACGAAAACGCCGGGTACCCGGGAAAACGCCGGGCACCCGGATGCGGCCGAACCCACGGCGTGCTTCGCTGAAGCCCATGAGGGCCGTAAGCGACGGTGGAGCCGGCCCGCAGGGCGCCACGCTGCTGCGCGTGCGCGGCCGCAGTGTCGCCTGGGTGCCCCCGCTGCTGCTGCTCGTCGGCATCGTGCTGGTCGACTTCAGGACCAGCAGCGACTTCCGGATCCTGTCCTGGATCGTGCTGGTGCCCGGTATCGCCGCCACGATCTGCGGGGTGTGGGGGACGGCCGTGTTCGCGGTGCTCGCGCCCGCCTCGTACGTCGCCGCGGACGCCGTGCTGCCGCACGAGTACCAGGCCGGCCTGCCCGACCTCTGCCTCGCCGGCATCGGCGGTGTCCTCGCCACGCTGGCCTGCGTGGTCCGGGTGCGCGGCGAGCGGCGCATGCTGCACATGCAGGACGTCACGGAGACCATCCGCCGTACCGTGCTGCGTCCGCTGCCGCCGGGCTGGGGCGGCCTCGACCACGCGGGGGTGTATCTCTCCGCCGACAGCGAGGCCCGGGTCGGCGGCGACTTCTACGACATCCAGACCGGCCTGCACGGCACCCGCGTCATCGTCGGTGACGTCCAGGGCAAGGGGCTGGGCGCGGTGGAGGCGGCGGCCGCGCTGCTCGGCACGTTCCGGGAGGCCGCCTATCACGAGGCCGACCTGACGGCGGTCGCCGCGCGGCTGGAAGTGCGGATGCAGCGGCACATCCGTATGCGCACGGCGCTCGGCAGGGAGGAGGGCGACCGGTTCGCCACGGCGGTCCTGCTCGACTTCCCCGAGGACGATCCGGGCGTGATGGACGCCGTCGTCCTCGGGCACGACGCCCCGCTCGTCGTCGGCCCCGACGGCGTACGGTCCCTGCCGCCCGACCACGGGCTCCCCCTCGGCCTCGGTGAACTCGCCCCCACCGACGGTCCGCCGCCGGTGCTGCGTGTGCCCCTCGCACCCGACGAGACGCTGCTGCTGACCACGGACGGGGTGACCGAGGCGCGGGACGGCACCGGCGCCTTCTACCCGCTCGCCGCCGAGGTCGCCGCGGCCGTCGCCGCCGACCCCGGCCTCGCTCGTCCCGCGCGGCTGGTCGCGTTCGTCCGGGAGCGGACGCTGCGGCACTGCGGCGGGCGGCTGGCCGACGACACGACGGTGTTCGCGGTACGGCGGAGAGCGGTTGTCGGGAATGGTGTGGGGAATGGGGACGGAATCGGGCGCACCCAGTCCTGAGATCCCGCTTCGCAGCCGCAGCGGTTACGGTGCTGCCGTACGTGATCGACGGGGGATGGGGAGGGACCGATGCCCGGAACCGTGCTGCTGCTGGCCGCCGCCCCGGCGGGCAAGGGCTGTCTGGTGGACGCCGCCTCCGTGCTCCCCGTCCTCGCCGCGGTGCCGCCCACGGTGCTGTCGGGAACGGACACGGCGAACGTCGTGGAGCTGGCCGACCCCCTGGAACCGCAGGCCGTCCTCACCCGCCTGCGCGCCGCCGCGGCCTCCCCGGCCCCGCTCTCCGTCTTCGTCACCGGCCAGCTGCACCTGGACCGCCGCCAGCACCTCCCCCACCTGGCACTGGCCCGCACGACCCCGACGACCATCCGCTACACCGGTTTCCCCTGGCACTGGATCCGCGAGGAACTGCGCCTGCGCGCACCGGGCTCGACGACCCTCCTCCTCGACCTGCACGCCGACGCCGAGACCTGGCAGTGGCTGCGCGCCAACCCCCTCGACTCGGGGCGCAACAGCGCGGTCTACGGCCGTATCGCCCCGCCGCCGAGCCGCCGCACGCTGGCGGGGCCGACGTACATGAAGGCCGTCGCCACCCTCCTGCGCAGCGGCCACCGCCCACCCCTCGACCAACTCCACCAGCAGGCACTGTCCCGCATCTCCCCCGAGGGCGGCCCAGGCACCGACATCGTCCTGACAGCCCAGAGCCCCGCGCACATCCCCCCGCACATCGTCGCCCAGCCGCCCGTACACCTACGCCCACACAGCTCGGTACGGGTCCCGCCACAGGCACAGGTTCTGCCGCCGGAGGGCTCTGCAGCGACCCCGGAAGGGGGTCCGGCACAGGTCCTGCCCCCGGAGAACCCCACGTCGACCCGGGCGCAGGGGCCCGCGCCGGTCCTGACCCAGCGACCGCCGCTGCCGCCGGAGGTTCCTGCGTCGATCCCGGCGGGGGGTCCGGCACAGGTCCTGCCGCCGGAGAACCCCACGTCGACCCGGGCGCAGGGGCCCACGCCGGTCCTGACCCAGCGACCGCCGCTGCCGCCGGAGGGCTCTGCGGCGATCCCGGCGGGGGGTCCGGCACAGGTCCTGCCGCCGGAGAACCCCACGTCGACCCGGGCGCAGGGGCCCACGCCGGTCCTGACCCAGCAACCGCCGCTACCGCCGGAGTTTCCTGCGTCGGTCCCGGCAGGGGCCACTGCGCAAGTGCTGCCGCCTGAGAGTCCCACGCCGACTGCGGCGCAGGTTTCGCCTCAGGCGTCCTCGGAAGGTGCGGCGCCGGTCGCGGCGCCCGCTCCCGCGCAGGTCTTGCTTCAGCAGTCCTCGGAAGGGCCGGCGTCGGTCGCGGGGCACGGTGCTGCGCAGGTTCCCCCTCAGCAGTCGCCCGATGCCTCTGCGCCGACCCCGGCGGGGAGTCCTGCGCAGGTTCTCCCGCCGCACGCGCCGGAGAGCCTCTCACCTACCCCGGCACAGGGTCCCGCGCAGCTACTGACGCAACAGCCGGAGCAGAGCTCCGCACAGACTCCCGCGCCCGACCTCGCGCCGGCTCCCGCGCCCGACCTCGCGCCGACTCCCGCGCAAAGCATCCCTCCGATGCCCGCGCACAGCCCCGCCCTCCTCACCTCGGCACAGCTCCCTGCCCCCACCGACCCCCACGCCGTAATCGCCGCGGCCGCCGAAGCCGGGCGGCATGGTGAAGCCGAGGCGTTGGCTGCTCATCATGAGCAGGTTGCTCTGCGGGCGCATGGGCCGGCGTCGGAGGAGGCGTTGCACTGGATCGAGGTGCGGGCGGATCTGGCGATGCTGGCGGGGGACGCGGTGCGCAGTTGCCGGACTTGGCTGACGGTTGCTTCCGCCCGGCTCTCCGCGGGGCAGGCGCCGGACGCGCCCGCGGTCGAGGCCGCCGTCGACCGGGCCCATCACCAGTGGGGTCAGATCAAGGACGCCGCCCCCGCACGTGAACTCGGCCCCGTGCTCGCGGAGCTACGGGGCCGAGTGCCGGGACGGCGGCGGGGCGCGCTGGAGAACGTCCTTCAGCAGCTGCGGCAGCTGCAGGTCAGCGGGTGAGTCAGCGGGTGAAGACGAAGTACTTCCAGCCGCCGTACGTCGTCGTGTTGACGTTGTCCCCCGACTTCGTGTCGATGTAGGAGGAGCGGAGCCGGAAGCGGACGCCGGTGGGCGGGGTGCCGTCCAGGACGACCGAGTCCTTGCCGTAGGAGTCGAGCGCGAAGTACTCGGTGTCCGTGGTGTGCCAGGCGCCGTCGGAGAAGGCCTGGACCTGGAACTGGTACTTGCGGCCGGGGTACGGCGTCATCGTGGTGTTGTAGACCGGGTCCTTGGACTGGCGGAAGTAGTAGTACGTCGCGTTCCAGGCGGTGGCCGTCTTGTAGTAACCGCTCAGCGACGTCGAGATCTTCACCTTCGTGTAGACGGTGTTCGTCACCGTCTTCGCCGCGTACCGCGTGTCACCCGTGAACTTCGCGCTGACCTTGGCGTCCCGGGTGAGGTGGACCGTCGCCGACAGGTTGCCGTTCGCGTCGACCGTGCCCTTCTTCACCAGCGCGTTGGGCTTGTCCGAGCCGTAGGGGTCGGCCCAGATCTCCACCGTGCGGTTCTTGTAGGTGGTGCCGAGGTGCGCGGTGAAGGTGACGTAGCTGCCGTAGCCGTACGTCTTGAGGTTGTTGTTCAGCGTCAGCGTGGTCGCCGTCTTGGCGACGCTCACCGAGCCGGACGCCGTGGCACCCGCGTGGTCGGCGTCGCCCGCGTACGCGACGGTGTACTTGACCGTGCCGCCGGCCGGCGGGGTGTCGGTGAAGGAGTACGAGCCGTCCGCGGCGACGGTCGCCGTGCCGAGCGCCTTGCCGCTCGGGGACTCGGCGTCGGTGCGGGTGACGGAGACCGTCGTGCCCGCCGGGAACGCCGCCGACGAGGTCAGCGAGCCGGTGAGGGTGAGGGGCTTGGCGCGGGTGGCGGTGGCCGGCGCGTTCACCGTGAGGGTCGAGGACACCTTCGCCGGGTCGTCGTAGACGTGCAGTGCGTAGGCGTCACCCCCGGTGCGGGACACCGCGAACAGCTTGCTCGCGTCCGGCGCCCAGGCCAGGCCGCGCGCGGCGAGCTGGTCCGAGCCGAGGTTGTACTCCTTCAGCGCGAGTGAGGTGCCCGGCTTGAAGACGTGGACGTCCGGCTCGTCGGTCGAGCTGGTGCCCGCCGCCACGTCGCCGTTCGGCGCGATGTCCACCGCGTTCGGGTACGGGTTGGTGGTGTACGCGCCGTCCTTGGACAGGTCCGAGAGCTTGTAGACGGCCTGGTAGTAGGGCGCGCCGCTGGCCGTGACGACGTCCTTGCCGTCCGGCGTGACGGCCATGTCCATGAGGTTGCCGCCGCCCGTGCTGCCGGGGTCGAAGGCGTGCGCCGTCTCGCTCGGCGTGCCCGAGGACACGTCGTACACCGCGAGGACGACCGGGCTCTGGCCGGGGGCGCCCGCGACGAGCGTCCCGGGCGCGCCGGCGGAGGCGTCCAGGATCGGGGCGGAGTACCAGGCGTTGGTGGGCGCCTGGTTCAGGGTGACGACCGGGTCGGTGCCGCTCAGGTCGAGCGAGCCGATCTGGCCCTGGGCGGCGCCGCCGTAGCCGAACCAGATCTTGCCGCCGGTCTCGGCGAGGTACTGCGGGTCGGCGGTGCCGGTGGAGTAGCGGTGGGCCTCGGTCGCGGTCGCCGTGTCGATGGCGACGATGGCGTCGGCGTTGCCCACGGCTGCGTACACGGTGCCGGAGTCGGGCGACAGCTCCAGGCCGCGGACGCCGGGCAGCGAGCCGACGGTGCCGACGACCGAGCCCGCGTAGTCGGTGACGACGACCTGCCCGGCGCTCGGGTCGCTGATGAAGACCCGCTGGTGAACGCCGTCGACGACCATGTCGCCGGTCGACTTCAGGGGAAGGGTGGTGCTGGAGTCGGCCGCGGCCGACCCGGCGCCGGTCGCGATCAGCGCGACCGAGCTGAACAGGACCGCGAGCGCTGTCGCGGCGGGGAGAGTGCGTCTGCGCACGGTGGTTTCGAACCCCCCGGAACGAAAGAAGTGAGGGGCGGCCGCGGCAGAAGAGGGCACGCGTGCCGCCCTGAGTGATCGAAGGCTAGGTCATGGCGCTGACAGCCAGGTCAAAGGGTGCGTAAGAGACAGGTGAGAGACAAGGGAAGCTCCGGGCGCCGCCATCGACGGCTCCCTCGTCAAGGGCATCTTCACCGGCAAGCTCGGCGGCGACTTCAGCTACGAGTGGGGCTGGGAGCGGACCACGTCCTACGAGCGCCGCAGCGAGAAGTCCATCCCGGTGTGCAGCGCCATCGCCGTGACCTGGCAGCCGTTCAAGCGTGTGGTGCGCGTCAACCCGGTGATCGACATCTGGGCGTACGCCTGGCGGGGCTCCGACGGCTCACGCACTGACAGGCCCTACGGCGCGGGCGGCACCGGGCGTTGGGCGGGCACGGCGTCCTTGACCTGGTACGCCGCGCCCGGCTCCGCCGCCCTCGCCGGCCCGGCGTTCGCCGCCAGGATCAGCGTCACCACGGCCACCACTGCGGCGGCGACGCCTCGGGTGTAACGCTCGGTGGTGCTGGTGCGTTCGAGCACGGCGACCTCTCAGCAGCTCGGGCAGCTCTCAGCAGGAATGTATTAAGCACGTTTAATACACGGTTTAACCTAGGGGTGGTCCAAGCCGAACGGCAAGGGGTGCTGGGGGAGTTGGGGCGATGGCCGAGCGTGACGACCCGCGGGTCATCGGACGCCGGGTGCAGCAGCTGCGCGTCGAACGCGGGCTGACCCAGCGGCAGTTGGCCGAGCCGGCCTACACGCCGGCGTACATCTCCACGCTGGAGGCGGGCCGGGTACGGCCCTCCGACGAGGCGCTGAGGCATCTCGCCGGCCGGCTCGGCGTCGGCTTCGAGGAGCTGGCGACCGGGCGGCCCGCCCATCTCGCCACCGATCTGCGGCTGCGTCTGACCGGAGCGCAGCGCACGCTCGCCACCGGAGAGGCCGAGGCGGCCGCCGAGCAGTACGCCGCCCTGCTCGCCGAGGCGCGCGAGCACGAGCTCCTCGACGTGGAGGCCGACGCGCTGCTCGGACTCGGCGAGTGCGGTCTCGACACCGGCGAACTGACCGAGGCCCGGCGCCACTTCGAGCGGGCCGAGCAGGTGCTCGCCGAAGCCGACGCCCCGCTGCCCGCCCGCGTCCCGGCCCTGCGCGGCAGGGCCGTGTCCCACTACCTCGCCGGGGAGCTCCGTTACGCCGTCTACCTCCTCGAATCCACCCTCGACGAGCTGAACCGCGGCGGCCTGCACGACCCCGACGCCCTGCTCCTGCTCTACGCCAGTGCCATCGGCCCCTACATGGACATGGGCGCCCACGCCCGCGCCGCCCAGGCCGCCGAGTACGCCCTCGCCCTCGCCCCGCAGGCCGGCGACCCCGCCCTGGTGGCCCGCATGCACCGTTCGGTCGCCCGCACCCTGCTCGCCGAGGGCCGCATCGCCGAGGCCGACGCCTCCCTCGCCAAGGCCGCCGAGCTCTACCGCCGGCTCCAGCTGCGCACGGAACTCGCCAACTGCCACTGGATGCGCGGCTACGTCTACGCCCAGAACGGCGACCTGGACCGCGCCGAGGCCGAGCTGCGCGAAGCCCGGGCCATGCTCACCGCCCAGCGTGCCGCCCTCTACACCAGCCAGGTCGCCGTCGAACTGGCCGACGTACTGCACCGCCGCGGCAAGTCCGACGAGGCCGCCACCCTCCTCCACGAGGTCCTCAGCGACCTCAGCCCGGAGCGCGGCGCCCTGCACTCCGCCGCCGCCCACCGGCTCCTCGGCATCATCGCCGAGGACACCCACGACACCGAGACCGCCGAGGAGCACTACGTCCGCGCCCTGAGCCTCCTGGAACGCGCGGGCGCGGCCTGCGACCTGGCCGACCTGTGCCGCCTCCTCGGCGACCTGCTGCGCCGCACCGGCCGGGTGGAGGCGGCCCTGGACGCCTACCGCACGGGCCTGGGCCACCGCACGGCCCCCGGCACCACGACGCTCGGCCCGGCTCCCGCACAGCCGCCTCTGTGAGGAACCCGAGGCTGCGCACAGCTCCCACCGGTTAACCTGCGCGGGGCATGCGAACAGGGCCGGACAGGTGGGGACAGGCGCGTGGAGAACCAGCGGACCGTGGTCGACGGGCTGCGTCTCGTCGTACGCGCGCTCGTGTACGCCGTGCTCGGCGGCGCCGCGCTCCTCGCCATCGTCACAGTCGTCTCGGTGCTCGGCCCCATGCTCGCCCTCGACCTCTACACCCCGCCCGTCGCCGCCTGGTGGACCGTCTTCACGGCGATCGCGGTGCAGGGCGTGCCGTTCCTGCTGCTGGGCACGGTCGTCTCGGCGGCGATCGGGGCCTTCGTGCCGGAGAAGGTCTTCAACCGGCTGCTGCCCCGGAACCAGGCCCTCGCTGTGCCTGTCGCGGGCGCGGCCGGTGTCGTCCTGCCCGGCTGCGAGTGCGCGTCCGTGCCGGTGGCCGGGAGTCTGATGAGGCGCGGCGTCGCCCCCGCGGCCGCCCTCGCCTTCCTCCTGTCCGCGCCCGCCATCAACCCGGTCGTGCTGGTCGCCACGTCCGTCGCCTTCCCGGGGCAGCCGGAGATGGTCCTCGCCCGGTTCGTCGCCTCGCTGGCCACCGCCGTGGTGATGGGCTGGCTGTGGGCCCGGTTCGGCCGCGAGGAGTGGCTGCGGCCACCCAAGCGGCACACCGAACCCACCGCCTCCGGCCTGCGCGCCTTCACCGCCGGGCTCCAGCACGACTTCCTGCACGCGGGCGGCTTCCTCGTCCTCGGCGCGGCGGCCGCGGCGACCTTCAACATCGCGGTGCCGAGGTCCGTTCTGGATCTCTTCACCGGGTCGGTGTGGCTGTCGGTGCTGCTCCTGGCGCTGCTGGCGGTCGTCCTGTGCGTGTGCAGCGAGGCGGACGCGTTCGTCGCCGCCTCGCTGAGCGGGTTCTCCCCGACCGCGCGGCTGGCGTTCATGGTGGTCGGGCCGATGGTGGACCTGAAGCTGATCGCTCTGCAGGCCGGGACGTTCGGCCGGGCCTTCGCCCTGCGGTTCTCGTCCGTGACGTGGGTGGTGGCCGTGGCGAGCAGTGCGCTGGTGGGGTGGTGGCTGCTGTGAGGCGGCACGGACCGGCGGTGCTGCTGCTCCTGACGGGCGCGGCGATCCTGCGGATCTCACTCTTCAGCGAGCTGTACCTGCGGTATGTGCAGCAGGCGCTGCGGCCGTATCTGGTGGTGTCCGGGGTAGTGCTGGTCGCGCTGGGGGTCGTCGCGGCGGTCGTACGACTGGACCACGGTCACGACCACAGCAACAGCCACGGCGACAGCCACAGCCCCCGCATCGCCTGGCTCCTCACCCTCCCCGCCCTCGCTCTCCTCCTCTTCCCGCCCCCCGCCCTCGGCTCCTACAGCGCCGAACGCGAGGCGGCGCAGCGGGCGGCGCAAGGGGTCGGGACGTTCCCGGCGCTGCCGGCCGGGGACACGGTGGAGCTCACGCTGGGGGAGTTCAGTTCCCGGGCGATCTACGACAGCGGGCGGTCCCTGGCGGGCCGCACGGTCCGCATGACCGGCTTCGTCACCAGCGACGACAACGGCACCTGGTACGTCACCCGCCTCCTGGTCGCCTGCTGTGCCGCCGACGCCACCACCAGCAAGGTCGAGATCCGGGGCGCGGACGCGCCGCCCGCCGACACCTGGGTCACCGTCACCGGGACCTGGCGTCCCAGGGGCGAACTCGGCACGGACGGGGCCTGGCCGCCCGTCCTGGACGCCGCGTCGGTACGGCGGGTCACGCAGCCGGCGAGCCCTTACGAGAAGCGGTGACGCTCCACTGGGACGCCCCTGGGACCCCTTCAAGGTGTTGTAGCCCGCACGGGTTTTGCGATGCGGCCCACGGGTAGTCGGGCGTCATCCGGGGCGGGCGGTGGGGTGGCCGCCGGAGGGCCCCTTGGACCGACAGGCCGCGCTCGACTGAGGAGGCTGCCGTGCGGCCCAGAGATGATCAGCGTGGTGAGCCAGGGCGAGGGCGCGGCGGTGCCATGGACGCGCTCGCCGAAGGCGTACGCGGTGTCGGACCCGGCGAGGTTCCGGCCCGGTTGTGCGACGTAGCCGTGGAGCTGCTGCCCGTGACCGGCGCGAGCGTGTCGCTGCACAGCGACGGCATGCCCGTCCAGCTGGGTGCGAGCAGTGCGCAGGCCGCGTATGTGACCGAGCTCCAGGCCACTCTGGGTGACGGTCCCTGCCAGTCCGCGGCGGAGAGCGGTGCACCCGTGCTCGCCTGCGACCTGACGAGCGGGCGGGACGTCCTGCGCTGGCCGGTCTTCGCCCAGCAGGCCACGGCCGCCGGCGTACGGGCCGTCTACTCGATGCCACTGGGTACCGACTCGGTGTGCGTGGGCACGCTCGACCTCTACCGCGACACCCCCGGCGGCCTCGACGACCGGGAGCTGCGGACGGCCCGGCTGATGGCCGGGATGATGACCGTGGCGCTGATGGCGCTGCCGCGCGCGGATGAGGCGGGCGACCTGGAGGACGAACGCTGGCTGAGCGGCCTCGCCACCGACCACGACCGGGTCTTCCAGGCGGCCGGCATGATCATGGCCCAGCTGGGCATCGGCACGGGCGAGGCGCTGGCCCGGCTGCGCGCCCACGCGTTCGCGCACGGGCGCATGGCACTGGACGTGGCACGGGACGTGGTGGCGCATCGACTGCGGTTCGACCGGGACTAGGCCGTGCTCGACCGGGGCCGGGTCGTACTCGACCGGGCCGGGCCACCGGCGCACGCGCCTAAGATCATCACCCATGGACATAGCAGCTGCCTTCATCGCCCTGGTCGGCCTCGCGGCCGTTCTGACGGTCCAGAGCCGGATCTCCCAGGCCGACCAGCGAGTCGCCCGCGTCGAGCGCAAACTCGACCTGGTCATCGACCACTTGGGACTGCGTGCGGAGGACCCGCGGATGAACGAGGTCGTGGCCCTCGTGCGGGACGGGAAGAAGATCCAGGCGATCAAGGTCTACCGGGAGATCACCGGGGCGGGCCTGAAGGAGGCCAAGGACGCGGTCGAGGGCATCGCCTAGACGCGCTCCCGCCCCCGCTTCCTGACCTCCGCCAGCCGCCGGGCGCCCAGTTCGACGGCCGCCGCGGTGGCATCCGCGGGTACGTCGCCGAGGCCGCCGTTGGTGATGGTGATCGCGTCGTCGCCCACACGGACGGCGGCGACATGCAGCGTGAGCATGGGCGCCTCGTCGTACTCGGAGACGGCGCTGAGGACGACCCGCAGCCCCTGCCGGGCGTCCCCGACCTCCGGCATCTCCGCCTCGCTCACCTCCACCGTCATCGTCCCGCCGCGCGCGGTCGCCGTGAACTCTCCGCACTCGTCCGGCAGGCTGCCCAGCCACGCCAGCGTCCGGTCGATGTCCTCGGTCCGATGGGCCACGACCTGGTAGCGCAGCTGGGCCTCGTCCCACTCGTCGTCCAGGCCGACCGACGCGCGCGTACGGGCGTCGGGGCCGAAGAGCTCCTCCGCGTACAGGGCGTCGAGCAGCCGCCCGCAGTCCGCCGACTCGGTGCTCGCCTTGAGCATGGCGTCCCGCCAGGTCGCGCCGCCCTCGGTGGGCACCCAGGGCTCGCCCAGGTCGTCCTCACTGATCAGGGCGGCCCGCGCCTGGGCCTCGGTGAGCGTGGGCGCGGCGGCGGGAGTCCGCGGCGTGCCGGCGGTCACCGCGGGGGACACCGCGTCGGGGACACCCCTGATCGCCTTGTCCAGCCCGGTGCCCGTACAAGCGGACGCGCTCAGCAGTCCGACCGAGAGCGTCGAGGCGATGACGGTGCGGGCCGAGGGACGGGGCATCGCGAGCCTCCTGTGCGGGCGTCGAGGGTGCGCTCAAGATCAGCTACCTGTTCGTGTTCCTAAGGCACCACCACGCCCGTACGTCCACCAGTGCGCCGGGCCGTCCGGGTGACGGGGGCGGCCGTCAGTAGCCGACGGTGAAGCGGCGCTGGACGAAGCGGGGCAGCTCCGCCTCGTCGATCAGGGCGACGGCCGCGTCCTCCACCGAGATACGGCTGCGGCCGTCGGCGTCCAGGACCGGCTGGTCGCCGCCGGTCCTGAAGCGGCCGGTGCGCTCGCCGGGGCCGATCTCCTCCGCGGGGCTGAAGTAGGTCCACAGCCGGTTCGAGGTCCGCAGGACGTTCAGGGCGTCGCGGTGACCGCGAACCGCCGCCGCGTACTCGCGGGGCAGGCCGAGCTGGTCGAGGGCGGTGTGCAGCAGCTCGTCGGAGTCCGCGCGCACCATGCCCGGTTCGATTTCCAGGCTGCCGGCGCCGCCGATCACGATGAGGCGGGTGCGCGGGTGGCTCTCCAGAGCCTTCAGCAGGGCCCGCGCCGCCGCCGCGTAGACGGTCGGGTCGGCGATCGAGCGCCGCACGGTGTCCGCGAAGTCCCTGGCGGCATTGCCCGGCTGGAACCCGCTGATCAGGACGTCGAGCCCGGGCAGGACGCCCGCGACGCTCTTCGGGTCCAGGACGTCGACGCTCGTCCAGGTGATGTTGGCCCGGCTCTCCTCGCGCTGCGCCCGAGCGGCGTCCCGGCTCAACGCCGTGACCTGATGGCCCCGTTCGAGGGCCTCGGCGACGACCCGGCTGCCGATGGTGCCCGTGGCTCCGATGACTCCGATGTGCATGGTTCTCCCCTGTGCATGCAGACATGGACGCCACGGAGGTGACGCCGTGCGAAAACTATACGCCGTGAAGTTTATGGACAGGGCTAAGTAAGTGGACGCTGTAGAGTGGCCGTTGTGACAGTCACGGGCAGCAGAGGAAGGCGCGAGCGGCTACGCGCCGAGACGACGGCCGAGATCAAGAAGGTGGCACTGGCCCTGATGGCTTCGGGCGGCCCGGACGCCATCACCCTGCGGGCCATCGCCCGCGAGATGGGCATGACCGCCAACGCCATCTACGGCTACTTCGCGACCCGGGACGACCTGGTCACCACGCTCATCAACGACGTGTACACCGCGCTTGCCGACGCCGTGGACGCCGCGTGGGAGGCCGCTCCGGCCACGCATCCCGCCGTCCGGATCGAGGCGTGGGCGAGCGCCTTCCGGAACTGGGCCCTGGCCAACCCCCAGGGTTTCCGCCTCGTCTACGGCGACCCCGTCCCCGGCTACCACGCCCCCGAAAGCGGCCCCGCCCCGGATGCCGCACGCCGGGTCTGCACCGGCCTCACGGCACTGGCGGCAGCCGCATGGCCCCACGCCCAACACCTCTACGAGGACAGCGCCTTCGACTGGTCCGACTTCGACGCAGGGCTCCTCGACAAGGTCCGCCCCGCCTTCCCCGACCTGCCGCCCGCAGCCGTCGCCCTCGCCCTGCGCATCTGGGGGCACCTGCACGGCCTCGTGTCGCTGGAGATCTACGGCCACATGCACACGCAGACCAACAGCCCGGACAAGCTCTTCCGCGAGGAACTGGCCCAGCTGGTCAGGACGTTGGGCGTCCCGCGCCGAAGCGGACGTAGCCGATGAAGGCGGCGTAGGCCTCCGGCGAGAGCGTGAGGGTGCCGTGGGCGGGGTTCTTGGAGTCGCGGACGGCTACGCGTGGGGTGAGGTCGGCGACCTCCTCTGTAGCTGAGCGCAATCGCATGACTTCACGCTGGTGATGTGGATCGTGAAAATCAATCGCACCCTCAGTCACCCCCTGTTACCGTCGCCCCATGCAGCGCGCGAACCCGTCTCTCACGACGACGCCGGACCCCGTCCCGGCGCCGCGCTGAAAGCTGAGCGAATCCGAAGCCCCGGGGCGAGTGCCCCGGGGTTTTGTCGTGGGGTGCTCGTCCGTTCACCTGGAGGAGTAGCCATGAACGCCTCGCACGACCACCGCCGCCTCGGCCGCGAGCTCGGCCTCTTCGACACCGACCCCCTGATGGGCGCGGGCCTGCCCTACTGGCTGCCCGACGGCGCGATCGTCCGGCATGTGCTGGAGGAGTACATCCGCGAGGCGGAACGCGAGGCCGGCTACCGGCACGTGTACTCGCCCGTGCTCGGCAAACGGGAGCTGTACGAGATCTCCGGGCACTGGGACCACTACAGCGAGGACATGTTCCCGCCGATGGAACTGGGCGCCGAACAGGTCGTCCTGCGCCCCAGCCTGTGCCCGCACCACGCCCTGATCTACCGCTCCCGCTCCCGCAGCTACCGCGAACTCCCCTACCGCATGGCGGAGTTGGGTGGCATGTACCGCTCCGAGCTGTCCGGTGTCCTCGGCGGCCTCACCCGCGTCCGGGCCATCCACCTCAACGACGCCCACATCTTCTGCACCCTGGAACAGGCGGCGGAAGAGGCCCGCGCCGCCCTCGACCTCATCGCCCGCGCCTACGCCGACCTCGGCATCCGCGCGGCCCGGTACCGCCTGTCCCTGCCGGGGGACGGGGGCAAGTACGTCGCCGACCCTGAGCTGTGGCGCCGGGCCACCGCGTTGCTGGAAGAGGTTCTGGAGGGGATCGAGTACGAGGCCGTCGAGGGCGAGGCCGCCTTCTACGGGCCCAAGATCGACGTCCAGATCACCGACCGCGCGGGCCGGGAGGCCACCCTCTCCACCGTCCAGATCGACTTCCACCAGCCCGAACGCTTCGACCTGCACTACATCGGCCCCGACGGCGCCAAGCACCGCCCGGTCATGGTCCACCGCAGCATCATCGGCAGCGTGGAGCGCGCGGTCGCGCACCTGATCGAGCAGCACGGAGGCGCGTTCCCGGCGTGGCTGGCCCCCGTGCAACTGGTGATCCTCCCGGTCGCGGAGGAGCAGGTCGAGCAGGCCGAGAAGCTGCTGCGCCGGGCCCTCGAACAGGGCCTGCGCGCAGAACTCGCCGGCCCCGAACACGGCACCCTCGGCGCCCGCATCCGCGCCGCCCGCCTCGTGCCATACCAGGCGGTGATCGGCGAGCGGGAGGCAGCGGAGGACGGTGACCTGGCGGCCGTACGCCTGAGGGACGGCCGGAAGCCGGGGTCGTTGCCGGGAGCGGAGCTGGTGGGTCGTATCGCATCCCACCTGGCGGCACGCGGCACCGAGCTCTGGGGCGCGCAATGAGAACGCTGCGGACAGGTACCCCAGGGGCGCGGGGAACTGCGCGACAGGCCACAGACGACCGTCGGACGGCTACGAACCCAAACCCCCACGGCGCTCCGCTCCCCGACCTACGGCGACGCACAACGCCGTAAGGTCAACGCCGTGGAACCGAAGAGGACTCGTCCCGTGATCATTGACTGCGACACCGGCGTAGACGACGCCCTCGCGCTGCTGTTCGCCGTACGCCACCCGGGGCTCGACCTGCGCGCGGTGACCTGCGTGGCCGGGAACACGGACGTGGACGGCGTCGTACGCAACACCCTGACCGTGCTGGAGCAGGCCGGCGCCCCGGAGATTCCCGTCGCCCGGGGCGCCGCCCGCCCGCTGATCGAGCCCGCGCGCTCGGCGCGGCACGTGCACGGCGACGACGGCATGGGCGACATGAGCCTGCCCGCCCCGACCCGCGCTCCGGCCGACGTGGACGCGGTGACGCTGCTGCGCCGCGAGATCCTGGCGTCGCCACGCCCGGTGACCCTGATCCCCACCGCGCCACTCACCAACATCGCCCTGCTGCTGCGCACTCACCCTGAGGTCACGCACAACATCGAGCGGATCGTCTTCATGGGCGGCGCGGTGGCCTGCGGGAACGCCACGCCGGTCGCGGAGTTCAACGTGTGGCACGACCCGGAGGCGGCCGCGATCCTGCTCACGGCCGGGGTGCCGATCACCATGTACGGCCTGGACGTGTTCCGCCGGGTCGTGGTCCCCGGGGCGGACGTACGGCGGCTGCGGGCGAGCGCGGAGCCCGGCGCCCGTCTCGCCGGCGACCTGCTGGCCCACCGCCCGGCGACGCCGGACGTCGCGGACGACTCCGAGGCCGGCGGCATCGGCGACGCGGGCGCGGTCTGCACGGTCGTGGACCCGGCGGGCATCACCACCAGCCTCCTGCCGGTCGAGGTCTCCCTGGCCCCCGGCCCCACCCGGGGCCAGACGATCGTCGACCGCCGCCCGCGCCCCGGCGAGTCCGAGATCCACGCCGGGCTGCGCGAACAGCACCTGGTGGACGTGGCGCTGGACGTGGACGTGGACCGGTTCGTGAAGCTGTACCTGGAGACGGTGGAGAGCGTCTGACTCCGGGTGTCCGAATGCCGCCTTGTTCTCACAAGTGCGGCTCGGTCACTGTCATGGGGTCCGATGACCGACCCCCATCGGAGACCCCCATGCTGCGGGTGCACTTCACCGCGGACGACCTCGCGCGCGTGCGCGTCGCCGCCGGCCCCGATCCCCTCTGGGAGATCGCCACCAGCTTCCAGGCACTGATCGGTGCGGACGCCCCGCTGCTCCTCGACGAGTGGCGCAGGCTCGTACGGCCGCGCGTGGGCCCCGTGCACGGGCTGCTCGCCGCGCTGCTGCCGCCCCGGGGCTACTTCCCGGACTTCCTCACCCCCGACCTGCGCGGGTCCTTCGACCTGGCGCACGCCGTCGACACCGTGCTCGGCACGCCCCGGGCCCGGCTCCGCGGCGACCTCGCCCGGCTCGCTGCCTCCCCCGTCCGCCCACATCCGCTGCCGCCCGGCACCAGGGCCCTGGCCGACGGGGAGCCCGAGGCGCTGCGCGGGCTGGGTGCCGTCCTGCACGCCTACCACCGGCGGGCGCTCGCGCCCTTCTGGCCTCGGATCCGGGCGCAGGTCGATGCCGACCGGGCCGTACGCGCGCGTGCGGTGCTGGAGGGCGGCACCGACGGTCTGCTGGCGGGCTTTCGGCCCGTGCTGCGCTGGCAGCCGCCGGTCCTGGAGGCCGACTATCCGGTCCACCGCGAACTGCGGCTGGGCGGGCGGGGGTTGCTGCTGCAGCCGTCCTTCTTCTGCCTGCGAAGACCCCTGACGCTCGCCCTCGCCGACCTGACGCCGGTCCTGGTCTACCCGATCCAGCACACCCTCGGCTGGGCCGGCGAAGCAGGCGGTACGGAAAGTGGTGCGGAGCTGGGCGCCCTCATCGGCCGTACCCGTGCCGCCATCCTGGAGGACGTCGTCACCGGCCGCACGACCGGCGAACTCGCCGCGCGCTTCGGCATCTCCGGCGCGGCGGTCAGCCAGCACACGGCCGTACTGCGCCGGGCGGGCCTGCTGCTGAGCGTCCGCCGCAGCAAGAACGTCCTGCACACCATCACCCCTACGGGCCTCGCCCTCATCGAGGGCGCCGGGGCTTCCGTTTAAGGCACGGCTTCAAGGTGTGGCGGCGGCGCGGAAGCCGCAGCCAGTCTGAGGGCGACCGAGTGCCACCTCACTGGGGGGAGTTCCTGCTCATGCGTCTACGTTCCCTGCTCAGTACGGCCGTCACCGCCGTGGGTCTGATGGCCGTGGGCCTGGCTCCCGGCGCGGGTGCCGCGGAGGCCTCGCCCGTCGGCGGCGTCGGTGCGGCGGCGGTTCCGCCGACGGTGTCGCCGGCGGCGGACTTCTTCTACTACCCGGGTCCCGGGTACACCTGCCCGGAGGGCAACTTCTGCGCCCGTGTGTGGGACCCGACGGCGGGCACATACCGGGTGTACAAGCTCTACCGCTGCGCCACCTACTCGCTCTCCAACTGGCTGGGCGTCGGAGGCTATGCGAACAGGCAGACCGGCGACCGCGCCACGGCGACGTTCTACGGCCAGAACGGCCAGGTCCTGAAGAACGTGCCGGTCGGGGGCTCCATCCAGGACCAGGACTGGGGCCCGGTGTGGAAGATCCGTAACTGCTACTGACCACGAGGGGCCCGGGGTGATCACCCCGGGCCCCTTCAGTGACGGTGGGTCAGGAACGCGCCGTACGCCGCCGCTTCGACGCCACGACGAACGCCGCGCCGCCCGCGACCAGCACCACCGCGCCGATGGCGATCGGGCCGGTCGCGCTGCTGCCGCCGGTCTCGGCGAGGTCGCCGCCGCCGTCGGGGGACGGCGCCGGGGGCGAGGTCGAGTCGGAGGGCTCCGGGGTCGGGGACTCGGTGGACGGCGTCTGCGAGGCCGGCGGCGTCGTCTCCTCCGCCGGGGTCGACGGCTCGTCGGTCGGCGGCTCCGACGGCTCGGCCGGCGGCGTGGTCGGCGGCTCCTCGGTCGCCGGAGGCTCGGTCGTGCAGTCCTTCGTGCCGCCGTTCCAGGCCGCGATCAGCTTGTCCTTGATGACCGGGCGGTCCGGGCCCTTGGGCAGGTCGCCGTGCTCGAAGCCGTCGTTCGCGTCGAACCTGCCGTCGAACTTCACCGCGCCGCGGTACAGGTCGATCTGCGCGTAGCAGCCCGCGTCCGGCACGGCGATGTCGAGGGTGTCGGTCCGGCCGGGCTTGACGGTGACCGTGTCGAAGTCGACGAAGACCTGCTCGCCGGAGGTGGCGAAGGTCGCCCCGTGGGCGAGGTAGGAGGCGAGCGAGGCGGTGCAGGTGGTGGCGTCGGCGGCGGCGCGGACGGTGATGTGGACCTTGCCGTCGCCGCTGACCTTCAGGCTCTGGTCGTCGACCTTGACCGAGTCGTAGAAGTTCGTGCCGTCGAGCGAGAACTGGCAGCGGTCGGTGGCCGTCTCCGTGCCGGCGCCGGTACCGGGCTGGTAGTGGCCGCCGGTCTTCCAGCCGTCACCGCCGTGCGGACCGGTGGCCCAGGCGCCGGAGGCGGAGGCGACGCCGGCCGCGCACAGGGCGAGCGACGCGGCGCCCGTCCCCAGCAGGCGTCGCGCGATGACACGTCTCGCTATGGACATGCGTATCCCATCAGGGGTGAGTGGTCGAAGAAGAATCGCTGGGCTCATTGGTCACATGCGCCACAGCGTGAGCACATCGTCGGGCGACGGGACAACGCTGTCAACCTGCGGGAACGCAAGGGAAGTTCAAACGGCAATCACAATTCCATCACACGAGGAATGATCTACTCCGCACTTCGCGGTGTTCGCTTTTCCGGCCAAGTGGACAGAGTTCTCATTGACGCCCGTACGCACCCGTGAGGAGTCCGCGTGACCGTCCGCACCACCACGCCTGACACCCCCGACCTCTCGTCCCGCAACCCCGACTGGTGGCGCCAGGCCGTCATCTACCAGGTCTATCCCCGCAGCTTCGCCGACGGCGACGGCGACGGGCTCGGTGACCTCAAGGGCGTCGCCCAGCGCCTGAGCCACCTCGCCGCGCTCGGCGTCGACGCGCTGTGGCTCAGCCCCTTCTACCCCTCCGAGCTGGCCGACGGCGGCTACGACGTCGCCGACTACCGCGACGTCGACCCGCGCCTCGGCACCCTCGACGACTTCGACGCCATGGCCGCCGAGGCCCACCGGCTCGGCCTGAAGGTGATCGTCGACCTGGTCCCCAACCACACCTCCCACCAGCACGTCTGGTTCCAGGAGGCGCTGCGGGCCGGCCCCGGCTCCGCGGCCCGCGACCGCTACGTCTTCCGCGACGGCCGCGGCCCGCACGGCGAACTCCCGCCCACCGACTGGCAGTCGGTCTTCGGCGGCAGCGCCTGGCGCCGCGTCCCCGACGGCCAGTGGTACCTGCACCTGTTCACCCCCCAGCAGCCCGACCTGAACTGGGAGAACGAGGAGGTCCGCGCCGACTTCCGCACCACCCTGCGCTTCTGGTCCGACCGCGGCGTCGACGGCTTCCGCGTCGACGTCGCCCACGCGCTCGCCAAGGACCTGAGCGAGCCGCTACGGGACCTGGGCGCCCCGGAGCTGAGCCGCGAGGACGCCCTCCCGCAGTTCCCGCCCGGCACCCACCCCTTCTACGACCGCGACGAGGTCCACGAGATCTACCGCGACTGGCGCAAGATCCTCGACGCCTACCGCCCGCCCCGCATGGCGGTGGCCGAGGCCTGGGTGAACCCGAGCGCCCGCCGCGCCCTGTACGCCCGCCCGGACGAACTCGGCCAGGCGTTCAACTTCGAGTACCTGCAAGCGGGTTGGGACGCGGAGGAGCTCAAGCGGATCATCACCGACTCGCTGGCCACGGCCCGCGCGGCGGGCGCCTCCGCCACCTGGGTCCTCTCCAACCACGACGTCGTACGCCACGCCTCCCGCCTGATGCTCCCGCCTGGCACCGACGAGAACGCCTGGCTGCTCTCCGGCGGCCACGCCCCGGCCGTCGACGAGTCCGCCGGCCTTCGCCGCGCCCGCGCCGCGACCCTCCTCATGCTGGCGCTGCCCGGTTCGTCGTACGTCTACCAGGGCGAGGAACTCGGCCTGCCCGAGGTCGCCGACCTGCCCTTCGAGGTCCTCCAGGACCCGATCTGGGAACAGACGGGGCGCGTCCGCAAGGGCCGCGACGGCTGCCGGGTGCCGCTGCCGTGGACGACGACGGGCCCCTCGTACGGCTTCGGCGCGGGCGGTGCGTGGCTGCCGCAGCCGCCGTCCTTCGCGCGGTACGCCGTCGAGGCCCAGGACGGCGTGGAGGCCTCCACCCTGGAGCTCTACCGCAGGGCCCTGCGCCTGCGCCGCAAACTGCTGGACGGGGAGGACCTGGAGTGGCTGCCCGACACTCCGCCCGGCGTCCTGCACTTCGCCCGCTCGGACGGCTGGCGATGCGTGGCCAACCTCTCCGGTACGCCGGTCGAGCTGCCACCGGGCGAGGTGCTGATCGCGAGCGCACCGCTGGAGGAGGGCCGACTGGGGCCGGACACGACGGTCTGGCTGGCGTAGATCAGGCTGCGGGTGGGCCCGCTGTGGGCCGGCCGTTGTGATCTGGTCGGGTGCTTCCCGGGCTTCGGGCAGACCCGGTCGGCCGGAGGGCGGCGTGGCGCGGTGGGTGGTGCGGTTCCGCTGCCCAAGGATTCGCATGCATGGCACGCACCTTCGACGAACTGGTCGCCATGCAGCGGGCGGCGGACCAGGCGCACACCAGGGTCGAGGAGCTCCGGGACCAGTACGGTCCGCCCGCCCACACGCCCTGGACCGAGCTCCAGACCGACACGTACGAGACCGCCTGGCGGGCCTGGCGCGACCTCGCCCGTGACATCCAGTCCGCGATGACCGAGTACGCGAAGGAACAGGGCACCTCGCGCAACGAGGTCGAGGCGGACGTGAAGAAGGCGGTACGGCATCCCGAGCCGGGCGGGGACGGCTGACATGGCCGGCCTCCTGCCCGGACGGAGCAACAACGCGCGCCGGTCGGCGGTGGCGCCGTGAGAATCGCAGGCATGACCAGGTCCTGGAAGACGACGACATGGGGGGCGGCGCTCGCCCTGGCAGGCGTGATGGTGATGTCCGGGACCGCCTACGGATCGGCCGGCCGCGGCCTCTGGGCCGCCGCGACCATCGAACCCGGGCGGGAAGGCATCGTCGAGGTCGGCGGATACGAGGGTGCGGCGCTGGGAGCGGGCTCCACGCTGACGCTGACGGCCCCGGCGAGGGCGAGGGTGACGGGCACGCCGTTCGCGGTGAGCGGGTACCGGGCGGAGGTGGCGCGGGGCGGGGGCAGCGGGACGTACACCTTCACGGGGACGTCCGCGGTGGCCGGCGACGCGTCGGCACCGGCGGCCTGGAAGAGCCGTACGTTCCCCTTCGTCCTGTCGGTCGGCCCGGACGCCGAGCCCGGCACCCGTCTCCCCGACTGCACCCTGACCCTGAGGGACGCGAAGGGCACCGTGCGGGCGAAGGGCACCTGCGCCGTGACGGTCGGGCTGCCCGCGCCGACGCTGTCGCGCCCCCAGTCGGGCGTGCCGTTGAGCGCGTCGCCGCAGACGTCCGGGACGGCCTACCCCGGCGCCCAGGTCACGGTCCGCGACGCGGCGGAGAACGAGGTCTGCACGACCACGGCCGCCCCCGACGGCATCTGGTCCTGCGTCCCCGGCCTCGCCCTCCGCCCCGGCCCGGGCCGCCTCCAGGCGACGGCGACGATGAACGGCGTCAGCGCGACGAGCGAGCAGATCAACATCACCGTCGCCGGGGCGGCGGAGGGGCAGCGGGACACGGTGTCGGACAGTGGGGGCCGTCGCTTCTAGCGCGCGACGTGGATCGGCGTCGGTTCACGTGAGTACGCGGGGCCGCGAGCCCTGAGTGCCCGTACTCATGCCGGGGCCTGTGCCCACGCCCACACTGCGAGCATGAAGCGATCTGCCAGGCAGAACTCCTGTACCGCGCCTTTGCGGCGCCTGCGACGCGCCTTGCGCGGCACGGCGTTGACCGCACTGTGCGCCGTGGCCCTCGCCGCCTGCGGCACGGAACGTCCCGGAGGCGGCGACGGCGACGGCGGCGACAGTGCCGGGAAGCCGGCGGCGAGGGCCCGGGCCGAGGCGCCCTCGCCGACGCCCACCCCGACCGACGACGTCGACGCGGACGACGCCGAGTTCCTCCCGTTCATGGAACTCCTCAACTCCGTCGCCGAACCGTGCGCGAAGCATCTGCTGCCCAAGGGACTGCCTACGGAACCGGTGGAGGAGCAGCCCGCCGAAGAGCCCCCCACCGAGCCGCTCCCCGACCTCCCCGTCCCGGAGGAGCCCCCGCCGACGTCCGAACCGCGGGACCCGGAGGCCGCCAAGAAGGAAACCGAGCTGGGCTCCATCGAGAAATGCGCGGCCCGCAACCACGAACGCCGGATCACCGAGGCGCTCAGCGGTCTGACCGACCCGACACCACAGCAGGTCAGGACGGCACTGCACCGCCTCGGCTACATAGACCGGAGCATCCACGGACCGAGGCGCTCCGGTGACGCCGTGGAGTTCGTCCTCGACCTGCGCAGCATGGGCGGCGAGCTGTGCCAGTCCGGCAGGGTCGGTGACGCGGGCGTCGACGTCGCGTCGTACGGCGGTTCCGTGGAGGTCAGCTGCACGGACGTGAAGCGGCGTCGCTGAACGCGGGCGGGCTCAGTGGACGCGCCACTCGTCGGCGGGGATGCAGTCGAACACGGTGTTGGCCCAGTCGTGGGGCCGGCCGAAGACCAGCCGTGTGAGCAGGATGTCGCCGGCTCGCTGCGCACGCGGGTTCATCCCCAACTGCTGTGAGCCGATGTCTCCTCCGGTGGTGATCTCGATGTCCCTGCCGGTCTTCTCCAGGTAGGCGCAGAGTTCGGCCGAGAGCTCCGACGGCGGCCGGCCGATCAGCCGGATCCCGTCGAACGTCACCTGCGGTCCGGACAGGGCGTCCACGGTGATGCAGGTCAGTCCCACCGGGCCGACGTAGTAGGCCGTGGCGTCCACTCGGTACGGCGGGGCGCCCACCGCGCGGAATCGCGTGCACAGCTGCTGGAAGGGGCCGAACTCACCGACCTTCGCGGCGGCATCGGAGGCGAATCCCCGTGCCTCCATCGCGACGGTCGCCTCCTGCGGGCTCATGCCGAAGCGCAGCGGGCCGACCCGTTCGAGCGGCGCATAGTCCCACTGCTGCCGATCGGATTCGTCGACCACCGCCCACGGGTCAGACCACATGTCCGGCAACTCCTTCGACTCCGCCGGTCGCACAAGCGTGGCGACCCTATCGGCTGCGGTCCCGGTCCGTGTGCCTACGACCGTGCCGGCTGATCCGCGATCAGAAGGGTGACGCCGGCGGGGCGGAAGCCCAGGCGGGCGTAGATGCGGGCGACGGTTTCCTCCGCGTAGGCGAGGAAGACCGTGTGCACTCCGTGGGCGCGGGCGTGGGCGGCCAGGGCCGCGGTGACGGCGGCGCCCAGGCCCTGGCGGCGGGCGGTGGGCAGGGTGCCGACGCCGCCGATCTCGGTGGTGCCGTTCGCGGGGTGGTAGTGGCCGACGGCGAGCGGGGTGCCGTCAGGGGCGAGGGCGGCGACGAGTGTCTTGTGGCCGGAGAGGAGGGTGGGGCGGGTCGTCCCGACCGTGCCGTCGGCGGTCAATTCCTCGGCCACAGCGGCCAGTTCCGCGGGGCCCGCCGGGCCCACCGCGGTGCCTGCCCGGGCGAAGGCCAGGCGGGGAAGGGCGAGAGCCGCGGGCAGGGCCGGGTCGTCGGCCGTCAGGACGCGGATCGTGACGCCGTCCGGCAGGGGCTGCGGGGGCAGCGGGTGGTGCGGGTCCAGGGCCATCAGCGGGCGTTCCGCCACCGGGAGGCCGGCCGCCTCGATACGTGCGCGCAGCGTCGGCGCCGCCTCGGCGAGCCATTCAAAGGCTCCCGGCACGCCGAGCTCCCGCTGCCGGGCGCGCACCCGGGCGATGTCGGCGTCGGTGACGTCCGCGGAGCGCTCCGCGACGGGTTGGGCGTGGCTCGGACCGCCGTAGTACGGGGTTCCCGGTTCCTTCCGCACGAACAGCCGCAGCGGCCCGAACTCCTCGGCGTCGGCGAACAGCAGCGGCACGGTGGCGTAGTACTGCTCGATACGGGCACGCAGCGATGAGTCGCTCATGCGGCGCATCCCACCACGGGGCGGCGCCCTGCCGCATCCGAAAATCCGTCAGTAGCGCACCGCCCGCGCCACCTCCGCCCGTACCTCGCCACTCAGGTCCCGTGTGCTGCGTGCGGTGCTCGTGCCCGTCTCACCCGCCGGTACGTCGGACACGGTGGCCACGGCCGCGTCCAGGAGGTTGCCGTCCTCGTCACGGAAGTTGATCTGAACGGCGAAGGATCTCGTCGAGTCGGTCGTGTTCTTCGCCGTGACCTGCACGGTCGTACGCCCGTCCCCGTCGGTCGTCGGGTCGCCCAGGCTCACCGCGTCCTTGGCGTCGATGCCGCCCTTGATGTCGTCCAGCTGCCGGCCCGCCTCCGCCGTCGCCGAGGCGAAGGCCGATGCCGCCTCACTGGCCACCGAGGAGGGTGTGTCGTCGTCGCCGCACGCGGTCAGGAGGGTGGCGGCCAGCGCGGCGGTCGCAATGAGGATCGTGGTCGTCGTCGTCCACCGGGTTCGGTGACCGGGCATGGCGCCTCCAGCGGGTGCGTTCCGGTTCGACCTCCAGTGAAGTTCCGTACGCCCGTGCCCGCACCCCGGCCGTCACTCGATCGGCCCGTCTCCCGTGGTGGCGGGCCCGCGGGTGCGGCCATCGTCGTATCGACCGCAGAACACCGCAGAAGCCGACCGCGGAACACGCGAGAAGTGGGGTACGGCAGCCATGAGCCAGCCGCAGCCACATGCCACCGACGCAGCCCATGGCTCTCCCGCTTCCCGGCGTCCGGCCGAGGCCGGACCCACCGCCGCACCCGCCCCCGCACCCCCCGGCGGATACCGGCCCGATCCCGCCGCCTCCGGCTGGGGCACCGGCGCGCTCGTCTTCGCCGGTGTGCTGATGCTGGTGAGCGGGCTGCTGGCCGTCCTGCAGGGCATCTCCGCGATCGCGGAGGACGATGTCTACGGCCGTCTCGGCGACTACGTCTTCAAGATCAACCTCACGGCGTGGGGCTGGATCCTGCTCGCCCTCGGCGTCGTGGCCGCCGCGGTCGGCTACGGCATCCTCAAGGGAGCCTGGTGGGCCCGGATCACCGGCATCTTCCTGGCGTCCGTCAGCCTGGTCGCCCACTTCCTGTTCCTGCCGTACACGCCGGTGTGGTCGGTGATCATGGTGGGGATCGACTTCTTCGTGATCCTGGCCCTCGCCCTGGCCCCGGACGTCTCCGGCGGCGGCCCCGGCACCCTCGGCTCGCCCGGCGCTTCCCAGCGAAGCGCCTCGCAGCGGGGCGCCTAGGTCGTCGGGGCACGGCTCGTCGCACAGCCGGCCCCGACGCCCGTGTGCCCGGTGTCCTGGGCTCAGGCGTGCCCCAGACCGCCCCCGCCGAAGGAGCCGCTCTTGCCGGGCAGCCAGCGCTTGCGGTGCTGGTCCTCACTGCGCCTGCTGCCCGCATGGTGCAGCTCGTGCGGCAGGAGGCGTTCCTTGCCCTCCGCATGCGGCACTTCGTCCGGCTCCCGTACCTCCCGGATCTCGTGGACCGGGCCGGTGTCGGGGAGGTGAGGCTGCTCGTCGGGCTTGGGGCGGGGCAGTTCCTTGTCACGGACCCGCATGCCGAGCTGCACGGCCCAGATCAGGGCGCCGGCGATGAACAGGCCACCCACGAAGGCTCCGACCAGGTTGAGTACCTGACTCGACGAGGCCGCTAGTACAAACGTCGCTGCCGTACTCATGCCTCAATTATCACCGAAACGGACGAATAAGCTCCCCGAGGGAGCCGGCCCGTCCCTGCGGAGCCGCGTGCCGCGCGTCGTCGCGGGTCTACGCCCGTTCCCCGCCCGCCTCGTCCAGCTCAGTGAAGAGCGTCAGCTGAAGGGCGCCGGGCGCTTCGAGGCGGGAGTTGAGGGAGTTCCAGGGCGTGCGGGTCGGCTCCGCGAGGACCTCGGCCCCGGCGGCCGCCAGCCTGGCCGTGACGGCGGTGGAGTCGTCCACCTGGAAGGCGACCCGGACATGGCCCGCCACCCGCCGGCCGACCTCGACCTCGTCGATGAACCCGGCGTGGTTCGGATCGGTCAGCTCCAGCGTGGCCCGCCCGGCCTCGAGGATGGTGACCCGGCCGCCGGGGGACGAGAACGCCCCGCGCTCGGGGAGGCCCAGCACGTCCCGGTAGAAGCGCAGCGCCTCGTCGTAGTCGGCCGCCGTGACGACCAGGCGGAGCTCACGGACGGCGGGTTCGGCCGGTGCGGCGTCGCCCGCGTTCGCCGCGTTCCCTGCGTCCCCTGCGTTCCCTGCGTCGGACATCCGTGGCTCCTCTTCGGCTCTTCGGCGCGTGCGGCGGTCGTGACTCGTGAACTCTGCCGCCCGGCGGTGTGATTCCCGTACGGCACCGGCACTCCTGCCACGACCGCCACGATCGCTCGCCGACAAGCTCTCCACCGGCCCATGTACCGCTCGCAGGCGGCTCCCGAAGCCCACGCGTCGAAACGCTGCTCCGCCATGCCTCTGCGATCCCCCGAGCGCGGGATCGCGGGCGACGGGGTGCGAGCCACGCCCCGTCGCCCGCCGCAGCGTCAGCTGCCGGTCTTGCCGAGCAGCTTGTTCATCTCCTTGATCTCGGCGGTCTGGGCGGTGATGACGGCGTCGGCCAGGTCGGTCGCGGGGCCGTACTGGCCCTTCTCCTTCTCGGTGGTGGCCATCTCCACCGCGCCCTCGTGGTGCTCGACCATCATGGTCAGGAACATGGTGTCGAAGGCCTTGCCGGACGCCTTCATCAGCTCGTCCATGTCCTTCTGGTCCATCATCCCGGCCATGCCGGAACCACCGGAGTGACCGCCGGAGTGGTCCATGCCGGGCATCGACGAGGGCACGTCCTCGCCCCAGGCCTTCAGCCACCCGGACATGGTCTCGATCTCCGGGTCCTGCGCCTTCCGGATGCGTGCGGCGAGGTCCTTGACCTGCGTGGACGAGGCACGGTCGGCGGCCATCCCCGCCATCTCGACGGCCTGCTCGTGGTGCGGGATCATGCCCTGCGCGAAGGAGACGTCCTGGTCGTTGTGGGCACCGGCGGTGGCGTCGGCGCTCGACGTGGCCGACTCCTTGGCCGCGGCGCCGGAGTCGGAGCCGCCGTTGTCACCGCCGCAGGCGGCGAGGACGAGGGCGGCGGTGGCGGCCGTCGCGGCCAGGGCGGCGCGACGGACGAAAGTACGCGTGCTGGTCATGCTGAGAACTCCTGCGTGTACGAGAACTGCTGCGCCGACACGGGCGCGGCAGGAAATGGACATGGCTGAGTGCCGTGCCCCAGGGGAGGGAGATGGGGACGGCTCGGCCTTGTCCTAGGTCCGCAGGATCTGCAGTTCGGCCAGTGAGGGAGGCGCGCGCCCGCCCTCCGGCGCGGCGGTCACGGAACGGCCGAAGAGGTCGCCGTGGACGGCGCTCCCGGCGGGATCCGGCAGCAGGCCCGGCAGCACGGGCCCCGCGCCGACGGCACCGGAGGCGCACGTCGGGTCGGCGTGCTGGGTGTGCCCGTCGCCGGTGGCGCCGCCGTGGCAGACGGTCTCGTCGGTCGTGACCGGCATATGGGCGCTCATGGCGCGCGCATGGGGGTGATGAGAGGCGGCCGCGACCGCGTTGCCGGGTCCGAGGGCGTGCATCCCGAACAGCCCGGCGAGCAGCCCGAGCAGCAGAAGCGTGCGCCACGGTCCCGTCATCGGGAGCCGCAGCGCACGGTGGTGCTGTGCACGGGCTGTCACGCCTTCATCGTACGGATGCCGCACGCGGCCGGTTCACCAGGTGACGGCAAGCGTGTGACGGCGGTGGATCAGCCCGCGTCATGCTCCGCACGACTCCCCCCCCCCACGACTTTGCCGTCTCTTTACAACCCGCTCCGCCGCCGCGTCGTCTCTGCGCTCGACCCGTCACCCAGCCCGCCGGGTACCGGAGTACCTGGCGGGCAGACGAAAGAGAGCGACTCAATGCGCCGAACCGTCCTCAGCGCCATGGCACTTACGTGCACCGCCCTGCTGGCGGGCGTCACGCCCGCCTTCGCCGACGGAACCTCCCCGACGCCGGCCCCCGGCCGGACGGCCACCGCCGTCTCTACGCCCACCACCGAGCCGAGTGCCGAGCCGACCACCGCACCGAGCGCCGAGCCGACCCGTACCGCCTCTCCCGTCCCCTCGGAACCGCCGGCGGCCGAACCGACACGGCCGTCGGAGGGCGGTCAGGTCTCAGTCGTACCGTCGGGGGCGCCCGACACCGGAGTGACGCCGGCTTCGGGGTCCGGGACCGGACGGGGCGGGATGATCGGTGCGGGAGCGGCCGCGGTGCTGCTCGCCGGTGGCGCGACCGCCTTCGTCGTACGGCGTCGGCGGGCGACCGGCGCATGACGCCGCTGCCGAGGCGGGCGTTCACCGCGGCGGTGATGGCCTCGCTGCTGGTGGGCTGTGGCGGCCAGGGAACAGACCCTGCCGCGAGCGCGCGCTCCCGCAGAACGAGGGGTACCGACGCGGCCGACGGGGGTCCGTCCTCCTCGGCGTCCACCGACTCGGCGCGTGCGCTGGGGCGTTCGGCGCCGGTCCGGCTGCGGATCCCGGCGATCGGCGTGGACACCCCCGTCATCCGCCTCGGCCTGGCGGCGGACGGCACCGTGCAGGTGCCGCCGATCACCGCCGACGACCGCGCCGGCTGGTACCGGCACTCGCCGACGCCGGGTCAGGTCGGCCCGTCGGTCATCCTCGGCCATGTCACGGTCGGTGCCTACGGGGACGGGGTGTTCCGCCACCTCGCCCGGCTGCACCGGGGCGACCGGATCGTGGCGCGCAGGGAGGACGGCAGTTCGGCGGAGTTCGCGGTCAGCGCCGTACGGACGGTCGCCAAGGCGGACTTCCCGGCGGACGACGTGTACGGGGACGTGGACCGCCCGGAGCTGCGGCTGGTCACGTGCGGGGGCCCGCGTGACGGGGACGAGTACCGCGACAACGTGATCGTCTTCGCCGAGTTGAGTTCTGCGTCCCGTTGACCGACCGGCCCAAAGAACCACCGACCGACCGAAACCGATGCCGGGGTGAGCCGGGCCACCGGAACACAAGCCGATGGCCCGGCATCCTCCCCCACAGGAACTGGCCCCACGACTGTCGTCACGATCACTGCCGTCACGACCATGGAGAGCGTTGAAACGGTCCCGAGACAAGGCAGCGTCCGAGCTGTTCGCCGCCCTGTACCCGCGCCTCGCCGGCTGGTGCCGTCGTCTGGTCGACGACGACGAGACGGCCCACGAGATCGCCTCCGAGGCGTTCACCCGGCTCTGGGCGCGCTGGAGCCGGGTGGAGGAACCGCGCGGCTTCCTCTACGTCACCGCGGCGAACCTGGTCCGGGACCACTGGCGCAAGCTGGAGCGCGAGCGCAAGGCGATGCGCCAGGCCACGACGGAGGCGGCGCTGGCGGCGGTCGACTCCCGGACCGAACAACCGGATCCGTCCGTACGCCTGCTGGTCCAGTCCCTCCCCGAACGCCTCCGCACCCCGATCCTCCTCCACTACTACGCTGACATGCCGATCCGGGAGGTGTCCGTGCTCACCGGACGCAAGGAAGGAACCGTCAAGGCCGACCTCCACGCGGCCCGCGAACTGCTCCGCGCCCACCTGAGGAGAAGCCTTGACCACACGCTTTGACGGTGAGGGGGAGGGCCCCGAACTGGCCCCCGACGACCCCCTCGCGGTGATCCTCCGCCCGTCCTCGGCCCACCTCGCCCCACCCCCCGGCCACTACGAGGCGATCCGCCGCAAGGCATCCCGCCGCCGCCTCCTGCGTACGGCGGCGGGGGTCGGCGCGACCTGCGCGGTCGCGGCGCTCATCGCAGTGCCGCTGTACTTCACGAGGCCCGACGCCCCCACGACCCCGGCGCCCCCGCTGGCACCCCCGCCGGCGACCAGCCGTACGACACCGCCCGAGCCGTCGCCTGTGCCCACGCCGTCGGAGTCAGCCACCGGAAGGCCCACCGCAACGCCGAGCGGTCCGGCCGCCACTGCCGAGCCGTCGTCGCCGCCGTCGGTGACGCGGCCGTCGGCGACACCGACGGCGCTGCCGCCGACGGCGCGGGCCGAACCGTCGGTGGCCCCGACCAGGACCGCGACCGCACCGCAGTCGGGTGCGGCGCGGCCATAGGCACCGGCCTGTCGATGTACGTCAGCGCACGTCGACGAAGTCACCGGCGGTCTTGACCGCCGGGGTGGTGGCGGTGCCGGCGAAGTTCCAGCGCCAGTAACCGTCACGGTTGGCGGTGACGGTCGTCCTCAACTTGCCGGTGCCGTCCGTCTTGACGGTCTTGACGGTGCTGTAGGTGCTGCTGCCCGCGGGCCGGAACTGGAGCCGGACGGACTGATAGGTGTAGCCCGCGTAGACGTACCGGTCCCAGTTGGCCCGGGCGAGCTTGCCCGTGACCGTGATCGACTTGCCCTTGGCGACCGGCTCGGGCGAGGCGTCGACGCTGAGCGTGGAGCGCCGCTTCACCGGGTGGGTGCCGTAGACGCCGCCGTAGTAGTCACCGTCCTTGGCCTTGAGCTGGACGTACACGTCCCAGGGCCCGGCAAGGGTGTTGCGGGGCAGGTCGATGTCCGGGTCGAGCTTGACGGTGAGCTTGCAGGTGGACGTGGTGGCGCTGGTGGCCGTGCACGTGGGGACGCCGTGGTACGACCAGTAGTCGTCCCCCTTCTCCCGGTCGATCGCCAAGAACGCGAGGTCCGTACTGATCCCCGAATCATCGGAAGCGGTCACCGAGATGGTGAACGACTCCGTCCGGGAGATCCCGAAGACGATGCTCTTGCCACCGTTCACGGACACCTTCTTGATCTCCACCCCGGTCTCCGCGGCATGCGCGGGCAGGACGGTGAGAGCAGAGCCGCACAGGGCGAGGGCACCGGCGAGCACGGCACCTATGGATGCTGAACGCATGAATCCCCACAAAGTCGAGCCGGCCGACGATCCTGGATCCCCCCTGGTCGCGGGCACGGCGGGTGGCGTGAGGATACGGCACGGGGTGTTGGGGCGTCGCGCGTGATCCCCCTGTGCGTAGGTGGATCGCGGCGCGGCTGGATCATGTGCCCCATAGGCTGCGGCGATGGAACGCGTAACGGACGTGCCCGAGAGTCTCGCCCAGTCCCCCGCTCCGGTCCGGGTGAACGACTACGACAGTTTCGCCGAGGCGTACTCGGCGGAGACCGAGAACAGCCTCGTGAACGCGTACTACGCGCGGCCCGCGATGGTGGCCCTCGCCGGAGACGTGGCCGGCCGTCGGATCCTGGACGCCGGCTGCGGCTCAGGCCCCCTGTCCGCCGCACTGCGCGACCGCGGTGCCGTCGTCACCGGCATCGACGCCAGCGCCAGGATGCTGGAGCTGGCCAGGCGGCGGCTCGGTGACGACGCGGCCCTGCACGTGGCGGACCTGAGCGACCCTCTGCCGTTCGCCGACGGCGCGTTCGACGACGTCGTCGCGTCGCTGGTCCTGCACTACCTGGAGGACTGGGGGCCTACGCTGGCCGAGGTACGGCGCGTGCTCAGGCCCGGCGGCCGGCTGATCGCGTCGGTGGACCACCCTTTCGTCGCCTACACGATCCACGATCCTCGGCCCGACTACTTCGCGACCACCGGCTATACCTTCGACTGGACGTTCAACGGGCAGTCCGTCCCGATGAGGTTCTGGCGCAAGCCGTTGCACGCGATGACCGATGCCTTCACCACGGCCGGCTTCCGCATCACCGCCGTCAGCGAGCCACAGCCCGACCCGGCCGCCCGCGAGCTGTTCCCCGACGGCTTCCAGGACCTCTCGACCAAACCCTGCTTCCTTTTCTTCGTCGTCCAGGCACCGCCGCCGGCCGGGGGCTCGGACGACTAGCCACTGGTTGTCGGATGTGCGTGGCAGGATCCCCGGATGAATCTTTCGCCGCGCCCTGCCGAAGCCGTGTCCACAGTGGCAACCGACGCCGGAATGCTCGCCCTGTGGGACCCTCAGCAGTTCACCGGCATCGTCGACCACGACACCTGGGACGCGCAGCTCGGCGAGGACGAGGACGTTGAACGGCACATCCGAACCGGTGCCTTGGTCCCCATCAACATCCGAAGTGACGGGGCCTTCGGAGTCGTGGTCCGCACAGGCGAGGTCGACCGGCCTGCCCGACTGACCGAGGGGGAGAGCAGGCACTGCCTGCTCACCTCGGATGCATACCTCTTTCGTTCGTCGGGGCAGGTGTGGCTCAGCGGTATCGAGGCCGTGGAGGCCGAAGCATGGCCTGACACCGTCCGGTTCGATCTGCCCGTGGGCCGCTACTCGGTGGTGATCCACTTGATCGCGTGGGAAGACGAACCCGGCAGTGTCAACGAGGACGGCACCCCGTCGGAGACCGCGCTCTCCGACTTCGTAGCCGTCATCAACCCCGCCGCGCCGGAACAGGACGACTTCCGCTCCGTGGCGGAGACCTTCGACAGACCGGGAGACTGACGACCGAGGACGGACATCCGGCGGGAGAGCCGGGGCCGGTCGGCCTTCCGGCGATGGGAGCCCGCGGAGCGTCGGGACGCTTCAGGGCCGTGAGTACTGCCCGACGTCGCCGGACGGCCTCAGGCCGCGGCATCCCCGCAGGACCCGGCGGACGCGAAGGCCAGGATGTGCGGGACCGCCTCGCGCAGGCCGGCGAAGTGGCGGTGTACGCCCTTCACCGGGACCGTGGCGTTCACGCCCCATACCGTCATCCCGGCGTCCAGTCCGGACTGTACGCCGGAGGGGGCGTCCTCGATGACCAGGCAGTCCTTCGGGTCGGCACCCAGACGGGCAGCGGCGTGCAGGTAGGGCACGGGAGAGGGTTTGCCCTCCTCGACCGCGGCCGCGTCCACGATCACGTCCGGTAGCGGCAGGCCCGTCCGCAGGAAGCGGCCGCGTACCCGGTGCTCGTAGTTCGAGGTCACCAGCGCCCAGGCGCCCGGGGTCAGGGCGTGCAGCAGCTCCGGTGCGCCGTCGAAGGCCGTGTAGATGCCGGACCGTACGTCCTCGTCCTCCAGTTCGTGCAGCGTGGCCAGGCACTCGTGCGGATCGCGGTCCGCGGCGACCTGTGCGAACGTCTCCATCGGCCGCGTCCGCAGAGCCACCCGGTAGACCTCCGCCGCGTCCAGCCCGTACCGCTCCGCCCAGGTCTCCCAGACCCGGCGCTGGTTGCTCACCGCGTCGATCAATGTGCCGTCGACGTCGAACAGTACGTACTTCTTGCGGCCCGGCCGCCCGGATTCGCCTTCACTGGTCACGCGCTGATCATGTCAGGCGGCACACGGGCGGCTGCGAGGCCGCTGTGTGCCCGGGCTGCCATCGGCCGGAGCAAGGCGTGCTCAAATGTGTCTGGAGGGGACTGGCGGGACGGACGAGGGGGCGCGGTGGGGCCGGCGGGGCGCAGAGTCAGGGGGGCCGTGGCGTGGGTGCTGATCGCTGTCGTGGTTCTCGGTGTGGGGGTCGCGATGGCCTTCCAGGTGCGCGGTGCGCTGGAGCGGGAGCGCGAGTTCCGTGCCGCGCCCGCTTGTGCCTCCGTCCCGGTGAAGGCGTCGGGGTGCCTGTGGGAGCAGGAGTTCACCGTGAGAGCAGTCGATACGCACCGTCGTGAACGACGCGAGCCCCCGGAAGCCGAGTTGGTCCTGCCCTCCGGCAAGCCTTGGGAGGTGACGTTCCGGAACACCGATCCGGTGGTGTCGGAGATGCAGCCGGGCGAGAAGGTCGTCGGTCTGATCTGGCACGGGGAGGTCGTCGAGGTCCGGGACGCCGACGGGCGGCGGCAGCAGACGTCGTCGGGGCCCGTGGGCTGGCCCGAGGACCGGCTCGGCGGTGCGCTCGCCTGTGTCTCGTTCGGGCTGGCCGCCCTCGTCGGAGGGCTGTGGCAGCTCTTCGTACCGGGCAGGCGGCGTCATGCGAGAGCAGCGGCCGTCGTACGGTGGCACGGCGTCGGCCTGGGCGGCACAGCCATCCTCACGCTCTGGGCGCAGTCGGCCAACGACTGGCCGCTCTGGGCGATTCCGGCGATCTGGGGGCCGCTCGTGCTGCTCCTCCTCGCCTCCA
This sequence comes from Streptomyces sp. NPDC107522, assembly GCF_055657525.1. Lineage (NCBI taxonomy): Bacteria > Bacillati > Actinomycetota > Actinomycetes > Kitasatosporales > Streptomycetaceae > Streptomyces > Streptomyces sp. NPDC107522. The sequence goes on along the minus strand of NZ_JBVKAU010000004.1, from coordinate 483,506 downwards.
TGGTGGCCTTCGTCCTGGCCGCCCTCCGCGGTGAACTGGACGATGACGATGACGAGGACCACGCCGGTGCCGGTGCCGGTGCCGGTGCCGGTTCCGGCGGAGGTGGCGACGGTGCGTCCGTCTCGCGGGACGCAGGGAGTGGTCAGGACTGAGGGCCCCCGTCACACTCAGTGCGCCGCGAACTGCCTCCCCGTCGACTGCAGTACATCGGGGCGCACACCTACCCCGTCCACCGTCAACGCCTCCCCGTAGATGTCGGTGACCCTGATCGGCCCGCCACACCCACTCCCCTGCTCGGAGAGGAAGTAGTTGTACTCGGTACGCGGCAACTGACGCCACCCGCCGCCGTCCCGAACCTCCAGCCGCGCCACCGGATTCCGGTGCCCCACCACCTGGATCCCGCACCAGTGGCTGCTGGAGCCGGTCTTGTACCGGATCGACATCGCCTCGGATGTGCTGGCGCTCAGCAGCGTCCACGTGATGGGGATGCGCCCGGCCGAGGGTGCCGCCAGCTTGGCGAAAGCCTCCGCGCTCAGGTCGAGTTGGCCGGGGGCGCAGGGGAGCGGGCACTCGTTGGTGATGCGGACCGTTATGGAGGCGCCGGTCGCCGCGCGGACGCGTATGTAGGCCCCGCAGGCCTTGGAGGTCTCGTAGTCCGTGTGGTTCATCGCCGCCGTCATGACGTCGTCCGTCGGGCCGTACAGACAGGCGCCGTCGCCGTTGCCCGTGTCATAGAAGGTGGCGACCCCGTCGTAGGTGACGTCCGGGCGGATCCGTCCCGCCAGGGGGGCGGCACCCGACGCCGGCCGGGGAGTCGTCGTGGCCGACGGGCGTGACGTTGTGGGGGCGGAACCGGGTCGTGGCGTTGTCTTGGCAGGCGTCGCCGTGGGGGTGGCCGTCCTGGGGCGCTTCGGCTTCCGCGTCGCATCCGGATGGGGGCTCGGTGTCGTCCGCGGGGACGTCGACCGGGTGTCGGCCGCGGGCGTCGTCCCCGCATGACCAGCCGTCGTCGCCGAGTCGGGGCGGAGGGCCATCAGCAGGGCCGCGGCGAGTGCCACGGCCGTCACGACCGCGGCGGGGACAAAGGCCGAGCGCCACTTGCGCGGGGACCGGCGGTGGGAACGGGATGCCACGGATGAGTCCTTACGTGGTTCGGCGGAAGCGGAGCACGTGGGTCCTGTGAGGCTCCCTGCGGCAGGCAGGGGGCCTTACGCATGTCAGTGGCCGCGGAAGGCGGAAAGGTTGCCGGGTTCGCGCTGAACTCGTGCTTCCGGCAGGGGAGTCGATGGCAACCGGTTCCCCCTGTCCTTCCATTCAGTCACCGACTCCGCCTGCCCGATTCTTTCGAAAATCGGTCATTCCCCTTGACTCAGGCCTCCGCACAGCCACAAGATCGGGCCCGCTCATCCCGGCAACCGGTTGCCATCACCGAGGAGTCCTCATGACCTCACCCCTCTCCCGCCGATCCACCCTCCAGGCCGCCGGAGTCCTCGCGGCCGCCGGTCTGGCGAACAGCCTCGCCGGGACCGCGAACGCGGCCACCGCCTCCGCCGCCACGGCGGACGAGACCGCCGGGGACATCGTTGTCACCCACCCCACGCTGCCCTCCGTCCCGGTCAACAACTCCTTCACCGTCAAGGTCCGCGCTGCAGGTGGCAGTTGGCGGAGACTCGACGTCTACCTGGCCAAGCTCGCGCTCATCGACCCCGTCACCGGCAGCAACAGGGCGCAGAACTCCTCCTGGGCCGCCTTCGACTTCTCCGGCACCGTCGAGGTCGAGGTCACCTACAACCCGGGCAGCGCCGAGAAGTTCCGTGTCCGCCCGGACTCGTACGGCATCAAGCCCGAGGAGCTGGGCGGCACCGCGCGTTTCACCCTGGACCGGCCCCGCAACGTCGTCGTCCAGGTCGACGACAAGGTCTTCGACTGCCTGCACCTGCTCGCGAACCCGCTCGAGCAGAACCCGCCCGCCGAGGGCGACAAGCACGTCATGTACTTCGGGCCGGGTCTGCACACCACCTCGGACCGGTTGCTGAAGGTGCCCAGCGGCACCACCGTCTATCTGGCGCCCGGCGCCGTCCTCACCTCTCAGGTGATCTTCGAGAACGTGGAGAACTCCCGGCTCGTCGGCCGCGGCGTGCTCTACAACTCCCCGAACGGGGCGCTCTTCATCCGCAATACCGAGAACGTCACGATCGACGGCATAACGATCCTCAACCCCCGCTACGAGAACGTCCGGGTCGCCGAGTCCCAGAACCTCACCATCAAGAACCTGCGCGCCTTCAGCCACCAGGGCTGGGGCGACGGCATCCAGCTCTACTGCTCCGAGAACGTCACCGTCGACGGCTGCTTCCTGCGTACGTCCGACGACTCCGTCGCCCTCTACACCCACCGCTGGGACTTCTACGGCGACACCCGCAACATCACGGTCAGGAACTGCTCCCTGTGGGCCGACGTCGCCCACCCGATCAACATCGGCGTGCACGGCAACTCGGACACCCCCGAGATGCTGGAGAACCTGACCTTCGAGAACATCGACATCCTCGACCACCGCGAGCCGCAGGTGACCTACCAGGGTGCCATCGCGTTCATGGTCGGCGACAGCAACCTCGTCCGGGACGTGAGGTTCGACAACATCCGCGTGGAGGACTTCCGCTGGGGCCAGCTCATCCACATGCGGGTCGAGTACAACCCGAAGTACAACACCTCGCCCGGCCGCGGCATCGAGTCCGTCTACGTCAAGGACCTCAGCTACAACGGCAAGAACGCCGACCTCTCGGTGATGATGGGCCTCGGCGAGGACCGTCTCGTCAAGGACGTCACCTTCGAGAACCTGCGCGTCAACGGCCGCGTGATCGCCGACAGCACGGGCAAGCCGAGGTGGTACCTGGCCTCCGACGGCGTGCCCATGCTGGTCAACGAGTACGTGCAGAACCTGCGGTTCCTCACCACCGAGGAGGCCGCGGCCCTGTAGCGGGCCATTTCCGGGTGGTGGGAAATCGCTGGCGGATCGCGGGCGGGCGGCGTTACGCTCGCCCGCGATGACGACTCATTCTGTTGACAGATTGGGGGTCCCGTCCGCGCAAGGTGAGTGCTGATGGGCACTCAGTTCGCGAACGGGGACACCCGGCTTTCCTTCTGGCCGCGCGTGCGTGAGTTCGCCGTGCCGGCCTCCATGATCGAGACCGCGACCGCCCGTCGGCTGGCGGGGGACTGGGCGGGGGCTTGTGCCGCCTCGGGTTTCGACGTCGATCTCAATCTGCGGTCCGTGGCGCGTGAGCACGGCCGCGAAGTCGCCGGTCGGGTCCGGGCCGATCTACGGCACCTCGCCCCCGACCTGCTGCGCTGGCACATGCCGAGAATCGCTCCCGACGGGCTGCTGCGGCCGGGGCTGACCCTTGCACTCGCCCGGTACGACGGTGGGGGGCGGGGTGGCAGACGGCCGCTGTATCTCGTGGTGCGGACTCCGCCTGCGTGGGCCGGTGCCGGTCAGCGGATCAGCCTTGCGTTGTGGGACGGGGCCGGGTCGGGGTCCGGGGCTGGGGCTGGGCCCGAGGGCCGTGTCTGTCGGCATCCGCATCCCCGGCCCAACCGGCGGTTCCGTCTCGATCTGCACCGTCACCTGTGGGATGTCCGCAGGGTCGGTGAGCTGCGGGGCAGGTCAGGGGGCGGCGGTCCTGGCCGTTTCGGCGGTCCCGGTGGTCTGCTCACCGATGACCAGGCCGGGACGGAGCCGGTCCTGGCGGGCCTGCCCGGCCTGGTGGGTCTGCCGTATGGGCGTCGCTGTGCCGTTGACCGGTGGGCGGACGAGGCGCGGTTACTGCTGCGCGCCGAGGGGCGGTCCAGTGGTGCCGTGCTCGTGAGGTTGGGGGGACGGCATCGGTTGGTTCTGGACGTGCCCCCGGAGGGAGACGGCGGTGGTGGGCCGCCCGTGCCGCGGATCGCGGCGTCCACCAGGGGCCGTGTCTCCGAGCTGCCCGTCCTTCCCGACGCGGCGACCTGGGTGCTGCCCGACCTGGAGTTGCTCCATCTCGGGCTCATCGACGCCGGCCGGCTGCATCCGCTGGTCGCCTCCGCCCTCGTACCGGATCATTCGCCGCCGCCCCGGCCGTCCGCGACTCCGGAACGGGCAGGGCAGCCACGCCTCGTCGAGTGCCGGGGAGCGCGGCACCGGATCGGTCTCGTGGACGGCGTCCTGGCGCCGTTGGACCACGACCCGGCCGAGATCCGGCGCGAGGAACTGCTGGCCGCCCTGACCGGAACGCCGCTCCCGTGCCTCCGGGTCATCGACGAAGCGCACCGGCGTCCGGACTGCCTGCCCGATGTGCGTGAACGCCTCGACCACGGCGACATCGCCGGTGCGCTGGCCGTCGTGGAGGGGCTGTTGGGTCCGGATGCCGTGCTGCGCCACGGTGCTCTGCGGGACGAGTTGGCCGCGGCGGCGGAGCGGCGGATCGTGTACGGGCTGTTCAGAGCGGGCCTGACCGAACCGGGGCCCGGGCGCCGTCCCGGATACGAACTCCTCGCTCCGGACCGCCCCCGCCCCCGCGACCGGCGCTCACGCAGACGGCACGCGACCTTCGACTGACCTCAGCCGGCCTGACCTGAATCGACCCTGGCCTGGCCTGGCCTGTCCTGGCCTGACCTGGCCTGTCCCGTCCTGACCCTGCCCTCGTACCCAAAGGTGATCACACATGCCCACGCGCCTCGCCCCCACCCGCCCAGCTTCCCAACTCGACGTGGCCGCCGACCTGTTGGCCCTCCTCGGTGACACCACCACCGAACCCCGCCCCGACACGCAACTGGAGGCCCTGACCCTGGCCGTCGCGGCCGACCTGCCCGTCCTCCTGTGGGGTGAGCCGGGTATCGGCAAAACTGCTGCCCTGACCCAGCTCGCCGCCGCGCTGGAGCTGCCGCTGACCACGGTGATCGCCAGCGTGCACGAGCCGTCCGACTTCTCGGGCCTGCCCGTCGTCGGGGACGATCCGGCCGAGCAGGGCGTGCCGATGGCGCCGCCGGACTGGGCCGTACGGCTGGTGAAGGCCGGGCGGGGGCTGTTGTTCCTGGACGAGTTGTCCACCGCGCCGCCGGCCGTGCAGGCCGCGCTGTTGCGGCTGGTGCTCGAGCGGAGGATCGGTGCGCTTCAACTGCCGCCGGACGTACGGATCGTGGCCGCCGCCAACCCGCGGTCCTCGGCGGCCGACGGCTGGGAGCTGAGCGCGCCGCTGGCCAACCGGTTCGTGCATCTGCAGTGGACCCACGACCACGAGGTCGTCGTACGGGGACTCGGCGGGACCTGGCCGCGGGCGACCCTGCCGCGACTCGACCCGCGGAAGCTGCCGGACGCCGTGGACTTCGCCCGGCGCGCGGTTTGCGGGCTGCTCTCCGGGCGGCCGGGTCTCGTGCACCGGCTGCCGGGCAGTGAGACGCGCCGGGGTGGCCCCTGGCCGTCGCCTCGCAGCTGGGAGATGACGCAGCGTCTGATCGCCTTCGCGACCGCCGCCGGTTCCTCGCGGGACGTGCTCTCGCTGCTGGTCAGGGGCACCGTGGGGGACGGTCCCGGGCTGGAGCTGCTGGCGTGCGTGGACCGGATGGACCTGCCGGACCCCGAGCTGCTGCTCGCCGATCCGGCCGGTGCCGTGCTGCCCGAGCGGGGGGATCTGCGGCAGGCCGCGCTCGACGGGGTGGTGGAGGCGGTACGGGCGCGTCCCGAGAAGTCCCGCTGGGACGCGGCCTGGGCGTTGCTGGTCCGGGCGGTGGAGACCGGGGCGCCTGACCTCGTCGTCGTCCCCGCGTCCACGCTTGCCTCGCTCCGCCAGGAGGACTGGGACGTGCCGCCGTCGATCGAGCAGCTCGCCGGAGTCGTGGGCCTGTCCCGGCGGGCGGATCACGCGGCGGACCGGACGGCGGCGGTCGCCGCGAAGGCGGGCCGGTGAGCGGGGGTGCCTCCGGCAGGGCCGAGGAATCACGAGGCATGCGCCAAGCACCCGATCGGGCTGTGGCCCTCGACCGTGACAAGCTCTTCGCCGCCCGGCTGCACGCCGCCCGCGTCCGGCCGTATCTGGCGACCGCCCTGTTCGCCCTGCACGTCGTGGAGTCGCGGCGGGTGCCGACGATGGCCGTCGACCGGCACTGGCGGTGCTACGTCTCGCCCCCGTTCGTGGACCGTACGCCGGTGGAGGAGCTGGCCGGGGTGTGGGTGCACGAGGTGTCGCATCTGCTGCGGGACCATCACGGACGCAGTGACCGGGTGGCGCGCGAGCGCGGGCTGACCGGGCCGGGGGAGCGGCTGCGGATGAACATCGCCGCGGACTGCGAGATCAACGACGACGTGTACGGCGACGGGCTCGCCCGGCCCGAAGGCGCCGTCCTGCCGCGGACCTTGATGCTGCACGAGGGCGAGCTGATGGAGGACTATCTGCGTCAGTTCCGGCTCGGGCCGCGTATGCAGGATCTGGCCTGGCTGGACTGCGGCAGTGGGGCCGACGGGCTCGAACGGGAGTGGGACCTGGGGGCGGACGGAGCACACGGGCTGAGCGCGCGGGAACGGGACGCCGTCCGGTTCCGGGTGGCGCAGGGCATCACCGGGCGGCCGGGTCACGCCTCGGCGGGGTGGCAGCGGTGGGCGGAGGAGGTCTTCCATCCGCCGCAGCCGTGGCGGGAGTTGCTGGGCGCGGCGGTCCGCTCGGCGGCCTTCAGTCCGGGTGCCGGCGACGACTACACGTACGGCCGTCCCTCGCGTCGTTCGGCCTCGGTGCCCGGCGCCGTCCTGCCGAGCCTGCGGCGCCGGCCGCCCCGGGTCTGCGTCGTCATCGACACCTCCGGCTCGGTCAGCGACGCCGAACTGGGCAGCGCGCTGCTGGAGGTCGCCGCGATCTCCCGGGCCGTCGGTGGGCGGCACGATCTGGTCAGCGTCGTGCCGTGCGACGCGGCGGCCGGGGGCGTGCACCGGTTGTGCCGTGTCGAGGGGATTCCGCTGGTGGGGGGTGGCGGCACGGATCTGCGCGCCGGCTTCGCCAGGGCGCTGAGAGCGCGGCCCCGGCCCGATGTCGTCGTCGCCCTGACGGACGGTCAGACCCCGTGGCCGAGCACGCGGCCGCCGTGCCGGACGGTCGTGGGGCTGTTCCCCCGGGGGGCGGGCGCGGGCGCGGTGAACGAGGACGACCCCGACTATGTGCCGGACCTGCCACCGGAGTGGGCGCGGGTCGTCGAGATCGGGTAGGGCAGCGCGGGGCGGTGATACCTGCCGCCTGCCTGCCTCCACACGGATTCTCGCCCCCGCCGCCCCTACCCGTCCCATCCCCAGGGGCGCCGCCCCTTCGACCCCGGCCCCTGGGGGCTGCCGCCCCCAGACCCCCGCTTCGGCCCTGAAGGGGCCTCGTCCTCAAACGCCGGCGGGCTGGATGATGCGGACCGGTGCTGGGAAGTGAGTGCCGGTCCTGTGCGGCGGAACACCCTGCGGGTGGGTGGGGGTTAGGGACGGTGGCGCCTCGGCCTCGAACGCCGGACGGGCTGGAGCACATACGGCCTCGGTCTCGCCGTCCGTTCTCCCCGTCGTACCCATGGCTGACGTATCCGTCGATGCGTACTGCGTTCTCAGTACGGCGGATTGTCGGCAGCCGCACGACGACGTGGTGCCCCTGCTCCCGACAGCCTGGGCACACGTTCGAGTCCCAGATGTGGAGACCCCTGTCGTGGCTACTTTCCTGTATCAAGTGGGCCGTCTGGCCTTCCGGCGGCGCTGGTACGTCGCCCTGGTCTGGGCGGCCGTGCTCGCCGCCGTCGGGCTGGGTGCCCTCAAGGCTCCGGGAGCCTCCGACGAGGAGTTCTCCATGCCGGGCATCGAGTCGCAGAAGGCGTTCGACCTGATGGAGGAGCGCTTCCCGGGTGCGACGGCCGACGGCGCGACCGCGCGGGTCGTCTTCGTCGCGCCGGGCGGTGAGAAGGTGACCGCCACCGGGAACAAGAAGGCCGTCGAGGAGGCCGTGGCCGAGCTGGGCGACGGCTCGCAGGTCGCCTCCGTCGTCGACCCGTTCCAGGCCAGGGCGGTCAGCAAGGACGGTACGACGGCCTACGCGACCGTCACCTACAAGGTCGGCGCCAACGATCTCACCGACGTCGGCAAGGCGCAGCTGGAGAAGGCGCTCGGCGACGCCCGCGACTCGGGGCTGACCGTCGAGGCCGGTGGCAGCGCGATGGACGACGGGGGCGGCCCGGGCGGGATGGCCGAGGTGATCGGCGTCGCGATCGCCGCCGTCGTCCTCCTCGTCACCTTCGGGTCCCTCGCTGCCGCCGGGCTGCCGCTGCTGACCGCCATCATCGGTGTCGGCGTCAGCATGGCGACCATTCTTGCCCTCTCCGACGCCCTCGGCCTGTCCACCACGACCGGCACCCTCGCGATGATGCTGGGCCTCGCGGTCGGCATCGACTACGCCCTGTTCGTCGTCTCGCGATACCGGGAGGAGCGCGCCAAGGGCCGTACACCGCAGGAGGCGACCGGTCTCGCCGTCGGTACGGCCGGCTCCGCGGTCGTCTTCGCCGGGCTCACCGTCGTGATCGCCCTCGCCGGGCTGTCGGTGGTCGGCATCCCGATGCTCACCAAGATGGGGCTGGCCGCGGCCGGCGCGGTCGTCGTCGCCGTACTGATCGCGCTGACCCTGGTCCCGGCGTTCCTCGGCTTCTGGCCGAACGCCGTGCTCTCGCGGCGGGCCCGCAAGAGCGGCCGTATGGACGAGACCGGTGACGACAACGGCGGCACGCGCTGGGCGCGGTTCGTGCTGCGCCGGCCCGTGCCCGTGCTGCTGCTCGGCGTCCTGGGGCTCGGTGCGCTCGCCGTGCCGATGACCCAGCTGCAGCTGGGCATGCCCGGCGACGAGGCCAAGTCGACCTCCACCACCGAGCGGCGGGCCTACGACGCGCTCGCCGAGGCCTTCGGGCCGGGCTTCAACGGGCCGCTGACCGTCGTCGTGGACGTCAAGGGCGCCGCGGACCCGAAGGACGCGGTCACGACCGTCGCCGAGGAGATCCGCGGCACGAAGGGTGTCGTGTCCGTCTCCCCGGCGCGCTTCAACGCGGCCGGTGACACCGCCGTCTTCTCGGTCGTGCCGGCCACCGCGCCGACCGACGAGAAGACCAAGGACCTGGTGACCACCATCCGGGACGGGCGTCCCGGGATCGAGACGCGGACCGGGGCGACCTTCGAGGTCACCGGCACCACCGCGCTGAACATCGACATCGCCGCCAAGGTGCAGGCCGCGCTGGTGCCGTATCTGATCGTCGTGGTCGGGCTCGCGGTCGTGCTGCTGCTGGTGGTCTTCCGGTCCGTGCTCGTCCCGCTCAAGGCGGCCGTCGGCTTCCTGCTGTCGGTGCTGGCCTCCCTCGGCGCGGTCGTCGTGGTCTTCCAGCAGGGGCACGGCGCCGGACTGCTGGGCGTGGAGCAGACCGGGCCGATCATGAGCCTGATGCCGATCTTCCTGGTGGGCATCGTCTTCGGGCTCGCCATGGACTACGAGGTCTTCCTCGTCTCGCGGATGCGGGAGGCGTACGTCCACGGGGAGCCGGCCCGTGCGGCGGTCACGTCCGGCTTCCGGCACAGCGCCCGCGTCGTCGTGGCCGCCGCTCTGATCATGATCGCGGTCTTCGCCGGGTTCATCGGCGAGAGCGACTCCATGATCAAGATGATCGGGTTCGGCCTCGCCTCCGCCGTGCTCTTCGACGCCTTCGTCGTACGGATGGCGATCGTGCCGGCCGTGCTGGCCCTGCTCGGCGACAAGGCCTGGTGGCTGCCGAAGTGGCTGGACCGGATCCTGCCCCGCGTCGACGTGGAGGGGGAGGCGCTGAGCCGGCGGCCGGAGGCGGAGCCCGCGGCGGACGCCTCGGCCGACCTGGAACCGGCGCGCACCTGATCCGACGCCCCGCCCCCCACAGGGACCGCCCGTGACGAAGGACACGGGCGGTCCCGTCGGCCGTTCGCACCCGCAGACGTCCACCATGGACCCCAGCCCACCGACCGGAGAACCCGATGACCACCAGCCCGGAACGGCGCTATGCCGAGCGCATCGAGGAGTTCACGGACCGCATCGAGGAGTTCGCGGACCGCCACCGCTTTCTCGTCGATCTGGCACCGGTCCTCGCGCTGATGGGCTGCGCGACCCTCGGCAGTTCCCTCACCCTGCCCGGCGCCGAGCCACCGGACCAGGACAAGGCCGGCGTCATCCTCATGGGCGTCGCGTGCCTCGCTCTCCTGAAACACCGCACCCACCCGCGCACCGCCGTCGTCGTCACCGCCGTCTGCACGGTGATCGCGGTCGCGCTGGGCTACCTGGTCACCCCGCTGCTGCTGGCCCCCGTCATGGCGGCGCTCTACTGGCTGGCCGCCCTCAGCGACCGGAAGACGACCCGCGCCTACGGCCTCACCACCATGGTGGCCGTGAACCTCGCGGCGGTGTTCTCCGACTCCATGGAGCACCTGTCGCTGCTGCTCAGGACGATCGGCCCGTTCTTCTGGCTGCTGCTGCCCCTCGCCGCCGGCAAGATGACCCAGCTGCGGCGTGCCTACCTGAGTTCGGTGCAGGCCCGTGCCGAGCACGCCGAGCGCACCCGGGAGGAGGAGGCGCGGCTGCGCGTCACCGAGGAGCGCATGCGCATCGCCCGCGAGCTGCACGACGTCGTCGCCCACCACCTTGCGCTGGCCAACGCCCAGGCCGGTACCGCCGCGCATCTGGCGCTGACCAGTCCCGAGCAGACCAAGGCGATCCTCACCGACCTGACCGGCACCACGTCGTCCGCGCTGCGTGAGCTGAAGGCCACGCTGGGCCTGCTGCGGCACAGCGGCGACCCGGCCTCGACACCGCTGGAACCGTCACCGGGGCTCGCCCGCCTGCCCGAGCTGGTCTCGGCGTGCGCGTCCGCCGGGCTCAAGGTCACGGTCACCACCGAAGGGGAGCCGCAGCACCTCTCACCGGGCGTCGACCTGACCGCGTTCCGGATCGTCCAGGAGGCACTGACCAACGTCACCAAGCACGCCGCCACCCAGGCCGCGCACGTCCGGTTCGAGTACACCCGTACCCGTCTGACGATCACCGTCAGCAACGACGGCACGGTGGCCCCCGCGGCTTCCGGCCCCCCGGGAAGCCGGGGCTTCGGCGTCATGGGCATGCGGGAACGCGCCCGCTCCATCGGCGGCGAACTGTGCGCCGGCCACCGTCCCGAGGGCGGCTTCGAGGTCGCCACCACAGTGCCCCTGCAGCCGCACGGCGCCGCGGAGGACGCGACGCCGTGACACAGGGGGTTCGGATCGAGGCGTGCGCCTACCGCGTCAGAGGCCGAACTCCTGGGGAGACAGGCCGAGTACGGAGCACGCCTCGCGCAGGACCTGTTCCTCGGCCGGGGCGACGTATCCGTCCGCGCCCGCGACGACGAAGCCGGTCTGTACGACCGCCCTGGCCTCCGTCGGCTTCTTCGCCGCCTTGGCGATCTCCTGCAGGACCTCCTGCTTGCCCTGCTGGAAGTTGAACGCCAGCTGGTCGACATGCTTGTTGAAGCGCTGGCGGAGCTGTTCGGACGGGAAGTTCTGCAGGACGTCGTTGTTCAGGATCAGCGACTCCACATGCTGCCGCTCGGCCGGGTCGACATGCCCGTCGGCGGCGGCGACCAGGGCGCACATCGCCATGCTGGCGTCCCGGTAGGCGCCGCTCTTCAACTCCGTCTTGAGGGAGGTGAGCTGGGACTTGAGCGTGTTCACCAGCTGTGCCCGCGATCCCCCGGAGGATCCCGAACCCGGCCGGCCGTGTCCGCCGGTCCCCCGCATGCCCTGCGCCTGCTGCTGCAGACCCTTGGCCTGGTCCTTGATCCGATCCCACATCGCCATCCGTGCCACCTCGGCTTGAGCCCGTGTCGTTCCGGTCGTCCGCGTGCGTTCTGTGCGTCGTCCTGCCAACTCCCCCCGGCCTGCGGAAGTTCCCGCTCCGGCAGGTTCAGCCGTAGAGGGCCACCCTCGGGGCCACCGTGCCCCTGGCCTTCGGGTCGACGGCGGTGAGGCGGTAGACCTGGGTGAGGGTCTCGCCCGCGCGTACCATGCGCCGCGCCGTCGCGAGGTCGGTGAACAGGGTGCCGGTCTGCGTGCCGAGGTGCACGGCCTCCCAGCAGCCGTGTGCGGTACGCCGCTCCAGCTCGATGTCCGCCGGGCCCAGGAACGGCCCCGCGTCCGGGGAGGTCACCAGGATCTGGGGCGCGACGGTCCGGTCCGCCGACGAGTCGTTGCGGTAGGAAACCGTGAACTCGTGCCGCGCGCTGTCGGCGGGGAGCGGGCTCGTGGGCAGATCGACGAAGCCGGTGGGGATCGCGGACGCCTGCTTCTGCGCACCCGCACTCGTGGGCGCTCCCCCGACGCCCTGCTGCGTGTCCGCGAGGGCGGGGCCCGCCGTGGCCAGGGCGGCGAGCGCTACGGCAAGGGCCACGGAAGCAAGCCTGAGACGACGGGTGGTCTGCAACGACACGTTCGCTGATCCTTCGCATTCGCTCGGGTGACGCAGCACAGCGTAGGGGCCGTACAGCCACGGTCGGGTCCGCCGAACGGCCGAGGCGAGGGCGTCGGTCACCGGCCGAACGGCCGACCCCTCTTGAGCCGACCCCTCTTGAGCCGACCCCTCTTGAGCCGACCCCTCTTGAGCCGACCGCCCTCAGTGGACCGCCCTGGGCCAACTGCCGTCAGCCGGGTGCCTGCAGCGGCCGCGCGGCCAGCGCCCGGGCGACTCCGCAGAGGTTGTCGGCCATGGCTCGACCGGTCCGGTGAGCCCAGTCGCGTCCCCGCTGTTCGTCCAGGTAGTCGGGGCCGGGACCGGGGCCGAGGTGCCAGTAGGTCCACGCCTGGCCGGGAATCGTGTAGCCGATGTCCGCGAGCGCCCCGGAGATCTCGCTGATGACGTGGTGCGCGCCGTCCTCGTTCCCGGTGACCACCACACCGGCCACGCGGTTGTGGGCGACCGGGCGCTCCTCGTCGTCCGTCTCGGACATCATCGCGTCCATGCGCTCCATGACGCGCTGTGCCACCGACGACGGCCGGCCCAGCCAGGTGGGCGAGGCGATGACCAGGATCTCCGACTCCAGGAGCCGCGCGTGGACCCCGGGCCACTCGTCGCCGTCACCCGCGTCGGTGACCACGCCCGGGGCGATGTCGAGGTCGACGGCCCGTACGGAGGACACCTCCACGCCCTGCTCGGAGAGCCGCCGCCCGACCACCGCGGCCAGCGCCTCGGTGTTGGAGGACTCCGGAGACTTCTTGAGGGTGCAGTTGATGACGAGTGCTTTCACGACCGCTCCGACGCCGCGCGGGCGCCCTCAGTCCTCGCCCCGGACGATGTTCCACTCGGCGCTCTTGTGGGCCGAGCGCGGAGAACTGCCGTCCTCCACCGCGGGGAGACAGGTACGGATGGCCTTGCCCCGCAGGTGACGGGCCTTCGTCCAACCGGTCTCGCGTACCTTCAGGACCTTCTTCTCGGCAGTGCGCGCGATCACGGCGCCTCAACTTCTCTCTGCTTCCGAAACTCCTCAGCCCGCGGGGCTCAGCCCACGGGCCATCGATCACGCCCCGCCGGGTTCCCTCGGCGGTGGTCATCAAACGCCGTGCTGCTCAGGGGGCGTGCTGCTCAGGCGGCGCGCTGCTCACAGGTCGCGCTTGCGCAGCGGCCGTACCGCGGGACCCTGCAGGACCCGGCCGTCCGGGGCGAACCGGGAGCCGTGGCACGGGCACTCCCACGCCTGTTCCGCGCGGTTGAAGGCCACGATGCAGCCGAGGTGGGTGCAGCGGGCCGAGACCGCCTGGAGCCCGCCCTTCTCGTCGCAGTGGATCGCCCACTGCCCTCCGCCCATGCGCACCACGGCGCCGTCTCCCGGGGCGATCTCCTCCGGCGCGGGCCCGGTCAGCGGCCCGGTCAGCGGCGGGATCCGGTCGCCGACGAAGTGCCGGGCAACCTGGGCCTGGTGCTTCAGGAACGCCCCTCCCTCGCGGACCACGGAGGCCAGGCGGCGCGGATCGTACAGGCCGCTCCACTCGACCTTCCGTCCTGCGACGAGGTCGGCGAGCAGGCGGCCCGCCATGATGCCGCCGCTCATTCCCCAGCCACCGAACCCGGTCGCCACATAGGTGTGCCGGCTGCCGGGGTGGAGCGGCCCGACGAGCGGGACGGTGTCGGTGGAGTCGTTGTCCTGGGTGGCCCAACGGTGGGTGAACGTGAGCCCGGGGAAGCAGGCGCCGGCCCAGGCGGTCAGCCGGCCGAACCGTTCCTCGACGTCGGCGGTGCCGGGCGTGAAGTGCTCCCCGGTGACGATCAGCAGGCGTTTGCCGTCGCCGAGGGGCGCCGTGCGGACGGAGCGGGTGGCCTGCTCCGGGGTGATGTACATGTTGCGCGGCGCCTGCTCCTCGTCGATGGGCGCGGCCACGACCAGCTCGCGGCGCGGGGACAGCCGGGTGAAGAGCAGGGCGCGGTCGAAGACGGGGTAGTGCGTGGCGATCACGACGTCGCGGGCGCGCACGGACACACCGGCGTCGGTCGTGAGCACGCAGGGTTCGCCCTCGGCGAGGCCGACGACCCGAGTGTCCTCGTAGACCGAGCCGCCGCGCCGTCGCAGGTCGTCCGCGAGTGCCAGCAGGTACTTCCGGGGATGGAACTGGGCCTGCCCGGTCACCCGGACCGCACCGGCGACCGGGAACGGCAGCTCCGTCTCCGTGACGAACTCGGCGGGCAGACCGGCCTCCCGTGCCGCCTCCGCCTCGGCCCGCAGCTCCCTCACGCGCTGCGGTTTCTCGGCGTACGTGAACGCCGCCGCCTCCTCCCAGTCGCAGTCGATGCCCAGCTCCCGCACGATCTCCTCGGCGTGCCGGATCGCGGCGGTCTGCGAGCGCGCGTACAGCCGGGCGCCCTCCGGTCCGCGGGTGCGGCGCAGGCGGTCGTAGATCAGGGTGTGCTGGGCGGTGAGTTTGGCCGTCGTATGACCGGTGACGCCCGCGGCGAGGCGCCCCGCCTCCAGGACGGCGACCTCATGTCCCTGCTGCACCAGTTCCCAGGCCGTACTGAGCCCCGCGATGCCGCCGCCGACCACGGCGACGTCGACGGAGAGGTCGTCGGCCGGTGGGGGAGCGGGTTCGCCGGGTGGTGCGGTTTCCAGCCAGTAGGAGCTGCGGAGCTCTGTCTCAGCGTTCATGGCCGCCGAGTTCCCGCCATGGTGAGGTGACACGCGGACGGGTACCCGGGGCTCGGAACACGCACCGGCGGCCGGTGTACGAACAGGGCCGGCCCCGGCGAGACAGCGGACCAGGAGGGATCAATGAGCACGGTCAAGGAAACGGTCGAGGTGGAGGTCCCGCTCCGCAGGGCATACGACCAGTGGACCCAGTTCGAGGACTTCCCGAACTTCATGGAAGGCGTCGACGAGGTCACCCAGCTCGACGACCGGCACAACCACTGGACCACCAGCATCGGTGGGGTGCGGCGCGAGTTCGACACGGAGATCATCGACCAGATGCCGGACGACCGGATCACCTGGCGGTCCATCGGCGGCGACACCGAGCAGCGTGGCTCGGTCCGGTTCGAGCGGCTGGACGACACGCACACCCGGGTGGAGCTCACGATGGACGTCGAGCCGACCGGCCTCGCCGAGAAGGGCGCCGACGCGCTGGGCGTGATCGACCGGCGGGTGAAGGGAGACCTGCGCCGCTTCAAGGACTACGTCGAGAGCGGCAGCGGCACCGGCGGCTGGCGCGGACGCATCCGGCCGGGGGACCCCGGCACCACCCTCTGACGGTTCCCCGAGCGCACGCGCTCACGGTAGGAACCACCCCGGCCGGTCCCACGCTCCCGTGGGACCGGCCGGAAGCGTGTCCAAACGGTCCCCGCCGCGGCAACCGACCGTGCTGTCGTATCAGCCGATGGTGAGCTGGGCGGTACTTCGGTCCGGGGGGATCGTTGGGCCGGGCGTGATCGAGAAGAACGTCCCCGTGACGACCCATGCCGGGCGGACGAGCCGACCGCGGTTCGCCCTGGCTCTTGCGCCCCTGCTCGCGGGTGCCTCCGTCCTGCTGGCCGGGAGCGCCGCAGGGGCCGTCTCCGTGGCGTTCGCGGGGGAGGTGCCGGTCACGGTGCATGCCGCGCGGGTGTCCGGGTCGGGTGTGTCGGCCTCCCCGGGCGCCTCCGGGCGCGGCGGGGTGCTGCCCGCGCTGGCCACGCGGATGGAGCGGGCCACCGTGGAGGACGCCTGCGTGACCTCCACCACCCGGCTGCCGGTCATCGGCGCGGTGACGGCCGTCGTACGGATCGAGCAGGCCTCCGCCACCGGGCTGACGGTGGAGGCGGGCAAGGCGACGGCCGGGGCGGTGAAGCTCTCCGGCGCGAGATTCGACACCCCGCGGGTGTCCCTGGAGCGGCCCACGGGCCTGTTCACCGTCGGTGCCGAGAAGGTCAGCGGCAGCAGGGTGACGACGAAGCCGCACTCCTTCACGGCCGGGACGATCACCTCGCGGGGCGTCACCATCGACCTGCGCCGGGGCGAGGGCGGCTGCGTGCTGGGGGCGGGCCGATGAGCGGTGGCCCGATGACGAGCGGCCGAGTGAGCAACGGCGCGACGACCGGCGGCCCGCCGACCAGCGGTTCGACGACCACGGAGACCCGGTCCGACCTGTGGGCCGAGTGGCGGGCGTGGCGCCGGGGCCGTCCGTTCGCGGCGGGGCTGCTGCTCGGGCTCGGCGGGCTGGAGCTGATCTGCGTCTCGTGGGTGGGCCTCGGGTTCCTGCGGTTCACCGGCACGGCGGGCGCCGCCTCGTGGGCCCTGGGCGCCCTGTTCGTCGTCGCCGGTGTGACGACGTGGCACAACCCCGCCCTGCGCTGGTTCTCCGGCGTCCTGGCCGCCGTACTGTCCCTGGTCAGTCTGGTCGCCGCCAACCTCGGCGGCCTGCTCCTCGGCTTCCTGCTCACCGCTGTCGGCAGCGCGCTGGCCCTGGCCTGGGTCCCGCAGCAGGCGTCTTCGAACCGAGAGGACACGTGAAGTGAGCCACTCCGCCGCGCCATCCGCCTGGGTCTACCGACGCAGCGGCATCCACGATCCGGCCCTGCGCCGCGGCTACGAGGCGTGCCGCCGTGCCACCCGCGCGCAGGGCGAGATCGAGTACGCCGTCTCGCTGCTGATGCCGCCACCGCTGCGGATCGCCACATGGGCGCTGTTCGGCGCCGGATATTCCGTGGACACCCTGGTCGACGCGGCCGACCCTCCTGGCGCTGCGACCGAATCCCCCGGCGAGTCGGGCCCGGGGCAGGCCGGGCGGCTGGAAGCGTGGATCTCGGCGTTCGAGGCGGACCTGCGCGACGGCCGCGGCACCGACCCGGTGCGACAGGCGCTCATCCACACCATGCAGACCTGGAACCTGCCGCCGGCGTTCCTGCACACACAGTTCGAAGAGCTGCGCCAGGACGTCCACGGGCGGCAGTTCGCCACCTGGCAGGAGTGGCGGCGCAACAGCAGACTGATCGTCGTCCCGTTCGCGCTGCGTGCGGGCTCGCTGCTGCTGCGGGCCGCCGGCCTGTCCGCCGAACCGGAGGCGATCGCCGCGGGCGTGCCGGAAGCGGCGGTGGCGTGGCAGACCGCCGCCGACGCCGTCTACCTCACCGACAGCCTCGTCGATCTCTCCGACGACCTGGACCGCGGCCACGTACCGCTGCCCCAGGAAGCCCTGGACGAGGCGGGGGTGAGCCGCGCGGACCTGCTGGCCCGGCGCGCCACCCCCGCGTTCGAGGACATGGTGCGCCGTCTGGCCGACCGGGCCCGCACCTGGCTGGACCGGACCCCGCTGCCACTCCTGCTGCACCCGGCGGTCGGCATCGCGTTCGGCACGTACACCGAGCTGTACCGGCTGCAGCTCAAGGTCGCAGCCGACGACCCCGCCGCGCTGCTGCGGCGCCGCCCGGCCCTGCCGCGGAGCGCCCGGCTGCGCGTGCTGCTTCCGGCGCGGGCGCGGGCGGCGCTGGCCTGGGGCCTGTTCCCGTTCCCCGTACGGCCCTGCCCGCCGC
Organism: Streptomyces sp. NPDC107522; assembly: GCF_055657525.1. Classification (NCBI taxonomy): domain Bacteria; kingdom Bacillati; phylum Actinomycetota; class Actinomycetes; order Kitasatosporales; family Streptomycetaceae; genus Streptomyces; species Streptomyces sp. NPDC107522. The sequence goes on along the minus strand of NZ_JBVKAU010000004.1, from coordinate 465,450 downwards.
TGGCACCGGCCGACGTACGCGAACCCGAAGGGCTGGCCGGTGAAGTGCGCCGACTCGCCGCCGAGCGGCGCCCGACCGCCCCGCCGACCCCCCACCCGTCCGGTGCCCGCCCGCCCCGGCTGCCCGCGGAGGCCGTGCCACGCCATGTCGCGATCGTGATGGACGGCAACGGCCGCTGGGCCACCGCCCGCGGCCTGCCCCGCACCGACGGCCACCGGGCGGGCGCCGAGGCGCTGATCGACGTCGTTCACGGCGCGCTGGAGATCGGCCTGAAGTACCTGACCGTGTACGCGTTCTCCACCGAGAACTGGAAACGTCCCGCCGGCGAACTGCAGGCGCTGATGTACGAGATCCCCACGTCCCTCCGCCGGCTGACGGACGACGCTCGGCCGCTCGACGTCCGCGTGCGCTGGGCCGGGCTGCGCTCCCGTCTGCCTGCCGAGGTCATCGAGACCCTTGTCGAGGCCGAGCGGGCCACCCGCGACCGCACCGGACTGACCGTGACCCTGTGCGTGAACTACGGCGGCCGCGCCGAGATCACGGCGGCCGCGGCGCAGCTCGCCCGGGAGGCGGTCGCCGGGAGGATCGACCCCGGCGGGATCTCCGAACACGCCTTCGCCCGCCGCCTCCACGTCCCCGAACTGCCCGACGTCGACCTGCTGCTGCGCACCGGCGGCGACCAGCGCACCTCCAACTTCCTTCCCTGGCAGGCCACTTACGCCGAGCTGCTGTTCCTGGACACCCCGTGGCCCGAGGTGGACCGCCGCGACCTGTGGAACGCGCTGGAACAGTACGCCCGCCGCACCCGCCGCTACGGCTCCGTGCCCCGTATTCCCGCCCAGAGCCCCCGGTCGTCCAGGGACATGGCGGAGCTGAAGGACGGCTGACGCGTCGTGGGGCGGGCGGCCGGCTGGAGCCGGAAGGAGACGGCTTCCATCAGGGGCCTGCGCCGGGTCTTCTGGACGGCGGCGATCCGCCAGGCACCCCCGGGCTCGCGGACGACCGTGTACGTGGCGAGCTTGCCCAGCCGCTTCGGCCTGCCCTTGCCGACGTCGCCGCGGGTGACGACGACGGCGGTGTCGGGGCCGTAGAAGCGGATGTCGGTGATGTCGAGGGTCAGCTCCGTGCCCTTGAGGAAACCGGCGAAGAGGGCCTGATGGGCGCGGCCGATCTCCTGGGCGCCGCGGTAGACGGTGCCGACGAAGGTCACGTCGGTCGCGTCAGGGGTGAAGCACCTGCCGTACGCGGCTCCGTCACCCCGGTTCCATGCCGCGCGGCCTTCTTCGAGGAGGGCCTGGATCGCCGCGACGTCGCTTTCGCGTGCGGGGTCGGCAGGGGTGCGGGTCAGGTGGGTCATCACTTCTCTGCCTCCGGCTTCGTGGACGGGTCCCACAGGAACGAGATGCGCTCCATGACGGACTGACGCTCGGTGTTGTGGAAGGCGGCGATCCGCCAGCCGCGGTCGTCCTCGCGGATCAGCGTGTTGGTCTGGGTCTTGGACAGGTCGCCCGCCTTCTTGGGCGTGCCCGCGTACGTGTCGCCGCGGCTGGTGACGACGGCGGTGTCGGGGCCGTAGAAACGGATGCCGAGGAAGGAGTCGGCGAGCCCGGTGCCCTTGAGGAACCCGTCGAACAGGGCGCGGTGGGCGGCCGTGATGTCGTTGCGGCCCTGGTAGTGGGTCCCGACGTAGGTCGTGTAGGTGGCGTCCGCGGTGAAGTGCTCCCCGTACGCGCCGGCGTCCCCGCGTCCCCATGCCTCGGTCAGCGAGTCGAGCACGCCGCAGACCGCGAGGTGGTCCGTCGCCGTCGCGGTGCCGGTGGCGGTGCGGGTGAAGGCCGGGGTGACCGCCGTGCAGTCGCTCTGGCCGACGTTGTGCACGTCGGAGGTCGCGTCGAGCCACAGGTAGCCGGCTCCGGCGGCGAGCGTCAGGGCCAGCGCGGTCCCTCCCAGGGCCCGCTTGACGGTACGGCGGCGAGAGCGACGCGGGACGTCGGTGGCCGTCGGTTCCGGCGAGGTGGCCGTGTCCCGGGTGATCGTGTCGGTGCTCATCATGCCCCCTTCATGATAGCTTCATGGGAGAAGTAACTGCTGAGAAGATTTCTCTGCGTTGAAGAAGAGATTAGGGAGTGGAAAGGACTGTGTCAACGCCGTCCGCGCGATCCGATGCGAGCCAGGTCTACCGCCGCTACCTGAGCGCCGTGCTGCTGCACGGTCACGCCAGCGCCCGAGCCTGCGACCTCGGGGCCACCGACCTGTACGCGCTGAACATCCTTCAGCTGTCCGGGGCCATGTCCCCCGGCGAACTGGCCGAACGCACAGGTCTGACGACCGGTCCGACCACCCGGTTGATCGACCGGCTGGAACAGGCCGGCTACGTCCGTCGCGCACCCGACCCCTCGGACCGGCGCAAGGTCGTCGTGGAACCGGTCGGCCAACCCGCCGACCTGGACCACGTCATGGCCCCCGCGCGGCAGCGGATCGGCGAGATCCTCGGCGGTTACACGCCGGACCAACTCGACGTCCTCTTCGACTACTTCACCCGGGCCGCCCGGGCCTACCACGACGCCGCCGACGAACTGCGCGGCACGGATGCCGGCCGCTGAGGGGGGCGACCTGGTAGGTGCCCGTCCCTGCGTTTGACGCAGGCGTGCCCTGGGGCTGGACTGGATGGACAGGCGCTGCGACCCGACCCGTACCAGGGAGAGCAGCGATGACCTCGATGGAAACCTTCAGTCTTCTGCAGCCGTACCGGATCGCGGAGGAGACGTTCGTCATCCCGTGGGCCCTTGAGGCGCCGCCGGTCGGTCACTTCCCGATGAACTCGATGGTGATCCGGGGAGCCGAGCCGGTGCTCGTGGACACGGGCGCGCCGGCCGTGCGGTCGCAGTGGCTGGAGGCCGCATGGTCCGTGGTGGACCCGCTGGACGTGCGGTGGATCTTCCTCACCCACGACGACCGTGACCATGCCGGCAACCTCCTGCCGGTCCTCGCCGAATGCCCGAACGCGACCCTGCTGACGACGTGGTTCTCGATCGGGCGCATGGCCGAGGAGTGGGAGACGCCGGTCAACCGGTGCCGCTTCATGATCGACGGCGACCGGGTGGACGTGGGTGACCGCACGCTGGTCGCCAAGCGGCCACCGCTGTACGACAACCCCACGACCCGCGCCCTCTTCGACCCGAAGACACACGTCCTGTGGGCGGTGGACACCTTCGCGACGAACGTGCCCGCGCCCATGGCCGAGACGGCCGACCTGGCGGCGGAGGAATTCCGCGAGGGGCAGTTCTTCGGCGGGCGCCTGGTCTCGCCCTGGGTCGCGCTGCTGGACGGCCGGAAGTTCGGGGCGGTGGTCGACGACTTCCAGCGGCTGGACGCCGAGGTCATCGCCGGCTGCCACTGCCCCGTGCTGCGCCGGCCGCAGATCGCGGAGGCGTACGACCTGCTGCGCCGGTTGCCCGAGATCCCGCCGTGGCCGGAGTTCACGCAGGCCGACCTCGACCAGTGGATGGCGGTCGCCGAGAGCTCGGTCCCGCCGGAACAGCCACGGCCGTCGGGCACGTGACCCACCTGACGCCCTCATGCCCGAGCTGCCCGACGTCGAGGGGTTCCGGGAGGTGCTCGCGTCCTGCGCGAAGGGCAGGGTCATCCAACGCATCGACGTGCGCGACACCGGCGTACTGCACGGCGTGAGCACGCGGCAGCTGCGGGACGCGCTGGAAGGCCGGCGTTTCACCGAGCCGGAGCGGCACGGGAAGTGGCTGCTCGCCCGCACCGGCGGCCCCACCCTCCTGCTGCACTTCGGCATGACCGGACGGCTGGTCTGCAGCCGTCCCGACGACGCGCCCGAGGCGCACGACCGCGTCCTGTTCACCGTGGCCCGCGACCGTCAGCTCCGCTTCCGCGACCAGCGCAAACTGCAGGGCCTGTGGCTCGCCCACGACGAGTCGGAGGTCGCGGCCCTCCTTCACCGCCAGGGCCCCGACGCGCTGGCGGTGAGCCGCGAGGAGTTCGAGGCCGCGCTCTCGGCACGCCGCGGCAGCCTCAAAACGGCCCTCACCGACCAGTCCGTCCTCGCCGGACTCGGCAATCTCCTGGCCGACGAGATCCTGTGGCGGGCGGGACTGCACCCCGCGCGCCGGGCGAGCGACCTCACCGAGGCCGACCGCCGCCACCTGTACACGCACATGCGCCGCACCCTGCGCTCCGCGATCCCCGCCGGCTGCGTCCCGCCCCGGGACGCCTGGCTCACCGGCCACCGCGACGACCCCGCCCCCACCTGCCCGCGCTGCGGCACCTCCCTGCGCCGGTCCCGGATGGGCGGCCGGGGCACGGTGTGGTGTCCGCGGTGTCAGTGATAGGGAACGGCGGTTTCAGCGGTACGGATCAGTCGGTGCGCGTATCCGCCAGTACCCGTGTCAGCGCGTGCCGCCCCTGCGCAGCACCTTGTCGACGCCGACCGCGACGACGACGAGGGTCCCGGTCGCGACGTCCTGGTAGAGGCTGTCGATGCCCGCCTGGGTGAGGCCGGAGCGGAGCACGTTGACGATGAGCGCTCCGATCAGCGTTCCGACGACGCTTCCCCGGCCGCCGAAGAGGCTGGTCCCGCCGATGACGACGGCGGTGATGCTCTCCAGGTTCGCCGTCTGGTAGGCGTTGGGGTCGGCGTTGGGGATGCGTCCGAGGGCCTGCCAGGCGGCGATGCCGTAGAGCAGACCGGCGGTGACGTAGACCGACAGGACCGTGCGCGGCACGTTGATGCCGGTCAGACGGGCCGACTCGGGGGCGTTGCCGACGGCGTAGATGTGCCGGCCCCAGCTCGTGCGGGTGAGCACGTACCAGAAGAACGCGTACAGACCCAGGAGCAGGAAGGTCCCCCAGGTGACGAGGACGGCGCCGACGTGGATGCCGTGCCCCCAGAAGTCGAGCAGGTCGCTGGTCACCGGGTAGCTGCGGGAGTCGGAGTAGAGCCTGGCCGTGGCGTAGACGACGCTCAGCGCGCCCAGGGTGACGATGAAGGGCGGCAGGCCGAGCCGGGCCACGAGCAGGCCGTTGACCGTGCCGAGGAAGACCGCCACGGCCATGCCGAGCAGCAGCGCCGCCACCGGGCTGCCTCCCTCGAAGACGAGCTTGGCCATGACGATCGTGCCGAGGACGGCGATGGCCCCGTTCGCCAGGTCGATGCCCGCGGTGAGGATGATCAGCGACTGACCGAGCGCCAGGGTGCCGATCACGATGGTCTGCTGCAGCACCAGGGACAGGTTTCCCGGCGTCATGAAGGTGTCCGTCGTGAGCGAGAAGACCAGTACGGCGACGGCCAGGGCGGCGAGCGGGCCGGCCGTCGGCGTGCGCATGGCATAGCGCAGCGCCTCCCGCAGCGCGGCGCCGGGCTCCGGCTCGGCGGTGGGGCTGGTCGTACCGGGAGATCTCATGGTCCTTTACTGGTTCCTTCCACCGGTCGGCGCACGCAGGTCATCCCCAGCAGCGGCACGTCATCCCCAGCAGCGCCGGAGTCCCCAGTCCGTGTCGTGGGACGCCAGCCCCCGCACCGGCTGGTCGGTGATGAGTTCCGTGCCCGTGTCGGTGAAGCCGGACGGTTTCCTCCCGCTCTCGGTGAACTCGACGACCGCGGCCACGCCCCGGTCGGCCATCCTGACCGGGAACTGCATGACGGTGGCCGCGTACTTGCCGGCTTTGACGGCCCGCACGCCCGCGCAGCCGCCGTCGATGGTGCCGATGGTCACCTGCCGGGTGAGGCCGCGAGCGGCGATGGCCGCGGAGGCGCCGTCGGCCACCGGTTCGTTGATGGTGTAGACCGAGTTCACGTCGGTCGTGCGCTGCAGCAGGTTCTCCATGGCGGTCTGCGCCAGGTTGCGGTCGCCGTTGGTGTTCGCCCGCCCGCGGATCGCCGGTGAGTCGTCGTCGATCCCGAAGCCCTCGAGGAACCCGTCGTGACGCTCCTGGCTGACCGAGGAGCCTTCCGTGCCGTCCAGCATGAGCAGCTGGGGCGCCCGGTCGGCGAGCACGGCCCTGACATACGCGCCCTGGAGGCGTCCGGCCTTGACGTTGTCGGTCGCGTACGTGGCGTCCACGGCGTCCTCCGGGTCCGTGGCGCTGTCCAGCGCGATCACCAGGATGCCCTGGCGCCGGGCCTCCGCGATGGCGCCGAGGACGCCGGTCGTGTTCGACGGCGTGATCAGGATTCCTTGTACGTCGCGGGCGATGAGGCTCTCCACCGCGGCGACCTGGCCCTCGTTGTCGCCGTCGAACCTGCCGGCCAGGGCGATGAGCTCGGCGCCGTTCTTCTTCGCGGCGTCCGCGGCGGCCTTGCGCATGGTCACGAAGAACGGGTTGGTCTCGGTCTTGGTCACCAGACCGATCGTGACCTTCGGGGTCCCGTCGCCCCCACCGGAGTCCTGACTCCCGCCGCAGGCCGCGGCGCCCAGCAGCAACGTGCCCACCAGGAGGAGCGTGGCTCCTTGCCGGGGGCGCCGTGGCCGGCTGCGCCTGCGGACGGTGTGGTGGTGTGCCATCGGTGACACCTCTTCCGGCCGGATCCAGCTTCTGGGAGGCCTCTGATCGACACATGCGCCTAGATTGTTAATAAATATCGTATTTGCCCCTCTCTGGCGGAGAAGGTGAGATGCGCGTGGCCGGTCCGCCTCTTCTCTCGCTGCGCGGAGTCTCCAAGCGGTTCGGCGCCGTCCAGGCCCTCAAGGACGTCGACCTGGAGCTGCACGCCGGGGAGGTGGTCGCCCTGCTCGGCGACAACGGTGCCGGCAAGTCCACCCTGATCAGGGTGATCGCCGGGGTCGACCCCGCCGACGAAGGCGTCATCGAGTGGGAGGGCCAGGTCGTCCATGTCAGGACCCCCCGGATCGCCCAGCGCCTGGGCATCGCGACCGTGTACCAGAACCTGGCGCTGTGCGACAACCTCGATGTCGCCGAGAACCTGTTCCTGGGACAGGAACGCCGGTGCCCCGGTGTACGGGGCCGTCTGTTCCGGCTGATGGACAGCGGCGGCATGCGGGGCGAGGCCCGACGGCAGCTCGACGCGCTGGGCATCCGTGTCCCCGACGTCCGTGCCCCGGTCGCTTCGCTGTCCGGGGGCCAGCGGCAGACCGTGGCGATATCCCGCGCGCTCCTCGGCCGGCCGAGGGCCCTCCTCCTCGACGAGCCCACCGCGGCGCTGGGGGTCCCGCAGACCGGCCATGTCCTCGACCTCGTCGACGAACTCCGCGAGCGGGGCATCGGGGTGATCCTCATCAGTCACAACCTGGGGGACGTCAAGGCCGTGGCGGACGAGGCGGCGGTGCTGCGGCTGGGCCGCAACAACGGCTTCTTCCATGTGCCGACCACACCGCAGGACCGGATCTTCTCCGCCATCGTCGGCGCCACGGGTCATGACTGACTCGTACATTGAGAGGTGGGAATCCCAGGGGCCCCGGGATGGCGGGCAGCAGCCATGACATCACGCAGGCAGACACCAGCGGCGCACACACCGGCCACGCACACCACGGCAGGCGCAGCGCGGATCGACTACGCGGCGCTGTTCGCCGCCACCCCGAGCCCGTACCTCGTCCTCGGCCCCGATCTGGTGATCGTCGATGTCAACGACGCCTATCTGCGGGCGACCCGGCGCACCAGGGACGACCTGGTCGGGACGTACATCTTCGACGCCTTCCCCGACAACCCGGCGGACCCCGACGCGGACGGGGTGAGCAACCTCAGCGCCTCCCTGCACCGGGTGCTGGCCACCCGGGAACGCGACACCATGGCGCTGCAGAAGTACGACATCCCCGTCGTGGACCGGCCGGGTGCGTTCGAGGAGCGCTGGTGGTCCCCGATCAACACCCCGGTCGTCGCCCCCGACGGGACGGTCGCCTGGATCATCCACCGGGTCGAGGACGTGACGGAGTTCGTCCACTCGCGCCGCTCACGCCGTGAAGAGGCCCACGACGAGGTGACGGTCGAACCGGAGGCCCTCGAGGCGGAGCTGTACGCCCGGGCCCAGGAGTTGCAGCGCCTCAACGACGAACTGCGCCGGGCCCACGCCCGCGAGCGCCAGGTCGCCGTCACCCTGCAGGAGGCGATGCTCACCTCCCCGGACCTGGTCCGCCACCACCCCGACATCGCGGTGCGCTATCTGCCCGCCGTGGGTTCGCTCAACGTCTGCGGCGACTGGTACGACGTGATCGACCTGCCCGACGGCTCGTTCGCCGTCTCGGTCGGCGACGTCGTCGGCCACGGCCTGGAGGCCGCTGCCGTCATGGGCATGCTCCGCAGCGCCCTGAGCGCGGCGACCCGAACCGTCGAGGGACCCGCCCATGCCCTGGAGGTGTTGTGCCGGTACGCCCTCTCTGTGGACGGAGCCCTCACCACCACCGCGGTCCATGCGGTGATCCACAGGAGCGCACACGTGATCGCCTACAGCAGCGCCGGCCACCCGCCCCCGGTCCTGCTGCACGCCGACGGCACCTGCGACCTCCTCGACCAGGCCACCGACCCACCGCTCGGCGCGCACGCCGAACACGTCGAGCGGGCCGAGTCGCAGGTGGCCTACACCGTCGGCGACACCCTCGTCCTCTACAGCGACGGGCTCATCGAACGCCGGGGCGAGGACATCGACGCGGGCCTGCACCGCCTGTGCGACGCGGTCTGCCACTCCGCCCACCTCAGCCCCGAACACCTCACGGACGCACTCCTCGCCCACCTCGGCGTCAGCGGCGGCGCACGCGACGACATCGCCCTGATCGCCGTACGCCTTTAGAAACTGCGACGGTACGGCGACCGTTTCACGGGCTTCCGCCTGTAACGCCTTTTCGCCGACCGCCGGGCCCTCACTGGTCCGAGTAGCCGATGTCCCCGATGGTCCACGCGCTCACGTCCTCGATCGCGACGCGGTACATGCCTCCTGTCTCCGGGATGCCGAAGCTTCCCTGGAGAATTCGGGCGACGTGGAAGTGGAGGTGCGTGGGTGGCGCGTCGTCCTGCTCCGGTCGGCGGTCGCCGCTGCCCCGGTCCGGGGTGAACGCGGCGGCGAACCGTCCGAGGTGTTCGGAGTCCCGCAGGACTTCGGCCACGCGTTCCTTCCACAGGGCTTCCGGGGCGAGCCGTCCCGTGAGGACGGCTCCCGGGATCACCACGGTCAGGGACATCCGGCTGCTGTGCTGCGACTCCACCATCGCGGCGATCGTGACGAGCAGGTCGTCAGGGCGCTTCATGCCTCAGGAGCCTAGCCGGACGCCGGGTGTCGGCGCGCGCAGGAGCCGAACTGTTTCACCAGCCCAGCACACCCTCGTCGGGGCGCGCCGCGTCCCTGGGCGGCGTGATCGCGGGGGCGTTGTGGCAGGTGAAGCCGAGTCGGGTCAGGGCCCGGCGCATCTCCCCCGCGGTGAAGTCGCGGCGGTCCTGCTTGGTGATGACTTCCCCGACCTGCATCACGGAGTAGACGCGGCGGCCGATGGTGACGGCCACGCCGGTGACGGGTTCGGGCTTGATGCCGCTCATCGACTGCTCGACCTCGCTCTTGACCAGGTCGAAGGGGAAACGGGCGATGACACAACGCATGGATGCCTCCACAGAGTTGGGGGAGAAACACCGTCAGGGGCCGACCGTGCGGCAGCGGTCAGTGGGTGAGCGAGAGGACGCCCAGGGCGTATCCGTGCTCGTCGATCACGGGGGACACGTCGAGGGCCCGGACCCGCATGGCGGCTTCGGCCTCGCCGAGTTCGGCCATGGACGAGGTGAACGGTCCGCGGTCGAAGGAAATGTCCCGCAGCCGCGTCCGGTCGCCGTACCACGAGCCGCCGCGGTGCGCGGAGAGCTCGGCGAGGGTGACCAGCCCCGCGCACCGCCCGTCCTCGTCCTCGAGGAGCAGGTGCGGGACGCGGGCACCGATGAGCACGGACAGAGCCACGTCGACAGTCATGTGGTCGTCCACCTGGGGTCCGGGAGCGTACATGGCGTCCCTGGCGGTCAGACCGGTGCCGTCGGTGTTCCCGGCCTGCCGCGCGGGCGGCGGAATCGGCGTCAAGGGCTTCTCCTCTTCGTCGGGTCGGCAGCGAGGTCCATCTGCCCCGCCCGGCACGGAGCTCCGGGCTGCCGGCCAGCGGGCTGCCAGGGCTACGGGTTGTTCCTCGGGGCGGAGCGCCCGGTGCGGGCAGCGGCCCGTCCGGCTCCCCCACGGTCACCCGCCCGTCCGGCTCCCCCACGGTCGGCGGCCCGCCCGGTCCCTGCACGGCCGGCGGCCCGTCCCCTCCGGCCCCGCCCGTTGGCCCGTCCGCTTCGGGCGCGGTCGGCGGATCCCGTGCGTTCGCCCTGTTCGGTGGCCGGCGGGGTGATGGTGACGGGTACACCGGACGGAGTCCGGGCGCCGGTGATGCGCTGCAGTTCGGCCTCGCCCGGGCGGACCCGGGCGGTGCGCGCGGTGATGCCGGCGTCCGCCATCAGACGGTCCACCGCGCGCCGCTGGTGCGGCAGGACGAGGGTGACGACGGTGCCGGACCCGCCGGCGCGGGCGGTACGGCCGCCGCGGTGCAGGTAGTCCTTGTGGTCGCCGGGAGGGTCGACGTTCACGACGAGGTCGAGGTCGTCGACGTGGATGCCGCGGGCGGCGACGTTGGTGGCCACCAGGACGGTGACATGGCCGTCCTTGAACCGGGCGAGCGTCCGGTTGCGCTGCGGTTGGGACTTGCCGCCGTGCAGGGCCGAGGCACGCACACCGACGGACAGCAGGTGCTTGGCCAGCCGGTCGGCCGCGTGCTTGGTGTCGAGGAACATGATCACTCGTCCGTCGCGGGCGGCGATCTCGGTGGCGGTGGTGTGCTTGTCGTCGTCGTGCACGTGCAGCAGATGGTGCTCCATGGTGGCGACGGCGCCCGCGGACGGGTCGACCGAGTGCACCACCGGGTCGTGCAGGTAGCGCCGCACGAGGAGGTCGATGTTGCGGTCCAGGGTGGCCGAGAACAGCAACCGCTGGCCGCCCGGAGCGACTTGGTCGAGCAGCGCGGTCACCTGCGGCATGAAGCCCATGTCGGCCATCTGGTCGGCTTCGTCCAGGACCGTGACGGCGACGCGGTCCAGCCGGCAGTCGCCCCGCTCGATGAGGTCCTTGAGACGGCCGGGCGTCGCCACGACGACCTCGGCGCCGCCGCGCAGCGCACTGGCCTGGCGGCCGATCGCCATGCCGCCCACGACGGTGGCGAGCCGCAGGCGCAGGGCGCGGGCGTAGGGGGTGAGCGCGTCGGTGACCTGCTGGGCCAGTTCCCGGGTGGGAACCAGGACGAGGGCCAGCGGCTGCCGGGGCTGGGCCCGCTGCCCGTCCAGCCGTGCCAGCACGGGCAGGCCGAAGGCGAGCGTCTTGCCGGAGCCGGTGCGCCCGCGGCCCAGCACGTCCCGTCCGGCCAGCGCGTTCGGCAGCGTGGCCGCCTGGATCGGGAAGGGCACGGTCACGCCCTCGGTGCCGAGCGCGGCCAGCAGAGGTGCGGGCATGTCCAGCTCGGTGAACGTCGCGACCGCCGGCAGTGGCTCGGTGACGGTGACCGGCAGGGTGAACTCCTGTGGGCGTGCGGCGCCGCGTGCCCGTGGGCCACTGTTTCGCCCGGTGCCCGGACGGGGACTCTGCCGGCCCTTCTCCTGGGCGCGGAAGCGGCCGGAGCCGCGGCCGGTACTGCGGGTGCGGTTCATGGAGGAACCTTCCTCGATGCGGCGTATCGAGGAATTCCAGCCGGCAGCGGAAGCCGCACGAGGATTCGCAAGAATGAGCCGAGGTAAATACTGAAACGAGCCCGCTCGGCCTGATGCCGGGGCTGTCAAGAACGCGGAAAATCCCGGATAACACTGGATCCGGGAGAGCAACGAGCTGGGGCCCGCACCCCAAGAGTGCGGGCCCCAGTCACAAGGTTCGTGTGACGCGTCGGCGTCAGGCAGGAACGATGTTCTCGGCCTGCGGGCCCTTCTGGCCCTGCGTGACGTCGAAGGTAACCTTCTGGCCTTCCTGAAGCTCGCGGAAGCCGCTGGTGGCGATGTTCGAGTAGTGGGCGAACACGTCAGCGCCGCCGCCGTCCTGCTCGATGAAGCCGAAGCCCTTTTCCGCGTTGAACCACTTCACGGTGCCAGATGCCATATTGAATCTCCCTTGGGGGGCAGTGCCGGACTCCGCACTTTACGGGTCCGAGTCGCCGCTGTGATCACCCCTCCGGAAGCATTCCGGAAAGCTCTGCAAAGAATCAAGTCTCTGGTAACCAAAACTGCAACTGCTATCACGCTAACACAGGTCGGGCGGAAGACCTCATGCGTTTTCGGTATCGTTCAGGAATTCTTATCCCGCGGCGGTCTTCGTTTCTGTAGCGGCGGGACTAGGTATCCGTGCCGCGCTCGGCCAGCTTCCGGCGCATTTCCTGGTTCAGGCGGAGGGCGTCGTCGAGCTGGTCCTCGAGGGAGACGATGCGGCACGCGGCCTCGATGGGGGTGCCCTGGTCGACGAGTTCACGGGCGCGGGCCGCGATGCGCAACTGGCGGCGGGAGTACCGGCGATGGCCGCCTTCCGAGCGCAGGGGAGTGATCAGCTCGGCTTCGCCCACGGCCCGGAGGAAGGCCGGAGTGGTGCCTAGGACGTCGGCGGCCCGCCCCATGGTGTAGGCGGGGTAGTCGTCGTCGTCGAGGTTCCCGGCGACAGGGGCGTTATCAGCGGGCATAGCACCTTCGTTTCGGGGGCGCGGGGAGCGGCCCGGGCGTGCGCGGCACCCGTGCGCCGCGGGATTCGGCACCATCTGCCTCGTGCGACAACCCTAACTCCGGCGGGCACGGAGATGTGGTCTGGCCGCTGCAGACTTTCCCCCGCCGCGCAGACCGGACTGCGAACGGCGCGAGCGGTCAGCGCACGGGACGCCGGGCAACGCGCCGGGACACCACTGCGGCGAAGGCCACATCGGCCACGAAGAGCACGACACCGATGGCCAGCAGATAGCCCAGGCCGTCCGCCGCCGCACCGATGATTCCGAGGACCACGGCCACCAGCAGAAGCAGCAGAAAGGTCACCAGCAACCCGACCACCTCCTGGCGGGGTCAGCGCCGCGCGAGTTGACGTTCGCCGTGCGCACCCGGCTGGTACGCCATGTCGTAGTAGCGGAAGATCGTCTCCTCCTGCTCGGCGGGCAGCACGTCGTCCGTCCCGATGGAGGGCGCCTTCCGCACCGTCCCCTTGGCGTGGGAGACCTTGACGTACCCCGGCCCCAGGACCACCTCGTCGAGCGGGACGAAAACCAGGCGCTGACGGGTGGGCAGCCCGGTACGGACCGTGGCCATGGCCGGTTCGTCGGTGGCGGTGTTCACGTAGACGGCTTCGAGTGTGCCGATCTTGTGCCCCTTGGGGTCGACCACGGCGTGTTCGCGCCACTCCCGGACATCGGCCGCGCGGATCATGCCTGCCCCCTGTCTCCACTGCCGTAAGGGGAAGAGAGGGGCTGGGCACCGGTGTCGACGAGTATCCGCCCGGCCCCCTTGACGTTGTCGGCACGCACCGCCTGGGCCATCGCCGCCCGCGCCGCGCCGGGCGGCGTGTCCGGCGGTACGACCAGCAGCGAGAAGAGGTCCTGATCGCCTCGGGTGACCAGGACGGTGTCGTCGCCCACGGACGACGCGTCGATGTGCACCACCCGGCCGTCGACGACCAGGCGTGTCGGAAGTCCGTCCCAGGCGGCGGAGTCCAGGCCGACCCGTGCGATCGGCCCGAGGTGTTCGCTCAGCGCGCCGATCAGACCGGGCAGCTCGGCGGCGACATCACGGGAGCGCGGCCACCAGGCGCCGTCCAGCACTCCCCGGCGGTCATGCGTCGTCTCCAGCCGCAGGAGCGCCGAGCCCGGGCGTACGGAGTCGTACAGGCCGTCCGGGAGGAGCCCCGCCGCGGGCGGGGGATCGGTACCGGGCACTGTGCTCACCTGCCTGTGCGGTTTGGGCAGCGGCTCGTGAAGGTGGGCCGACGGCTCATCCTCGTTCCACGCTACTCCTGCGGGGGCTGTCGGCCGACGCAGGCCTCAGCGGCAGCGACGGGTACGGGAGACCGGCGGGCCGACCGGGTGCTTCCGACCACGATGGCCGCTGTACCGGGTACACGCTCTGCACCCGGTCCGAAGGCGACGAAGGCCGCTACGGGGACGACGGAGCAGTGACCGACCGTATGAGCAGGGTGATCTGCGACATCACGATCTCGGCCGACGGGTACTCGGCCGGGCTCCATCAGAGCGAGGAACGCCCGTTCGGCGACGGTGGCGACGGCTGGGGCGACAGGCTGCACGCCTGGATGTTCGACGCCTCCGGGCGGCGCGACCATCGTCAGCCAGTACCTCGCCGCCGGCCTGATCGACGAGCTGCGGCTGCACATCGTGCCGCTGACGCTCGGCGCCGGCACGCACGTGACCTACCGCGTGCTGTCGTGAGCCGGCCGGGCTCAGCGCACCGGGAAGCCGAAGGAGTAGCCCTGCTCCTTGAGCGAGGGAAGGATCCGGCGCAGGGCCTCGACGGTCTGGGAACGGTCGCCTCCCGCGTCGTGGAAGAGCAGCGTCGGGCCGTTCGGCAGCTCCCTCTCCACGGTGGCCACGATGGCGTCCGTGCCAGGCCGCTCGAAGTCCTTGGTGTCCACGTTCCAGCCCAGCGGGCGCATGCCCCGGGAGGCGGCGACCTTGCGGCTGTAGGGGGTGAAGGCGCCGCCGGGCGCCCGGTAGTACATCGGCCGTACGCCCCCGGACGCCTTGGTGATCATGCGTTCGGCGTCGAGTATCTGCTGCGACTGGTAGGCCTGGGACTGCCTGTCCATGGTGGTGTCGTGCGACACCGAGTGGTCGCACAGCCGGTGCCCGGCCGCGACCACCTTCTTCACGAGGTCCGGGTGGGCCTGCGCCTGCGTCCCCACCATGCAGAACGTGGCCTTCACCCCGTACTCCCGCAGCACGTCGAGCACTTGAGGCGTCCACACGGGGTCGGGGCCGTCGTCGATGGTGATGTTGACGCCGCGCGCCCCCTTGTCCGAGGCGTGCGCGATGGTCACCGCGACCGGCTTGACGTCACTGGCCGGCGTGGCCGACGCGGTCGCCTTCGGCGAGGAGCCGCCCACGGCACCGGCCTGCGCGGTCCACACCGCGGCACCGGCGGCGAGCACCGTCACCCCGAGCGCCGCCCCGATCACCTTGCCGTACCAGCCCCGCCCACCGCCGTGCCGTGCCATGTCCGCCCCGCTTCCGCACAGTTCCTCGCCGATCCCTGGTCACCTCGCGACCACCTGGCAGGACGAGGGAAAGCGGCCACGGGATCCGTCCGTTACCGATCACGGACAATCCCGGGGGAGTTCGCGGACAACTCGGCGACGCCACGGGCGCACACCGAGGCGGGGCGTGGGGTGGTCAGCTCGCCGGCGTGCCGGTGAGGTCGGCCAGCTCGGCGGCGAAGAGCTGCGCGGGGTCGATGCCCATACCGGTGAAGTGGCCGGCGAGTTCCAGGGACAGGACGCCGTGCAGCCGGGTCCAGAAGCTCAGGGCCCGGTGGAGGACCGCGGGCGGGGCGGGATGGCCGTCCGCCCAGTGCCGGTGGCCCTCGAGGTGCGCGTCGAACGGCGTCGCCGGGCCCTCCGAGGGCAGCGCGGCGCAGGCGTCCAGGAGGGTCGCCATGATCTCGGACGCGATCGCGGTGGTGTCGTCGGGCGCTCGGTAGCCGGGGACGGGTGTGCCGTAGATGAGGAAGTAGCGCTGGGGGTCCCGCATGGCCCATTCCCGCAAGGTGTGCGCCAGCGCGGTCACGTCGGCACCGCTGTACGAGGCCGCGCGGAAGGCGTCGGCGAGGCTTCGGTACGCGTCCCTGACGAGCTCGGTGATCAGCTCGTCGCGGCCGCCGAAGTACCGGTACAGCGCGGGTCCGCTCATGCCCATCTGCTTGGCGATCGCGTTGAGGGAGAGCGCGGACGCGCCCGCCGTGGCGATCTGTTCCCACGCGCGTTGCTTGATCTCCGTACGCACCTGGGCGCGGTAGCGCTCGCGCGGGGTCTTCGCGTCCTCGTCGTCGCTCATGGTTAGAGGCTATCACTGAAGTTATTGACACTTACCTGCCCGTGAGTTAGAACCTATAACGAACACGATGAGCAGTAACTCAAGCGGAGGTCGTCATGAACAGCACCGAGGAACTCGTCGAGATCGTCCTGCCGGGCAAGGTCGAGCCGGAGGGGCTCCAGGTCCGGCACGGAGCGGTTCCCGTCCCCGGTCACGGGCAGGTCGTCGTACGGATGGAGGCGACCGGCGTCTCCTTCGCCGAGCAGCAGATGCGGCGCGGCCGCTACTTCGACCAGCCGCCCTTCCCGTTCGTGCCCGGCTACGACCTTGTGGGTACGGTGCTGGAGACCGGCGAGGGGGTCGAGCGGAGCCTGGCCGGCGCCCGGGTCGCCGCGCTGGTCAAGGTCGGCGGCTGGGCCAGCCACGTGCTCGTCGACGCGGCGGACGTCGTGCCGGTACCCGACGGGATCGGTGCGGCGGAGGCGGAGACCCTCGTCCTCAACGGCATCACCGCCTGGCAGATGCTGCACCGCAAGGCCCGCGTCCGGGCGGGGCACACCGTCGTGGTGCACGGCGCGAACGGTGGCGTCGGATCGGTCCTGGTCCAGCTCGCCCGGGCCGCGGGCGCGCAGGTGATCGGTACGGCGTCCGCGCGCCATCACGACGCCCTGCGCGAACGGGGAGTCGTCCCCGTCGACTACCGCACCGACGACGTCGGCGCACGGATCCGCGAACTCGCCCCGCGCGGCGTGGACGCCGTCTTCGACCACGTCGGCGGGCGCGGCATCGTCGACTCCTGGCGCCTCCTCGCCCCCGGCGGCACGCTCGTCTCGTACGGCAGCGCCTCCACCCGTGATGCCGAGGGGTCCAAGCAGTGGCCCGTCCTCAAGCTGCTGCTGCGGGTGTGGCTGTGGAACGCGCTGCCCAACCGTCGCCGCGCGTACTTCTTCAACGTCTGGGCCGGCCGGGCCCTGGCCAGGAACCGCTTCCGGTCCCGGCTGCGCGCCGACCTCACCCAGGTCTTCGCCGCGCTCCAGCGCGGGGAGGTCAGCGCCCAGATCGCCGCCCGCCTGCCGCTCACCCGCGTCGCCGACGCCCTGCGGCTGGCCGAGTCGGGCACCGTCGCGGGGAAGGTCGTGCTGACCCCGTAGCAAGCACCCGAGTGCCTTCGGCACGGAACGGGTGACGACAACCGAACTCGCGCTCTCAGCCGCACCGTGTGCTGACGCCGCCGGTCTCGTCGCCCTTGAGGTAGATGCCGCTGACGTAACCGACCCCGCCCGCGTTCAGCGGCAGGCGGACCCACTTGTCGTTGGTGATGCCCTCGGCGGTCACGCTCTGACCGACCACCCAGCACTGCGCCGGGTAGGACTCGCCCGCGTACACCTTGCTGACCACACCACACGAAGTCGACGCACAGGAACGGACGTTGGCCTCGGCCCACGCCGTCACCGTCGTCGAACCACCCCCGCCGTTCCCGTCGGGCATGAAGGTGACGTCCACCCAGTCGTTGTCGGTCATGCCGAGGCCGTCCCAGAAGGTGCCGTCCGCGACGTCGATGCCGGCAGGGTTGGCGACCCGCCGGCCGAACTCGTCGAGCCCGCCGTTGTAGCCGTTGAGGTAGGCCGCCTGGGACTCGGGGGTGCCCTGCGGCAGGTCCCGCCACATCTCCCGCTGCGCGGGCGGGTTCCAGTAGTCGTCGCGGGTGTTCCACGGGCCGACGTCCCACACGGGCGCGGTCTCGCAACGCCCCTTGTAGCACAGACGCACCTGGTACTCGTGTCCGCCGTTGGTCGCCAGCATCCGTCGCGAGGGCAGGGCCACGAAGTGGTCGCGGGGCTGGATGACATGGCCGTTGGCGGTGGTCTGCCCGGTGAGGCCCTCCCGGGTGGCGAACAGCCGGTAGGTGGGACCGGACGCGGCCGCCGACATGCCGTTCTGCGGGGTCTGCTGTGGCGCGGGCTGCTCGGCCGCGGCGGCGACGGTGACGGCGTGGACGGTGGGTGACGGCCCGCCGGGGACGCCGAGCAGGGTGAGCCGGACCTGGAGGAGGGAGACCGTCTGCGGCAGCCGGACCGCGCCGGCGCCGTCCGTGGTCCGCCACTGCGTCCAGGTGCCCGGGTGGTTGCTGCCCCGGATCTCGGTCAGCACCTTGGTGCCGGTGGGGATTTCCGCCTCGGTCCGCACGGTGAACGCCGTGAGTTGCCGGCCGAGGCTTCTGCCGGGCGAGGTGTAGACGGCGTGGGACGTGCCGGGTGCCGACGGTGTGCGGCCCTTGCTGTCCTTGACGGTGATCCCGTCCGGACGGCGGGCGACGTTGCCCCGGTCGGCCTCCGGCCCCGCCAGGTCGATACGCCAACTGCTCTGACGTTTCGGATCCTGCGCGGCGGCGGGCGGTGCCGCGGTCAGGCCCGTCAGGACGAGCAGCAGACACAGGATCTGCGTTCTCCACAGCGGCGTACGCCACTTGGCACGCACGGATGCGACATGCACGGGTTCCCCCTCGGCGGATGCGGACGACGGTCCAGGACTACCGCGCTCCCGGGGCACCGTCTCTCCGCAAACTTCCGGATGCCCCGCGCGACCGCCGCGCGTCTATGTTCCGTGGTCCGGCCGACCGCCCCACAGCGGGCGTGGCCGTACACCCACCCGACGGCTCGTCAGAAGCCGCTACCTCATGGGAGGAACCCGTGCGACTTGGTCTGCGCGGCATGAACCTGCGGGCCGGCCTGCTGGCCGCGGCGGCCCTGCTGCTGCCGCTCGCGGCGGCCACCCCCGGCCACGCGGCGACGAACGGCTCCACCGCCGCCACCGCCTACGCCGGCTCCTGCCCGGCCGCAGGCGTGGTCACCCAGGGCTACAGCAGCACCCACGACGGCGTCGACATCGCGAACTCGCTC
This sequence comes from Streptomyces sp. NPDC107522, assembly GCF_055657525.1. NCBI lineage: Bacteria > Bacillati > Actinomycetota > Actinomycetes > Kitasatosporales > Streptomycetaceae > Streptomyces > Streptomyces sp. NPDC107522. The sequence goes on along the minus strand of NZ_JBVKAU010000004.1, from coordinate 446,516 downwards.
GGCACCCCGATCCACGCGGTCGGCGCCGGCGAGGTCATCGCCTCCGGCCCGGCCCAGGGATACGGCCAGTGGATCCGCATCCTCCACCCCGACGGCACGGTGACCGAGTACGGGCACATGTACCAGCGGGACGTCTCCGTCGGCCAGCAGGTGTCGGCCGGTCAGCGCATCGCCCTGATGGGCTCCGAGGGCGACTCCACCGGCGTCCACCTGCATCTGCGGGTGCGGGTCGGCACGTCCACCTCGATCCGCGGCATCGACCCGGTCCCGTACCTGCGCGACCGCGGGGTGGGGCTGCCGTGCACGCCCGGCGGGGGCGGCGGAGGTGGCGGGGGTGGTTCGACGACGGTGACGGCGTGGGCCGAGGCCAACGTCCGTTCCTGCGCGTCGACTTCGTGTGGTGTGGTCAGCAAGGTGTACGCGGGCGAGTCCTACCCGGCGCAGTGCTGGGTGGTCGGTCAGAGCGTGACCGCCGAGGGCATCACCAACGACAAGTGGGTCCGCCTGCCGCTGAACGCGGGCGGGGTCGGTTACGTCAGCGGCATCTACCTCAAGGGCGACGAGACCGGCGGCGTCAGCACACGGTGCGGCTGACGTCGGCCGTGGCTCAGCCGGCGCAGGCCGGGACGGCGGGGCGGCTCCTGGTCCGTACGCCGGGCAGCCAGGCGGTGGTCCGCACGGTCTCCGGGCCCTTCTCCGCCGTGGGCAGGCGCACCCGGTACCACCGTGACGACCGGACGCCCGCCTCGTCGGTGATGGGGATGCCGCGTTCCATACCGCACTCGACGGCGAGGGCGTCGCCGTGCCAGACCCGGGTCTGCACGACGTTGTCCAGCACGTACGCCGCGGTGGGGTCGATGGCGAGGCCGAGGCTGCACTCCGGGTGGCGGTCCTTGCGGGCGCGGCACTTGTCGTCGGCGTTGTACACGCTCAGCCGCACCTGCGGAGCCGTTCGCCGGGCGTCGCCGTCGGAGCCTCCCCACTGCCACCAGGCGGCGCCGCCCGCGCCCAGCAGGGCCAGCGCGGCACCGGCGGCCAGCGCCGCGGCCCGCTTGCCGGTCCGCTGCCGGGCGGCGGTGCGGCCGTCCCCGCGCCCGGCGGCCCGGACGCGTTCCAGCAGGCTCTCGGCCGTGTGCGCCGCACGCTCGGCGTGTGCGGGCAGGAGGCAGTCGGCGGCCAGGGCGCGCCAGAACTCCGGCACCGCGACGTGCAGCCTGAGCGGCGCCCTGCCCCCGGCGTACTCCTGGACCGCCGAGGTCCGGGAGATGGGCGTGGCCCCGGGGAAGGGCGAGGCACCGCCGGTGAACACCTGGTGGATCATCACGCCCAGGGCCCACACGTCGGCGGTGGGCCGCACCTGCACCCCGCGCTCGTCCAGCGGGGCCCGCCAGCGCTCGGGCGGCAGGTAGTCGGGCGATCCGAGGGGCGGGATGTAGCCGTGGGTGCCGCGCGTCCCCTCCAACTCGGCGGTGAGACCGAAGTCGGACAGCCGTACCGAACCGTCCGCCATGATCAGCACGTTGGCCGGCTTCAGATCGCCGTGCACCCAGCCGAGCCCGTGCAGGTGGGCCAGCCCCTCGCAGATCTCGGTCAGCAGCCGGTCCGCTTCCGGCAGGGCGGTGCCGTCCGCGGCGTCCAGCAGGTCCTGCAGGCTGCTCTCGGCCCGCTCCATGACCAGCACGACGGCGCCGTCCAGTCCGGGCACCTCGCAGTCGCCGAGCACCACGGAGTCCAACAGCCGCATCAGCCGGGGGTGATGGGCACGGCTGCCGAACTCGATCTCGCGCCGCGCCGTCTCCGCCAGCCGTTCGGCCTGCCGGGGAGCCAGCCCCGAGGTCGGCAGGAACTTCAACGCGACCCGCCGCTCCGCCCCACCGTCCCCTGCTCCGCCGCTCCCTGCCTGCTCCGGGGCCGTTGCGTCCGCCGCCGTGTCGCGGCCCTCGTAGACGCGTCCCCAGCCGCCGTCGGCGATCGGCTCGGTGACCTCCCAGCGGCCCACGCGGAAGCCCCGGGGTATCCGACCGGGCGTCTCACCGGTCCCGCCGTGGTCTGACCCGCCGGTCCCGCCATGACCCGGTTCGCCGGTTCTGCCGTCGACCGTCTCGTCGTACGTCTCTCTCGCGCCGCTCATCGGTGGCCTCCGGGCCGTGCCTGCTCCGGGAGCGGCAGGCTCGGGGTGCGGGGCGGCAGCAGCGCCAGGTGCTCCTCGCGGACCAGGCCGAAGCGCAGCGCGACGCCGACCACGGCCTCGCGCTTGCCGGTACGCCGCGCGCCGCTGCCGGCGTCGGCGGTGTCCTGCGGCCCGCGCACCCGCAGCTTCTGCTCCGCCAGGTAGTCGATGTGGGCGCTGACCGCCCGCGCGGTCAGCCGCGTCAGCGCCGGGTGGGTGCGGATGCGTTCCACCACCTGCGGGGTGGTCGGCACGGAGACCGCCGACTCGTCGCGCAGCCGCGGTTCGCACAGGGCCACCAGGACGAGGAAGTACGTGGCGGTCTCGTCCAGGGAGTAGGCGTTCAGGGTGCGGGTGCCCCAGGCGCCGCCGGGATCGTCCGGGTCGAGGTAGACGTGGTCGGGCGCGAACACCTGGAAGCTCACCGTGGAGCCCCGGGTGGGCAGCACGACCCGGGCGAACTCGAACGGGATCGGCGCCCCCGAGCGGCGCGGCGGGACCCGCAGGTACTCCCCGGCCCCTTCCGGGTTCTCCACCAGGTAACTGTGGGTGGTGGAGTAGTTGGTGAGCTGCCAGTGGTCCTCCGTCACCCGGATCTCGCCGGCGAGCCGGGAGACGGCCGGGTCGGGCAGCAGCAGTTCGACCGGATGCGCCTTCGTGCCGCGGCCGAAGCGCGCCGCCTCCCCCGCCCCCAGGCGCAGGCTCGTCGGCGGCTCCGTGCGGTGCGCTGACGGCAAATGGATCAGTATGCCGCTCATCGGCAGATTTTCCTTCCCCGATTTTCGGCCTGGTCAGTGGCCGGCAGGCATCGTAGCCCCGGGGGGTATCCCGTGCGGGCTCGTTCGCGTGCGCGTCGGCTGGATTCTGCCGTTGGGCGGGGGCGGCCGTCCGCCCTGGGGCGGCGCAAGGGGAAAGGGAGAGGAGGGCGGGCCCCACGTGGAGTCCGTTCCACGTCAGGCCCTTTGCCGCTCTTCCAGCGCTTTTTACGAGGAACAGACGGGCACGCCGGGGAGCTGGTTGCCCGGCGAGCTGATGTAGATGTTGGTCATGTAGCCGCCGTACTGGGGGAGATAGGCCCACCACGCGTTCGTGTATGGCGGAATGGTGACCTCCTGGCCCAGCTTCTGGCAGCTCACCAGGACCTCCACGCCGGCGGGCAGCGTCGTCAGTGGCGCGGAGTCGACGGTCGTCGGCCGCGGGCGCACGTTCACGCCCGAGCCCCAGGTGCCGAACCAGGTTCCCGACGGGCGGACGGCGCCCGGCACGTCGAGGGAGCGGGTGAGCCGGTTGACGGCCGTGTACGCGGTGCCGTACGGGGTGCCGTCGGGGTGCAGGGTGAACACGGCCACGATGGTGCGGTCACCGGCCCCGACCGTGCCCGTGGTGTGCAGCGCCTCGCGCGTCAGGTCGACCCCGGCCGCGGCACGCGGCGCGGACCGCTGCGGCGTGGACCGCTGCGCCGCGGCGGCGGGGACGGTCGTCGGGGGCTTGGGGGTGCAGCTGCCGGAGCTGCCGAAGCCGGACCAGCCCTGCTTGACCGCCCACGGCCGCTCGAACGAGCCCGCGATGCCGAACTGCTGGTCGAACCCGTCGGTGCCACAGCGCGTCGACTGCCGCAGGTTGCCCATCACGTAGTCGCGCACCGGCGCGGAGGCGGTGTCCAGGACGTACCGGTAGATCCGCACCGTGTCGGCGGCCGACAGGGCCACGTATCCCCAGTAACCCTCGTACCCCGGCGGGGGGTTGGCGGTGTCGGTCAGGCCGAGCCGCGCCACCGTCCGGTCGATGACCGCCGTCCGCCCGCCGAGGTCCCAGTAATAGCCGGCCGCGTTGTCGTCGCTGCTGCGCAGCATCGAGTCGAGCCGGGTGCGGTCGGCGGCGGACAGGGCGCGGGGGTCGCGGTTGCGCAGGTAGTCGAGGGCGATGAGCAGCTTCACCACCGAGGCCGAGCGGAACCGCATGGTCTCGTTGAGCCGTTCGGTGAAGGTCCCGGTCGTACGGTCGAAGACCGCCACGCCTGCGGTCACGCCCGCCGGTATCTCCGCCTGCGTGGCGCGGGCAGGTGCGGCGGTGGCCGGTGCCGCGGTGGCCGGTGGTGCCCCGGTCAGGCCCAGCACCGTAGCGGCCAGGGCGAGGACGGCGGCGATCGCGCCGGGTCGCCGCAGGCGCGCACCGCGCCGGTTCGGCGGTCGGCCGGCGGCTGCTCCGCCGTGGTGGGTGGTCGGACTGTTCACAGTGGGTTCCCCTTCTCACTCGGGCCACCGCGGCGCCCCGGTACGGGCCGGCCGCCCCCGCCGCGTCGGCCCTTCAGATGTGCACGGACACCTGTCCCCGGGCCCGTCGTCCGGTCCGGTCCGCAGGCGGCGGGTGCACGCTACGGCGCTCATCTGCCCGCCGGTACCCGGAAGTTGACGGGGTGGCCGCACCGACGCGCCGGTCACCCGCAGCCGCCCGCGACCGGGCCGCCGCGGCCCTACCCCACCGCCCCTCAGGGCGTCATTCCGTGAACTTCCGGATGACGTGCCCGGCCGCGCCCCGGATACGTTCCGCAGCGTTCGGCCGCGCCGCACGCCGTCGGCCGGCGCCACACGTTCCGTCCGCCGCCGGGGCCGTCATCCCGCGGCGGACCACCATCGACGACACGAGGAGTTCCGATGAGCGGAAAGGATCTGCTCCGGACGCTCGCCGTGACGGGCCTGCTGCTCGTCACGGCCTGCTCCGCCGCCGACCGGCCGTCCGAGGACACCGGCGGCCGATTGCGCACCGGGCTGACCGACGCGGAGCGGGGCCTCCTCAGCGAAGCCGAGCAGCGGCTGATCACCAGCTGTATGCGGGACAAGGGCTTCCAGTACCGGCTCGACCCGGGCGGACCGCGCAGCGAGGCACCCGAACGCCGCTTCGGCCTGGACGACGTCGCCTGGGCCCGCCGGCACGGTTACGGCCTGGCCGAGGCGGCCCGGTCCGGCGCCGGGGACGTAGACCGGTCCGGCGACCGAAACGGCGAGCGGTCCGGCGACCGGTCCGGCGACCGGGACCGGAAGGCCGCGGCCGAGAACAGCCCCCAGGCACGCTACTTCGCCTCCCTCCCGCCGCGGCGCCAGGCCGAGTTCGACCGCGCCCTGAACGGCACCGACCGCGCCGCCATCGTCGTCCCGGCGCCCGGCCGCGGCCAGATCTTCACCAGCGCCGACGGCTGCCAGGCCGACGCCCGCCGACGGCTCTACGGCGATCTGCGCAAGTGGACCGAGGCCAAGGCGGCCGTGGTGAACCTGGAGTACTTCACCTTCGACGACGTGGTGGCGGAACCCCGGTACACCGAGGCGCTGGCCGACTGGCGTGCCTGCATGAAGGCACGGGGACTGGCCTACCGGAGCTCTTCGCAGGCCATCGGCGCCGTGGCGAAGGACAACCGGTCCCGCACCGCCGAGGAGGCGTTCGAGCACGAGGTGACCGTCGCCGTCGCCGACGCGGAGTGCAACCGTACGGCCGGACTCGCCAGGACCGGCGCCCGGCTGCAGCGGGAGCACGTGCGGGACGCCGCACGGCACGAGTTCGCCCGCCAGACCCGCTACTACACCCAGGCGGTCACGACCGCGCTCGGCCGAGCCCGCTCCGTCGTCGGCTCCGGCTGAGGCCGCACCACCCCACCGAACCCGCGCGCCCGGCCGCCGTAGGCCCGGCGTGGGACCCCCGGCGCCCGCCGGAGGAAATCCACCACAAGCAGAACCCAGAAGTAGAACGGAGAACACCATGCGCACCACCAAGCGCGCCCTGCTGGGGCTGGCCCTGGCCGCCGCCCTGCTTCCGATCGCCGCCACCACCGCGCAGGCCGGGGGCACGAACCCCACGTACAGCCAGCGGAATCCCGGCAACTGCCCGCAGGGGAACCTGTGCGTCTACAAGGGCATCAACTACGAGCTCGAAGACGTCGGCATCGCCATGTTCAAGTACGACAACCCCATCTGGTCGGACACCGTCAACCGGTTCATCGCCCACGAGGACTCGTCCTGGTTCAACAACGGCACCGGCACCTCGTACAGCTCCGTGGTGGTCTACGCGGACAACGGCTACGGCGGGAACTCCTTCTGCCTGGACAAGGGCTGGGGCAACACCTGGGACTCGGAGGCGAACGACGAGGGCGAGGCCAACCGCTGGGTGAACGGTCCTTGCTGATCCGTCCTCTCCGCTGACCCGTCTGCCACCGGGTGACGCCGCCGGCCGGCCCCGACTCGAGCGAGTCGGGGCCGGGAACCCGGGTTTCAGCGGGCTTCTAGAACAGGCCCTTGTAGCCCTGCCACCCCGTGGCGATCTGCGTGCGGGAGGTGAAGGAGCCGTTCCCCTTGCCGTTGTTGCGGTAGAGGTTCCCGGAGGTGTCGCGGACGACCAGGTCGGCCCTGCCGTCACCGGTGATGTCGCCGACGCCCAGCATCGCGTTGTACGTCCTGCCCCAGGACGTGAAGACGGTGACCCGCTCCTTGAACTGACCCGCGCCCGTGCCGTCGTAGCGGAAGAGCGTGCCGTCGCTGCGGCGGGCCAGCAGGTCGCCGAAGCCGTCGCCGTTGAGGTCGCCGGCGCCGGTGATGTGGGTGTACGTCCACGCCGAGCGGATCTTCAGCCGGCTCTTGAAGCCGCCGGAGCCGTTGTCGGCGAACAGGTAGATGTCGCCCGTGGAGGCCTGTCGCGCGATCAGGTCCGTACGGCCGTCGCCCGTGATGTCACCGGGCGCGGTCAGCACGTTGTACTGCTGCCAGCCGGTGCCGAGGGCCGTGTAGCCGCCGGTGGGGCTGTAGCCGCCGCCCGCGCACTTGCCCGTGTAGCGGCGCAGAGTGCCGTCGGGCACGCGGACCAGCAGGTCGTTGCAGCGGTCCTCGGTGAGGTCGCCGAACGGGACGGCGACCGTGCCCGCGGGCCAGCCGGAGCCGGACGCCTTGCCGGCGAAGGCGCCCTTGCCGTCGCCGTAGTGGGTGGTGAGGTAGCCGGAGGAGGTGAGCGTCGTCAGGTCGCCCGCGCCGCCGTTGAGGTCGTGGTACGGCCGGGTGCCGCCGGTCAGGGTGAAGGTGCCGGTGGCGGAGAGCGCCGGACCCTGACCGTCGGCCGGGGTGCCGGTCAGCCGCCAGGTGTAGGTGCCGTCGGTGGCGTACCGGGTGTCGCTGACTTTGCCGTCCCATGTGGTGGCGAGCGAGGCGTCGAGGCGGGTCGGGGTCAGCGTGCGCACCACGCGCCCGGCCTTGTCCCGGATCTCGGCCTTGGCACCGGTGACCGGCTTGGACAGCAGCCAGGATGCGTTCCACGTCCGGTCGGCGGAGTTGGCGGAGACGTCCACCGACGACTCGACGCGCGACTGGATCTTCTTCACCGGGGACGTCGGCACGCCGCTGTCCGCGACCCGGACCTTCCCGTCGCCGACCGCATAGGCGATCGTCCCGCCGTAGGGGTCCGCGCTGACGGGGTCCTTGACGCCGGGGTCGGCGGGCAGTTCCTCGACGGTGCGCGGCTCGGCCACGGTCCCGGTGTGGAAGTCGGTGACCTCGACACGTCGCGTCGCGCTGTCGTACGAGACCACGTACCCGTCGCCCAGCTTGCCGGGCCGCGGCAGGGTCATCCGCGTCCCGGTCGCGGCGTCGTACACCTCGACGGGGTTCGTCTCGTACGGCGACGAGCACTCCCAGTACACCCAACGCCCCACGGCCTGCAGGTCCTTGGCGGCGCAGGCGGAGACGGTGGCGGTGCCCGATGCGGTGGGCAGGCCACGGCCCTCAAGGTTGCCGGAGCCGTCCACGGTCCACCGCGCGGTGCCCCAGACGGCGGCATTCGTCACGCCTTCGAGGACGCTGTACGAGGGGTCGTCCTGGTCGACCAGGTACTTGTCCTCCTCAGCGCCGGGCCGCCCGTAGACCACGTACCGGCCGGAGGCCGACAGCACCTTGTCGCCGTCGCCCCACGCGCCGTACGGGGCGCCGGTCAGCTTCGTCAGGTCGGTGACTCGGCCGTCCGCGTCGGCGGACTCCAGCACGTCCTGCCCGGCATTGTCGGCCAGGACCACGGAGCGGCCGTCACCGGTGCCGACCGGCCGGACGTCGACGTACCGCTTGTACTGGGCCGCGTCCGATCCGTCCGGCTCGGCCACCGCGCGCCACGTCCCCGTCGACGACGTGGTGCCGACGGTGATGCCGCCGCGCTGCGCCACCGCGGGCAGCGCACGGCTGTCGGGCTCGGCGGTGGTGAGCCGCCCGGCGGCCAGGGACAGGGACGCGACCCTGCCCGCCTTCGCCGGCACGCCGTGCACGGCGGTGACCGCGGGCGCCCCGTCGGCGCCCGGCGCGACCTTGCGCACCGCCCAGTCCGCGGCACCCGTGCCACCGGTCACCAGGGCTCCGCCGCCCGGGGCCTGCACGATCCGGGACTGCACGTGCGCCAGCACGGTGCTGCGCTCGCCGCCGTCCAACGGGTAGGCGTACAGCGGGTTTCCGAGCCGTACTCGGATGTCGGACTCGGCGACCCAGACGGGCTTGCGGGTGAGCAGGACGTAGTCGCCGGACAGGCCGATGACCGGCTTGCCCTTGGTCTCCTCGGTGTCGCCGAACGCGGACATGCCGACCTTGACGTAGACCGGCTCCTTGGTCACGTCCGAGCGGTCCCAGACGCGTACGCCGTACATGTCGTCGTTGTAGAAGGCGATGCGGTCGGGCGAGAACACCGCCATGGAGTCCGCGTCGACGCCGGCGCCGCCCAGCGACGCGGTGATCTTCGCGCTCTCCAGGTCGAGGAGCCCCAGGGCCGGGCCGTGCCCCTCGACGAAGTAGTGCACGGCCAGCGTCCTGGCATCGCCGCCCTGGACGGTGTGGCCGGCGATGGCGCCCGCGTCCAGCCCGGCCACCGGGGTGTCGGTGGTGCCCGCGCCCTCGGCGCGCAGGATGTGCAGCTCGCCGCGCTCGGCGCCGTCGGCCCAGACACCGGTCAGCACGGCGGTGCCGTAGGTGCCGAGGTACTTCTGCCCCGCGGGCACGGCGATCTCGGTCGACGTGCCGGCCCCCAGGTCCTTGAGGGTGACGGTGCGGGCGGCTTCGTCGTAGATGCCGACGGTGTTGGATCCGGCGCCGGTGACGGCCCCGGCCTCGGCCTGTTCCTGGCTGCCGAGATCGACCGGGTCACCGGCGGCGGGCACCCAGCGGTAGCGGCCGAGGCCGGTCCCGGAGCCGTCGGGCTCCGTCCGCTCGAGCTGTCCGTCGGGGCCCGCGGCGTACAGCGCGTCGGCACGCGGCAGATAGCGGTCGGGCGCGTCGATGGTGACCGGGGCCGCCTCGGCCTGCGCTCCCTGGAGCAGGAACGGGACGGCGCCTCCGGCGACGGCGAGCGCGGCGGCAGTGGCGATGCCGGCGCGCGTGAACGTACCTCCACGGCCAGGCGAGTGTCGCCCTGTCACACATACCTCCAAGTGGCTGGTGGTGAGGAGGCAGCTCGACGCGGACACACACGGACACGCACGCACGGTGCACATCGACGTGGCGCGATGCGGAGCAGGCCTCCAGCAAGCGCCGGAAGGTAACACAGGGCGTCAACGGAATTCGAACGTGTTCATAAATCGCCGATCAGCGGGCGAAACGGGCAGGGGGCGGGAGGCGCGGGAAACAGGGAGGACCCGGGCGTCCTCCGCTGTCCGCCCGCGCTCAGCCGGGAATGTCGGGATACGACTCGTCCCGCCCCCACTCCGAGGAGCCGAGCGGATAGGTGTAGGCGGGCCGTCCCACGTTCCCGCTGGTCCGGAAGGGCTTGCCGTGGTCGTCGATGCGTACGGTGCCCTTCTGGTCACCGCTGGACCAGTCCAGTTCCAGGTACCAGCTCACGTTGTGCGCCCGCGCGTCCGCGAAGACGTAGAAGACTTCGGGATCGGACTCACTCACCTTGTACGGGAAGTCGCGCTGACCGGCCTTGGGGGAGACATCGGGCCGCCCGGCATCGAGGTCCACCTCGAATGCCGCCGTCTCCACGTCGCCACCGCATCCGACGCCCATCGCGAAGTCGTTCCAGGCGAGCGGCGCGCTCTTCTCCACCACCCGCACATGCAGTTCGTCCAGGACGACGGTGGCCTTCCCGGTGCCCTGCACGGTCAGCGCGAGCATCTGCTGCCCGCCGGCGACGCCGCCGAGCGCGGTGACCCACCCGCGCGCGTCCGGCTCGGCCGGCGGCGGAGGCACCTGCTCCGGCTTCCGGTCGATCAGGTAGTGCTGGCTGCACGGGCCTTCCCACTTGTACGGGTTGACGGCGACGGTGGGCGCGGTGGCCCCGTCCTCGGCACCGCTGCCCGCAGCCGCCCCGGCCCCGCCGCTCCGGGAGGCGGAGGCGGAAGCCGTCGGACCGCCCTTGCCGCTGCGCGAGGCGGACGGTGCGGCCGACCCGGCCGTCGCGTCGGCCGACTCGGAGGCGCGGGGGCTTTCACCGACGGACCGGGAGGCGGCCGCCCCTGTGGTCTGCTTCCCGTCCCGGTCGTCGTCGCCCTTGCCGACCACGAGGTTCACCACCAGCGCGGCCGACACGAGGGCGGCGGCCACGGCGATCCCGGCGAGGACGACGGTACGCCGCCGCGCCGCGGGAGCCTCGATCGTGGGCGGTTGCTCATCCCGCGGTTCCACCGCCGTGGGTGTCTCGACAGGTGTCTGCGCCGAGGCCCCGATCTCCGCAGGGGCCCCGGTCTCCGCAGAGGTCCCGGCCGCCTTCCGCCTTCGCCGGGCGTCCGCGAGAACCCACTGCCGATGCAGTTCCACCAGTTCCTCGGGCGTCGCCTTGCATATCCGCGCGAAGCGCTCCACGGGCGCGTAGTCCGTCGGTACGGCGTCTCCGTTGACGTACCGGTGAAGCGTGGACGCACTCGTGTGCAGCCGCTTCCCGAGCACCCCGTAACTGAGCCCGGACCGCTCCTTCAACCGGCCCAACAGCTGCGAGAACTCGTCCCCCGCCACCATTCCTCCCTCTCCTCACGTCCCGGACCGCCATTCCAGGCGGAGGTCATTCCCCCAGGTCGGAGCCGCCGCAAGCGTTCCAGCGTCCCTGATGCCCCGGCAGTTGTGGCGGCCGGGACGGATCACCGCACAAGCTCTGGCCATCCAAGCACGCCGCTCCCGGCACCCGGACGAGCGGCCCATGCAACACCCGTACCGCACAAGGGGGATCACATGTCCACACGCACCCGCCGCACCCACATGTTCGTCGCTGCCGCGCTCACGGCCGCCACGCTGACGTTGACGGCATGCAACAACGGAGAAGGCGTCGCCGACGAAGGGGCATCGGCAGGATCCGCGTCCACGTCGACGCCCGCGGCCTCCACCACGCCCTCGCCCAAGGCGAGCGGGGGGACCTCCACCGGGGCCGGCCAGACCGACGCGGCGGGCGGGGCCTCCGAAGGCTCGACGGGCGGCGCGGCAGGTTCAAGTGGCACGGGGTCGTCGGGTTCCACGGGTACGTCGGGTTCCACGGGCTCGTCCGGTTCCACGGGCTCCAATGACTCGGAGCCCACCAGGACCCCCTGCTCCACGACCTCCACCCGGACGACCGCCACGGAGATCTCCCGCCCCCTGAACCACCTGCTCATCACCGTGACCAACACCGGCTCGAAGAACTGCAACCTCGTCGGCCATCCGGCGGTCCGGTTCGGCGAGGCCCAGTCCGTCCCGCCGGCCTTCGAGGACTCCAAGCCGCAGGCCGTCGTCACGCTGGCCCCTGGCGAGTCGGGCTATGCGGGCGTCCTTCTCTCGGCCGCGGACGGCAGCGGCTCCAACGGCTACACGGCCAAGTCCCTCGCGGTCCTCTTCGACCAGGGCGCCGGGAGCGCGGCCCACCCGTCACTGCCCGAGAAGGGCGTGTACGTCGACGACTCGATCCGGGTCTCGTACTGGCAGTCGACCATGGCCGACGCCCTGGCCTGGTGACGCACCGGCTCCCCGGGGCTCCCGGCAAGCTCATCGCCCACGCCCTGCGCACGTGCGGTTCGCCGCAACCGCCGTAATAGGTAGACTGACCTACCTAGAACACAGGAAGGCGACGTGATGGGCGACACCCCCACCCCGGCCGCACGACCCGGTAAGAGGCAGGGAAGCGCACGGGCGCGGCTGCTCGACGCCGCCGCGCGCCGCTTCTACGCGGACGGCGTGTCGGCGACAGGCATCGACACGATCACCGCCGAGGCGGGCGTGGCGAAGATGAGCCTGTACAACAACTTCTCCTCCAAGGCCGACCTGGTGATGGCCTACCTCGAGGCACGGCACGAGGAGTGGCTGGGCCTGTACCGGCGGCGGCTGGAAGAAGCCGGGGACGGTCGAGGCGGCGTACTGGCCGTATTCGACGCCTACGCCGATCACGCCGCGTTCGCCTACGAGCACGGCTTCCGCGGATGCGGGCTGCTGAACGCGGCCGCCGAACTGCCCGCCGGGCACGAGGGGCGGGACGTGGTGCGCCGGCACAAGGAGGAGGTCGAGGCCCTCCTCGCCGGGCACGTCGAGGAGTTGCTGCCCGACCGGCCCGAGGAGGTGCGCTCGGTGGCGGAGCATCTGTCGTTCCTGCTGGAGGGCGCGACGGCGCGGGCCGGTCTGGAGGGTGCGGGTACCCGTCTGGAGCATGCGCGGGACATGGCGGCGAACCTGCTGGACCGGCTGTGACGCGTCCCGCCGGACACGCGGCCGGCTCGGTGGGGATGGGCTCGCTGTGCGTGCTCGTGGCGTCGGTGCTGTGGGGCACCACCGGCACCGCCGCGACCTTCGCCCCATCCGTCGGGCCTCTCGCCGTCGGAGCCGCCGCCATGGGCCTCGGGGGACTGCTCCAAGCCCTCGTCGCCGCCCCGCGTATCGCCAGGGAGACGCCGGGGCTGCGCGCACAGCGCGGCGTGGTCGTGCTCGGCGCGCTGTCGGTGGGGGCCTACCCCCTGGCCTTCTACACCTCCATGCACCTGGCCGGGGTTGCCGCCGGCACCGTGGTGTCGATCGGCTCGGCGCCGCTCGCCTCGGCCGTCATCGAGCGCGTGGTGGACAAACGCCGCCTCACCCGACGCTGGATGATCGGCGCCGCTCTGGGCCTGTCGGGGACCGTGCTGCTGTGCATGGCCGAGGCGGCCCAGGCGCACGCCGGCTCCGGGACCCGCTCCGCGCAGTCGACCGTGCTCGGCGTGGGTCTGGGCCTGGTGGCCGGCTTCACCTACGCCCTGTACTCCTGGGCGGCCCACCGCCTGATCAGCCGCGGTGTCAGCTCGGGCGCGGCCATGGGGACCGTCTTCGGGCTGGGCGGTCTGCTGCTCCTGCCCGTGCTGCTGGTCACCGGCGCCCCGCTTCTCGACTCATGGTCGAACGCGGCCGTCGGGGCCTATATGGCCCTGGTGCCCATGTTCCTCGGCTACCTCTTGTTCGGCTGGGGCCTGGCGCACGTCCCGGCGAGCACGGCGACCACCCTTTCGCTGCTGGAACCCGTCGTCGCGGCCGTACTCGCCGTGCTGGTCGTCGGTGAGCGCCTGCCGCTGCTCGGCTGGGCCGGCACAGCCCTGGTCGTCGGCTGCCTCGCCGTCCTCACCACGCCGGCCCGCCCTGCCGCGAAGACCCCAAGGACCACCGGCGCCCGGGAAGTACCTGCGACGGAGCCCGAACAGGCCCTCCAGACCTGACACTCCGCTTCCCGACGACGAGGAAGGCCCCGACCGGCGATGGTCGGGGCCTTCCTCGTCCTGTCACGGTGGTCAGCGGTCAGAAGAGGGCCTTGTAGCCCCGCCATCCGGTGGCGATCTTCACCCGGCCGGAGAACGAGCCACTGCCGTTGCCGCTGTTGCGCCACAGGTTGCCGGAGGTGTCCCGGGAGACGAGGTCCGCCTTCCCGTCACGGGTGATGTCCCCGACGCCGACGACGACGTTGTACGCCGCACCCCAGTCGTCGAACACCTTCACCCGGGACGCGAACTTCCCCGTCGCCGTGCCGTTGTAGCGCCACAGCTCGTTCGAGGAGTCCTGGGCGAGCAGGTCGCCGTGGCCGTCGCCGTTCAGGTCCCCGACCCCGACGATCTTCTTGTAGCCCTTCCAGTTGTCGTAGAGCTTCACCCGCGCCGCCAGTTTCCCGTCGCTGGTGCCCTTGTGCAGGTACACGGCACCGGTGGAGGAGTTGCGGGTGATCAGGTCCGCCCGCCCGTCACCGGTGATGTCCCCAGGCGAGGTCAGCACGTTGTACTGGTTCCAGCCCGTGCCCAGCGACACGTACGACGTCGACGGCGTGACCGCCTTCCCGCAGCCCGGCCGGTACGCCCGCAGGGAGCCGTCGGCCATCCGCACCAGCACGTCGTTGCACCGGTCACCGTTCACGTCCCCGAACGGGATCGCCCTGACCGAGGTCGACCAGCCCGAGCCGCTGGTCCTGCCCGAGAAGATCCCCGTACCGGAACCATGCTGGAAGGTGAGCGAGCCGGTGGAGTTCAGTGTCAGCAGATCCCCGACGCCGTCCGGCACCGAACCGGCACCCGTGTGGTCCCTGGGCGCCGCCGTGACGACGCGCGCGGAGGACTCGGCCGTCGTGCTCTGCCAGCCGCTCTTGAGGGCGGTGACGGCCACACTCAGCTTCTTGCCGCGCAGCGAGGCGGGCACCACATACGTTGCGGCGGTGGCCCCCGAGATCGCCTGGCCGTCGGCCTTCCACCGGTAGGTGTACGAGTCCGGGGCCGGCGTCCAGGATCCGGGCTTGACGGTGAGCTTGGCGCCGACCCGGGCGGTGCCGGTGACGGTCGGGACGGCGGTGTTCTTCAGCGGGGCCGGGGTGACGGTGAACGTGCCGCGCTGGTACTCCCAGGAGTTGTGGGTGATGACGCTGAGGCTCCAGTCGCCCGGGGCGAGTCCGGTCAGGTCCAGAGCGGCCTTCAGGGACTTCCGGTCGGCGGCCACCGAGGTGGTGGTCGACTCGACCGACTTGCCGGACTTGCTGATCCGTACCTTGTCGTCCTCGTGCAGGGCGGTGCCCGTCACGGTCACCGTGGTCTTCGTGCCACTGACGCCGCTGGTCGGGGTGACCGCGCCGATGCTGATCTTCTCGGTGCCGCAGAGCGCGTACGTACAGACCAGTTCCGCCTTGTAGGAGGTCTGCGAGGCCTTCTCCGGCAGCCCGACGACCAGGATGCTCGGGCTGACGTCCGTCGTGTACGGCTCGTTCACGTAGCACTGGTAGCCGCTCGGAATGAACAGTGTGCAGTTGTTGTCCAGGCTCGCGTCGTAGAGCGCGGGCACGGCCGTCGCGGTGCCGCCCGCGGTGTCGCTGACCTCGAAGTCGAAGCGGTCGCTGTACGCGGTGGGCAGCGCCGCGCAGACCGCGGTGTGCTGCTCGTCGAGGGTGCCGGTGACCGGCCCGTACCCGTAGCTGACGTTCGGGACCTCGGCGCATTCGGCGGCCGGCCCGGCGGACGTCGCGATGCGCAGGGCGTCGAACCGGTAGGACTCGGCGGCCTTCAGGTTCGTCGGGACGGTGACGAGGACCTGGTAGCTGGTGGAGCCGGTGACCGCGCACGCCTTGTTGCGGTACGAGCAGACGGGGTCGCCCTGCGCGTCGTACGCCAGGATGTTGGCGGTGCCCAGCGGGTCGCGGACGTCGAGGTGCAGGGTGTCCCCGGCGTCGGCGGTGGTCACCTGGCGGCAGAGCAGCAGGCCGGGTGCCGCCGGAGTGCCGCCCGTGGACGGGCCGCCCACCGCGGTCGCCGGGTTCGCCGCGCAGCCCTTGGCGGTGGCGGTGACGTCACGCCGGGCGAGGGTGTACTCGGCGGGGGTGTCGCGGCCGGTGACCAGCACCGTGTGCGCGACGCCCGGGGCGAGGGCGCAGGTGGTCCAGGTGGACAGAGAGGGCCAGACGCTGCACACCTGCTTGCCGTCGCCGTCCAGCACCGAGAACTCGGCGGTGGAGCCACCGGAGACGGCCCGCAGCTGGAGGTTCTCCATCGCGCTGTGGTCGTCCGCCGGAATGGACAGGCAGTGCGAGAAGACCCCGTCGCCGGTGCTGAACCGGGCCGTGGCGCTGTCGGCGGTGAAGTCGCCCACCGGGACGGCCGGGCAGCCGCTCGCCGCGTCCGTGCGGTGCAGGGCGATGCGGTAGGAACCGGTCGCCGTGTCGCTGTCGTCGGTGGACACCAGGGCGCGGAACGGGGCGGAGCCGGTCAGCGCGCAGGTCCCCGCGCCGAGGGTCTCCCAGTTGCACCGCTGGACGCCGTCCGCGTCGACGACCACGACCTCCGGCCGGGGAGCCGCTCCGCTCAGGGGCGTCAGCGCGGCCATCCGGGCGCCCTCGGGCAGCGGCAGCGTCAGGCAGTCGATCTCGCCCGCCGTGCCGAAGGTGCCCTGGTGGGTGCCGAGTTCGGCGGGCTCGCAGCCGGCGGTTCCGGCGCGGTCGAGGATGAGGGTGGCGTGGTCGGTGAGGACGGTGTAGTCACCGGCGGGGACGCCGCAGCCGGCGCACACGGTCTTCCCCTCGCGGTCGTACACGGTGAGGGCGGAACGGGATCCGTCGGTCACCTCGTACACGCTGTACCGTGCCGCCGCCGTGGCGGTGAAGACCTTGCAGCCGGTGGCCGGATCCACCGTGGTGGGCGCGGAGTTGTACGCGTTCACGGGGACGCGCGCGCAACCGGCGGGGTCGGACAGCCGACGGATCTTCAGGGTGTACGGTGCGGGGAAGCCGCGCTCGGCCTGCCTGACGTGCCCGAGCACCCGGTACGGCCCGTCACCGGGCAGCACACACCCGTCGCTGTCGTCCTCGTTGAAGTGCGGGCAGATGTGGGCACCCGTCTCGTCGGTGATCCAGTTGACGCTCTCGCCGTACGTGTCGATATGGAAGTCGACCGTGATCCGCTCGCCGGGCTTGGCCGTGAACGGATGGCACACGAGGCCGAACGGAGAGACCGCGGACCCGGTGACCGGGGGCAGGTCCCAGGACGTACCGGTCTCCTCCGCGCAGCCGGCGGTGGTGGCCAGCGGGGTGACGGTCACGGGGATCTCGCGACTGCCGGTCCCCCAGCTGGTGTTGGTGAGCTTCAGGGTGAAGGCGCCGGCCCGCGGCAGCGCACACCAGCCGTTGCCCCACGTGGCGTCGTAGCAGTCCACCTCGGTCTCACCGTCGAAGACCTGGGCGGTCGTCGCGCTCCTTTCCGTCAGCACGCGGTGCAGTCCCGGCTGCTCGGCGGTGAAGGTGAAGCAGGCGCTGCCGTCGGCGGGGACGGTCGCCTTGCCCACCGCGGAACCCGGGTCGCCGAAGGGGGCGAGCGCGAGGGGGGCGCAGTCCTCGGCGGCGGCCGGTGCGGTGGCATCAAACGCGGCGGCCACGGACGTGGTGCCTTCCGACGCCTGTGCGGCGCCGGTCGGCAGAAGGCCCGTCAGCAGGACCGACAGTGCGAGTGTGAGCAGGAGTGCGGTGTACGCCGCGGATCTCCCGCGTGCACACAGGCGGTAGGGCATGGCGTTCCCCCCAGGACGGCGTCGAGCGACGCAGGTGAAGGCCGGGGCCCTGCATGACCTGGGGTCGAGGGCGGCGCACGGCGAAATCAGGCGAATGATCGCACACGTGTGCCCCTTGTGGCACCTGTCTTCAGGACGCCCCCACCCACGCGCACGGCGTCACCGGCCGGCAGGCCGCCGCCCTGCGCCTCAGGAGAACAGCAGGCGCCAGGTCAGCGGTCCGGGATTGCCGTCGGCGTCGCCGCGCAGTTCCTTGCGTGACTTCTGGAAGTCCCGCACGTTCAGCCGGTCCGCCTCGCCCCAGGTCCTGCTCGGGCCGACCTTGTAGTGGTCGCCGAAGCCGCGCTTCACCAGCTGCTTGCCGAGCTGCAGGACATACGCGTTCGAGGCCCCGGCCACGAAGTACTTGCGTCCCGGGAACGCGGGAACCCTGGGTTTGGTGGGTGTGGTCGGCTCCGGGGTGTCGTCGTCCACGTCCAGCTCGGCCTTCGCGTACTTGGTGATCCTGGCGAAGTCGATCGCGCCGGGGTCGCCGTGGACGTTCTCGGGCACGTGCATGTGCCCGCACACCCCTTTGAAGTCCGTCCACTGCGCGCCGGTCAGCCGCTGGCCGCCGCTCCCGTACGACGTGGGGTACGCGGGCCACGACTTCGGACCGGACAGCGGTACGCCGTGTTCCTCGTGCATCCAGGCCAGGAAGCGGGCGACGCCCTGCAGTGCCCAGTCGGGGGCGTCCGGCCAGTAGATGTGCGCCTGGCCCGCGGTCTTCCACTTCGCGTGGGTCTTCGGGTCGCAGGTGCCGACCAGCTCGACCTGGCACACGTTCATGGTGTTCGTCTCGACGCCGCCCCGCAGGTTGACCAGCGCCCTGGAGGAGGTCTCTATGTCGAAGTGCTGGTACCACTTCAGCTTCTTGGCGGCGAGATCGGGGACCGCCGTCAGGTTCGGTGCGGAGGAGCCGCCGCCGTATCCGGGAAGGGTGCGGCCCTCCGTGGTGTGGAGGACGACGACATTGACCTGCATCGGGTCACCGCCGAAGTCGTCCTGGTACCAGTTCGCCCGGCTTGCGCCGGGGTATCTCTGCGGGCCCGTCTTGGTGGTCATCACAGACTCCTGATCGAGTGTGGGCTCGCCGGGTTCGGCGAGGTGGGGGAGGAGCGAGAACGAGGATCAGTGACCTTGCCCCAGGGCGGAGGGGCGGCTTCGGGCCGGGACCGGGGCCGTGGGGCCCGCCGCGCGCAGATGCCGCTCCAGCCGGGCCGGGTCGGTGTCGGTACGGCCCGCCAGCTCGCGGGCGAGCGCCGCGTGCCGGAGTTGCCGGGAGGACGGGGTCTGGGTGCTCAGCACCACGTCGCGGGGCAGTTCGGGCAACCAGTAACGGCCGGTGCCACCCATGGCGGGGTCCGCGTCCCAGACCAGGATCCGGGCGGTGACGGCGGCGTCGATCAGCGGCAGCAGCTCGTCCGGTGCCAGCCCCTGGACGTCCGCGAGGAGACCGACGTCGAGCCATTCGCCGTCGGCGGCGGCGTAGGTGAGCATGGTCCGGGCCGCATCCGGCAGCTCGACCAGCCGCGCATGGAGGATGTTGCGCACCGCGGCCGGTACCTGTGCCTGCGGCCCGGTGCGCCGGCCGGCCGGCAGCTTGAGCAGCTCGGCCAAGGCGAACGGGTGGCCCTCGGTACGCCGGTGCAGCGCCGCCACCTCCTCGGGCCGGACATCCTCGCCGCGCGCCGCGAGCAGCTCGGCCACGCCGTCGGCGGTCAGCGGCTCCAGGGTCAGCCAGGTCGCGCCGAGCAGGGCCAGGTCCGCGAGCAGCATGCTGGACACGGGGGCGTCGGGATTGCGCAGGGTGCAGACGAAGAGGACGGGCGCCTCCCGCACCACATTGGCGAGCCGCCGCAGCAGGCGGTGGAAGCCCTGCGGTGCCTGGTCGAGGTCGTCGACGACACACAGCGTGGGTCCCTGCGTGAGTTCGTGGACGACCGTGCCGAGCGGGTCCTTCTGCGCGACCTCGTCCTGAGCGGAGTCGGTGCCGTCCTGCCGCAGCGCGTCGAGGAGTTGCACGGTCGGGCAGGTCTGGAAGACCCCACGGTTCCCACTGAGCGCCTGACCGCCCTTGGTGCGGGCGACCGTGAACCCCGCCGCCGCGGCCCGGGCGGACAGCTCCTCCACCAGCCGGGTCTTGCCGTACCCCTGCTCCCCGTTGACCACGGCCCACTGGGGGCGGCCCGCTGCCGCGGCCGACAGCAGCCCGGCCAGTTGCGCGGTCTGCTCGTCGCGGCCCACGAAGGGGATGGCGGCGGCAGGTCCGGGGCCCCGGTGCGGAGACGTGACGGGCGCGGCGGCGAGGTCGGGAGGCGAAGGACGAACAGGGGGAAGGCGTGTACCGGACGAAGCCGTGGGAGGCGTGCCGAGGACGGTGATGTCGTGCCGCAGGATCGCGGTGTGCAGGTCCCGCAGTTGGGGGCTGGGGTCCAGGCCGAGCTCCGTGGCCAGCATGTGGCGGAACCGCTCGTACTGCTTGAGTGCCTCGACCGGCCGCCCGGCCGCGTACAGCGCGCGCATCAGCAGGGCCCAGGAGGTCTCCCGCAGCGGTGCCTTGAGTACGAGGTCCTCGGTGACGTCGATCGCCGGTTCCGTCTCGCCCTGCCCCAGGAGGATGGTGGCCCGCAGTTCCTCGGCGTCCTGGAGGGCGCTGTCGAGCCGGGCACGTTCACGGTTGGCGAAGGCGTGCTCGGCGGCCTCGGCCAGTGCCTCGCCGCGCCACAGGCCGAGCGCCGTGTCGATCTCCTGCCGGGCGACGGGAAGCCGACCGTTTCTCAGCGCTTCGCGGGCCCGGCTCAGCGAGTCCTCGAAGAGGGCCGTGTCCCGTGCTTCGCGGGGTACCTTCAGCGCGTATCCGGCCGGGCCGCTGACCAGCATGGTGGACTGGCCCTGCCGTACGGGGTCGAGGACCGCGCGCAGTCGGCTGATGTGGGCGCGTACGGAGGAAGAGGCGCCGGTCGGCCGGTCCGTGGGCCACAGGTCGCGCAGGAGGGTGTGCTGGGAGACGGGGCGGCCGTCCTCCAGGAGCAGGCGGACGAGCAGCAGCCGGCGCTGGCGGGGCCCGAGGTCGAGGGGAACGCCGCCTTTCAGCACTTCCAGGGGGCCGAGCACGCCGAACCGCATCGCGTGTCCATGACGTGAGTTCAACGGGCGGGCCACCTCCTGGGCGACATCAGTGTTTTGCACGCTACGCGATCAATGCGACGGCGAGCTCGGGCAGCTGTCACTTTTTCCGCAGTCAACCAATGGTTTGTTGCTCCGCTGTTGTCCCCGTGTTGTTGCTCGGGGATCAGCGTGCGACGTCGAAGGTGGCGGCGCGGGGTACGAACGTCGTGTCCCCGTCCCTGGCCGTGGCCAGTGCCGAGACGTACCAGGTGCCCTTGTCCAGTTCGGCCGCCTCCCGTTTCGCGACCTTCAGCGTGTAGGTGCAACGGGTGGTGTCGTCCGAGGTGTCCCGGCACTCGGCGACCTCCGCCGAGCGAAGCTCCGCCTCGGTCGGGTCGAGCTTCGAACTCGCGGGCCAGACAAGGACCTTGAGGTCGCGGAGGTCCGAGTCGTCACGCACGTCCACGGTGTAGGTGAGCGAGCCCGCACTGCCTTCGGACGGAGCTGCGTAGCGGGCCGAGCCGTTCTCCAGGGTCGGTTCCGTAGCGGCCGATGCCAGGGCGAGGCCGCCGGCGGCGACTCCGCCGAGGGCGACGGCGCCGATGAGCGAGGAGAGAAGAACGCGCTTGGACATGGGAGATCCCCCTGAAGTCGTTGGAGAGTTGGATACGCGGTGAAGCGTGAAAGAGCCGCTGGTGGAAGCGGTGGCCGACCGCGTTCTCGATGTGATCGAGCCTATGGTCGGCGGCGTGGCACCGTCGTCGCGCTGCGGGACGATCGGCGCCTCCAACCGCAGGTAGAGCATCTGCAACCCGGGTTGGGGACCGGGATCCGACTCCAGCCGGAGTCGGGCCGCTCACCTGCGGCCATAGCCTTGATCCGCCATGAAACCCGTCATGAGATCTGCCATTGGCTCCGCCATGGACCGAACCGACGACCGTCTGGCCCCGGTCCTGCTGCTCTGCGCCCAGGCCGTGGTCTGGCCCGGGGCGGCGCTGGTGCGCGGGGCCGTCCCGCCCGCGTCCGCCCTCCTCCTGGCGGCCCTGGTCGCCGGAGTGGTGACGGCGGCGCTCGTCCTCCGCCGTAGCCGCCCGGTGGTCACGCTCGTCGTGGCCGCCGCCGCCTGCGCACTGGGCGCCGGACCGCTGCCCGCCGGGGCGATGGCGGTACTCGGCACCGCGGGCGTCGCGCTGGCCCTGTTCACCGTGGCGACCGAACGCGATGCCTTCACCGCCGTGTTGTGCGTGGTGGCACTCGCCACCTGGCAGCTCCTGCAGGGCATCAGCCTGCACGGACTCAGCGACCGTGACGGACTCGACCTCGTCCTGACCGCGGTCCTGTACGCGACCGCGTGCGGTGCCGGGCGCCTCGTACGGCGGAGTCGTCGCGCGCGGGAAGCGGCCGAACGACTGCTGAAGCGGGCCGAGTCCGAGCGCCACCGGCTCCCCGCGGCCGAACGGCGCCGCATGGAAAGGGAGTTGCACGACGTCAGCGCCCACCATCTGACGGCCGTGGTGGTCACGGCGGGGGCGGCCCTCGGGCTGCGTGACCGCCGTCCCGAACTGGCCGAGGAGGCACTGCAGTTCGCGGTCGAGACCGGCCGCGAGGTCACCCGCGCGCTCGGCGCGGTACGGGCGCCGGCCCCCTCCCGCGAGGACCTGCCGTCACCGGAGGAACGGCTGCTGGACCTGGTCACGGGGTTCCGGCGCCTGGACCAGCGGGTGGACTGCGAGATCGACCCCCTGCCGGACGGCGCCGTCGCGGACGCGGCGTACGGCATCGTGCGCGAGGCGCTGACCAACGTGGCCCGGCACGCCCCCGGCGCGCACACGAGGGTGCGGGTCCGGTACGGCGACACCCGTACGGACGTCGTGGTCACCAGCGCGGCACCACCGGCCGGTGCGGCGGCGCACGGCGCGGGGCTCGGCGGGGGACGCGGCCAGGGCTTCCTGAGGTCGCGGGCACGGGAGGCGGGCGGCACCCTGAGCACCGGGCCGACGGACGACGGCGGTTGGGAGGTCCGCGCGGTCCTGCCCGGCCGGACCGCGGCCCCCGTGGAGCGGTCCGTTCCGCGGAGCTACCGCCTGGCGCAGCTGACGGCCGCCGTCGGCCTGGTCGTACAGCCGCTGCTCCCGGCGCTGGTCATCCGCGCGGAGGACGCGTCGAGCGGGACGCGGGTGTCGGCGGGCGTCCTCTTCGCCCTGCTGGCAGCCGCCCAGGCGGTCGCCCTGCTGTGGCTACGGAGGGCACCCCGGACGGCATACGGTGCGCTGCTCGGCCTGGCCCTGCTGTGGCCGGTGGCGATGGCGGTGGGGGAGTACAGCGGCCCGGTCGTGCTCCCGTCCGCGTTGAGCATGTTGGCCACGTGCACGGCCCTCGCGTCACAGGCGACCCGAACTGCAACGCCGCTGAAGGGGCGCGGGGCTGTACTGGATATGCGGCTACCGCCGCGCGGGCGCGACAAGCCCCCACCGGCCCGCAGCAACCCACGGCCTCAAGTCCGTTTCTTCCCGATCGCAGCCGCAGCCGTAAACATCACCGCTTTCACCATCGCCGTTCTGAACCGAGGCACTGCTCTTCCCACCTGGGCAGTCACCCTGCTCGCAACGGCAGGCGTCTCATCGGCCGTCACCGCCACCCACTGGGCCGGAACCCTACGAGGCCGCCGTAACGAAGCCGCCCAGAGCATCCACGACGCACGCCTCGCCACCTGGACCGAGGAAGCCGTCCGCGACGCCTGGGCCGAGCGTCGCCGTATGGCCGCCGGTCTGGAAACCACCGTGCTGGCCCGTACCGCCGACATGGTCACCGAAGCAGAAGCGGGCCGCCTCGACGCGACAGCGACCCGCGCCCGCGAGGCCCTGGCCGCGATGCGCGCCCTGCTCGACACGGTCCGGGAGGGCGAGACGGCGCCCGAGCTGCGGCCGCAGCCCACCCTCCAGGCGCTCGACCTGCTCGCCCACCAGCTGCGGGCCACCGGCCGCGACGTCGAGATACGGCTGACCGACCGCGTACCGGAACGACTGCCCACCGCCGTCGACCTGGCCGCCTACCACACCGCCGAGACGGTGCTCGCGACCGGCGGCGAGGAACCGGCGACTCTCGAACTCGACGCGGACGACGATACGTTGACGCTCACGGCCACCGGAGTGTCCCGCGCCGCCGACCCCGCCGTACGGGAGCGCCTGACCCCGCGGGTCTCGGCACTCGGCGGCACCCTGACCACCGGCCCGCAGGGCACCGTCCGCATCCGGCTGCCGCTCGCCGTCGCGCCGGACAACGAGGAGAGAGAACGATGAGCCTCAACGTGCTGGTCGTCGACGACCAGGGCATCGTCCGTGCCGGGTTCGCCGCCGTGATCGACGCCGATGAGGACATGACGGTCGTCGGCGAGGCCGCCGACGGCGCCGACGCCGTACGGCTCGCCGAGGAACTGTCCCCCGACGTGGTCGTCATGGACGTACGCATGCCCGAACTGGACGGCATCGCCGCCACCCGCATCATCACCGGCCGCGAGAACGCGCCCCGGGTCCTCGTCCTGACCACCTTCGACCTCGACGCGTACGTCTTCGACGCGCTGCGCGCCGGCGCCTCGGGCTTCCTCCTCAAGGACGTACACCCCGCCGAACTGCTGCAGGGCATCCGGGTCGTGGCGGCCGGAGAGAGCGTGCTCGCCCCGTCCGCGACCCGCCGCCTCATCGGCCACTACGCGTCCGGCCCGCCCGCCGCGGTCCCGGCCGGGAGCTTCCCCGAGCTCGACACCCTGACCGGCAGCCAGCGGGGCGTCCTCACCCTGGTCGCGGCCGGCCTGACCAACGCGGAGATCGCCGAGCACCTCGGCATCACCGTGGGCACCGTGAAGTCCCATGTGAACGCGCTGCTCCGCAAACTCGGCCTGCGCGACCGCGTACAGGCGACGATCCTCGCGTACGACCTCGGCCTCGCCCGCCCGAACCCACCCGGCGGCCACCTCTGACCACCGTCCTCCGACCACCGCGACGCAACCAAGGAGTCCACCCGTGACCGGTACCGATCGCGATTCCGTGAAATCCGACTTCCGCCGCTTCCGCGACCACCTCGGCGTTGTAGGCCTCGTCTACCTCGCCGTCTGTTTCGTCCTGCTCGTGTGGGCGCTCATGGCGACCGCGGCCGACAGTTCGGGCGAGTCCATGGCGGGCGTCATCCCTCTCCTCGCCACCGCCCCGGCCAGCCTCGTGTACCTCGTTCTGCCGGACAACGACGTGATGTTCATCAGCGCCGTCGTCATCGGCGCGGAGGTCAACGCCGAGATCATCGGCTGGTGCACCCGCGCACTGCGCCGCGGCGGCCGCCGGGACCCGGAGTCCTGAGCCCCGGCACCCGCTGCGTCGGGAGGCATCCGACACGTCACGCCGGGCCGGTGAAGGCCCATGTGCCGGGCCCGACACGGAAGACGACGAAGTCGGGATCGCTGCGCAGCAACTCCGCGCCCTTCGGCGCGGCCACCTGGGCGGGCGCCTGAGCCGGCACATGCACCTCGGCCGTGGACCCCACCGGCACCCGCAGCTCCCGGTCCAGACGCGACCAGGACACGGCGGCCTCGCCCCGCACGGTACGGACGGACGTACGGGCCCAGCTCACTCCCGTACGGGCGTCGGGCCGTACCGAGAAGGTGCGGTAGCCGGCGTCCCCGGGGCGCAGTCCGGCCACGTTCTCGTACAGCCACTGCGCGGAGCCCTGGGGCTTCCAGTTCGACGGCCACCACCTGGTCATCAACTACTGCGTCCTGGGCGACCAGGTGGTCATGAGCCCCTGCTTCTGGGGCTCGGAGCCCACGTCGATGGAGATCGACGGCGAGACGGTCACCGTCTGCCACGAGGAGGTCGCAGCCAGCCTCGCCTTCATCAACTCCCTCACGGCGGCCCAGCAGTCGGTCGCGATCGCCTCCTCGACCAAGTCGAACGAGTCGATGAAGGCGGGCGCGTTCTCCGACAACACGGTCCAGGCGTACGAGGGCTGCGCGGCAACAAGCTCACCGCCGCGCAGAAGAAGAAGCTCCTCGGCATCGTCGAAGCCTTCGTGGGCCGCGCCAAGGCCGATGCCGCCAAGGTGCGGATGGCCGAGGTCCGGGGGCACCTCGACGACACCTACGTCACCTGGGCCGGCGGCACCGCCGACGACTCGGCCAGTGAGGCACAACATCCCGTCATGGCGGAGGGCCGCACCCACTCAGGTGCGGCCCTCCGGCCGTTCAGTCCCCGGATCACCGGCAACCGCCAATTGTCATACCGGTGTGGCAGGATCCGCTGCCATGTCGTCGTTACGCGCACCCACATGGTGGTCAAAAGCCGGTCGTCGTCTGCTCGTTGTACCGCTCGCCTTGCTCACGGCGGCGGGCGCCACCGGTGCCGGTGCCGCGACGGCACCGGCATCCAAGGCCGAGGCCGAGGCCGCGACGCCCGATCGGCTTCGCTACGACGTGTCCTTGCGCGGCGACGCCGACGGCTCCCACTGGACGGGCCGGCAGCGGGTGTCGTTCCGCAATGCCTCCGACCGGCCCCTGCGTGAGGTGTACGTACGTCTGTGGGGCAACGGCGACGACAAGTGCGGCACGCCGGGCACGCCGCCGCCGGTCAAGGTGTCCGAGGTGCGCGGCGGCACCGCGGGCCGCCTCACCGTGGACTGCACCGCGCTGCGTATCACCCTGCCGAAGCCGCTCGCGCGCGGCGAGCGGACGGCCGTCTCCTTCGACGTGTCCATCACCGTGCCCCAGCGCAACGACCGCTTCGGCCGCGAGGGCGCGTTCCGCTTCCTGGGCAATGCGCTGCCGGTGCTCGCCGTGCACGACGCGAAGGGATGGCACCTCGACCCGTATGTGTCGACCGGCGAGAGCTTCTACGCCCTGGCGAGCGACTTCCGTGTGCGTATCGACCACCCGTCGTCCCTCAAGGTCCCCGCAACGGGCCGCACTTGGACCAGCCACGGCAAGCCCGGGCGCACGGTCACGCACAGCGTCGCGCAGCGGGTGCGGGACTTCGCGTGGGCGGCGGGCCCGTTCCGTACAGCGACGGAGGCCTCGCCCGGTGGCGTGCGCGTGAAGTCGTACTGGGCGCCGAACACGCCCACGGCGGGTGTACGCCTCAACCGCAAGGACGGCGTCGCCGCCGTCGACCGGTTCGGCAGGGAGTTCGGCCGCTATCCGTACGGCGAGATCGACCTCGTGATGACCAAGGGCTTCCCCGGCGGTATGGAGTACCCCGGCCTGGTCATCCTCGGCACCACCGAGGAGGGCGGCGCCGTCGTCCACGAGGTGGCCCACCAGTGGTGGTACGGCATCGTGGGCAACGACGAGTACGGCGCGCCCTGGCTGGACGAGAGCTTCGCCCAGTACGCCAACGCACGCTTCTACGGCTGGGACACAAGCGACTGCTGGTCGGATGACGACTGGCCGAGCGAGCACACCGCGCTCACCAACTCGATGGCCTACTGGAGCAAGCACCCGGGCGAGTACCACCTCATCTACACGGCCGGCCCCTGCGCCCTGGCCCGCCTGGAGCGCACCATCGGAGCCGACACGATGGCGCGGCTCCTCAAGCGGTACGCCCGCGACCACTGGTACGGCGTCTCCACCACCGCCGACTTCAAGAAGGCCGCACAGTCCGCGACGGACAAGGACCTGGACCCCTTCTGGACGCAGCACCGCATCCGGTGAAACCCCTGGTCGCCGCAGCTGCGCCGGCCGCCTTCCAGCCGCTGGGCCGGTCCCGCCAGGGCCTCGAACTTGTCGAATATCGATATGCTCCGCTACCTTCCCCCTATCGAAAATCGATAGGGGGAGATGAGATGAACACGCGGCTCACGAGGACCCTGGCCTCGGTGACCTGGGCGCTGGCGGTGCTCTGCGGGCTCGCTTTCGTAGGCACGGGCGTCACGCACATGCTCGACGACGGGGCGGTCTGTGTGCAGACGGACTTCTGGAGCAACGCCTCACTGGCGGACTCACTGCCGGTGGGCGCGGGCGTGGAGGCGTCCAGCAGTACCGCGCGCCTGTGCCAGGACAGTCCCTCCGTGGGGCAGCGAGCCGCCGATCTCGGGGGCGAACTGCCCTGGCTGCTGTTCGCTGCGCTCGCGCTGTTCCTCTTCTCCCGACTGCTGAAGGCCGTCCTGCTGCAGGGGCCGTTCACCGAGGCGGTGGCGCAACGGCTCTCCGTTCTCGGCTGGTTCGTCGCCGTGGGCACGCCGCTGGCCGGCCTCACCGTCGGCTGGTCGCGATCCTGGCTCGTCGGGAGCATGGCGCCGATCGCCGGTTCCGGGCCGACGGTCTCCGGACCGCTGGTGCTCGTCCTCGCCGGCCTCACGGCGGTGATCATGGGGAAGATCATGCGCGAGGGTGTGCGCATGCGAGAGGACCTCGAAGGGACCATCTGATGTCCGAAGAGGAACCTCACGCGATCCGGATCCACCTCGACCGCCTTCTCACCGAGCGCGGCATGACCCTCACCGAACTGGCCGCGCAAGTGGGCATCACCGTCGTCAACCTGTCCATCCTGAAAAACGGACGGGCCAAGGCGATCCGCTTCTCGACCCTGTCGAGGATCTGCGAGGTCCTGCGCTGCCAGCCGGGAGATCTGATCACCCACGAGCCCGCCAAGCCGGGGCCATAGCCGACCACTCCCAAACGATCCATGTGCTGGATGCCTTGGCGGGGCCGCAGGCCGTTGTGGCTGCGGCCCCGCTCGGGCGTCGGGTCAGGACGGGTCGCCGTACTGGAGGCCGCGTCCGTTGGTGCCGACGTAGACGCGGCCGTAGGTGTCGGGGTCGCCGGTGATGACGCCGGTGCCGCCGATGGCGCCCCACTGGTGGGCCTTGTCGTTGACGCGGAGCCAGGTGGCGCCCTTGTCGGTGGAGCGGAAGACGCCGGTGACGTCCTTGACTGTGCCGATCAGGTACAGGGCCTGGTAGCCGGTGCCCGGCTTGGCCTTGCCGAAGCCGAGGGCGGAGGCGGACTGCACCGTCGTGAGCGTGGTGAAGCTGCGGCCGCCGTCGGTGGAGTGCAGCAGCCCCTTGCCGTAGCCGGAGATCCACAGGTCCCCGGCGATGCCCGGGACGGTCGTGAGCCGGCCGGAGGGCAGGTCGGTGGCGCGGGCGGTGAAGGTCGCGCCGCCGTCGGTGCTGGCGTAGAGCGTGCCGCCGGACAGCGAGTAGAAGGTCTTGGCCGAGGAGCGGTCGGCGACGACCACGGCGTCGGTGCCCAGACCGCCGACCTTGGACCAGCTCGCCCCCTTGTCGGTCGAGCGGTACGGGACCTGACCGGCCTGGGTCCAGACGATGGTGGAGCCGTCCGCCGCGAGCGCGACATGACCGTCCTGGGCACCGGCCACAGGCTCTGCCCTGAAGCCGTTCCAGCTGCGGCCGCCGTCGCTGGAGTAGGCGCCGTCCTTCTCGCCGCCACGGCCGACGCGGACCATCAGCGCTGGCTTGGACTGGGCGAAGTCGATGTCGGTGCTGTTGGTCATCATCGGGTTCTTCAGCCGCCCGGCGGGCACCTTGGTCAGGGAGTCGTGGCGGAAGCCGCCCTGGTCGCCCATGGAGGTGATGACGGTGGCGCCGCCGGGAGGGGCGATCGCGTCCATCAGCGCGGTCTCCTCCAGCCCTCGGGCCCCCGCGGTCCAGTGGCTGGTGCCGCCGCTGTCGGTGGCGCTCGCGTCCTTGCTGCGCCAGATGCCGTTTCCGGTGCCGTACAGCACGTGCCCGGAGTTGAAGGGGTCGATGGCCAGGGCGGTCATCCAGTGCCCGGTGTGGGTGCCGATGTAAGGAGCGGCGGAGGCGCTGCGCACCGACTTGTCGGCCAGCGCCTTCCACGTCGTGCCGCCGTCGGTGGTCCGGTAGATCTCGTCCTCCGGCCACCAGCGGCCGAGGGTGGTGACCATCACCGTGGACGGCTTGCGCGGGTCGACGGCCAGACCGGAGAACCCGTAGCTGCCCTGGGACGGGGAGATGTTCTTCCACGCCCCGCGGTCCGGCGTGTACTTCCACACCGAGCCCGCCGTCACGCCGTTGGGTCCGAGGGCGTTGGTGTACGTCAGGTACAGCGAGCCGTCACCGGAAAGCACGCCGTGCTGCGGCAGCTGGCCGGTGGGCTGCCCGGAGACGGCCTGCCAGGTGCTCCCGCCGTCGGTCGAGCGGTACAGGGAGGTGGACTTGTCGTTGACGCCGACGTAGATCGTCCTGCTGCCGGCCGGGCCGTACGTCACGAAGGAGATGCCCGCGCCGCTGCTCGCCCCGTCCTTGACGGGGAACGAGGAGACCTGACTCCATGTCACGCCGTGGTCGGTGCTGCGCCACAGGCCGTTCTTGCGGGTGCCGAGCAGCAGGGTGCCGTTGTCCGCCGGGTTGATCGCCAGCCGTTCGCCCGCACCGCGGCCGTCCTCGTTGCCGCCCAGCTTGAACGGCAGATCGGTGCGCTTGAAGGTGCGGCCCCGGTCGGTGGAGCGCAGGAGCGCGCCGTTACCGGCCCACTCGTTGGTGTAGGTGCCCGCCGCGAGGTAGAGCCGCTTGGGGTCGACGGGGTCGGTGGCCACCGAGTCGATGCCCAGCAGGTTCCAGTCCTTCTCGCCGAGCCAGTCGGTGAGCGGGATCCACTGCTCGGCCGCGGTGTCCCAGCGGTAGGCCCCGCCCATGTCGGTGCGCGCGTACAGCAGACCCTTCTCCCGCTGGTTGAACACCAGCCCGGTGACGTAACCGCCGCCCACCACCTGGGCGTTCTTCCACACATACGGCCCGGCCGCGGCCGTGGTCTGCGCTCCGCCGGTCCCGGCCACCCGGGCCTCGGCCGCCTTCACCAGCTTCCACTGCTGGTTGGTGCTGCCCCGGCTCGGATACTGGACGACTGCCGCGCCCTCGGCAGTGGAGCCTCCGGAAACATCCAGGACCTGGCCGCTCCTGCGGGAGGTGAAGGTGACGGCGTCGGAGCCGCTCACCTCGTCGATCCGCCACTCCTGGGAGGCGGAGGAACTGTCGGTCTGCTGCTCGGCGGCGGCCGCCTCAGCCGCCGAATTGCCTGCGATGCCCAGCACTTTGCCGCTGTTGCGGTTCACCAGCTCGTAGTAGCCGTCCCCGGTGGGTCGCAGCCTCCACTGCTGGTTGGCGGTGTTCTGGTCGGTCCACTGCTGGATACGGGTGCCGTCGGCGGTGGAGAAGCCGTTGACGTCCAGCACCTTGCCGCTGCGCACGGAAACCAGCCGGTAGTAGGCATCGCCGTCGACCGTCGCGGCCTGCGAGTCCTCCTGGGCGAACAGCAGATACGGCACGACGATGGCGGGCACGCCGAGCAGCAGACCGGTGGCGGTCCAGCGACGGCGATGACGCCCGCGGCGCCCGCCGTTCGTGGGGTTGTTCATGGGGGCGAGGTTCTCCTTGCACGCTGTTCACCAGACGAAAGCCGGATCCCGGCCACGGGAACTGGCCGGATCCGCTTCCTTGTCGCCACAGGCCCCGCACAGGGTTGCCACAGGCCGGGAACTTCTTTCAGGTCACCTCGAGGCCCGTGCCGGAGGCCTGTCTCCAGCCCCTGACCGCCGGTGCGTACACTGCCGGAACTTATAGGCGGCCTGCTGAAGAGGCGGGCCCAACCCTTCGGGGACTCAATGCGTAGATTGACGATCGGCTCTGCCCTGCTCGGTTCTCTGGCCATAGCCGCCCTGCTCACTCCAGGTGCGCAGGCGGACGAGGTAGTGGGCAACGCTGATGTGGGCGACTTCCGGATCACCGGCGGGGGCGGCTCGGGCAACGACGTCGTCCTGGGCATCACCGACCCAAGGACGATCACCGTCAAGCTGACGGCCGGCGACGATTCGGGCATCAAGTCCGCGGACTTCACGCTCTACCACGGAAGCAGCCGCAGCAACGCCGACGCGGTCCTGAAGTCCAGTGAAGCGGCGCCGGTGTGCACAGCGGACGGAACCACTTCCGTCTGCACCAAGCACTACACGATCGACCCTCGGCGTGATCTGAAGAACTCGCTGGCCGGCATCTGGAAGGTCTACGTCGAAGCCCACGCCAACGACGGGGACTACGTGAAGGCGGACGGCCACACCACCTTCTTCATGAAGCGTTACGCCAAGCTGACCGCCAACGCTTCTCCCGAGCCGGTCGCCAAGGGCGGCACCATCACCGTCACGGGCAAACTCACCCGGGCCAACTGGGACACCCACGACTACCGCGGCTACACGAACCAGCGCGCTTACCTCGAGTTCCGCCGACCGGGCACCGACTACTACGAGTCTCTGGGCTACACCACCACGAACTCCACCGGGGTAGCCACCGCGAAGGTCACCGCAACCGCGGACCGCTACTGGCGGTATGAATTCAGAAGCACCATGACAACCCGGGGCGTCAAGGCGACGGGTGACTTCGTGGACGTTCGTTAGCGGACCGCAGGAGCTTCACGACGCGGGTGGGCGGTTTTCGCCGGTGCCGGATCGGCGTGTGAGCGTTGACGGTGCGGCTTGGTGCGGCTGTTCAGCGGGCGCTGCTACCTGGGGCTGGGTTGCTGCCAGGCTGGCCAGGAGCTTGAGTCGGTCTTCGGAGGGGGTGCCCGGTTCGGCGGTGTAGAGGGTCAGGTCGTGCATGGCCCGGTGGGACAACGGCAGGTCCAGGGACTGGTAGGTCAGCTCCAGGGCACCGACCTCGGGGT
Organism: Streptomyces sp. NPDC107522; assembly: GCF_055657525.1. Taxonomy (NCBI): domain Bacteria; kingdom Bacillati; phylum Actinomycetota; class Actinomycetes; order Kitasatosporales; family Streptomycetaceae; genus Streptomyces; species Streptomyces sp. NPDC107522. The sequence goes on along the minus strand of NZ_JBVKAU010000004.1, from coordinate 414,073 downwards.
GCCACAGCCGTTTGATGCCGTCGTGGCGGATGCGGACGTCGTGCGCGGCCCATTGGCCGCGGAAGTCGGGACTGAGGGTGGACAGTTCGCCGATGAGTTCGCGCAGGGCCCGGTCGTGGGGTTCGCGTCCGGCTTCCGCGCGGAGCAGCGCGGCGGTGACGGCGGCGGCGGCCTCCCAGTCGACGAAGAACTGCCGGGCACCCGGATCGAGGAAGATGTAGCGGGCGACATTGGGCCGGCCGCGCTTGTCGGTGGTCTCGCTTTCGAAGAGCGGCGCGTGCAGGGCCCGGGCCAGCGGGTTGCTGGCGACGACGTCCTGTCGGCCGTTGCGCACGAAGGCGGAGGACAGCGTCATCGAGTCGAGCAGCCACTGGACGCGGGGCGGGACCGCGACGTCCTTGCGGCGGGACGGTGTGCGTGCGGCGGGGCGGGCGGCCCGGGCCAGGTCGAACAGGTAGGTGCGTTCGTCCTCGTCCAGTTGCAGGGCCTGGGCGACCGCGGCGAGCACGTCCTCGGAGACGCCGCTGATGTGGCCCTTCTCCAGGCGGGTGTACCACTCGGTGCTCACGCCGGCCAGTACGGCGACCTCTTCGCGCCGCAGCCCGGGCACCCGGCGCCGGCCGCTGGTGGGCATCCCGGCCTGCTCCGGGGTGATCTTGGCGCGGCGGCTGGCGAGGAAGTCCCGGATCTCCGCTCTGTGGTCACTTCGGTGGTCCATGCGTTCCACGGTAGCCAGCAGCCGCCGCTGAGGGAGGTTGAGCTTGTACCCCCTATAAACGCGACCTTCTCCGCCCGCGCAGATGCCGGTCTCCTGGGACACGTAACCCGATCACGACCCCCACGGAGATGAACCTTGAGTACGCGAGGAGCAACCCTCCACGCCCTCGACGGTGTCCAGGCCGACCAGTCGCGGCCGGCTTCTGCCCGGCTTCCGCTCGTCGTCCATGTGCTCGCGCTGGGCACGTTCCTGATGGGCACCACCGAGTTCGTGGTAGCCGGCCTGCTGCCCGAGATCGCGGGAGACCTGCAGGTCAGCGTCGCCCGGACCGGCCTGATGATCACCGTCTTCGCGGTCGGGATGATCGTCGGAGCGCCGTTGACGGCGATGCTCACGCTGCGGCTGCCCGCGCGGCTGACCCTGATGCTCGCCCTGGGCGTCTTCGCCCTCGGGCACGTGGTCGTCGCCGTCGGCTCCAGCTTCACTCTGCTGCTCGCCGCACGGTTCCTGACCGCGATCGCCACCGGAGCGTTCTGGGCCGTGGCCAACGTGGCCGCCACTCGCGCCGCGGGCCCGGCGGCGAGCGCCCGCGCCCTCGGGCTCGTCGGGGCCGGTGCCATGCTCGCCAACGTCGTCGGCGTACCGCTGGGCGCGTTCGCCGGACAGCTCATGGGCTGGCGCGGACCGTTCTGGGCCCTCGCGGCCCTCTCCGCGGCCGCCATCGTCCTGATCGCCCGCAGCGTCCCGCACGACGGGCCCGCCCAACACACGGGATCGATCCGCGCGGAGCTGACCGCGCTGCGCTCGGGCCGTCTGTGGCTGGTGCTGGCCGCCTGCGCGACCACCACCGGCGGCGTTCTGGCCGCGTACTCCTACATCGCACCCCTGCTGACCGACCGGTCGGGCCTCGCGGCCGGACTGGTGCCGCTGGTCCTCGTCGGCTTCGGCCTCGGCGCCCTCGTCGGCTCGATCGTGGGAGGCCGTCTGGGTGACCGCCGCCCGCACATGGTGACCCTCACCGCCGCCACGGGCGCCACCCTTCTCCTGCTGGCAGTCGTCCTGTTGGCCGACTCGGCCCCCGCGACCATCGTCCTGGTCGCCCTGTTGGGCTTCTTCGGCCTGGGCGCCAACCCGGTCCTCATGGCCCTGGCCGTCCGTTACGCCGGCAAGGCACCCACCCTGGCCTCGGCCCTGACCGTCTCGGCGTTCAACCTCGGCACCGCGATCGGCTCCTGGCTCGCCGGCCGCACCCTCGACACCGGCCTGGGCGCCATCGGCCCCGCCGTCGTCGGGACTGCCGTCGCCGCCCTGACCCTGATCCCCACCATCGCCCTCGCCCTGCCACGGGACCACCGCGCCGGTTCACCTGGCCCGGTCGCCCGCAGTGCGGCCACCGTTCATGCCGACCAGGCTTGAGCCAGCCCGGCCCCACCGCCCTGACCGGTCCCTTTCCCTCGAATTCCCTCGAACCCGCACTACCGCACCGGAGAGCACTCATGCGCGCGACCCTCATGTACGGCGCCGGCGACGTCCGCGTCGAGAACGTCCCCGACTCCGTCGTCAAGCTGCCCACCGACGCCCTGGTCCGCATCACCAGTTCCTGCATCTGCGGCAGCGACCTGTGGCCGTACGGCTCGATGAAGCCGGAGGACGGACCGGCCCGGATGGGCCACGAGTTCATCGGCGTCGTCGAGGACACCGGCTCGGAGGTGACCACCGTCAAGCGCGGTGACCTGGTCGTCGCCCCGTTCGCCATCTCCGACAACACGTGCCCGTTCTGCCGCGAGGGTCTGCACACCTCCTGCGCCCACCCGCAGGCGAACTTCTGGGACGGCGAGCCGGAGGAGGGCGGCCAGGCCGAAGCGGCCCGCGTCCCGCTCGCCGACGGCACCCTCGTCAAGCTCCCCGTTGCCCCGGACTCCGCGCTCATCCCGTCCCTGCTGACGCTCTCGGACGTGCTCGGCACCGGCTACCACGCCGCCGTCGTGGGCGGCGTCAGCGAGCGCACCCGCGTCACCGTGATCGGCGACGGCGCCGTCGGCCTGATGGCGGTGCTCTCGGCCAAGCGCCTGGGCGCCGAACAGATCATCCTCATGGGCCGCCACCGGGCGCGCACCGACCTCGGCCGCGAGTTCGGCGCCACCGACGTCGTCTCCGCCCGCGGCGAGGAAGGCATCGAAACCGTCCGGGAACTCACCGGCGGCGACGGCACGCACGTGGTCCTCGAATGCGTCGGCAACATGCCGGCCTACGAACAGTCCCTCGGCATCGTGCGCCACGGCGGCGCCATCAGCCGTGTCGGCGTCCCCCAGTACGAGGACGCCCCCGTCGGCTTCGGCAGCCTCTTCGGCCACAACATCCGCCTCGCCGGCGGCCCCGCCCCCGTACGCGCCTACATCGAGGAACTGATGCCCGACATCCTCGACGGCACCATCGAGCCCGGGAAGGTCTTCGACGCCACCACCACCCTCGACGGCGTCCCGGCCGGCTACCAGGACATGGCCGACCGCAACACCCTCAAGGTCCTCATCAACCCCTGACCCCTGCCCGGCGACAAGGGGATCGACGCGGCGCCGGGGGCCGCGAGGTGTCGGTGTGGCATGCCTTCCGCGCTACGCCGCACACCCCGCGCGCGGTGGGGGGTTGAGCTTGTACCCCCCATAAACCCGACCTGCCACGCCTGGCGCAGAACAGGTTCTCTGGAATCGCGCCTGGTCACGACAGCACCGACCAGCGCGCCCTCTCCCCCACCGATCGAATATGAGGTGTCCACTCCATGGAACGTCGCAAAGCGCTCGGCCTGATCGCCGCCACCGGCGCCGCCGCCACCGCCGCCACCGCCACGGCTCTGCCCGCCTTCGGCGAGGAGACCGGCCGCGCCGCGGGCGCCGCAGGACAGGGCAAGGCCACGGCCAAGGGCGGCTACACCTTCGCGTTGGACAAGAACGTCACGCGGACCTCGGTGCGGTTCAAGAACCGCTACGGCATCACGGTCGCCGCGGACCTCTACGTACCGAAGAACGCCAGCGGCAAGCTGCCCGCCCTGGCCCTCAGCGGCCCGTTCGGCGCGGTCAAGGAACAGTCCTCGGGGCTCTACGCCAACGAGTTCGCCCGGCGCGGCTACGTCGCCCTCGCCTTCGACCCCTCCTTCACCGGGGAGAGCGGCGGTACGGTGCGCGACGTGGGCTCGCCGGACATCTACACCGAGGACTTCAGCGCCGCCGTCGACTTCCTCGGCCTGCAGAAGGTCGTCGACCGCGAGCGGATCGGCATGCAGGCCATCTGCGGCCTGAGCGGTATGGCGCTCACCGCGGCGGCCGCGGACAGCCGTATCAAGGCGGTCGCCACGTCCGCGATGTACGACATGTCGCGCAGCATGTCCCGCGGCCACCAGGACTCCTACACGCGTGAGCAGCGCCAGAAGGTCGTCGACTACCTCAGCCGGCAGCGCTGGACCGACGCCGAGAACGGCACCCACGCGCGGGGATCCCACGAGGTGCCCTTCGACGAGAACGGCGACGTCGCCCCCTCCAACCGCGTCCTGCCCAAGACCCTCCCGGCGGACGCCGACCCGATCACGAAGATCTTCTTCGACTACTACCGCACCGAGCGCGGCTACCACCCGCGCTCGATCAACTCCACCACCGCGTGGACCGCGACCACGCCGATGTCGTTCTTCGCCTTCCGGCAGATGACGAACCTCGACATGCTGGCACCCCGCAAGGCCCTCCTGGTGGCCGGCGCCGAAGCGCACTCCCTCTACTACTCCGAGGACGTCCAGAAGACGGCCCCCGACAGCATCGACCTCGTCGTCGTCCCGGGCGCGGACCACGTCGACCTGTACGACCGCAAGGACCTCATCCCCTTCGACAAGCTCGACGAGTTCTTCACCAAGAACCTCGCCTGACCGCAAGTGTCTCCGACAGGTCGGTATCTCCACCGGCCTGTCGGGGAGCCCCTGCGGTCTGCGGGCCCTCGGCTGCGCGGTCCGGACGGACCGTCGTGGGATGTCCGGGCGCGGTCGCCGCGTACAGCTGGTGCAGGGCACCATCGCGACTTCCTGTCGGTCACGAGCACCTCGCGGCCGAGGCCGACGGGGCGAGCCGGTGCGGGTGGAGATCCGTCCAGGACCTGGTCCTCTGCCACGGCGGCCCGCAGCTCCGCAAGACCGGCAAGGCACGGGTCAGGACGCCCCGGCGGGACTGGATCCGCACCAGGTCGCAGCCGGAACGGCCGCTTGAAGTGGCACCGCGCACCAGCGGCCAGTCACCGTCGCCTTGGCGTCCGCCGATCCGGTTGACCCGGTGGGTACGGGGCGTGGTCAGGTCGTGCACACGGCCGGGCGGCGCGGGCGAGACGCACGGCAGCCGCCCGGCCGCAGTCCCGCCTGGTGCGGCCAGGGCGCCGTCTCGCCGGTGGGCGGATACGGGCCCTGGCCTCTCCACTGGGTCAACTGCCCTGCCACACGGGGTCAGCCGCTGCGGCGTGTGGCGCCTGCGTCGGTGAGAACGCGGACTTCGGTCTCCGTGTAGTCGGCCCCGCCCGGCTGGCGCCGGTCGCTTACCGAGCCGGCCCAGCCGAGCAGGAATCCCACGGGAATGGAGATGAGACCGGGGTTCCGCAGGGGGAAGATCGCGAAGTCCAGGCCCGGCAGCAGCGCAGTGGGGTTCCCCGAGACCGCCGGGGACAGCGTCGTCAGCAGTACGGCGACGAGCAGGCCGCCGTAGATGCTCCAGACCGCTCCCCTGGTCGTGAAGCCCTTCCACCACAGGTTGAACAGCAGGGCGGGCAGGAGCGCGGAGGCCGCGATGGCGAAGGCGAGGCTGACCAGGAAGGCGATGTTGAGGTGCTGGGCGATCATCGACAGGGCGATCGCGGCCACGCCGATCAGCACTACGCCCAGCCGTGCCACCAGGAGTTCGCTCTTCTCGGACGCTCTGCCCCGCATGATCGTGGCCCCGTAGATGTCATGGGCCACGGCCGCCGCCGCGGTGAGTGTGAGCGCGGCGACGACCGCCATGATCGTGACGAAGGCGACGCTGGAGACCACGGTCAGCAGGAACGAGCCACCCAGGCGCTCGGCCAGCAGAAGCACGGCCGTGTTGCCGGAGGCCGCGTCCGCGGCGATGGCCTCCGTGCCGATGAGCGCTGCGGAGCCCAGGCCCGTCAGTATCTCGAACAGGGTGAAGACGATGACCATGCCGGCCGCCCATGCCGCCGACTTGCGGGCTCTGCGCCCGCTGGAGACCGTGCCGATCCGCATCAGGACGTGCGGCAGGGCGGCCGCTCCGAGCACGAACGCCAGTTGCAGGCTGATCTGGTCGATCTTGCTGGTGCGGTCGTGGAAGCGAATGCCCGGTTCCAGGAAGGGCTGGCCGAAGCCGCTGTGCACGACGGCCGCATCCAGCAGACGCGCGGGGCTCCAGCCGAACTCCGACAGGACCGCGAGCACGACGACCAGACCCGTGGCGAGGAGGACCACGGCTTTGATGCTCTGCACCAGGGTGGCCGCCCGCATACCGCCGATGAGGACGTAGAGCACCATCAGCAGTCCGAGTCCGGCCACGACGACCCGCTGGGCGCCGTCGCCGTCGATGCCGAGGACCGTCGCCGACAGCGCCCCGGCGCCGACGAGCTGAGCGGTCAGATACAGCAGGCAGACGACCACGCTCGTGATGCCCGCCGCCAGGTGCGCGGGCCGGGCGTGCAGTCGCAGGGCCAGGGAGTCGCCGATGGTGAACCGTGAGGTGCTGTGGTACGGCTGGGCGACCAACAGCACCAGGAGAGACCAGGCGACCATCGGCGCCAGCACATAGGCGATGCCGTCGTAACCGGTGAGCGCGATGAGACCGGGATTGCCCAGCATCCCTGCCGCGGACATGTAGGCACCGAAGATCGCCAGCCCGTTGACGACGGACAGCAGCCGCCGCTGACCGAGGTAGAACCCCCTCAGTTCGTCCTCCTCCGGGAGGATCGAGCCGATCGACAGAAACAGCGTCAGGACGATGCAGAGGCCGAAGACGGCAAGAACGGGAAAGGCTCCGCCGGGACCTGAGAGCGCGAGAACGGAATTCATCGGCGGCTCTCCAAGTGCCCTGTGCGGGACGAGTTGTGACGTTCCGTCATCGGCTCCAGCAGGTTGCGCGCGTACCGCATGTACCACAGGACCGCCACGCCGGTGATCACCAGTTGCACCAGGACCAGGGTGAGCCCGATGTTCAGCGGACCCGCCCAGGAGACCGCCATGAGACCGGGCGCCTCGTTGGCCAGGACGACACCGGCCATCTGAGCGCCGACGACCGCGGCGGTGACCAGGGCGGGGCGGCGGCGTGCGGCACGCAGTTCGCGCAGCGTCACGGTCTGACCTGAGACGGGGAAGGGCGCCGGGTCCGCCTGATCGGACGGTGGCGTCGCATGCAGGCGCGGGGGCGGCTCGGAGAAGGCCGTGGTCGGCTCTGCCCAGGCCGGCTGCCCCGCAGCCCCGGCCAGGGACGGGCCGTCGTCGAGAGCCAGGTGCCGGGCCATGCGAAGGGCCCAGGATCTTCGTGCGGCCCGGACATCCGGCTCGGCGGTCCGAGGCCCCTGAACGGACCGAAGGTATTGGTCCAGGAGCGCGGCCGGTTGGCCGACGGCCGCATGGGTGCGGGAGACGGCCTGTCGCAACTCCGCTGATGAGTAGCGGCGTTCATGGTCGAGAGCGCTGAGATAGAGCGCGGCAGCCGCGGGAGGGTCTTGATCGGGGAAGGGAGTGAGAGTGTCCATGAGGGCTCTTCGGCGAGGAGTGGCGCGGAAAGTGGAGAGCGCGGCATAGAGGGCTTGTGGCCGCACGCGTACTGCCGGCCCGTGGATGGGGGCCGATGCCGGTGACGAAGACGCTCGACAGCGGGGGATACCGCAACGGATGCCGGACCTGCCCCGAAACCATGCGCTCGGTTCGCCGACCGAGCCGTGTCAGTCCTTCCGGCGTCCTCGCTTCATCGGCGCCAACCGTGCCGTAGCGATCACCGGCCGACAAGGATGTGAACGGCAACAATCCGGGGTACTTGCGTACATTGCGTTCCCTGCGTCGCGGACTGAGCCCTCCTCCCGCCGTACTGTCCGGAGCGGACGTGCGGGGCGCGGTCGTCGACCGGTACCCATCCAAAGGCGGTGGGACCGGAACGTGGCTTCGTCTGGAAACCACTGCACGTTGCACAGCCGGATCGGCGGAGGGGGGAGGATGCGCTCAGCCAACCGCGTCCTCCCCCGACCCCCCCCCGAGCCTCCGCGCGCCTACACCACAGCGCCTGAGTCCCGCGCCCGCCCGCGTCGCTCCAGCGGACTGCGCGCCCCCCTGTCCTCGCCGCGCCTGGGGCGCACCGGCGGCGCCGGGTGGCTGCCCTCCAACTGCACGGCGATCGGCACGGCGGTGAACACCGAAGACGCCATACCGATCACCACGCCGGCGATCAGCGCCACGGAGAAGTCCGCGAGCGAGTCACCGCCGAGCACGGCCAGCGCCGCCAGGATGAACAGCGCGCCCATACCGGTGTTCACCGTGCGCGGCAGCGTCTGGATGACGGCCTCGTTCGCGGTGGCCTCCAGGTCCGCCGCCGGATCGCGGCGGCGCGCCTCGCGCACCCGGTCGAAGACGACGACGGTGTCATTGACGGAGTACCCGATGACCGTGAGCAGGGCTGCCAGGAAGACGCTGTCGACGGGCTTGCCGAGCCAGGCGAACAGGCCCACCACGAGCAGCACGTCGTGCACCATGGCCGTGACCGCCGCGGTGGCGAACGTCCATCGGAACCGCACGCTGAGGTAGATCAGCTGGGCCGCGACGGCGATGCCGAGCGCGATGAGCGCGTTCCGGCGCAGTTCGTCGCCGAGGCTCGGGCCGATCAGCTCGTCCCGCTCGACGGTGACCTCGCCGCCCTCCTTCGCCAGCGCCGTCTTGATCGTGTGCTGCTGGTCGTTGCTCAGCTCACCGGTGCGTACCGAGATGTCCCCGTCCCCCGACTCCTGCACCACCGCGCGCGGGAACCCGGCGTCCGCGACCGCCGTGCGCGCCGCATCCACGTCCACGGGCCCGCTGGTGCTGTACTCCACCAGGCGCCCGCCGGTGAACTCCACCCCGAACTCCAGGCCGCGCAGGCCGATTCCCGCGACGGCGACCACGATCAGCAGCGCGCTGACGCCGAGCCAGCGGCGCCGGTGGTGCACCAGGCGGGGTTTGCGGTGCGCGAGCCAGGTACGCACCCGGCCGGTGGAGGTGATCCCGGTGAGGCCGGGCCGGTTGCGCACGAAGCGGCGCCGGATCGCGAGGTCGGCGAGGACCCGGGTGATCACCAGGGCCGAGATCATCGAGACGAGGACACCGATGGAAAGCGTGACGCCGAAGCCCTTGACGGGTCCGGTGGCGAAGAAGAAGAGCAGCCCGGCCGCGAGCAGCGTGGTCACATTCGAGTCGACGACCGCGCTCCAGGTCTTGGAGAAGCCGGTGCGCAGTGGCTTGTCCAGGCGCGCCGAGGCCGACTTCAGGGCGCGGGCTCCCAGATACTCCTCGCGGGCACGCTCGAAGACCAGCACGTTCGCGTCCACCGCCATGCCGATCGCCAGGACGAAACCGGCGAGTCCGGGCAGTGTCAGGGTCGCGCCCAGGGCGACCAGTGCGGCGTAGGAGATCAGCCCGTACAGCGCGAGCGCGATGGTGGCGAGGGCGCCGAGCAGCCGGTAGACGACGAGGATGAACAGCGCCGTCAGGGCGAGCCCGATGATCGCGGCCTGGGTGCTGGCGGCGATGGCGTCGGCACCGAGCGTGGGGCCGACGGTGCGCTGCTCCACGACGTCCACGGGCACCGGCAGCGCACCGCCTTTGACGAGCGCGGCCAGCTCGCGGGCCTCTTCCCGGTCGAAGCCGCCGGTGATCTGCGTGGAGCCGCCGGAGATGCCGACCTCGCACGCCACATCCGCGTTGACGCCGGGCGCCGAGAGGACCTTGCCGTCCAGGACGATGGCGACGCGCCGCTCGGGGGCGCCCTGCGGGGCACAGGCCGCCGCCCCGGTGACCCGTGCCCAGTCCTTGCCTGCCTGCCCGCGGAAGGTGAGGTTGACCATCCAGCCCGACATCGTCTGCTGGTCGAGCACCGCCTCGGCGTCCTTGACGCCTTCGCCGGTGAGGGCGGTGGGCCCGAGCTTGAGGAACGCCCCCTTTTGGTCGGGGTCGGCGAGGATGCGCGAGCCGTCCTGGGCCGGCCTCCCCTTGCCTGTGTCCTGCTGGTCCGTCACGCCCCGCACCGGGTGGACGGTCAACTGCGCGGTACGTCCGATGACTTCGGCGGCCTCGCGCGGGTCCTGCACGCCGGGCAGCTCGACGAAGATCCGCTGCTGTCCGGACCGGTAGAGGGTCGGCTCGGACACGCCGAGCGCGTCGACCCGCTGGCGGAGCACCTCCAGGGCCCGCTGGGTCGATTCGGCATCGGCCTTGACGACGGGTGAGTCCTTGGTCTCCAGGACGATCTGGGTGCCGCCGCGCAGGTCGAGGCCGAGGCGGGCGGACTGGGTGAGAGCGAAGAAGAGCGAGGCGGCGATCACACCTAGGGCGACGATCGCCCGCCACATGGGCGCGCGAGACATGAGTTCTCCACGATGGGCAGGCAGACGGAGTCGACGTCTGCCCCGGGCGCGGAGGCGAACGGTCAGGCGTCGATACGGACTTCGGTGCTCCATCGGGACGGCGGGCCGCGCGGGCGATACGTGTGGGCGCCCCGACTCGCTCCCGCGGCCGCGGCGGTCACGGCCACGGCGGGGCCGCCGACAGCGCGGTGCGGGGCTGCGTCCCCGGCGCCAGGGTCCACGAAGCCGTGGTGCTGGTACGGCACGGCGTCGGCGTGGCCGAGCACGGGGTGCGCCACGGTGACGGGCCGCTGCGCGTCGGCGGTCACGGACGCCTGCGCGGTCGCCGTCGCGGCCGTGCCCGTCGAGGACGGGCGGGACGCCGGCGCCGACTTTGCCGAAACCGGAAGGAGGAAGCTCAGGACCGCGAGCAGCGCGGAGAGCACGACGGCGGCTGGGCGCGTGGGGTGCGCGCGGTACTGCTGCACGCCTCTTGCCCCCCGGTCAAGTCGTCGTACGGAACCAGCAGTTGGACACTATGAGCCGACGGCTCGGCTCATGCGGCCGTCAGTGACACGAACGCTGTCGGGCGCCCGGAGGTTCCCGACTCACCGCAGGAATGTTGCCGCCGGCAGGGGGGCGGGTCCGGCGGCACGGAAGTTCGGGGAAGGGGCGGGACGACCGCGGCGGTATGGACCCTTGAGCCCGAGCCGCCGCCGCACCTGCGCAGCCGGAGTCGGCCCGAGAAGCGGAGGGACGGCCGGTGGCCGGCAGCGATGAGGTCATCCGCGCCACTCTTTCCGGCGTGGCGGACGCGGGCCATTCGGGCAGTGTCGGTGCCGCTCAGCGACGCAGGGCCTCGACCGGCTGGATACGGGCTGCACGCAGAGCCGGATAGAGACCCGCCAGAAGCCCGGTCATCAGGCCGATCGCCGGGGCAGCGGCGATGGTGCCGGTGTGGATCACGGGCGTCCAGTCCCGGGCCACGGCGACCACGACGACCACGAGGGTACCGATGCTGGTCCCCACCAGGCCTCCGAGCGCACCCAGGGCACCGGACTCGGTGAGGAACTGGGAAGCGACATGCCTGCTGCGGGCTCCCACCGCACGACGCAGGCCGATCTCCCCGGTGCGCTCCAGGACGGCGACCAGGGTGGTGTTGGCGATGCCGACAGCCCCGATCACCAGGCAGATGGAGGCCAAGAGGAGAAACAGCTCGTCCAGATCGGAGGTGACCGAGGAGCGCAGTTTCCTGGGATCGGGCGGCGCTATGGCCCTGAGGTACTCGGGGTGATCCGGTCGCAGCGCCGTCGGCGCCTCGTCGGCGATCTGGACGGCCGCGCCGATACGGGTGGCGATGAGCATCTCCGCCTCCTCCGTCGGCGTGCCCCACAGCTGTTCGGCGGTGGTGTGCGGGACGAGTACCGAAAGCAGGAGATCGGGTTTGCGCTGGACGTCATCGACGATGCCGATGACGGTGAACGGGTGTTCCCCGATGAACACGGCAGGCTGCGCTTCCAACGTGGTGATCCCCAGCCGGTCCGCGACGCTGCTGCTGAGGATGACGACCCGCGCGCGGGCGTTGGCGTGGTACGCGTCGTACAGCCGCCCCTGTGCGAGATGGGGAACGGCGGCGAGCAGGGCTCCCGGAGCGGCGGCCACTACATCGGTCTTCTCGCCGGTGGCGCCTGCGACCGGCGAGGACCGGACGGACAACTGTCGTCCCTCGCTGGGACGTACGGGCCAGTGAACCCCGGCGTGCTCCACGCCGTTGAGATGCTCGATCCGCTCGCCTGCGTCTTCGGGGAAGGCCGGCCCGGCGAACTCGTTCTGTTCGCGGGCGACGTCCTCGATGGTCACCTCGGTGGCGGTCAGGAGACTGAACCGCGAGTCGATCTGGGAGGAGGCAGTGGCGGTCAGCCCCAGAACGGCAACGAACGCGCCGACGCCCAGGACGGTACCCAGGGCGGTGAGTGCCGCCCGCCCGGGGCGCTGGAGTATGCCGGCGAGGGCTTCGGCCACCAGGTCGCGCAGGCCGAAGGAGGTCAGCTCGATGCCTGGGCGTGCCTTGCCGTGCCGGTCGCCCTTTCCCGGATGTACAGCTTTGCTCAACCGTCCGGTCCCCCTCACTCGGCGGGCTCCTGTGGCTCGTCGGCCCGGGTGCGCCTGCCGTGTTCATCGCCCTCGTCTGTATGCAGTTCATGCAGGACACCGTCCCGGATGGTGATCGTCCGGACGCCGCGGGCGGCCACCTCGGGGTCGTGCGTGATCAGAACCACGGTCATGCCGTCGCTGTGCAGTGCCTCCAGCAGCTGCAGCACCGTGGCGGCGTTGTTGCTGTCCAGATTGCCGGTGGGCTCGTCGCACAGCAGCAGCGACGGCCGGGCGACCAGGGCGCGGGCGATGGCGACGCGCTGGCGCTCGCCGCCGGACATCCGGCTGGGCAGCGCGTCCAGCCGATGCGCCAGGCCCACCCGACGCAGCGCTTCGTCGGCCCGACGGCCGCGGTCCGCACGAGGGGCGGCGCCGTAGAGCATGGCCAGAGCGACATTCTCCCGGGCGCTGCGGTGCTGCATCAGATGGAAGGACTGGAAGACGAACCCGATACGTCGCCCTCGCAGCGCGGTGCGTTCGGAGTCCTTGAGGGCACCGGTGTCGATTCCGTCCAGGAGGTAGCTGCCCGTGGTGGGTGCGTCGAGCAGACCGGCGATGTTGAGGAACGTCGACTTGCCTGACCCCGAGGGTCCGACGACAGTGACGAAGTCCCCACGGCTGATGGTCAGTTCGCAGGGCCGCAAGGCCGTGACGGGTGGCGGGCCGGGGTAGGTCAGCCCGACACCGCGGAACTCGATTACCGGTGCGTGCCTCGCCTCGGGGGCGGCGGTCTCCGGTGCCTCGCCGAGGTGTGCCGCGGTTCCTCGGCGGCGGCCGGCGAGACGGTTTCGGGCGCGCGTCACGGCCTTCACCGGGCAGTCTCCACGCTGCCTGTCCCGGAGCGCCGGACACCGGTGAGCACGTTGTCTCCTACGCCGAGTGCTTTCTCGCCACCGACCGGGACGATCTCCACGAACCCGTCCCCGGTCGTTCCCGGCCGTACCTCGACACGCCGCTGGACGCCGTTGCGGGACACCACGGTGACGACCGTCCGGCCGTCTGCCGCGGAGGACACCGCGGTGACCGGCACAACCAGGACCGCTTTCCTGGTGGACGCCGCTTCGACGGTCAGGCGGACGTCCTGACCGGCGAGATCCGAGGGCAGTGGCTTGTCGGGTTTGACGACCAGCAGATGGCCCGGCCCGCTCGCCGCGTCCTGTTTGCCGGCGTCCTGCTCGGCCACGGTGTCCTGTCCCGAGGACATCTCGTCGGCCACGGAGGCCACTGTCGCGGTCGACTCCGCGCCGGTCAGTTCGGACAGGATCCGTACCTTCTGCCCGGCCCGGACCAGGTCCTTCTGGAACGACTGAAGACGACCGTGCACCACGAGGGCGCCCGTCGACAGCTTCATCACCGGTCCCGACACCGTGCTGCCGACCGTCGCGGACAGGCTGTCCACCCGGGCCGGCACGCTCTTGACGAACACCACCTCGGAGGCGGGGAGCATGGGGCCCTCCGCCGCCAGCGCCGCGGTCAGCGCGGCGCGCGCCTCGGCGAGATCCTCCTCCGCCCGCTCGACCTGGGTGCGGAGCTCGTCGAGCGCTGACGCATCGCCCCCTTCATCAGTCGCGGTGCCGGAGCCTTTCCCAGCGGTCTGGTCCGCGTCCGCCTCGCCGGACGCGGCCGCCGTCCCGCCGCCACTTCCGCCGTCGCCCTCCTCGGCGCGAGTCACTGCCCCTTGTGCGTCGTCCCGGGCCCGCTCCATGGCGGTGACCTGCTGCCGCGCCGACTTCACTGCGCCGTCGTCGGCGACTGCGGGCAGAGGGTCGTAGCCGAGGGACCGGTACAGCGAAGTGACGGCGGTCTTGGTCCCGGCCCCGAACTCCCCGGGTGGATCCGGCGCGGTGGGGTGTCCCAGATCCCTGAGTGATCGCTGCAGCTGCGTGACGTCGGCCCCTTCGGATCCGGGCTTGAGATCGCGGTAGACGGGCAGTGTGCCGCGCAGGGCGATGACGGGACGGCCGGACACCTCGGCCAGCAGTGTGCCGGCACGCACGCTGCTGCCGCTGCTGAGCGGCAGTTTGGTCACCACGGGGCTGCTGCCCTCGCCTGCTCCCGACGGCGTGACGTCCACGGTCTGGCCGGCGACCGCGGTGCCGCGCAGGATGACGGACGAGGTGAGGACCCGCTTTTCCACGGGCGCTGTCAGGACGTCGGCGGGCGGGGGCGCGGTCTCGGCCGCCGCCTGTGCCGGCGACTTGATCAGCGCGGTCGTGGCGGCACCTGCGGCGGTCAGCAGGACTGCCGAGGCCACGACGGCGACGACCAGCCGGCGCCCGCGGTCCAACGGCGATCGAGCCGCACGCCGCCCGGACTCCGTGGCCGCGTCGTTCTTGGCGCCCGCTCCCGCGATCCCGGCTCCGGCAGTGGCCTGCGGCGACGAGTCCTGTGGGGGCGAGTGGGTGGTGTCGTGGCCTGTCACTGAGTTCCTCTCCGCCTGGCGGCGGCCTTCGGGGATCGATACGGACACCGCGCGGCAGGCTCAGCCCTTGCCGAGAGCGTCCGCCGCCCTGCGGACCCGCTCCTCGTTGTCCTTCTTCGCCTGGGCGAGCGCTTCCGCGTTCTTCTCGAGCGTCTGCTCCTGGTAGGCGGTCTCCACCGCGAGCCAGACGCCGGCCAGGTTCGTGCTGATCTTGCAGGCCGCGTCGGCGGCCGCGACCTGACGTTCGCGTTCTGTAGCCGTCTCCGACTTGCCCCACTCCGGGTCGTTGTTGGAAGCCCATGGGTCGCTGTAGTCGTAGCCGGCCTCGCTCATACAGTCGCTCCACTTGGCGAACGCCTTCAGAACCTGGGGGTCCTGCTCGGCCCGCTCCGCGTCCTGCACGATGAGCTGCTCGACGTACATGTCGGTGGTGGTGTCTGCCTTGTCCATCGACTTCTTGCCGCTGAGCTGTGCCCGAGCCTTCAACACGCACTCACCCGCGGCCTTCTGGGCTGCTTCGGAGCTGTCCTGCCCCGCCTCCCGCCCCTTGGCACCCGGGCTGGTCTGGGGCGCGCCGTGGTAGCCGGTCCGCCGTGCCTCCGCCTCGTCGAGGATGCCGTACCTGCGGCCGTGCCGGTTGCCTTCGGCCAGAGCCGGACGTTCGGGTGCGGCCCACTGGAAGCCCTGCGCGGTCATGCATGTCACAACCAGCCGGTCCTGTGCGAGTTCGAGCTGGCGTGACTGCGCAGGAGTGAGTTCGTAGGTATCCAGGGGGAAGGACAGCTGCTGCGCGCTGGTGATGGTGCTGACCGCACCGATGGTGATGGGGTCCCGGTCTGAGCCTGCGGCGGACCCGACCGGGGCGATGTCGGCGCAGCCGGAGAGTGTGAGGGCAGCCAGCGCCAGGGCGACCGGTGAGGACCGGTGAAGGCGCGCGATGCGGGAGCGGTTTGGTGCGGCCAAGGTGGCGATCCGTTCTCAGGATGGGCGGTGCAGGGGGCGGGGTGTTCCCGGACCGATGTACGGTCCGGGAACAGGGGCGGGAGGAGGCGGCTCCCGCTCATCGGTGCGTGCTCAGGTCCCCGTCAGAAACTGCACTGGCTGTAGCCGCTGACACCGCCGTCGTTCCAGCAGTGGGAGCTGTACGCATCGTTGTACTCAACGGTGTTGAGCCGTGCGTACTCCGCCACGGTCTGACGCGAGCCGCCGTAGTAGGAGTTGACGAAGAACCGGACCTTCCAGTTCTGGTCCCAGCTGTCGATCGAGGATGTTCTGTCGTTGGTCCCCACGTCCGGGACGCCGCCGCCGGTATAGGTGTTGTTGATGTAGTTCGGGTCCGCGTACTGGTGGTCGATCCAACCGCCGTCGAGGTAAGTGTGCTGGTAGATGCACACTTCCTTGCTCTCGCATATCCCGTTGAACTGTGCGGCGTTCGCCGAAACTGTCATGCCCATGACCATCGCAGCAGCTGCCGTCGCAATGCCTGACGCGCGCAGGACATGCTTCATCGAAGCGTTCATGAAGTGGGTTTCTCCATCGGTGACGCTGCCCTGTGGGGAGGTGGCAGCCCTGGGGAACGGCAGAGGGCTCAGGGTGGAAGAAAACGTGAAGCCCTCGGCGCCACGTCGCCATGTAAGTGTGAGATAAGTGGCGCCCGTGCAAAGGTAGATGGAGGTTGATCATCTGACAAGGATTCGGCCATCGCTATTTGGCCACGTGGTGGTGGTGCGATACCAGTGCGGCTCACCATCGCCTCCTGGACGTCGGCGGCCGTCTGCTGTCCTGCCACGCCTGGAAGTCGCCCGAGGCAGCTGCCCAGTGAAGTACCTCCAAGGGGCGGTGGCTCGAAGGGTGCCGATCGTGATGAGCATGGCGCGGCTGAAACGCGTGACGTTCAGGGCCCCGCTCTCTCGGCTCGAGTTCAGGGTGGCGGGCGACCGCCGAGAACTCCCCTCCTGGCTCAGGACCGAGTACGGCCTGAGGCACCGCCATGCCAACGCGCTCCTGGACCACACGCTTGCCGAGAACCCCGTCGAGTGAACCGCGCCCTGTGCCCCGCGCGGGCACATGAGTGGCCAGGCCGAACAGTGGGAAGAAGCGCTCGCTGTCGCGGAAGGCACTGATACTGGAAGTCGACAGCCCACCGCCGCTTCTTGATCTGGCCAGAGCCGGGGTGTGGGGCCGGCTGCACGAGGTGGTGGGGCAAGCCGGGTCCCGGGATGCACCCTGTCGGACGCGAACGGACTGCCCCTGCTCGAGTCCAGCGAACGACTGGGTCGTCGCAGGTGGGTGATCGAGCGGACCATCTCATGGCTGCCGAGCTACCGAGGACTCAGTCCCTGGTATTTCTCGGACTCGCCGCCGCCATCCACGTGGTCTAGACAAGAAACAAACCCCAGGCCGCTGACCTGGGCCTTAATCATGGAGCGGGTGACGAGAATCGAACTCGCGCTCTCAGCTTGGGAAGCTCGGGTTTTTGACGCCAGTTGCTGTGCTGACCTGCGGTGGAGCGGTGTTGGAGTCCTGGTCGCACCCGGGGCGAGTTCCCGCTGTTCCCGGTGGTTCCCCGCAGAATCTGGCACGCGAATGGCATGGGGCCTTCGCCTCGTACATCTCTTGGCGGAGCTGTGCTGGGAGTGTCTGATCCTCAGCCGACGACAGTCAGCCACGATGGTGGGGCGCCGATCGATCAGGCGCGCGTGTGCATCGCTGCACCCTCACCAGTCTCAGCCACGCTGCCATGCCGTCGACCAGAGTAAGCCGCGCCGGCGGAAGCGTGGCGGTGAGACCTTGAGTGAAGACCTCTTCGTCACGAAGCAACTGGGGCGGGCGCTCGGCGTTGGGCCGGTGTGCCGCTCAACTGCTGCGGTGATCCGCAGGTGTGCATGCTTGTCCGCTACTGGCCGAGTGTGCCTGAGAGGTATTGAGCCTTTTCCATCCTCAGTCTGAGCTGGTCAGATGGAGGGTGAGGACGGCTTGAACGAGGCTGGTGATTCGGGTCGTCGAGCAGCGGAGCTTGCGTAGGAGCCGCCAGGTCTTGAGGGTGGCGATGGCTTGTTCGGCCAGGGCCCGGACCTTCGCATGGGACCGGTTGACGGCCTGCTGACCGGCGGAAAGGCTGTCCCATCGGCCGCGGTAAGGGAGGCGGACCGTGCCGCCCGCGCCCTGGTAGCCCTTGTCCGCCCAGCAGTTGATGCCGGCTTCGGCGAGGGCGTCGATGATGCCGTGTTCGCGTGCGGCCCGGACGTCGTGGATGGCTCCGGCCAGGGCTGGTGAAGCCCAGAGGAGACGTCCCTTCGGGTCGGCTATGACCTGCACGTTCATGCCGTGCTTCTTGTGTTTGCCCGAGTAGAAGGGGCGGTCGGCGGCGATCCGGTCGATCGGCAGCAGCGTCCCGTCCAGGATCAGGTACGCCTTCATGGACGCGGCCCGTACTGCTTCGGCGAGCGTTGGGGCGAGGGCGGCCAGGAGTTCGACGGCCTCGGTGACGTACCGGTAGACGGTGGTGGTACCGATCCCGAACCCCGCCGCGAGCTGGGCATAGGGCTGACCGTTGCGGAGGTGGGCGAGGGCGAGCAGGGCCTGCCGACCCGCGCTCAGGCGCCGCCATCGGGTGCCGAGAGCGCGTCGATGTTCCCTCAGCCGGGCGGTGAGGAAGCGGAGGGCAGAGCTGGACACGTCGACGCCGGACGGGTAGACAAGCATGCGAAGCCTCTGGTGGAGACGGTTCTCTTGGTCGAAAACCCATCTACCAGGGGCTTCATCCGTCTGTCAGGCCAACCGCCCAGCCGAGGCGGGAGGTTGGAAAGGGCTCATTGGCTGACCTAATTCGAGTCTGCCAGGTCAGTACGCTTGGACTGAGCCCGAGCACTTCGATGCGCCCGCCAAGTCCCCGATGAAGTGAATCATTGGAGTCTTGTTTATCTCCGACACCTCAAAGGCCTCACGAATGGGAACAATGTACGGCTTTTCGTCACCCTCTGTGCCGCTAATCGTAGCCGGACTTAGCCATTTGCCCCAAGTTGAAGGCCATTTAACCAAGTTTCCGCGCCTATTGCCCACCCAAAAGCTAACCTGGCTACTCGACCCCGTATTATTCTCGAGCCAGAAGTTGACTTCATTTATTCGGGTGCGCTCTTGATCTTTTCGGTTATATAGCACGCGCACGAAGAGCGTTTGGCCGTTCGTCGTGCACTTGCCTACTCGCTCTGTCGGCTCTGAGGGGGGCGCGTTCGAAGGAGCTGCCGTGAAAGGCGCGACCACCAACACGCCGAGGAGGAGATATATGGCACGGGGCTTCCCGTGCGCCAAGTTTTTGGCCATGGCTAGACACCACCTGCGGTGTGAGTGCATTCGAAATCAGATATCATCTACCCGTTCCTTAGCCAGTCGCAGATCTTCTACGTCAATCTCAGCATTTTTCAATTTTGTCGACGAATCCATGGTAACCTGATTTAGATCGACATTGAGTAGACTGGCCCCCCGCAGGTCGGCACCGCTGAAATCTGCACCGTTAAGGTTGGCGTCAGTGAAATCAATGTCGCGCAGGTCGGCGTTGGCTAGATCTGCTCTCGGTATTCTCGCGGGATAAATATCGGCGCCACGAAGATCTGCCTCGGACAGGTCTGCCCCGGTCAGATCAGTGTCCCTCAAATCCGTGTCCCGCATGTCTGCTTGATGCAATACCGCTTCGTTCAGATTCGCCCCAGTCATGACAGCCTTGCGCAAATCGGCAGCCTCAAGATGCGATTCCTTCAGCATCGCGC
Source organism: Streptomyces sp. NPDC107522 (assembly GCF_055657525.1). Taxonomy (NCBI): domain Bacteria; kingdom Bacillati; phylum Actinomycetota; class Actinomycetes; order Kitasatosporales; family Streptomycetaceae; genus Streptomyces; species Streptomyces sp. NPDC107522. The sequence continues at coordinate 394,419 of NZ_JBVKAU010000004.1, read as the reverse complement.
GAGATAGATCTGATTCTCCCAGGTTCGCAGACGGGAGTTTAATACCAGCCCAATCAACCGATACAAAACGCCCGTAGCTCAGCTCTGCTTCGCTTACGCTCAATGCGCCTAGCCTTGTACCCGAAAGGTCGATTATCACGCGCTTTCCATCGCCGTCTTCGCGCTTGGCGAGAACTTCGAATGATGCTTGTATGTCCGGCTTCAGGATATGACTGCCCTCGTGTTTTGCCGAAGTAGGGGAACTCTCGCGGATGTACCCAGCAAGCACGTGAACGGTGGCAGGTTGATCGCGCTCTGAATCCTCCATAATTCTCTGCAAGGCAAGAACTGCCCCAAGGCGGACCCCCATTTTGTCTGACCCAAGATTTTGCACGGCGTCATTAAACCGATCAGTTATCTGGCCCTCCCTGTTCAATTCAAGTTGCCGCTCGACTTGGTCAAGTTGCCGCTCGACTTGGCCAAGTTGCGGCAAAGCCAACATGCCGGTTACCAATGTTCCTGCAGCTCCCAAGATCGCCAGTATCCAGCCTACGATCAATGCGCCTCTGCCCTGCTGCTGGGCCGGTGGTCCGGTGTTCCCTGCTGTTGCCATAACTCCACTAAACTGCGCCAGTCGGCCATTCGCATCTTGGGCAGGGGAGCAAGGCTATCCACTACTGGTATGCATTTCAATCTCTAGTTGCCGAGCTATAGCTATTTCAACTGCTATAGAGGCGCTACGCTCCGGCTCCATTGCACAGGAACCAATTGTTTGCTGAGCCCATTCAGAAGGTCGGCGAAGCGGGTTGTGCCCGGAGCGAGGTCGAGCATCAGGGGGCCGTAGGCTGGTTGGAAGCACCCCAGCCACGAGGTATCCCTTGTGCTGGCACCGAGGTGGCTGATGCTGTTCGCGCGGCACGGGCGCTGGCCGGGCTGGAGCGGGGCGGAGACTGGAGCGAGCCGCCTTGACAACCTTCGTATCCATGTCCGCATCGCCGAGCCGGAGCGGATGAACGGGCGGCGGGTTCAGGGCGACACCAAGTCCGAGGCCGGAACCAGGACTGTGATTCTTCCCGCGTTCCTCCGCCGGGAGCTCCGCTGGCACCTGGAGAGCTATGCCGAGTCGGGCCCCGACGGGCTGCTGTTCGTCGGGGAGAAGGGCGTTCCCTTCCGGAGGAGCACCTTCGGGAGGGAATGGCGGAAGGCGCGTGAGATCGTCGGCATGCCGGAGGGGTTCCGTTTCTACGATCTCCGGCACACAGGGCACACGTTGTCGACGCGCTCCGGGGCCACGCTCAAGGACACCATGGTCCGTGCCGGGCAGTCCTCGGAGAAGGCGGCGCTGATCTACCAGCACTCCGACGACGAGCGGCAAGAGGAGGTCGCCGCCGGGCTGGACGCGACGGTCCGGAAGGCTCGTGCCGCCGCCCGTACACAGAAGGCGCCCGACCAGCTTTCTGGCACGAATCTGGCACGCGGCGACTGATCACAGCGGACAGCAAAAAGGCCCGGGTCTCTGACCTGGGCCTTAATCATGGAGCGGGTGACGAGAATCGAACTCGCGCTCTCAGCTTGGGAAGCTGCGATCGTTCCGGGCCGGTTCGGGCGCTGACCTGGGCGAACGTTGGAGGTGCGCCCCAGCCGGGTTCGGCGGCTTTCACCGTGATTCCCCGCTGTTCCCCGCCTGATCTGGTGCGCAAGTGGTGCGCCTCGGCTCCATCTTGCCCGATTCCGCCTTACGGCCGCTGGGCCGGGCTTACAGGTCCAGTCGAGACTCGCTGTCGCCTCGCCTGAGAACGACGTGCGCCGGCCGGAACGGCAGACCGCGCAGAGTCGGCTCCATGACCTTGAAGAGAGCATCGGCATCCGGTCCATAGGCGTACACGACTACTTCGCCCTCACCGAACTCGTTGCCGTCAACCTCCCCGACGTCGGCTGCCTCGGTCGCGGCCGCCATCGCCTGCAAGGCTTCGTAGACCAGCTCCCGCTGGTCGGCCTCGCCGAAACCGCCACTGGCGAGCCGGAAGTGTGCGATGACAGTGTGCTCCTCATTCCCGCTTTCAGGGGCAATGGGTGTCTCCATGGCCGACACACTCTCATCGGCGTCTGACATCGGCATCGTCCTGCTTCTTCCTCGGCGCACACCACCCAACTCGCTTTCCAACTGTGGTGGTGGGGTCCTGGGCTAGGTTCAGGGGCATTCACCTGCGTTCATGGATGGCGCGGCTCCTTGTCCCACCGGGCCTGTGGTCTCATCTGAACGGCCGTGAACCCCGATGAATGAGACGGAAACTGAGACGGGGCCCCTCCGGCCTCACGAGTTGCGACAGTCGGAGGCGGCCGATACGCGATCCGGGTAGGGGCCCTCGTGCGCCTTGCCCCGCAACCAGTCGGTGAGCCACTGCGCGAGTGATTGTCCGATCGGTGCAGGGGCATGCCGGATGCAGCACAGGTTGGGGTCCCAGTCCCACATCTGGCCGTCGGCCGTGCGGAAGTCGATCAGCGTCCACATCGCGCAGCCTCGGTCCATCAGTGGGACGATCCCCGACGGAAGGACGTCATCGGGGGCGGCGAATCCGCGGTAGGCCATAGTGATGTCTGAGCAGTCGCTGAACCAGTCGTCCGTCTCGGTCACGGACACCACTTCCCACGGTCCGAAGCCACCGTTGGCGACTTCGAGATAGATCCGCTTCAACAGATCGGGCATCGGATGCCCCACCAACCGTTCGAAGGCGGTGACGTCGTCAGCAGATGCCGGGCCGGGTAGCCCCCGGTCGGCCACATGCGTACGGACGGCCAGGACAAGCTCGTCATCAGTCACCCCAGGATTTTCAGCGACGCAGTTCCTCTTGTCGATGCCACTACTCACAGCACCGTGACATGAGCTTGGGAAGCTTGGGTTTCTTGGTGGCGGTTGCTGCGCCGACCTGCGGCGGAGTGGTGCTGGAGCCCTGGCCGCACCCGGGGCAAGTTCCCGCTGTTCCCCATGGTTCCCCGCAGGATCTGGCACGCGAATGGCACGGTCCCTTCCGATTGAACATCCCTTGGCGGAGTGGGGCCCCGGGGTGCCTGAACCTCAGCCGACGACAGTTAGCCACAATGAAGGGTCAGCCGACCGTGCAGGCGCGCGTATGCCTCGCTGTGCCCCCGCCGGCCTGAGCCACGCTGTCGGCCGTCGACCCGAGCAAGTCTCGACGGCTGAGGCGCATGGGTAGGGCGCCCGGCACCCTATTGGGCCAGGCCGACTGCTGTGGCGCTGCTTTTTGCCGTACCGCTGGCCCTGTGTGGAAATGGTTTATGGTGTGGGGCCTCTGACCTGGAGCTTCGCCGCTGGCGGCGGAGGCTCGTCTGTCACTGTCTGTCGTCGCTGGTTAGCATCGCGGACCCTCGGACGGCCCAGAGACGCACAGGTGGAGATGATCACGACAGGCGGCAGGAGCGCCGGGATGCCCAACGCCCGGCAGCTCGCCGCCCCCTGCGGCCACCGCCGAGGCCAGGCGATTGATATGCAGTTGCCACCTGGGATGCCTGCGCCGATAAACTCAAGGATCAGCTATTTGATCATTGGAGGGGTTATGAGTGATACGAATGATGAATGGCTCCCCTTCTCGGCCCGCCGCTCAGAAGCCGGTCGTCAGGAGTTCGTCCGCCTCTCCGATGGAGTACCCAGCTGGCTACGCGAGTCGCTCTGGACGTGGCTTTCTGAACAGATGCACAGGAGGGCGCTCGGCAGCAACCATAAGTGGTACGTGACTCCGGATGAATCCAAAATTAGAAGAGCTGAGAGAATTCTCAAGATTTCATCCGGCTGGACGTCGCTGGGAGATTCACATCCCGACAGGGTAAGTGGCCTCTCAAAGTTCAGAACCGCTCTCTACTCAAATCCGGAAGCATTTCTTGGCGCCGTAGACCTCGCCCTCTCTCAACTCGACCCGAATGCACCGCCGTGTGCTGCGTTGGAAAAGATCCTGGAAGAAGGTGCTTCCGCCTGGCGCGTGGGCCTCGTCAGCGACAGACCTGGCCTTGTTGAGCGCATTGATGCGACGGTACAACTGGCAGCCGAGACGACCGGAGCACTTGAACCAAGAGCGGGAAGGTTGCTTGCCGATGCATGGAAGCATGCCTTTTCCATGAGCCGGGACCCTTCTGCCGCTTATCGGTGCGCTGTTCGGGCAGTGGAAGCGGCAGCAGCCCCGGTCATCTCACCCAACGACAGCATCCCCACTCTCGGAAAAATGATCTCCGCATTCAGGAGCAAGCCAGAGAAGTGGGATTTCTCCTTCAAGGTCGACTCCGCTGCCAACCCCAAGGATGTCCTTTTGGGAATGCTCCAGATCCTCTGGACAAACGAGTATTCCCGGCACGTCGATCCGGACATTCAAGCCCCTCTGCACGTATCGCAAAAGGAAGCCGAAAGCGCGATCGTCCTTGCCGTTACGCTGGTCAACTGGTTCATCTCTGGATCGGTTTCTAGAAACCTGACACAGGGCACGTAAAGTCGGCGGAGTCTCAATGACTCAGCCCAGCACTGCTGCCCGGGTCCTGGAGTACCAGTTTGTACGACCGAGTCGAGTGGGGGGTTGTCCATCGGTTGAGAGCGACGCCCCGTGCCACCCTTGCAATCAGCCCCTCGATGCGAACTACGGGCGGGGCGGTCGCTGAGTTTTTATGTCAGCCCTCCGGGCTTAGGCATGGCCCTCCCCTGTGTCGCAGATCATCTCCGGGCGCCCAGGCCAGAGCGAGGTGGGGTGGTCACCTTGGCTGCCGTCTGTCAGCGTTGGTCGACCTCGGACGGCCCAGGCACGGCCCAGGCGGCTCGGGGGGTGGTAGCCGCTACTGCATGACAGCCGGTGTGATGGACGGTGAGACGAGCAGGCCAGCGGTCACCGCCTGCTCGATCGGGTCACTGTGCGACGACGGTTTACAGGCCGTGCGCCAACGGCGGCCGCGGCCTCACTGATCAGAACCCTTCCCAGGAAGGACGCAGCGCCTGACCGATTACGCTGCGGGAGCTTCAGAAAATTGCAGTTTCTGACCCGGAGAACAACAACACACGGTAGGTTCCGGGGTGACGAAGCACCACATGTTCTCCCGGGGGCCATGATGAAAACGGCAACGTCTGTCGTGCAGATAATTTTTTGGCTAGCCACTTCAACCGTTGCAGCACTCGGATACATGAATGCGCGAAAGACCATCTTCCAACCCCTCCGCACCGAAATATTCAAAAAGCAGATAGAGGCACTCTCATCCGCTCTCGAGCTCTTCGTAGGAAAGGGTGAAGAGGAGCTAGCCGAGGACTTCGACATGCGATTCGGCGTGCAAGCCAATATTTACCAAATGTACGACGCCTACTTGAAATACGCCTTCAATCGTAAGAGGTCGGACGACAAGTTGGAGTATCGTCCTGAACTGTGCCCCTCAGCCTGGGTTCATGAGGACTACTTGAAGCTAGATCTTGAAGACAAGGTAGAGGCAACCGACGAGAACGGCACACGAAAGGAGGAGGCAATCGAAGAGGGCAAATCCTGGAAATTCAGGGCTGGCGTGATCGCTGTCCCTAGGAAATACAGTGAACGTGAAGCCGAGTTCCGAGCCGTACTGGATAACCCGGTACTGCCGGTTGTGGTTGCCGATCTGATTGAACAGTACCTGGAGACCGCGCGCAGTTATTTGGGGGCAGTGGGCCCAGTCCTGGAGGAATGCTCCACCGAGATGCCGGATCGGTACCCCACCCTGGAAGACATTCTCCGCGCCAGACTTGGATGGATAGATAACCGCCTAGTTGAGTATAGGCGCAATAACGATATATTGCTTAGCGACTCGGCCGCTGCGGTAGTGCATGAAATTCGCACCTACTTTGACTCCGATAACCTCCTACCGCAGGGGAAGTCGCGAAAGCGAAAGTAGAGGTCGGCGGTGCGGCTTTGGGCTGGAGCTGCTTTGGGGCGAGTGATCTTGGCCCCGTAAGCTGATGGCGAGTCGGGCAGTCTGTGGACCTGCCCGTTAAAGCACGACGTTGGGGCCAAGATCTTAGAGGCTCGCCCCAAAGTGGCTGCCTAATCCCTTGTTATGGATGTCCCGCTGGGGTTGTTGCCGCGGGATGTTCGAGTGCCGGACCGTGACATCTTGTCGCTGCCGGGCAGACTATGCCTCGCTTTAGACAGCATGTGCGGTGCCGGTGCTCATGGTGGGGTGGTCACGCGGGCTCCGGATGGACGCCTGAGTTCACGCTGGCCGGATGCACGTCTTCCCGAAGAGTGGCGGCGTCCGGCGCCCTCGTGACCATCGCCACCGCGGCGGGTTGCTGCCCTGGTGGAACGCCTGACGTTCGGCGTCACCTTCGTCAACAACCCGCCTCTTGATCACTCGTTGGTGTTGGTGGTGCGAGCCCGTCGCACGGTGACTCCTTAGCTATGCCCGAGCCGTCGGAGCTCCGGCGCAGACCGGAGCCGGTGGGATGCGCTGGTGCCACGAACGGCTGGTGAGGTGGAGGCACTTCCGCAGGGCGGTTGATGCCTGGGATTAGGTCGCTCGCGTGGCCCGCATGTGCTCGTGACCAGTGCAAATACCGAAACGTCAGGGAGGGAAGTCTTGATCTACTGTGGAATCGACTGGGCTGAGCAAGCCCACGACGTTGCCCTGATCGACGACGCCGGCACGCTGATGGCCAAGCGGCACATCACTGACGATGCGGCCGGCTACGAGATTCTCTTGGAGCTGCTCGCCGAGTACGGGGACACCGCGGAGAACCCGATCCCGGTGGCAATCGAGACGTCGCGCGGCCTTTTGGTCGCAGTGCTGCGGGCCGGCAAGCGGCAGGTGTTCGCGATCAACCCGATGGCCGCTGCCCGTTACCGTGATCGCCACTCTGTCTCGCGCAAGAAGTCCGACCCAGGCGACGCCCTGGTCCTGGCCAACATCCTGCGCACCGACATGCACGCTCACCGGCCGCTGCCGGGAGACTCTGACCTTGGCCGCGCCATCGCCGTCCTGGCCCGCGCCCAGCAGGACTCCTTATGGAACCGGCAGCAGCTCGCCAACCAGCTCCGCTCACTGCTCCGCGAGTACTACCCATCCGCCTTGGACGCCTTCGCGACCTGGGCCAATGGCCTGTGCCGGCCCGAGGCCCGCGAACTCCTCAAGGCCGCACCGACCCCCACCAAGGCCGCGCGGCTGACCCGCGCCCAGCTCCGGGCCGCACTCAAACGCGCCGGCCGCAAGCGCGGCATCGAGGCGGAGGCCGACCGCCTCCGCGAGGTATTCCGCGCCGACCGGGCCCACCAGCCACTGCTCGTCGAGGACGCACTCGGCAGGCAGATGCTCGCTCTTGTCCTCCAGCTGGAGGCCGCCTGCACCGCCGCTGACGACCTCGCCGAGGCGGTGGAAGAGGCTTTCCCGCAGCATCCGGACGCTGAGATCCTGCTGAGTTTCCCTGGACTCGGCGTCCAGCTCGGCGCCCGGATTCTGGCTGAAATCGGGGACGACCGCGCTCGCTTCGCTGACGCCCGAGGCCTGAAGGCATACGCCGGTTCCTCACCCATCACCAGAGCCTCTGGCAAGAAGACGTCCATCTCCCGGCGGTGGGTGAAGAACGACCGCCTCAACCACGCTGGATACTTGTGGGCCTTCGCCTCCCTACGGGCGTCCGCCGGGGCGAACGCCCACTACCGCCGCCGACGCGAGCACGGCGACTGGCACGCTGCCGCCCAGAGAAACCTGTTCAACCGCATGATCGGCCAGCTCTTCCACTGCCTCCAGCACCACGAGCTGTTCGACGAGAACACCGCATTCCCCACTGAACTGGCCGCCGCAGCTTGACGCCTTGGCATCGTGAGGTGTCTAAAGCCGTGGAGCCGACCGCCCCAGCCACAGAGGGCGTCTCTTCCACTCCATGCCCGGAGCTGCCGAGCGCGCCGCCTGGCGCGGCCAGCCGGGGCGGAGACAGGAGGCAGGCCGCGCCGCAGAGGCGGCGCGCGCCCGCGCCGTGCGCGGGCCTTGAACCAGTAGAGAAAGTTGTAACTCAGTCGGCAGCGTGGGGCTTGAAGTCGTACGCGCAGACTGGAAGTTCGGTGCCGTTGCGGTGTGCGAGCGGCACGAAGAGCACGGGCCGGATTGTCCATGTGATCCGGGTGCGGGCCTGGGTGATGGACACGGTGCAGGGCTCAGACCGTAGGAGGGCTCGTCGTGTCTCGATGCGGCCTTCGTATAGCCAGTCCCACGCCTCGTCGGAGGCCTCCGCGTCCAGCGCGGGTGTGATCGTGCGCAGGGTGACCGCCACCCAGTTGTCGGCCTGTGCCGCCGAGTACGCGTCGATCGATGCCAGGAGTGCCGGCCGCCGCTGCTCGTCCAGGTCCTTGGTCCAGCACTCGCACCAGTAGCCCCACTGCGGCTTGTCCATCAGCACGGGTGGCCTCCAGGGCGCCAGTCCGCGAAGAGCTCCGCGGTAACCGTGTGGCCGCCGTCGGTCTCGTGGACCACGACCCGGTGCGCGATGACGCTGACCATGCCCAAACCGCGGCCGTGTTCCGCGTCCTGGTCCTGGTGCTCGACCTTCGGGGCACTGCCGGTGCCTCCGTCGTCTGTGACCGACAGGGCGATCACCTGCGGGGAGACGGCGAGTGCCAGGTGGAAGCCGCCCGACTCAGCGCCGCTGGCCGTGTGGAGGATCGCGTTCGCGCTCAGCTCGCTCACGATCAGCTCGGCGTCCTCCGCTAATGGTGATCCGCGCAGGATGTCGCGGGTCCATCGGCGGGCCCGGCTGACCTCTTCCGGAAATCCTGGGCAAGTGAGCCCCCAGACCCGGGCGCTACTCGTATACTCGTGCATACAAGTTCCTTCGTGCTGGTAGGCCGCCATGTGCAGCGGGTTCGGGCTAGACGAGTTTCACGCCGTCATGGGCGCGAATGGCAGGTGGAGACGCCGCGTCCATCGCGTCCAGGACGCGGATCGCGTACGCCTCGTCGGCGAGCTCGGATACCTCTTCGCGAGTGGCCCAGCGCAGTGCGCGGGTCTCGCTTCCGGTGGTGGGCGTGCCGTCGGCGGCTTCGCAGCGGAAGACCATGGAGACGATCAAGCCCGTCATGTTCTTGTAGACGCCGGTCAGGGTCGCGGGAAGTGCGATCTTGATGCCGGTCTCTTCGAGGACTTCGCGCTGGAGGGCCTCGGGGATGGTCTCCTCGCGTTCGAGGATTCCGCCCGGCGGTTCCCACTTGCCGTTGTCACGGCGCTGGATCAGGAGGGCCCGGCCGCGGGTGTCGATGACGACCCCGGCGACGCTCACGGAGTGCGGGCGTTCAGTGCTCACGTTCCTCGGCCCTCTCGGCTGGCTAGGCTCTCCACCGTAGCAACAAGACTCGCCCACTCGTCTAGATACCTAAAGGAGTACACACGTGAGCCCTGCTCTTCCTTCGGGCCTCCTCGGTGATCTCGACCCCACGAGCGATCGTGCGGTCTTCCGGCAGATCGCAGACCAGCTGCGTGAGGCCATCGACCGTGGGCGATTCAGAGAGGGCGACAAGCTGCCCTCCGAGGCTGACCTTGTCGAGCATTACGGGGTATCCCGTATGACGGTTCGAAACTCCTTCTCCATCCTCCAGGGGGAAGGGCTCGTGCACGCCGAGCACGGCAAGGGCGTCTTCGTGCGGCCCCGGCCTCCCGTGCGGCGGCTCGCCTCCGACCGGTTCGCCCGGCGGCACCGGGAGCAGGGCAAGTCCGCCTTCATCGTCGAGGCGGACGCGGCCGGCAGTCACCCGCAGGTCGACAGCTTGGAGGTCAAGGAAGAGAAGGCAAGCCAGGACGTCTCCGCCCGGCTTGGCTCCGTGCGACGAGTACTGGCTCGTCGGCGCCGGTATCTGCTCGACGGGCGGCCGGTCGAGTTCGCCACGTCCTACCTGCCGCTCGACATCGCCCGCGGTACGCCCATCGCCGAGCCGAACCCCGGCCCCGGCGGCATCTACGCCCGCCTCGAAGAGCTGGGCCACCGCCTCGACCACTTCGAGGAGGAGATCCGGGCCCGGATGCCCTCGCCCGCCGAGGTGAAGACGCTCCGGCTGGCCTCCGGCGTGCCGGTCATTCACCTGATCCGGACCGCCTTCGACACGGAAGGGCGGGCCGTCGAAGTCTGCGACACCGTCATGGCTGCGGACGCGTACGTGCTGTCGTATCAGCTTCCGGCGACCTGATCGTCATGGTTTGCGGTGGTGCGCGGGGACGCTTTCCCGAACTCGTACGCCCCAACAGGCATACTCGTATAGACGAGTGGGCAAGCTGTGTGGCAACGTGGTCCATGCGAGCCCGGAGATCGGGTTCGCGGGACGCATCATGTATAGACGAGTAGACAGGGAGAATCCCTTGCGTACCATCCGCGTTGAGACCTCCGGCGCCACGATCCTGCTGACCGAGGCTCCCGAGCCCAAGGTCCGCGACCGCCAGACCGGAGAGATCGCAAAGGACGCCAACAGCGGTGAAGCGCTGATGACCATCGGCGTCGTCTACATCGAGGACGGCGAGTCATCGCTGATCAAGGTCACGGTCCCGGAGGGCGGCATCTCCGAGGGGCTGGCCCTCGGGGCGCCGGTCTCGCTGCCTGGCCTGGTCGCCCGGCCCTGGGAGAGCGTGTTCAACGGTCAGCAGCGTCACGGCATCGCCTACCGCGCCGCCGCCGTCACCCCGGCCGCGTTCCCGGCCTCCACGGAGGCCGCCGCCTGATGAGCGACATAGCGACGCTTCTGGAGGTGGGTGGTCCTGTCGCCGCGCTTGGCGGCGGGGCCGCCTACGCCCGGGCCAAGCATCCGGCGGCGTACTGGTCCACACTCGGCCTGCCGGTGTCCACAGTCCGGCTGCTCAGCACGTACGGCTCGGTCATGGAAGCGTGCGGCCTGACCGTCACGCCGTCCCGGCTTCGGGTCCTCGCGGTCAAGGCGACCACCCGGCGTGAGGTTCGACCTGTTCCGCCGCGTCGGGGGATCATTCGGCCCCCGGCGACCGGGCTGCGACTTCGCCTGCGGCTCGCCCCAGGGCAGGAACCCGCTGACGTCGCTGCCTCGGCCGAACGGCTACGGCATGCCTGGGGCGTTCACGCCGTGTACGTCACCACTCTCAAGCCGGGTGTCGTTGAGCTGCGGGTGGTCGGCTTCGATGTGCTTCGGAAGGTGCGGATGCCTCGCAAGGTCGCGGGCGGTCTCCTCCAGGTGCCGGTCGCGCTGCGGGAGGACGCCACACCCTTCGTGCGCGATTACCGCACCATCCCGCACCAACTCGCCCTCGGTGCAACGCTGTCAGGCAAGTCCATGTACTTGCGCCACCTGATCACCGGCCTCGCTCGACAGCCCGTCGCCCTGGTCGGCATCGACTGCAAGCGCGGGGTGGAACTGGCGCCTTTCGCGCCCCGGCTCTCGGCGCTCGCTACCGACCCGGAACAGGCGGCTGACCTGCTGCCCCTGCTCGTCAAGGAAATGGAGGACCGCTACGACCTGATCAAGGCACGCCAGGGCATCGCCCCCAGCACCCCCGATGAGGAGATCACCTCCGACATCTGGGGACTGTCAGAACACGAACGGCCCGTACCCATCGTGCTGTTCGTTGATGAAGTCGCCGAACTCTTCCTCGTCGCCACACGCAAGGACGAGGAACGCCGCGACGAGATGGTCACCCAGCTCATCCGACTCGCCCAACTCGGCCGTGCCGCCGGGATCCACGTGGAAGCGTGCGGGCAGCGGTTCGGCGCCGAACTGGGGAAGGGGGCCACTCCGGGCCCAACTCACCGGCCGTGTCTGCCATCGGGTCTACGACGAAGCATCGGCCAAGATGGCGCTCGGCGACATCGATCCCGAGGCGGTCTTGGCTGCCTGCGCCATCGCTCCCGAGCGTCCCTGCCTGGCCGTTGCTGGCGACACCTCCGGCGGCTGGTCCCGCATCCGCACGCCGTACCTCTCCCTCGGCGATGCCGCCGAGACCTGCCGGGCCTCGGCACACCCAGTACCCGACCTGCCCGCACTGAAGCCCTTCCGGCCGTGACTGACTGACTTCCCAACCCGGTTGGCGTGGCCACCTCACGCCAACTCCCTACTCCTCCCATGTCTGCATCCGAACGATGCTCCGCGCGGGCCAGTCATCCGAGAAGGCGGCCATGATCTACCAGCACTCCGACGACGAGCGTCAGCGGGAGGTCGCCGCCGGCCTCGACGACATGGTCCGCGCCGAACGTGCGAAGCCCCACAACGGGGAGCGAGCCAAACCGGGCGGCGCCGACGCAGACGGCACGCGAGGATGAGCCCATGGACGACCTCATAGCGTTCCTCCGCGCCCGTAACGAGGAGGACAACCATGCCTATGCCTATGTGAGTGACACCTTCGGCGGCGAGGCCCTCCTCGACAGTCACCTGCCCATGCTCGACCTGATCGACATGCTGGCGCGGGACTTCAAGGTGATGGATCCCTCGGACTCGCGCGTCGCCGGTCTCGCCTACGCGCTTCGCGTCCTCGCGCAGTCCTACGACGGGCACCCTGACTACCGCCAGGAGTGGCGTCCCTAGGCGCGTCGGTAATGGTGCACAAGCCCTGATGGTGCGGTTGTGGTGCGCAGGGGCTGCACCGGTCTAGACAACAAGGAACCCCCAGGTCCCTGACCTGGGGGCTTCATATGGAGCGGGTGACGAGAATCGAACTCGCGCTCTCAGCTTGGGAAGCTGATGTTCTACCATTAAACTACACCCGCGTAAGACGCCCGCCCGGAGATGATCCGGAGGCGGTGTCCGATCGCCTCGTCACTGTACCTCATCTCCGGCCCCGGGCGCTGACGCCGTGGGGCCTGAGTGCGTTTCAGGGGGCGGATGTGGGTGCGGGGTACCGGAGTTGGGGCGTACGGTGGAGGGGTGGGAGAGGGGCCGGGTGGGGGCGGAGTGCCGCCTGGAGGGGCGTCCTTTTGATCCCGTAATGTGGCCTTCGTCGTCAGGCAGGTAGCAGCCGGACGCGGCTCTTGGGGAAGGGACTCTAGGACTTGATGGAGCGCACCGTCGTCCGTTGTGCCGATGGGCACGTGTTCAGCACCGCTTCGTTCCCGATGCAGCAGGCCGAGCGACTCGGCCCCGGCCGGCTCGTCCGATGTCCCCGGTGTGCCCGGCTCCGCAGTGTGGTGCCGGTGACGCTGGAGAAGCGGTAGCGGTAGCGGCAGCGGGCACAAAAGCAACAGCAGCAGTAGCAGCAGCAACAGTAGTAACAGCAGGTGCAGTGCCGGGCGCGCGGAACCCACGATTGTGGCCGTTCCGCGCGCCTTGCGTATCCTCGGGGCGTGCTTCTCTCAGACAAGGACATCCGGGCCGAGATCGACGCCGGGCGGGTACGGATCGATCCCTATGACGAATCCATGGTGCAGCCGTCGAGCATCGACGTACGGCTGGACCGGTACTTCCGGGTGTTCGAGAACCACCGGTACCCGCACATCGACCCCTCCATCGAGCAGGCCGATCTGACGCGGCTTGTCGAGCCCGAGGGGGATGAGCCGTTCATCCTGCATCCCGGGGAGTTCGTCCTCGCCTCGACGTACGAGGTCATCACGCTGCCCGACGATCTTGCCTCCCGGCTCGAAGGCAAGAGCTCGCTCGGGCGGCTCGGGCTGGTCACCCACTCCACCGCCGGGTTCATCGACCCGGGGTTCAGCGGGCACGTCACCCTCGAGCTGTCCAACCTCGCCACCCTCCCCATCAAGCTCTGGCCCGGCATGAAGATCGGCCAGCTGTGCATGTTCCGGCTCAGCTCGCCCGCCGAGTTCCCCTACGGCAGCGAGCGGTACGGGTCCCGGTACCAGGGGCAGCGCGGGCCCACCGCCTCCCGGTCCTTCAAGAACTTCCACCGGACCCAGGTGTGAGCGACGACTTCCCGATGAGCCCTGATGAGCCCCATGAGTGACAGCAGCGTGCGGGAGAACCTCAGCTACGAGCGGTTCGGCACCGCCGTCCGCGAGCTCGCGCAGACCATCGCCGACGACGGCTACGAGCCGGACATCGTGCTCAGCATCGCCCGGGGTGGGGTCTTCGTCGCCGGCGGACTCGCATACGCCCTCGACTGCAAGAACCTTCATCTCGTGAACGTGGAGGTTTAGTCGGGCCTCTCATACCACAGGGCTCTGACCTGGGCAAACGTCCTGGTCAGGGCTTCTTTGCTGTGCCCGTTCGTACCCCTTCGGTGTAGGGCGTGACGGTTGCTCTGCTGAGATTCCGCTGACCCCTGTGGGGGCTCTGCGCTGACAGTCGTGGAGCAAGTTAGTTGCCTCCTGGGCGTGTCGCCTGTACCGTCCCACGAAGCAACAGACCCCCCGAGGCTGCTACCTCAGGGGGTCGCCCGGCGGGCTGCTACCCGCTGGGAAGTACACCTAGAGAAGTGGGTCTCTAGATGCGCGTCCAGCGTACCCGGCACACCCGTGCCTATGTGCAGATCCCTAACGAGATCGCACAGTCCAACATGTCGTTGGCCGAGCTTGGCCTTCTCGTCAAGCTGCTGTCCCTGCCGGACAAGAACAACGCCACGGTAGAGAAGATCACTGCCCGCGTCCCGGACGGTCGTAGGACTGTCGCCAACGCCATGACCGGACTCGTAGAGCGTCGGTACGTCCACCGTGCCCGGGTCCAGGACCCCGAGAGCGGACGTTGGGTCACCCTCACCTCTGTCTCTGACACCCCGACTGACCACATGCCGACGGTCGGGGAGCCGACCACACCGGATGTCGGCGATTACCCCAAGGGGAAAGACGCGGAGCGAAATGACCACCTCCCTACTCCACCTGCTGAGGAGCTGGACGGCTCCGAGGAAAGCGGCAATGGGGAGGGGGAGGAAGCGGCTCCCCAGAAGACAGACGACGCCCTGATTGAGCGAGCCGTGAAGGCTCTCCACAGGCTTGCCATTCACGAGCCCCGGCTTCTGCTGACCAACCGCGAAGCTCGGCGCCTGGCGCCGCTGGCCGCTCAGTGGCTCTCTGAGGGCTTCCACGAAATGGAAGTCATCCGAACCCTGCGCAAGGCCCTGCCTACCCCCGTGGCCTCTGCTGCCGCTCTCGTCCACTTCCGGCTGAAGAACCACGAGCCCGAGCGGACTCACGCCCCCGTGCCCTCTCAGGCGCCTTCACAGCCCGTTCAGCGGGCTCAGTGCCCCGAGTGCCACAGGCCCTACCGATCGGGCCACCCCGGCGGCCTCTGCCGCGACTGCCGCAACGACGGCTGACCTCTCTCACCCACCACAACCCAAGGGACACCCATGCCTTCTGCAACCCCCTGGTACATCAAGGGCATCCTCTACGTTGCCTTGCCGGCGGCGTGCCTCGCAGCGCTCTACCTCTCCATTCCGGGAGAGGTAGCGTTGGCGAGAACGGCCGGATGGTCCGAGCACTACGCACCCGCCATGCCCGTGTGCCTCTCGGTGTACGCCCTCTCTGCGGGCGCCATCTCCACGTACCGCCGCAAGATGGAGTTGCCCGGTCAGGTGACTGCCCTGGTGGGCTCTCTCATGGCTCTGCTGCTGGCAATGTCGGCTCAGTCGATCTCTCACCTGATCGAGCAGAACTACATGAACAGCTCCGCTCTCCTGGTGGTGGCTGTCTCTTGCGTCCCACCTCTCACCATCGCGCACCTCGTACACATGGCTGAGACCCCAGCCCAGGTGAAGACCGCCTCTCAGCAGATGGGGGAACTTGCAGAGATGATCGACTTCCTGTCACTTCAGGTGGTCGACACCCTCACCCCTCAGGCTGCGGCTCTCACCGCTCGCTCTCACGCTGTGGTCTCTCAGCACGAGGCCCTAGCCCACGTTGCAGAGAGCCTGAAGGCTGAGGCTGAGACGGCCTCTCAGGAGATCGAGAAGGGCCTTGCGGAGGGCTCTCGCAAGCAGACCGTCACCCTGACGAGAGAGACCGTCAAGGAGGCTGCTGAGAGCCTGAGGGCATCTGGTGAGAGGCTGACTGTCAAGAACCTCTGCAAGGCCATCGGGATCAGTGAGGCTTCCTGGTACCGACACGGAGGCCCCGACGCTCTCACAGCAGTCGGCTAGTCCCTCAGACACGATGAGAGGCCCTGCCAGGGGTACAGGCAGGGCCTCTCAGGTGTCGAGTCTACCGGTCAGCGCCAGCGGATCGCCTACAGCTTCCGGACCATGACGGCATACAGCGGGGAGTCGTCTGAGGGCTTTGCCTCGCCTACCTTGCTGTAGCCCCAACGCTCGTACATGGCCTGAACCCTGGGGCGCTGAGCCTCCACCGTGAGGGAAACCATGTCAGCCTCCACCTCTTCGAGCAGAGCATCATGGATCTGCTGTGCCCGACCGGTGCCGCGCCACTTGGGGATCACCATGAGTTCGGACAGACCGAACACGGAGCCCTTCAGGTCTGAGGGACGCCTGTGCCCCTTCCACCAGCCACCCGGCTTGAACTTCGAGCCGTACGCATAGCCAACCGCGCCGCCCTCCTCCCAGCCGGAAACACAGAGCCAGTCTTCCCGTTTCGACCAGAGATCAACGAAGTAGGAGAAGCGCTCACGGGAGTGGAACGGGTCCGGATCGTCCGCGTATGCCTCGTCGTGGATGTCCAGCAGCAGAGACCGCACGTCCCGCGCGTCGGCGTGCGTGTAGAGCATCAAATCCACTGGGCGGACTCCTCGATCCACTCGACAACTTCGGGTGCCTTCGAGCCCGAGGCTACGAGCACCTTGCGCGTTGCTGCCAGGGTGTTCGTCGTACGCCGTGACCCGGCGCCTGAGGGAAGCAGCATGTATGCCCGTCGACCTGTCACACATGCAAGTTCCAACTCCCCTTGCTTGGCCTGAGCGACGGCCAGGTGTGCGGTGTACAAGGCTCGATTACGGACCATTTCCTCTGGAATATTCGCAAGGGTGCGATGCAGGCAGTATTCGGCCCTTCCGTGGTCCCCGAGTGCTGTCCATACGAAGCTGGACAGGGCGTCGAACTCACTGCTGTCGTAGAAACTGATCCACTCAGGGCGCTGCTGCTCGTCCGCCCGCGCAAAGGCACGTTCGGCATCGTTCAGGGCGCGCAGAGCCTCCGACCGCCGCGTCGGCACGCGTGCCAGTCCGTTGGCGTTGCGCACATGCCCGAGGGAGGCATACAGCGGATCTCGCCGTGCGATTGACGAGCGCTTCATTACCTCTGCACCCGCCACGGCTTCAGGATGGTTCTCCCGCATGCTGGACGCCAGGAACATGTGGTTCCAGACGTGAAACATCGCCTCACTGTCCCGAGACAGGCCAGCGAAGGTAAGTGCCCTGTCGAGATGTCCACGCGCCCGCTGTGGTGCGCTGGCGTCGAGCGAAGCGAAGGCCGCGGAGCTGGTGACCTCCGCTGCGAGTCGATGAAGCATGTCCCGCACGCGCGTTGAAGCCGTGGAAACCGCCAGAGAGGATTCGATTCGAGAAGCCAGCTCCACCGCAAGGTTCTCTACCCTCTTCGTACCCCGTCCCGCATCGTCAGCCCGGAGGATGGCCACATACTCTCGATGGAAGCGCCGGACATCATTGATGCCAAGTCGCCCCTGGTCGCTGACGCCTGAGGTCGCGAGGGCCAGCGCTGAGCCGCCCGCAGCGTTGAGGAACTTACGACGGTGCACAGGATCTGCCTCCTTCTTGCGGGGCACGAACCCTAGATCCTCGGCGCCGGCGGAGAGGACCCGTTCCAGGCATAGCCTGATGCGATCCTGCGGCCACTTCGTCGCGCCGCGCAGCCATCGGCGCACATCCGCATCAGTCAGCTTGCCCGGCTTGCCCGTCAGAGCCTCAATCTCATCATTGACCTGACGTGCTAACTCAGCCTGACCGAAGCCGAGTTCCTCCATCCGGTCTGCGAGCTTCTCGTTCACATAGGGCATGTCCTCAAGGTAGCTCTGAGCGACCAGAGGGACACAGGGGAAGGTAAAAATCACCGGGGTCATGCGAGGGCGTACCCCTGTATTTCACCTGGCTCGGGTGCGTCGGCCGTCGTTGACTAAGGGCCAACCCCCAAGCACGCAGCGGCACGAGGTGATGACATGTCGGAGCCCACGGCCCAGGTCGTAGAACTTCCTGGTGGCCAGTCGAACAACCGATCTCAGGACGCCTATGAGGCTCTACGAGAGCTGCTTGCAGAGATCGGTGTATCCCCGTCCCAGATGCGCGTGGACTGGGCCACCGAGGGCCGTGAGGCACCCGTCGTGATCGGAGCCCTGAGCGTCGTGGAGGTGCTGAGGCTCAGCCGAGCGCTTCGGGAAGCCAGCCGACGAACCCAGCCCGTGAACCTCCTGGAGGAGCGGCACCATCGCCCGATGGTGGGGGAAACCGTGCTGGACGAAGCCACGGACCGGATCGGCGAGGTAACGGGCTACCTTCTACGGCCCGTGGAGGACGGAGAGCCATGGGCGACTGGAGCGGAGAACATCCGGCGCCCCGACCGGGACAGGCTGATGAAGGTCCGCATGGCCCAGCTCGACAGAGACCGCCGTGCAACGCCACCGAGTCCGCCGGCACTTGAGCCCACCCAAGAGGACCGAGTAGCGACATGATCGCGGAGCCGAAGTCATGAGACGGCGACCGCTGATCTCTGGTTGGTGCGTGCTCTGCCGCAACGCGGCAATGGTGCTGTGGATTGGCCCGGTAGAACACGACGGTCAGAGCGCCCCGGTCTACGCCTGTGAGCCGTGCTGTGAATACATGCGGCAGTACATCAGTTTCTGCAACCAGCAATGGGACGCGCGTCCCGCAAGTTGACTTCCAAACTCCGTCCTCGCTGGATGAGTCCGAAGAGAGGCTTCCCCCGTCTTCCTATCGGAATTCCTAGCGGGGGCGGGTAAGCCCCCGCCCGGTTGCTTCGCCAACCCCGTGAAGAAGGACAGGTAAGCAGCCGGGCGGGTCTGCAAGTGCACAACGGCGCGGAGAACGACTCTCCGCACGAGTGAGCACCTGGAGGAAGCATGACCCCCGACACGAACCCCTACACCCTGCCGACCGAGGGAGCCGAGTTCACCGCCTACTGCGGCGGCAACCTCGGCGGTGACAACGAGACGTGCGTGGAGATCGCCGCCCACCCCAGCGCGGCGGACACCTTCATCGTGCGCGACAACAAGCCCGAAGCCCCCGCCGGCACGATGCTGCTGTTCAGCGGCCCGGAGATGGACGCGTTCGCGTCCAGGTGGGTCAGGGACCGGGGCCTGACGGTCTAGTCTGAGGCCCTCCTCAGCACACACCACGAACCGCCCCCAGAAGCCTTGGGGGCGGTTCCAAAGCCATTGGAGAACGCATGGGTTGGCCTGACGATGAACCGGGACACTGGCACGGCTACGGGCCGTGGGTCGGCAGCCCCGCCCGGTACTTCCAGGATGCCAACCGTCGGCCTCCGCACCCCGACCCTCCCGCGCCAGGAACCAAAGAAGAGCCTCGATACCGAGAGGCAGCTTCGGACTTCGCAGCCTCCAACCTGCCGCCTCTCATGCTCGGCCATTGGTTCCTGAAGAAGAACCAGGCTGCTGCCGACAGAACATGGACCGATGTAACTGATGTGGTGGAGTGGCTAAGGAAGCATTACCTGGATAACCCGCCGTTCGAACGTGGCGATGGGGGACAGGCTTACGAATCCCTGGATTCGAAGGTTGTAGGCGCTTACGACTCACTACCTCGTGGCGTGGACGTGGCTTGGGTGCATTACACCCCGTCTCAGAACATCTTCTCAGTTCACGTCGTGTGCTGTCCGAACGGATTTCATCCAGACCTTCCGTGCCCCCTGCCGCCAACGTAAAGGAGATCCGCAATGTCCCTGCGTCTCTTGCTGCCCGAGGACGGCACAACCGAACTCCTGGGCTCCTGGCCTGATGAGCCGCGGGTGTACCAGCGAGGAACCACCGAGCTGGACCGCTTCGTCACTCCCGAGTTCTTTGAGACGTGGGCCTTCAGCGGTTGCACCCCTGCTGACGAGGTGGCCGTCATGAACCTGGGCGGCAACCCTCCTCGTCCCAGCATCCATCCGATGGGCTTCAAGACGAACGGTCGGACGGACGGGGCGAAGCTCCGGGCGTACTACGAAAAGGGCTTCACGATCCGACTGGGAAACCTTCAGAGGGTCGTTCCCTTCCTCGGCGGGGTGTCTCGCTCGATCCAGAGGGAAACGGGATTCTCGAACTACCTCCACGCCTTCCTCACGCCTGCCGGCGGTCAGGGTCTTCAGCACCACTGGGATCAGCAAATGGCCGTGATCGTGCAGATTTCGGGCTCGAAGACGTGGGAACTCTGGGAACCCAAGTTCAAGGACCCGGTTCGGAGCCACTTGGACTCAACCCAAGTGTGGGACCCGCGATGGCAAGAGGAGTGGATTGCTAAGGGACCTGATCAGGTATTCGACCTGGAACCTGGGCAGTCCCTAATTCTCCCTCGCGGGTGGGTGCACAACCCGCATTCCCGGAATTCCGACGACCCCAGCATGCACCTGACCTTCGCCATCCGCGAACGAACGCCCGTGTGGCTGGTCGATCAGCTTCTTTCCGGGGTAATTCAGGATGAAGAGTTCCGTACGGTGATTCTCCCCGAGGAAATTCACGGAGATGGTCTCAGAACACGCCTGAGCCAGACTCGGAGGGAACTCATCACGTACCTGGAAGCCCTCGATCTCGATGAAAAGGCGGAATCTGTGCGTGACGCGGCTCTGACAGAGCTGGAGTACACCACCTAGGGCTCAGGGAGTCGACCATAGAGGGCGTCCCCCTTCGGAGGGGGCGCCTTCTGCTGTGTCAAGAGGTTTTGAGAGGGGGTATACCAACCGCCTCCATAGATTACGTACGCGTCCTCTGACGCAGAACGGGACAGGAGAGCCCCGAAATGTGAGCCAGAGAACAATGTTGTTGTTACCTCACCCCATGTGGTGCAGCATTACGAGCCCTCTGAGGGGTCCTGTGAAGCCGCGGTGCCGGCTGAAAGGGCCAGTAGGGGGCTCGAAGCATGTTCCCGGCGATTAGCGCTTGTGAGCTTGTGAAGCCTTCAAACCCGTACACGACGGAAGGAAGGCGCCCCCTGCGGTCCCTCGTGAACATTCTCGTTATATTACCCCCGTATATGTGCATCACATGTGTGTGCGGTAACATTAATACATTGTGCGCTTGTGAATGATAATGCACCCGCACTAAGTGAGGCATCAATAGGAGTGCATTCCTCGTGACCTTGTGAATGCATTCTTTGTGCGCTTGTGACGCACGGGGTGCAGTCGAGAGCGAGCCTGCCTCAGGTGACTTGTGTGAACTGGGTCACGGTCATTCACGCATGAATGCGGACACAATGGGCACCTTGCAATGTCCGTAATACACCATGTGTATACATGGTAGGGGTATATATGAAACAACCCTGCATATCACAGCACGGTAACGAGCCCACCTGAGATGTCCCTTTATGTGGCATGTAAAGGTAAAGGCATTGCAAATAAGTTGCCTCCTGGGTGGTGGGGTATTGTGTCCCATTTTGGGGTGATTGCCGGCCAGGCATCACACCCCTTCTGACCTGCGGTTTTGCAGCCCCAACGCGTGAGCGCGCGTCTTCACTCCTAACCCTGATTCGTAAGTTGCCTCCTGGGTGTGGATTCGGAATAGTCCTCCATGCAAGCCACCCCGAACGGGGCGGCCGGAAAGGAGGAGAGAGCGAATGAACGCGAGAGACCCGCCACCTAGAGCGCGGGTGAGTGTCCATCACTCACCGGGCCTGGAATCGGCCCTGAGAGCGCGTGAGAGCGGCTAGCTGCAACCTCCGCACCGATTCCTACTCAGACGCGTATGGCGCCCGAGAGGCGGCCACGTAGCTCCTTGAGAACTCCATAGGGCAGTGCACACACCCGAAGCGAATAGAGGGTGTGATCCCACGGTGCAAGAGCGTAGAGACAGACGCGATGACTGGCCGAGAGACCGAAAGGTTCGGGTGCACTGCTAAGCGGGGGGTTGACCGACCCTGATAGCCAATAGGTCCATGCGAGACAGAACACGGTGAAGCGAATCAAACGAGCCTGTCTCTGTGCGTGCCAGCAACGTTTGTGGACGCCGTTTGCCCATGACTCCACTGTCCCTACGGGACGTGTTGAGCGGGACGGCACGAGCAAGCGTGAGAGTGCCAGTAAGCCACGTGCAGGGGTAAGCGGAGTGCGTTGCCCAGTAGCCGTAGTAAGACGCATGAGTTCGCCCGGCGGGACTGCCAAACAGGCCGGGACTGCATTACGAGATTGCCTACGGCAGACACACACAATACGACGTGTCCAGCGTGCACAGGGCCACGGTGACTGATACTCACCCGGCCCTACTCAGCATGTCTCTAAGCGTCTGAGAGTGAGTCTGTCGGGGGGAGTGTCGTGAGGCACTTGCAAGGGCCCGTGAGGGCCGTACGGCAACCCGTAAGGGGTGGCAATGCCAGTAGCTATCAGCACGGTCAGACGTGAGCGGGGAACCATTCCTCTCCGTCAGTTTGGATTCTGGTCTGAGTACCGGGATCACTCTGTGTTCGTTGTGAGCATCATCGGACGCGGTGACCGTAAGCCGTTTGTGTTCAACGTTCGGGGATTCGGTCACATGGCGGAGCAGGTTCGTAATTTCGCCGAGTGCATGTCTCTGCCGGGTGAGGTCACGCGCGGTATGGCGGACATTTACCGCACTGGATACGGGCTCGTGAACGGGTTCAACGTGCGTGTCACGCCGCTTTCGTAAGAGCGCGTCGTAAGGGAGTCGGGTGCACGGCAGGTAGGGGTACTCTTCCGTGCACCCCATCACCCATTACGGCAAGGGACGTAGTGGAGTATGGGGAGGAATACGAGTGTTGGTTTGTGAATACGACTTGTGCCTTGGGACACGTGTGCCGGCGGCTTGGGTCATGCGTGAGGTCGCGGTTCCGTCCGAACGGCCGGAAGACTGTGTGTCGCTCGACTTCAATGCGTGTGTGAACTGCGCTGACAGCCTGGCGGAAAACCCCTGGATCTACGTGCGGAAGCTGCGGGAGATCGAGCAGGACAACAGTGGCAAGCGCGCGGACGTGGTCACCACGTTCGGGGAAAGCAAGATCACGCATGGCATTCGGGGTGAGTTCCGGTACGACCGGATGAGCGATAACCGGACCCTGTGCGGACGCTCGGGACCGTCGGGCGTGGAACAGCTCATGTCCGGCCGTCCGATGGAGATCACGTGCAACGCGTGCCAGGCTGCCGCTCCCCGCTGGATTGTCTATCTGCACGTCGACGGGCCCGGACGGGACAACTTCACCGTTACGGCCGTGGAGAACCTGAGGGACGCGCGTACGGCCCTGGTGGCGTGGTCACGAGCCATGAGTGAAGACAATGTGAGCGCGAGCCTCTACCCCTACAGCGCGGAGGCGTGGGCCGATGCGGTCGACTTCCGCACGGTGGGGTGTCCGTTCGACTACCCGTCCAGGCTCATCGAGCGCGGTAAGCGCGGCGGTCTGCGGGTGGTGGAGGCGGCATGAGTGGCACTCAGCAGGAATGCCCGAGCCCGCTGCACCCGCATCACGCGGCTACGTGTGAGCAAATGGCGGAGTACATGCGGGACTTTCCGGGTGTCTACGAGAATCGGCAGAAGTGCCGATACCTGGACACGATCATGGCGCACATCTTCATGGCTCGTTACTGGGGGAGGCCGTACCCCTGGGGGATGTCCGAGGAAACGGCAGAAGCGCACGTTAAAGACTGCTGGACGTGCACGCCGGAACTGAGCCCGTATTACCAAGCTGAGCAACGCGCTAAGGCGTATCGCGAGCGAAACGGGCTGTCGTAGTCGGTAGCCACGGAAACACGGACGGATAGGGGTACTCGCCCGTGTTTCCCTCTACCTACTGCGCCACAAAGGCACGGTAGACAAGTGAAGGGAACACGCATGAATGCGTGGCGTGAGAAGGGGCGTAAGGCACAGCGGTACTTGGGCACGTCCGTGCCCGCTCAGTACCTCAAGCGCGGTGACGTACTGCTCGGCTGGGCACTCGGTCCGGTCGCGGTGGTGGAGTCGGCCCCCCGTCCACACCCGACACATGCCGGATGGTGGCTGGTCGACGTGGCCAGTCATCACGGGGTGGGAACGCGGGTGTTCGGGGACCACATGACGGCTGAGGTGGGCCGTATCCCGCTGGTCAACACGGACCGGGACGCGTATGCGTCGCTTCTGGGGACGTGGGAGGCGCCGTGCGGGTGCGTGGTCAACAAGGGTGAGCACTGCGAGGAATGCGGCCCGTACAACGGTGCCTCCCCGCTCTGCATGAACACGTGGCAGCACCGTGCGTTTCAGCGTGCGCAGGGCCTCAAGGTCTGATCACGGGGAGTAGTGGGCCCGCCGGCACTTCGTACCGGTGGGGAAGTGGGCACGGACGGTAGGGGTACTCGGCCGTGCCTTTCTCATGTCTGGGAAAGGACAACGCAAATGATCGACCTCAACTCGGATAAGAGGATTCTCCTCAAGCCCGTTCGCAGCGTGAGTTTCGAGCTGCTGGACGTGGCACTGACCGGGCGGGAGGTGGTGCAGATGACTGACGGGTCCGTGTGGTCTGTCGCGCATCGTCGTCCGGCCTACTGGTCGCACAACCCTAAGGCGCCGCTCGCGGTGGCATTCCGCTTTCGCGGGGACGACTTCACGGCTGCCGTGGAGTTCATCCGCAACGCGGACCGTCCGTTCATCGTTCGTGAGCTTCCTGAGGTGGCCGTCTGATGCGTACTCGACTGGGAATGATCGCGCTCGCCCTGGTGGCCATGCTCGGGGGCGTGGCAAAGGCTGAGGCTCACTCGGCCCCCAACCAGCCGCACGTGTCCTACAGGGTGCGCGTGCTCGTCGGAACGGTCCAGTACCCGCCGTGCGTGGAGCTGCGGCGTACACGTGAGGGCCGTTCGTGGTTCGCGGACATGGTGAGCGACACATACGACGACGGACGCAAGCGCACGGTTGCTCAGCAGATCCGATACGTGCGTGAGGGCTGCCGCGCGATGACTCGCTAGCGATTGACCGTAGAGGGCATGGGAAGGTCACCCGGAATTCCGGGCGCTGATCACCCATGCCCTACTCGGCCAGTCTCTAGAGACAAGCTCAGAGACCTTGCCGAAAGGCGCACGAATGGCAGGAAGAGCGCTGTTCACCATCGAGACAATCCGCGCGGCTAAGCGCGGGCTGTACGAACTCCAGTCCCTTGAGATCACGTGGCTTGACGGTGAAGTGATCCTCAGGGGCCGCGTGGTCGGCATCGGTAGCCGCATTTCCGCACGCACGGACATGCGCTTGCACGAGGACATTCACGCGAATCAGGTTCTGTCCATGGAAGTCAAGTAAGGGAAGGGGCATAAACACTGTGGCCGAATGGCGGCAGGGCGGCTATGACGGAGTGTTCTACCTGGGGAAGGAGGGAACAGAGGAGTACGGCGGTTACGTCGTCCACGTGGACGGTGCACCGAACCCTGAGAAGTGGTTCGCGTACGAGTACGACACCGAGAAGCGCACAACGGTATGGGTCGGTTGGGCGCCGACTCGTGAGGTTGCACAGACGGCCGTAAAGGGTGAGTTCCTGTGCGAGATTTACCGCAACGACGAAAAGGGACACTGCCCGTTTCCTGGTGCGGTTGTGCGGACGATTCTTTACAAGGGAGAGCGACTGCGCACGATCCTTTGCGGGGAACACGCGCACGTCTTCCCCAACTGGGAAACGTTCCGGCTGGAGGAGTACCGGGGACGGTACGGGCTCATTCCGAATGACCCGATCATTGGAGAGCGCGTGACTCCTCCGCTGGATCACCCGTCCATTAAGGAGTGCGCCTACGACGCAACGACCATGACCGAGCGGAACATGTGGATTGCGCTTAACCGTGTGGTCCGTCCGCTGGCCGAACTCCAGCGCTGGAGGGCGCATTACGCGCGCTATCCGCTCGACCTGAACAAGAGGCCGTGCATCGACGCACGGGGGCAGTGGAAGCGGGCACAAGAGCAAGCAGAAGGCATGTATGCGATTTACATGCGGGAGGACCACGGGCAGGAAAACGCCACGCTCCCGCATGAGTTGCTGCGGCTCATTGAGCGTGAGGCCGTTGCATACCTCAAAAGCGAGAAGGAGGGTAAGTGATGCGTCGTTCCTCTCAGACCATCGCAATGAATCTTCGGTTCTACGTGTACGCCAGTGAGCCGGGGGCGTATTACAACACCTACCCGAATGGTCGCGGCTCGCGCCCGGTGCCCGTGGAATACACCCCGGACGAGCGGGAGGAGAACACCCGTAAGCGGGATGCTGCTTTCGCGGAATGGCAGGAGGTTGACCCGGAGGGTTACCGCCTGTGGCACCTGGCCAGCGTTGCCATGCAGGGGGGCGATACCTCCGAACTAGCCGACGGCTGGTCACTCATGATGGTCCAGCGTCACAGCGTGCGAATCGTGGACCCGTGTAAGTACTGCCGTCAATGCAGAGGACGCAACTCCACTCGATAGCGGCGGAGTTTGGGGCACGGACGGATTAGGGGTACTCCGCCGTGCCCTTTGCTTTGTCTCTAGCGAAGGACAAAACCCATGGTGCAAATGACATGCGGTTCCTGTGATGGCGTGGTCTTGGTCACCGTAAAGCAGTGGAGGGAAGAGAACATCGTTCCCTGTCCGCACTGCCCTGATGGGGGCGTGGACCTTATCCACGCACGCCGCCACGCAGACCCGATCTAACCGACGAAAGGAAAGCCCGCAATGATGGAGAACTCCCCCAACGTGCCGGACCTTGACCCTGTTCTGAAGACAGGGCAGAGCAAGCGCAACATCGCGAGCGCGGAAAGGGCGCTCGCCCGGATTCGAGACCTGGGCTGGGAACCGCTGGCCGCCTATCCCGGAAGTGACACCCACTGGAAGGTGCGTTGCCTCCTCGGATGCGGAGAGGGCGGGGAGAACTGGGAAGGCGTCATGTTCTACAGCCACATGCGCCGAGCACGGCGTCACGCCGGGTGCCTGCCAACTGAGCTTCGGGAAAAGGCGATTGAGGCACTGAACGACGCCCGCCGCTAAGCGGTGAGCTTGGGGCATGGCGGGTAGGGGTACGCCTCCATGCCCTTTGCTCAGTGCCTAGAGGAAAGGACGGTAATGAGTCACACGCACATTGCGGTTGGCCTGGATTCCATCGGGGCCGTACGTGTGGACATCCTTTGGACGCCTGGAAAGGAGGGCGTAGAGCTGCGGGTCAAGGACCCGGAGACGCTTGTTGAGCACGGCGCATGGGAGGCGCCGAGACTGGCAATCATGCCGTACAGCCCGGAAGACGGAACGCTTAACTCGGCGGTTCGGAGCATCCTCGGGAGCCTCCAAGAGCCCGCATTCTGGGTGGAGTTCGCTTACCGGTTGGCATGCCGGGATGGGCTCTCGTGGGTCCCGGAAAAGCTGGCTAAGGGGGCGGCGTGAAGTGTGCTGAGTTCTTCCCCGTCATCGTGACCCGTTACCCCCAGGACGAGGACCATGCTCCGGTCCTGGAAGACGAGGGTCACGCGCGCATCGTGCGCGCTGAGGACGTGTGCGATGGGGATTCGATCCTGGCTGTGTTTCTGGAAGACGAACACAGAAGCCTGGGCACCGACTACTTCAACGACCAATACCCGGCGAGCACATACGCCTACGACCGTACGTGTCAGTGCGGCGTGTGCTGCCTCTTGGCGGACGAGCCGGGACCGGTTGTCGTCATCGCAGATTGGGGCGGTTGGTGTGACCCCCATAGGGCCGATGCCCTCATTTTGATCATCCCTACCCCTGAGAGGCGGATACGTGAGAAAGCCTGAGTTCGTAGTTGGTGACCGGGTCTCGCACTTCCGCGAGCCCGGCAACGTGGGCAAGGTCGTGAGCGTCGAGAAGCGGGGATTCCGACCCTTCCGACGCTGGGTCTACTGGGTCCGCTGGAGGCACGGTTACGGGCCTGTCCCGCTGTCTTACGGGCTCTGGCCTGTCTACGTGACCGATGCCCAGCAGATCCACAGTGAGGCGGCATGAGCGGCTCTAACCGCTGGAGCGTGGACGTGGTGGCCGCTCGCGCTGGGGCCAGGGCAGCCGCCGGCAACCCGGACGCGAGCGCACGCATGGACGCCTTCCGGGACCTCTGCGGCGAGCTGGGCGAGACCGCCAACGCATACGCCTGCCCGCTCATGGCCGCTCGCGCCCTCGTGGGCGAGGCTGCCCGCGCATTCGTGGTCTCACAGAGAAGGGGAAGTGAGTGAGCACGGAAATGCTGTTTCTCGACACGTCGGAACTCAAAGCGGGGGACGTCGTGTGTACGCACGGAATACGGGCCCTGCTGGAAGGTGAACCGAAAACATCTACGTCGGCCAACTCTGGGACCGTCCGCACGGTCTACATATGGCAGGCCCGCGTAATCAACGTGAACGACGTGAAGCGGGACGGGATCGTTCCCCTCGGGTGGCTATACCCGGACGTGTGGGGGAAGGGCAAAAACGGCGGGTGGGGTAAGGACTGGGATGCCGTGCCCACCTGGACCATCCAAGGAAACGACCTCGCTCGGTGGAGTGTCGAGCGTGAGATGGAAGGGGCTGAGTGACGTGATTCAGATGGACGCCGGAATGCAGGAAGAGGCCGCCCGCTATCACGAGGCGCTGAGCAAGCACGAATCCATAATTCGTACCGCGCTTCACGTCTATATAGAACGGATGGAGGAGAACGCAAAGGAGTGCCAGGCCGCTTATGAGGCTGGCCGGAAATACCCGGAAGTCAAGGCCAAGCAGGACGCGTCTTACATGACGAACGCCGGACTCCGGCACTTGGCCGAGATGTCGCGTCAGAGTGCTGCGTCCGCTCGCAAGGCATCTGACGACATCCTCAACGCTGTACTCGGTCCCGATGAGGACGACGAGCAGGGCTGAGCCTCTTTGGTGAGGGCTGGAGTAGGGGTACGTCCAGCCCGATCCATGGACGCTCACACGCTCAGTGTGGACGTGCCGACACAACAGAACAGGGAAGGATGGAGTGGACGAGAAAGCGAGATATGAGCCGATGGCTTACGGGCCGATCGGCGCGGCCGTGAAGGCCGCTATGCCTCACACCGAGGCCGACCCCATCGGCGTGCACGCGGCTGTACTTGCGCTGTACTCCGCTGCCGTCAACGGGAAGCTCACACAGCCGGACGGGCGCCCGGTAGTGGTCTGGACGGCCCTTGCTGGCCGCTCGATGGTCGGTCGTAAGGGATTCGCTCTGGCCACAGCTGAGACGATTCTCAACGACGCTATCGGGGAATGGCTGGCCCTCCGCCGGCAGGGCGGTATTTCCTCGGGCCCGTCTCTCGTACAGACGCTTTACGAGACGGAACAGGACTCGCTTACTTCTGAGGGAGGGTTGGACGGTCGTACTCTCGTAATTGACGAGGAATGGCCGACCACGCTTCAGCTCACGAAGCGTTGCCCGAAGTACAGCGGCGTACTCCGTACTTCCTGGGACGGAAAGCGGATCTCGAACGTCACCAAGAAGGATGGTAAGCGTGTAGAGATCACCGTGAACGAGCCTTCGCTAGGCTTCCACGTTCACATTCAGCCCGCGCTCTGGGCCAAGTTCATCAGCGCCACCGAGGCTCAGGGAGGCTCGTACAACCGGATTCTTCCGGTCATGGTCGAGCGGTCCAAGCGTCTCCGTCGACGGGACTACAAGGGCAGCCCGCTCGATGAGGTCAAGGTCAGTGGCTCGCTCCGCCTGGCCTATGAGTGGGTGCAGAAGGAGCCCCGACAGATGGAGTTGAGCGACGCGGCAGCGGACCGCTTTGACGACATCAGTGCAGAGTACGAGGACGCTCTTGAGGAGCTGCCCGAGGACGTGTCTTGCTACATCGAGCGTTCCGGGGAACAGGTCATGCGCGTTGCCTGTGTACTCACTGCGGCCGAGCGGAAGACCACGATCACGGTCAAGGCGCTGGACGCTGCCAAGGCTTTCGTGGACTACTCCATAGCCTCTGTGAAGCAATTGATCTCTCAGAGCAACGTGGTTAAGTCCCGAACGATCCAGCCTCTTGACGCCAAGATCCGTCAGAAGCTCGAAATGTACGGGGGCGAGATGACGAGTACCCAGCTCTACCGTGCTCTCTCGTCTCGCTACTCGGCTGCCCAGATCCTCAACACGGCTGAGGACATGGCTGACGTTGAGATCACGGAACAGCCGCAGCGGCGTCCCGGAGCCAATCCCGTGATCTTCAAGTTGGTTGAGGTCATGCCCGAGCCGGACCCCGTGGAGGAGCCCAAGGCCGTGAAGGCTCCGCCCAAGCGGCGAACGGCTGCCAAGAAGGCGGTACCCGCGCAGAAGACCACCGCCAAGGCAGCGAAGGGCACCCCCGCGGGCTCTCCGCCGGCACCTCGGAAGGCGCCTGCTCGTAAGGCCGTGCCTCGCAAGAAGGTCAGTGCGTGAAGCACAAGATCCGACCCCACCCCGAGGGGCGATTGCAGTGCACTGGATGCCGAGCCGCGTTCGCCACTGAGGAGGGCGCCCGAGCCTCCAAGTTCGAGTGTCCTGGGATGCCCCTGGCTCATGGCCATCGGTACGAGAGAGAGCACGTGCTCTACCCCTTCTCATACGACAGGGGGGACGGGTACGGCCCTGATCGGCTGTGCGACGTCATCGACTGCCCGATGTGCGTTGGTCACGCGTGCGACTGCGACGTATGCGCAGATCAGTTGGAGGTGCCTTCCTTAAAGGTGCTCAATGACAGTCAAGAAAACGGGAACAGGAAGCGTTCCCCGAACTGGGAGGAAGTAGAAAAGGTGGAAGACCTCAAGGACATGCTGGCCAAGGTCAAGCCGGGCGACTGGGTGACTGCCTTCGGGAAAGACACCCGAGGGCACGAGGTGACCCGAACGGGAACGCTGCTGGCCGAACCCAAGGAGATGAAGGCGACCCACAACGGGGTCAAGGTCTCCGCCATCCGGGCATGCGTGGGAGAGAAGGGCACCGACCCCGCCACGCGGCAGACCTGGACGACGCTGATTCCCGATCACGGGTTCATCCGCAAGACCGAGCCCCCGAAGGCTGGGGAGTGGATGCACGGGGAGATCAGGAACATCCCTGCCGTGCGGTCCGCCAGGCTCGATGTGAACGCGCGACTCCTCTTCGGTGGGAAGGGCGGCAAGCGCTCCGTCGAGCCCACCGACAGCGGCACTCTCGCAGAGATCAGCTACGCGGACTCGGGACGGTACGAGGTCAAGGCCGTGGAGTCGGGAGAGGTCATCTTCAGGGGCACGCTTCAGTCTCAGGTCTGGTGGGCGTACGCGCCCGAGGAGGACGAGCACCAGGACCAGGGGCCCGCGACCGAAGTTGCAACCCAGGAGGCAACCATGACCCGGTCTGGTGAGTCTGAGCACCGGGACCAGGAGGACGACGAGCACCAGGACGTGACCGAGCTGGGCTACGGCAAGCCCGTTTACCACGTCATCACGGGCGAACTCGTCGGGTACTGGACTCTGAAGAAGTTCACGCCAATCGAAGAGGCTCAGAACTAAGCACGGCCGTAAGGAAGCACCACCATGAAGGCAATACCGTGGAGCAACCTCCACAGCCCCACTGTCGTTCTCGACACATCGCCGGACAGCGGTGAGGCCGACGACATGATGCACGACTATGCCCAGCGCATTAAGCGCCTGAGGCAGACCAAGAGGTTTGGTGTCTTCGTGCGGCAGTGCCAGGGCGTCTATCAGGTGGTGCTCAGAGACCGATACGCCGAGAAGAGAAGCCAGAGAAGTGAGTGAGACCACGACGAAGGACCGGACGAGCCCGGTCCCCTCCTCTATGCCGAAGATCCGGACCACAACTAACCGTGTGGTTCAGGGTCGTTACGCTTCTCTGTGCCGTAGATGGTCACAGGGAGAGTGGAAAGAGTAGAACCAGCTTGAAGGATTGGAGGCTATATGAAAGCCTCCGTCTGGCAGAGGGCCCGGTTTTCGTGTAGGGGTACGGCGGAAACCGGCCCGTCCACCGTAATCAGAGACTAGATAAGTAGGTACAGAAGATGGCTCAGAAGGTTCAGGTTCTCCTTGTCGATGACCTCGATGGGGTCGAGGCGGACGAGACCGTGACGTTCGCTCTGGACGGCAAGACGTATGAGATCGACCTGACCACGGCCAACGCGGACAAGCTCCGTGGACTCCTTGAGCCCTTCGTGAAGGGTGGCCGCAAGACGGGCGGTCGGTCCTCCGCCGGCAGCCGCGGGCGTGCCTCGGTGAAGCGTGCCGAGGGGGAGCCCTCCGCCGAAGAGCTTCGCGCGTGGGCCAAGGCCAACAACTATGAGGTCAACGACCGTGGCCGCGTTCCGGCCTCCATCAAGGAGGCGTACGCGGCGGCCAACGCGTAACTCCACACAGCACAGAGGCACCTGTGAGGCCCACCCCTTCGGGGGTGGGCCTCTTCTCGTTGAAGGGGAGTCGGGATGAAGAAGCGGTATCGCGTGGCGCTTCACGCGCACGCTGCGGCGGTCGTCTTCGTGGAGGCATCCAACGCTCAGGAGGCGAACCGGCTTGCGGAGGCAGAGGTCTTGGCAGGGAGGGTGAAGCCCAAGCCCATCAAGAAGTGGACGCCGGTTGCGACTTCTGACATGAGCCGGGAGTGGTGACGTGAGTCAGACGGTGCAGGAGGTCGCAGAGCCCAACACCTACGGTCCCGCGTACACGCGTCTCCTCAGGGATCTGGTAGAGGAACTGAAGAGATCTGGGAACCTGGGGCGTCCTGCTCGACGCGTTGCCAACGCTCGTGCAGACGGCATGAGGCGTGGTCTCCTGGCGATCCTCCAGGCCGAACACTTCATGGCCGAGGACTACGCGGCCTCGGTGATACTGACCCACGCTGGCTCATACGCCGAGTGTGACTGTGGCGCCTACGCTAAGCGCTGTGCCATCTGTCACGGGTAAACGAAAAAAGGCCCCCTCCCGTTTCCGGGAGGGGGCCTTTTCGTGTTTCTCTCTACCCCAGGTGCACCCCTGCACCTAGTTCATGGTCGGGCTACTCGCCCGACTCCCCGCGAAGCTCAGCCTCAAAGGGCGAGTCCGCGTATAGGGCCTTGAGGGTCTTGGTGTCCTCGTGCGAGGCCGCAGCCACACCGAGACCGATCAGACCCGCAGCGGTGGCAACAAGTGCCTCCCACGGGACAGTTGGCCAGACGAGGACGAGCGCCGGCACCAGGGCCGCGAGGACGGAATAGATCCGAACGCCGTGCTTGGAAACGAATTCCTTCATGGGTCCCCCTTAGTTGAACAGCATCTTCCAAGTGAGCGGACCGGGGTACCCGTCCGCATCACCCTTCAGTTCCTTGTGAGCAAGCTGGAATGCCTTCACGGCCGCACGGTCAACGGCAGTCCACTGAGGGCCTGGACCCTGCTTGTAGAACTTCCCGTAACCCTTCTTCACGAGCTGCTTACCGAGCATCGTCACGTACTGGTTCTTAGCCCCAGCGCGGAAGTAGTAGCGACCTGGGAAAGCCGGAATGGAAGGCTTCGGCTTAGCGGGCGTGGCGGGCTTGGAAGGAGTCGACGGCTTGGACTCGGCAGGCTTGCCCTTGGCGATGGTCGCCTTGATGTCCTTTCGGACAGCGTCCATGTCCATCATCTTGCCGGGCGCATAACCGGGGTCCCACTTACCCGGAGAACCCCACTCGCCATGACCAATGACGCTGTGCTCGTCCCAGTCGTGGAAATCGCAGACAGCCGCAGCCAGAAGGCGCAGAGTCGCGTACTGATCGTCAGACATCTTGTGAGAGCCGCTGTACCAAATCTCAACGCCGTAGAAGCGGGCGTTTCCGTCCGTATTGCTCTCGTCGTCGTGGGGAACGTCCTTCTCTGCGATAACCGCATCAAGAACGTCATCGTCCCCGAGCCCAGCGTGATTCGCGCGGCCCCAGCCGACGAGGTGAATGGTGCCGTCCTGAGCAAGGCCGAAGTGGCAGAGCGGGCCAGGGAGGCCGCTGATGCCCGCGTACAGAAGCTCTCGCTGATCCATTGCGTCAGAGCCAGTGTGGTGCACCATCAGGCCGTGTACGGGGCCCCACTTGCCCTTATGGTTCCGGTTGTGGGTCTTCCAATCCTTGTACTCCTTGAACGGAATACCGAACTTCTTGAGCTGCGCAACAATCTGCGCAGGAGTCATGGGAGTTGCCATTAGTCCTCCGTGGGGTCAGTCGCCAGGCGAATAGCAGCAAGGCGGGTGGGGTCGAGAGAAGTGAGGAGTGCGACAAGGCGCGCGTTATCGCGCTCGATGTGAGTCAGCCGCTCCTTGATTTCCTTGAGGTCGTTCTCAAGGCGTTCGGCACGGGCCTTCTGGGCTTCCGCCTCTTCCTTCCAAACCCGAGCGGTGTTCGTGCGGAAGGCGGCGAGAATCACGACGGCAGCAGCAATGAACGTCGCCAGTGGCCCCGTGTAGGAGAAGAACTGTGTGAGGGTCATAGGGGCTCCAAGAGGGCAGCAAAAAGGCGGCCACGGGGTATCCGCAGCCGCCTTCGACGTGGGGAGGTTAGGAGTTAACTCGGTCCTCGGCGTAGTTGTTGCCGGCGACCGTCGTGATAGCGGTGAACCGGATTCGCTCGTTGGCGCCTTCCTGGAAGACGCCAGCCGTGAGGCCGTGCAGGTAAGCGCCAATCACGTTCACGTCTCGCGCGTCGGAGACTCGGACGCCGTACTGAGGGGACGTGTTGGCTGTACCTCCGTCGTCCGTGCCTACGTAGCAGCCGAGCCCGGTTACGACGACTGGAGCCCGGTTGAGAAGGGCGAGGCCCGCATAACCTCCGCCGCCTGGTCCTCCATTGCGGCCGTCTCGGCGCGTGTTGAGGGCGTTGATGAGGAAGGGGCCGTTACCGGTCGCGTCAATTCGGACGCCATCATGTCCGTTACGGTCAGTCGAGCAGGAAGACATAGTCATCGAGCCGGACCCTGGCCAGTTACCCCATGCTCCCGTGAGGTGGAATCCGTGGCTACCGCACCATTCGGCGCGGCATGCTTCGAGAATGGTGTTCGCCGAGTTGACGAGCTTCACGCCGACTGCCCAGCAACCAATGACCTGAACGTCAATCATCGACAGGTCTGTCTGTCGCTCAAACACGATCCCGTTAGCGTGGCAGTTGTCCACCATTACGGAGTGAAGGCGCCAGGAGTAAGGCCATTCACCCCCGGCGTTGCTGCCAGTGATGATGCCGTTGTTCGGCAGCTTTCGAATGCACACGTCCCTCATGACGACGTTTTGGACGTTCCCCTTGGCGTAGATCCCATCGAGGTTCCCAGTCGTGACCTTGGAGCCGTCGAGCATGAGGTTGAAAATCCTCTGCTCGCCGTTGATGGCAGGGTGAGTTCCGTCAGCGTCCCCGATGATCTGAATCATTGCGCCAGTCGTGAACGACGGAAGGGCTTGGATGTAGCAGGGGAAATCCTCGTCCACCATCCCGGGACCGATCATGAGGTTGGAGTGCGAACCCATGAGGGTCACTCCGCGGGGAAGGTCGAGGGGGGCCGAGATGCGATACACCCCCTTGGGGAAGTACACGAGGCCCCCGATGCCGGCTGCGTTGATGGCGGACTGGATCGCCACCGTGTCATCACTCACCCCGTCGCCCTGGGCGCCGAACTCGGGGGACTGGACGTTGAGCCAGTCGAGCAGGTCAGGCGGGGTGAGAACGGGGATCTGAGACGTAGGCACCTTGCCCGTAGGGTCGAGCGTCGCGAGGCCGTTAGCGCTTCCGCGAAGGGCGTCCAACTCGGCCATGACGGCAGAACGTGAGCCGTGGGGGTCGTCGGCCGCTACGTGGGCTGCCAGTCGCTCACCAACGTCGTTGGCCACGAGGGCAACACGACCGCCCCCGAAGTCGAGCCACAGGCGCTCAACGCCTTCCGGCCCGTAGAAGCCAGGGATCATGCCGTCCTCGTCGGCAACCAGCTCGGTGAGCGGGGCACCCGCCACGTCCGTGAGGTCAGTGACCTGAGCAGCACCCTCCGATGAGCCGTCCCAGACAGTTCCAGTGGCGCCCGGTACGCGAGCGCCAGCAATGTCCTCGGCCACATCAGCCGCAGTGCCACCAAACAGAAGTCGAGCCATAAAGAGTCCCCCTGAAAACAAAAAAGCCCCCAAACGGGGGTCGAGCTGTCATTTCTGTGTGGTGGCTACGCGGCCTCATAGACTCCAGAGATCGTCAGGAATCCCTTGCGCGGGAAGTAGTCGATGCCGTCGAGACCGGTACCAGTGGTGTAGTTCCGGTTTGGCATGTAGAGGTATGCCGTAGACGTGCTCGAACCCCGGTTGGTCTTTGCGGTGATGTCCACGAAGTTCGGGAGGTTCGGAGAGGCGCCAGTCCCGTTGTTGTCTATGTGGCCCTGGAAGACCTGACCTGTAGCGCCGTTGGCTGGAGTCGGCAGCGAAACGCCGTAAGTCCAGCCCGTGCTTGGGATCTTCAAGTCTGAAGTGGAAGTGCTCGCGATGTAGACGGAGAACCACACGGTATTAGGGGCGATCCATCGCCAACGCCCCTGCCTGACCGCTGGGTTACCGATACCCACCATGCTCGGTGTGTACGTCAGTGACTTGCCCAGGTGGCGTGTGATGAGGCGTCCGTCCTTACCGTTGAACGCCTCGTACTGCGTGTAGTTGTTGTTATTGTCCATGTCCACGTAGAACGTGCCTCGCGGCTGAAGCGCCGCGCTCTCGTTCGCGTTCCATGGATAGGCGACCCGACCGGGGACGTTGAATGGCATCCGCCCACTGATGGAGACGGACGCGTTGTTGGCCGCTGCGTCGACCTCGTAAAGAGGCATCTCCCAGAGCCCTCCCGCCTGCCGGCGGGGAGTCGGGGCGACTGGTGTAGCCGCAGCGGTGCCCGTCACCACGGCAAGGTTCACGGCCGACTTGGCCATGTCCGCCTGAAGAACGATCAAGTCCTTGCGCGGCTTCGTGGTGCTGTTGTTGGGGATCGTCACGGACTGCTGAGCCGTGAGGCTGTAGTAGAAGCCTCCGACCCAAGCCTTGCCGGGATTGATCTGGACGGTACGGCCGTTGACGATCGTCGCGTTGAACGGCAGGGAGGTGGTTCCGTAGGTCGAGGCGGTGAGCTGGAAGTCAACTCGGTCGCCTCCCCACATGTTTGCCATGGATTGCCACTGGGCCTGAGAGACGATCTGTGATCCACCGTTGGCGTTGGCCTCGTTGAACGGGTAACTGATCTCAGCCACGGGTCATCACATCCTTGACTCAAGGCGGCGTAGCTTCCGCTGCATGTCATAAACGGTCTTGTAGAGGTTCAGCGGGTCGCCCGTGCCCTGCTGGCCGATCTTCGGAGAAACGTCCTGCACATTGCCTCCGTCATCGACGGACACAACGACCTCGCGCACGATGTCTGAATACTCAGTGCCGTCTACGGCGACGGTCACCTTGTCGCCTACGAAGTAGTCACGGCCAAATGCGCAGTCGGCAGTGTCGATCGGGTAAATCTGGAAGTTTCCGTTTCGCTCGCCCTCGGTGAGAGCGTCGGTGGCTGCCTCTGCAAGGGCGGTATTGGCTGCCTCAACGTCGTCAGCCGTCATGGTGGCGTCAGACTTCACGGGGTTGCCCGTGGTCTTATCCACCTTGAGCTGAATATCCCGGCGGTCAAGGAACTGCTCGATCTGCATTCCCCACTCGGACTCAGAGTCGGAGTCAACCTTTTGGTAGTAGTACCGCTCAAGGTTCTCGCCGGCACAGCCGACGATGACCCGCGTCACCTTGGGGGCGCTGAGGGTCCAGATGTATTCCCGAAGGTTTCCCAGCTCTGGGGAGAAGCGGACTTCCTTGGACCGATCACGTGGGGCGAAGATGTCGAGATCGATCTTCTGAGTGTTGGCGTTGTAGAGGAAGCGGTAACCGAAGTTTCGCTTCTCGTACCACTCCTCAATCTTTGCGCCGATGGTGTCGAACCTCAGGGAATCGGTCAGGCCCCAGCCAGGAACCCCCGGAACGGTCGGGGCAGTACCGAAGTTGATACCGCTCACCCGACGGTCCGAGAGAGCACCAGCACCGAGGGAGTTGTGAAGCTCATCCCAGATGGCTGAGGGTGCGTATTCCTTCCGCACGAGACGGCTGGGCAGCCGGGCTTGGTACTGCTGTGTGACGGCCTTAGAAGGGTCGGGGAAGGCCAGGCGCCTATACGCAAGGGTGTTGTGACACTTGCCCGCGATATAGACGCTTCCTGGTCCCGTGTGCTGCAACTTCGTCCAATACTTCTGAAAGCTATCTACCTGACCAGAAAGGAGGGGCTTGGAAACTCCCTCCTGCCAAATGGCGATGCCGCCGCCCTTCTCAATGAGCTGAGACTGAGGGGTGCCGTCCTTGATAAGGAGCTGCCAAGAGCCTTCCTGGCAGAGTCGTACTGTGAAGTCGAGCGAGAGCCATTCATCAATCTCCCCCACTCGCTTCAAGTTCTTGTCGAACACCTCAACTCGGTAGCCCAAGAGTCCCCCTATACGAAAGATGCGTACCGGGGTTGGAAGGTGAGGACGACTGCCGCCTTGCCTGAGCCGGTTACCACAGAAACGGTTGCGTTGGTGTCGCCAGGCTCGACCGACCAGAACATAGGGTTCGTGTCGAGCTTCGCCCAATAGTTGGCGCTTAGGTCGTCCTTCACGGTCTTCTTGCCAGGGCGCGTATCTATCGTGAGGACTCGACCCGAGGCCACGAGATCGGAGCCGTCAGAAGGCGGAGACGCCTTTACGGTCTCCCCGTCCGGACTCGTAAGCGTGAATGACTTGATCGGCCCGTAGAGCTTCCATACTGGCCAAGCCTCGATGTCGCCAGGGTTCGAAATGACGAGGCTTTCGCCAGGACCTCCCATGACACCATCACTGATCCGCATAGGAAAGAAGGCCGCGGTAGTGCTAAGAAGAGGGTCACCGGTACCGAAGTCCCAACGTATGGACTCCGAACGGTCCTGATAAAACCAGGGGTCCATAGCCGTAAAGGTGAGCCCGTACTTAGCCCAGGTGAACCCAGAGGCGTCGCTTCCCTCAGAACCCTCCATACCGCCCTTGTAGTAGGCGGTGAGCTGACGAGTCCTGCCGTTCCCCTCGGTGAACTTGAGGAGGCAGTACCCACGCTTGGGGTTGAGCGACTGAAACAGCTTGCGCTTGAGCTGATTCACTGTCTGGCGGTCAACGCCGTGGAGGTAGACAGGAATCATGATCTCTCGCGCAGCAGCGCGAGCAGACCGATAGATAGATCCGTCAAGGTTCGGGGAGTCGTCGGAGAAGAGACCGAATGGCGGCATATCCAAGCCCGTGGCTCCGGGCTGCATGAGGATCGCTGGCCAGTCACGGCCGTTGAACAGGGTCAGGGGGATTTCCTCCCCCTGACCGTTGTTCCCGACCACAGAAACGCTCGTCCGACCCCAACTGACCGGTGCCGGCGGAGTAGGCGTAATGACTACTGGCGCCGCCGGTCTGGCCCTCACCGGAATTGGCATGGGCGCCTCCTTACAGGGTCGTGTAAAGGGCCTCCGCAGTTCTAAGAGCCCTCAGCACGGCCTGAGGCGTCGGCTCAGTGCGAGCCTCATGCACGTGAATTTCGTACTTCTTGCCGTTGAGAATCCCTTCGGTCTCCTCGTTGTTGAACACCCGCTCACCACCGCCAAACGCAACCAACTCACGGCCCTTCTCGCCCACCAGGGCGAGCCCCGGAGAAGCGGAAAGAGTGCCCGTCGCGTAACCCGTGTTTCCGGCAAGTACGGACTGCCAGCGGGAGCCATAACGGTTCCTCGCATAGTTCAGACCCGCATAGATGTTGGCGAGTGGGTTCGTGCTCGTCCCGTACGAGAATGGGCCGGTGTTCTTGAACATCCCGGCATACGCCTTGAAGGTAGGTCCAATGACCTGCATAAGGCCGACCGAAGGGTGACCAGCCTGCCAGTTGCTATCCCACTTGTTGACGATGGTGGGATTGCCGCCTGACTCCATGCCGATCCGGTAAAGGACCGTAGGCAGTGCAGTTCCAGGAAGGCCAAGCATCGAAAGTGCCTGAGCTGCAACAGGAGCCCACTTCTGAGCGCCTGAGCCCTTACCGGGCGCCGCAATGCTGGCCCCCATGTCGGGAATCTTGGCGTCAACCTTGGAACCCTTATCGAAGTCGAACAGGCCCTTCGTGTTCGGCATGGCCTCTTCGGCATTGGCCATGAAGCCGTCAAAGACTCGACCTACATAAGCAAGCGGAGCGTCCTTGACTTCCTTTACCGTCTCGATCATGCCGATCAGGTTGTTGTACGAGCCCGACAGAATGTCTCCGATATCCCCGAAGACGTTGGTCACCGCATCGACAGGATTAGTGATCGTGTCCCAAATGGCGCTGAGTGAGTCCCCTACACCGGAGTACAGGTTTTCCCATACCTTGCCCAGGGTCTCCAGGCTGAAGACGTGGCCCATGTACCGCTGGCCACGCTCGATAATATTTCCGCTGCCCTTCCAGACGTCATCCCAGAAGTAATCTCCCAGGATGGGGGACAGGGTTCCACCGAGAATTCCGGCTGCCTGACCGACCAGAGTTGGGACCTTCTTGAGGACCGTGTAAACGTCCTCGGTCATCCAGTCGTACATGCCCTTGAACTTCTGAGCACCCACGGCACCGCCGATGCCGGCGGAGTGGTCACCCGTCCGCAGAATGCCACCCTGAACACTTCCGCCGAGCGGGTCAGATGACCCGTCGAGCTTCATCGTCTTGAGCATTGCAGTGCCGACGGGATAAATGTTCTGAAGCTCGATCAGTTCCTTGATCTGGTCGAGATCGAACTTTCCTCCACCACCGCTACCGCGAGCGTGACGGCTGATCTTTCCTCGGACAGCAAGAGCGTTCCAAGAATTGATCGTGTCCGGGCCGATAGCCTGAGTTACCTCAGGACGAAGAACAGCCTCACCCGGCGACAGAATCGCCGGAATGTTGTCCACCCAAGGGGCATAGCCCGGCATGACGCCGTACATCGAAACGTCAGCCTGAGTAGCGACACCACCACGGGCGTTCTTCTTGCCCTTGGAGGAGCCACCAGAGCCACCGCCAGGAGACTTCTTCCCGATCCGCCCAAGGGCGTCGTCCAGGCCGTCACCCTCGTCCTTGGCCTTCTCCAGCGCCTTACGGAGGTCGTCAACCCGCTTGGTGATGTCCTTGAGGGAACGGCCGTTGAGCAGACCGATACGACCTGCGAGCGAGCCCGCCCCCGTGCCCTGGCCCACCTTCTTGTAAGCGGCGTCCGCACCATCGGTGAGCTTCTTGAACTCCGCGATGATGTCCGTCAGTCGACGCTTGTTGAGGTTGGCGACACGGCCAGAGGTGGACGACGACATGGCGCCATCACCGATCTGGTCCGCAGCCTTCTTGGCCGCGTCTCGCAGCCCGTTGACCGAGCCAGTGACCCCATTGACGTTCTTCTTGTCGAGGTTGCCAACGCGGGTGTTGTCGGAAGTGATCTCCTTACCCGCGTCCTGGGCAGCCGTCCTGAGCTGACCGAACTCCGCGGTGACCGCGTTGAGGTTCATCCCGTCGAGCGCGGTCACGTCGTTCTTGACCGTGCCGAGACGGGAGATCACATCCCGAGCGGCCTTCTCGACCTTCTCAACTTCCTGCCTGAGCTGGTCAAGGCTGGTGGTGTTGGTCTGCTGGGCCTGCTGCTGGAGGGAGTTCACGGCCTGGCCCGCCTGGTTGGCAGACCCCTGCACCGAGCCCGAACCGCCGGCAAGGGCGGCACGGATCTGCCGCATGTTCTCTCGGTCCGTCTCACGCAGCTCGTCACGCAGCTCGTTCGCTGCGTCTCGGGCTTCCCTGATCTGGTCCTCAAGCTCACGGATACGCCGCTGTCCGTCAGCCTCACGGGAGTCACGGCCCATGAAGCCGTCCAGGACGCGCCGCGCGTTGGAGCGACTGTCACCGTTGCGGTTGGTCGTCCGCTGCTGCCTGTAGGCGTCACGGCCTGCCTGGCGAACCTCACGGCGGGAACCGCCGTTGTCCCTGGCCTCATTGCGAGCGTCCCGAGCCGCACGCCGCTGACTGCGGACATCCCGCTGTCCCTCGTACGCGCGGACACCAGCTCGTGTCAGAGCTGCGGCAGGAGCGAAGGCACGGCCTACGAGACCGACCGCCTTACCGAGGACCTTGGACAGGAGCCCAACGGCCAGGATCAGGGGACCCCACTTGAGCAGGAACTCAGCAATGGGCTTGGCCAGATCAGCCAGCCCAGATTCCTCAATCCAGGTAGCAGCACGGTCAATCGTGCTGATGAACGTCTCGACACCATCCAGGAAGAACCCAAGGAAGTCATCGACCTTCGGACCCCACTTCTTTGCAAGATCCTGGACCTGATCCAGAATCCCGCCCTTACCAGCAATCTGGTTACCAAGCTCCGTGTACTGGTACTGACCGTCCTTGCCCTCTTCCACGAACAGGTTGCCCAACTCGAAAGAGGCTCGCTCCTTCATCTGCTGAATCCGACCGGTAATGGTCTGGCTCGTCATCTTCGCAGCGAAGCCCTGAGACCCATCACCCTTCTGGGTTCCCGGATAAGCCTCCGGATTCCAGAAGTTCAGCATGGCATCCATGATCTGCTTACCGGTTACACCGCCACCATCCTTGGCAGGCGTACCAATGACCTTCCACATCTCCGTTGAGTTCTTGAACCCAAGGAGTTGAGCAAGCTCAGACGCGGGCATACCGGAGGCTGCGGCGAGCTGCTTCACGTTCTTCGTGGGCGCCCGGTCCATATCCATGATCATGTCCATCGCATACATAGCGCGCTGGAATTGCTGAGGGTTGAGGTTACCGGCTCGGGCCATCGAGTCACCGATAGCCATAATCAGGTCAGTAGTCTTCGCAGCAGCCTTGTTGGCCGCACCGGTCCGCGTGCCCGCGTTCGTGCTGTACCAGCTCTTGTCAGTACCAGCGACGGAGCGAATGAGCTTCATCTGATACTCGTGCATGACGTCGATCGAGAACGGCGTGTCAATCGCATAGTTCTGGATCGCGGCCATCTGAGCCGCAGAGACAGAGTTCGATACACCAGCCGAAGAAAGACCGAGCTGACCGAGAAGACGCTTATCCGCGTTCTCGACACCGATAGCCGTCAGCGCGGCGCCGGCACCAGCCAGCGGAGCGAGGAAGCGAGTGGTCAGAATATTCGCGGCCTCGTTGATGCTCATTCCCACCTGGTCAAACCAAGTGCCCATACGCCGCAGGGCAGTTCCAGTCTTGGTGAAGTAAGACTGAGTGGTGGTGTTGGTGGTGTTGATGTCTCGGTTGATATCCCGGATCTGGTCCCGGAGCTGGGTCATGTTCCGCTGGTGTGCGGTAATGCCGTCCTGAAGCGCTGCACGCTGAGCGGCAGCCTGCTCCCGCAGCGACGTGACAATGGCAGTGGTCGCAGCACGCTGAGCCTGTATCTGGGCCTGAAGCTGCATCCGCTGATTCGCGGTCTGCCGCTGCATCTCAGCGCGATGCATAGCTGTCTGCTGCTGCATCTGCGCTACCTGAAGGCGCGTGGCCTCGCGCATCTCCGCAATCTGAACGCGGTTTGCCTCACGGGCAGCCTGGATACGCAGACGCTCTTGGGTCTGCTCGAACCGAGTCTTCTCACGCTCAATACGGGCGTGTTCCGTCTGAGTCTGCTTGAGAGCCCGTCGACGGTCCTTCTCAAGCCTTTCAGCCGCAGCAAGCCTCTGCTTGGCGGCAGTCTCCTCCAGGCGCACGGTGTCACGAAGAGCGTTCTTCGTTTCCTGGGACGCCTTCTTGAGGGTCTTTGACTTCTTCTGCTCCAGCTCACGGAAGGCACGGAAACGGGCTGCGGCTTCCTCGCCGTACTCCTTGGTGATCTGGCGCTCAATGCGCGCGAGATCCTTAGCAGAGTCCTTCTTGGCCTTCTTGGTCTTCTCGTTGGCCTTCTTGGCCTGCTTCTCGACCTCAGCCGGCAGGGTTTCAAGGCCCTTCTTGGCTCCGGCAGAAATGTCCCTCGCAGCCTTCGCCCCGAGCTTTTCCATCTCGGAGGAGACCTTACGACGAAGCTCCTCCACGTCCTTCTGAAGGACCTTCGGAATGATCTCGATGTAGCCCGTACCGACCTTGATTGGGCCGCGTCCTTCAGCCATGGAACCCCCTAGGCGCTGTTCAGCCGCCCAAAGAAGCTCGTGAGTTCCTGCGCATCGCTGAACTCCTGCTGTCGGTCGGGCTGCGGCTCCGGATCACCGGGCCGTGGAATCGGTGGAGGAAGCTCAAGGTCTCTCGCGTCGGACTCATCGACGTTGGCCTTGAGGAAGAGGAAGTTGGAAAGCTCAAGCGCGTCAGACATACGCGCGAGCATGTAATCCCGCTCGGGCCACTTGGCGCGTTCGTCCATGGCCATAAGCAGAGTTGAGCGTCCGGGCTTGCTCATCAGAGAGCGGATGAGGACCCCGATACGGCGAAGGGAAAGCCGTCCGTGCCAGAGGTCCAGGAGGTCAACGCTGAAGAACTCCATGAGGTCTGCCTCTAGTTCGTCAGGGAACTCCTGAATGACACGGACGACTGCCATCAGTTTCCCGAGTCGTCGTCACGCCCCTGAGCCTCAGACATCTTCTTGGCGAACTCGCCGAAGTCCTCGATGTCCGGG
Organism: Streptomyces sp. NPDC107522; assembly: GCF_055657525.1. Classification (NCBI taxonomy): domain Bacteria; kingdom Bacillati; phylum Actinomycetota; class Actinomycetes; order Kitasatosporales; family Streptomycetaceae; genus Streptomyces; species Streptomyces sp. NPDC107522. The sequence goes on along the minus strand of NZ_JBVKAU010000004.1, from coordinate 349,867 downwards.
CCAGTCGCGAGGTACGCGGCCCACTGGTCCTCGCCAAGGATGAGCTGAGTAGCCACCAGCTCGTCATCCGTCATCAGAACCTCAAGCGGGAAGTTCCTCGGGTGAGGGAGCTTGAAGGTAAGCCCGCGGTGCTCGAACGTGAAGAAGGTCTTCTTGGCCTCAGCCGCAGCCGCAGCAACCTTCTTGGCACCGTTCTTCTTTGGGCCGGACTTCTTCGCAGTAGACATGGGGGAACTCCTTGGGGTGGGGTAAGAGAGAGGGTGCCGGGGGCGTAACCCCGCCCCGGCTCAGGGGACTTCCTTACGGAAGGATGTCGTCGTTGGTGAGGACGTAACCGAGCTTCCCCGAGGCATCCATGGCCTCAATCGTCAGCTCGAACTTTCCGTTCTCCGTCCGACTGAGCTGAATTGCTCCACGGTCGGAGATCATCGCCCGTGGAATCACGCACCGGTTCCGGATAGCGCCCTGGTTCCAGTCCACAACCAGAGAGATTTCCTTGAGCTCTGGAGTGGACGAGAGGTCGAGCTTGAAGACACCGGTACCAACAGGGGTCGGGTCGGTGGACATGATCTCAACCCACTCGGCACCCCAGAACAGCTCAGTCACAACCTCGTTGGTTTCCTGGAGAGTTGCCTTCACGCTGAAACTCGCGGACGTGACGTTGTAGAGAACTGGAGTCGCGGACTGCCACGCATTCACGGGCTGCGTCTCGATAGCAGGCGTCAGAGTGACGCCACCCTCATCAACGTAGCCGAGCGCCTTGTAACCGGTAGGTGCAGTGTCAGGCGTGCCGAGATCGGCAGGCACAACAAGGGTGCCGCTCGTTGGGGCTACGTAGATGGCACCGTTCGGAGCAAACCGAATCTTCTTTGGATCATTGGCCATAGGGCCTCCTGAGGGCATAAAAAAAGCCCCCAGGAAGGGGGCTGAGAATGTGGGAGTGTCAGACTGCGGTGTAGAAGACCGCTACTTGTCCGCAATACACGTGCTCGCGCGAGGAGTCGTCTGGGTCGTACTTCGGAGAATCGATCTCCTCGACGTCCAGGACGAGAGCACCACCAACCGCAGTGTCCGGAAGATCCTCTAGAAACTTCTCTCGGACGAGAAGCGCGAGATCGACGGATTCCTTACGGTCCATCGAGTAAGCGGCGTACTCCACGTCAATCCGGTCCATGGTGTCCCGCACAACGCGGAATCCGCCCATGTGCTCAAGGTAAACGGCGGTCTCACCGGTGACATGGTTGTTGAGGTCACCCAGCACCGATCCATCAGGGATGTCCGGGATGGATTCGAGATAGGTGACCAGGAACTCTATGGGGTCAATCCTCATTCCACCCTCATTTTCAGAAGGGCGCCCTTGAGGTACCTACGGCCCTTGATCCGTCGACCGCGAGGGCTGGTGAACCCCCGCTCTTGCAGCATCGCGTGACGAACCTGGGGGTCGTCCTCAATCACGACGTTGCCGAACCATCCGTCATGGTCGAGCCGTACATACGCCTCGATGTTCTTCTTGATGGCATTCCAAGGAAGCGTCTTGTGACCGCGCCTCGGGGCGTCAGTGACGGCTCTGTGCAGGAGTTCGCCCGTGTGCTTCGCCACCAGCTCCTTCACGTCAGGAAGGGCCAGCGCCTCGCGCTGCCAGTTCTGGTGAAGCACGAGCCGGGTACGGGCGCTCTTGGGCTCGGTCATTTCAGTGCCCTCCAGATGGAGAGCTTCAGGTGCCGGCGGGAGGTGTAGCCCCATCGCTCAGGCTCCCCGTCGACCTCGTACATGTGGCCGTTGAGGCTCACCCGGTCTCCAGAGGAGACGAGAGCGGAGTAGGGGAGGAAGGCGGTGAGCCGCTCCTGAGACTGGTCACGTGCAGGGGAGTACGACTCATACGCCTTGTCCGGCTGGACACTGGCGAGCCCTTCCCAGACCTTCACGGCCTGGTCCCAGTCGGGACGGGAGGTGTACGCGTTCTTGATCGTGGGAGCCCGCCAGACCTCAACAGGGTCAGTCATGGAGTACAACGGGCCCCCTCAGGTCGAGGACGGGGCCCTCTCTGCGAAGCGTCAGGCTGGCAACACCACGGCGCCACCGCCCTTGGCGGAGGCTCGTCCTGGTGGCGGTTGAGAGCGTCTGCGCCGAGCTGGCGCCTGCGAACGTCACCTCGACTTCGCCGACCCGCTCACTCTCCACACCAGGGGAGAGGGCAAGCCAGCGGATCACTTCGGAACAGGCGATGGCTCGGAGCGAGGCGGGTATGGCCTCGTAGCCCCAGGAGGCTGTGAGGGTCACCGCGGATTCGCCCCAGTCGGTCTCACGGGTCAGCTGACGACCGTTGAAGGTGTAGTCAGTGACGGCCTGGCCGTTCTGCAGGACGCCGGCAACGGTGAGGAAGGTCTGATACCGGGCGGGGATGTAGAGGACACAGCCACCCTCCGGATAGAGGGTGATGCTCTGGCCGCTCCGCCTGTCCATGTCCCGACCGCAGTAGTCCTCAATGAGGCCCGTAACGTCAGCCAGGAAGGCCGACACACGGTCTGTTTCATCTGCGGCGATGGGCCGCCCAATGCGGGCGGCCACATCGTCAACGGAAGCCAGAGGCAATGAGACCTCCGATCAGACCGCGTTGTGGGTCGAGATCAGCGTCTCGACGTTCTGAGCCACAACGAGCTGCTCAGGGCGGATCACCTTCGCGTCATAGATGACGCGGCTCTTGATGGCGTTGGTGAACTTCGCCTCAGGCTGGTAAGCCTGCATCTCTGCGAACGGGACGATGAGCGAGACCGCAGCAGTGGAGCCCATGAACATGTCCACCGAAGAGAAGTCGGTGTGACGGTTCTTGACGAGCTTCTCAGTGGAACGGGTGTGAGAGCCAAGGGTGTTGGCGACACGAACCGGGACACCGAGAATCTGACCGATGACGCCGGAAGGCATCACAGCGCCACCACCGAAGTGCGAGGCGTCGATGAACTTCGGATCACGCAGAAGCGCAGAACGCAGCTTCGGCGAGATGAAGAGGAAACGATCCTGCGGAGCGCCCTTGATGTCGAGCTTTTCGAGCATCGACACGACGAAGTCATAGACGCTGATGTCGACACCAGCGACGAAGTCACCGTCAACGATGGCGTCAATCTTGCCGTGCAGAGCAGGCAGACCGGAAACGGTCGCGTTGCGGTCCTCAGTGCCGTTCAGGTCCTTGCTGGCGACGGCCGCAAGGAGGGTCTTGGCAATAAGGCTGTCCAGCGTGTTCGCCAGAGTCCGGGCACGCTGCTTGATGAGGTTGCTCATCAGGTCGATACCCGACTTGGTCTGAAGCTGGTGCAGGTTGTCAAGCTCCAGGTGGAAGCTGGAACCCTTGGCAACGGTCATCTTGATGTACTCAAGCTGAGCGCGGTCCGCAGTACCGATCGAGCCGTACGACTTGACAATTCCCTTGTCAGTCACGGTGTCAACGAAGTGAGGGATACGAACAACGTCGCCCTCACGCCGGAACTCGCCCTCATACTGGCGATTCACGATCTCCGGGGAACCGAGAACAAGATTGTCGTCCAGGTCCTCAAGGAGCTGGGCAACCCAAATCTCGGGGATGAAATGGCCCCCTGCGGCCTGGAGCTGGCCGGCACCGGTGTTGTTACCGGTCTGAGTGGTAAAGGTCATGCGTTACCTCATTTTTCAGAGGTCCCCCCTCATAAGCGCGTCGAGCTTGCCCGCCTTACGGGCAGCAGCAATGTCCTGGGGAGACATACGGGAAAGGGCGTCACGGCCGAGTTGACCGGCGGCATAACCCCCGGAATCGCCCTGACGGCCAAGGCCAATCCCCTGGGCAAAATCAGGGGCCTTGGACGGCTGCGGAAGGGACGACACAAACGCCTGAATGGCAGAGGAATCCGGAGACCCGTCAGCGCTAAGGAAGCGCTGGACATTCAGGAACTCGGCAGGCGGCAAATTCACACCAGCGGTAGCGGCCTGAACACGAAGCTCGGCCTCAACGAGGCGAGATCCGACTTCTGAAAGGGCAGCATTTCGCGCCTCTTCCCGGGCCTTCTCAAGCGCCTTCTCAGCGTCCGTCATGGACGCTTCCTTGAGCTGGGAAAGCTCAGTGCGGGCGTCGTTGTAATTCTTCTCGTTCTGGCGAGAAAGGGCCTTCCACCGCTCCACGTCCGCCTGAAGCTGCTCCATAGAAGGAGTGACAGGAGGAGTCGGAGGAGTGGCGGGGGGCTGCTGCTGGTCGTTCTGCTGCTGCGTGGTGTCGTCCATGGGAGCCTTCCATTTCGGTGGCATCAAAAAAGGCCCCCATTTCGGGAGCCGTCCTTTGGTGAATATGGTCTACGCTGCCTTGCGGGCTGCGTTACCTGAGTTGCCCTGTGGGGCCTTGTGGGCTGCCTTCTCGGCAGCCTGCTGGCCGTTAGGCTGTTCCGGCTGCGGGGCCGGGTACTTCTTCGCCAATTCCATTGCGTCCTTGGCGTCTTGCTCCCGCATTGAGCGGAAGCGCTCAATCTGCTGCGGGGTGTATCCCGCATCAAGAAGGAGCTGGTCTCTCGGAACACCGAGCATCTGAGCCTTGAGCAAGGCATCCATATGTTGCGCTTCAGTGCGGTTCTCAGGATCACGCCAGATAACCTCAGCCCCGTGGGCATCGGCTCTCTTGTCACCCATAACCCGGAAGGCCAGGCGCATTACGCGCTCCCAAGCCTCACCGAAGTGCAACATGCGCTCTCGCGCCTTTGCGATCAGTCCAGCCTCAGCAGAGGTAATGGACTCACCGGATGGGGCCGTACCGCCATTCAGAAGGAAGTAATGGAATGGGATACGGCTGATGCTCGCCATATGCTGAACGAGCATGTTGGTCAAGTTCACATAATTCTTGAGGTCCGCTGCTTCGAACTGACCGAACTTCACGTCGGGAGACTCGGCCTGGAGGAGCTTGTCAACGGCAACCCGGTAGGGCTCGACAGGGCGGCCCTGGTCGTCCTCCTGGATCTCCAGCCCCGTCACGTACCGCTGAGGCCAAGCCGCGTACTCGCTCGCCACCAGGGCGTCAGCCACGGTCTTGTTGATGGCGTCCTGGAGGGGGATGACCACAGCAAGGTCAGAGAGGTATGGGCCCGTCAGGCGGGACCGGTTGGGGATCGGGATGACGGGAGGTTCACCGAGCGGGTTCTTGGCGGCCTTGTAGTCGCCCCACTGCCCGGTCATGCCTGAGCCCGTGTAGACGTGGCCGTTCCACCAGAGGGTGACGAATTCCCTGCCCCAGTCGTCTGTGTAGAACTTCGCTGCGGCCTCGATGTCCCATCGACTTCCGGGCTTGTGCTGGACCACGACGTTCTCAGCGCTCTCGACGCTGATAGTCGGGTCGCCGGCACCGTCCGCCCACACGATCGCGTACGAGACTCCGTGAACCATCGAGTCCAGGTGAGCCGCGTTCGACTCGGCATCGAGGTGGTTGCGCTGCCAGATCTCCCGAGCGTCCTTGTCTCCGCCGGGCTCGTCCGTCATCTGGAACCCGTCGATGAACATGCGTTCATTGACGGAATCCACGATGAGCCCGCAGAAGTTGTCAGACCAGCGCTCGAAGACACGGCCGAACTCGCTTTGGAACTTGGCCTGAGCGAACACCATCTTCTGATGCTTGCCGTCGTAGTACTCCGAGCAGAACCGCAGGTAGGTGCGGCGCCTGAGTAGCTTTGCGTGTAGCCAATCCACCCACCCTGATGGGGTGTTGGGTGGGGACCCAACTTCAATATCGGCCAATGGCTACCACCCCACTACTCGTGACCTCCGGATCTGCATACGGCCATCAGCGATGGCGTCAGCTCTCGCCTCCAGGGCGAGCACGGCGCATACGGCAAGGTCGATCTTCCTTTTGGATCGGGGAGAGTCCTTCGTGATGAGGAGCCCCTGAGGTACTTCACGGGTCACGGCGTTCAGCACATGGCGTGTAAGCCTGTGGTCCCCGTCATGCTTCAAGTCACCGACCATGGCGGCAGTTCTGAAACGCTCGACCGCCTGAACCATGCGGGTCGGCTTGTTCGTCCAGAACTCAAAGACGTAGTCCTCGCCGTGCTCGATCGCCCAACGACCGATATTCTCTTGCCAGTAAGGCGGGTCAGCGTAGAACCACTCGACGCGATAGCGTCGGAACGTTTCCGCAACAGCGGCCTCAACCGAGAGAACATCAACTTCCCAGTCATCGGGAGCGTGCTCGGGACGCTCCCAGACACCGAGGACGAACAACTTCGCATCCCGCAAACGGACTCCGACAAGGCCCGTAGCGTCACCGCGGATCGAACCGTCAAAGCCGACGGCTATCTGATCACCCGGCTTGATCGGGTCATCATCGTCAAGACACGTATCCCACTCGCTCTTACTCATCCAGCCGTCGGAACTCTCAGCGATCTGGTTGAAGAAGAAGCGGCAATACGTGCTGTCCGGAGTCGTGCGGTCGTACAGGATCGTCCGCGTCAGGCCCTCAATATCGGCCCAACTCGCGTCGCCGTACGCCTCGATGAGGGCGGCTCGAACTGCGTCAGCATCCCGGATGTCCTCAAGAGCAATCGAGCCCTCAAGGCAGTCGTACAGCCAATAGCCCTGCGCGACCATCTCACTTTCGTGAATGATCTGGGCAACGCTGTCCTCGTTGGGGTTGTACGCGTTCGTGGTCGAGACCCACCGTGAACCGGCTTTGGTGGTCTTCTCGATATTTCGCTTCAAGGTCTGGAAGAAGTCCGGGCCCCCGTTCGACCCCACCCAGTGATGGCATTCGTCCATCAGGCAAAACGATGGTCGATTTCCCTCGTTGGTGCGGCCGGCAGTGGCCTTCGGCTTGATGGAGCCGGGCTTACCAGACTTGAATTGCACGACCATCTTGCCGATGTCGAGGCCGTAAATCGCTTCGGCTGGAGACTCCGAAAGCATGCCTCGGATCATGTCCATTGTCTGCTCTGTCTGGTCCAGCGCAGTGGCGCCGACCTGGACGACAGGCAGAGGTACAGGCTTACCAACCGGCAGCCCGAACGCGTCCCAGTGAGAGAATCGACAGGGGCCTAGAAACTCGACAATGGCGAGGGCCGCCAAGAGCGGCGTCTTCCCCCACCCTTTAGCGCGGCGAAGAGTGGCCGCGCTGAACTTCCATGTTCCATCCGGGTTGATGGCGTAAAACCAGAGTACGAAGCGGAGTTGTTCCGGAGTGAACTTCCACGGTTCACCCGCCGTGTCTCCGTCAGGCTGGACGATGAACTTCTGAGCCCATCGGATGATGCCGTAACCAAGCGTCTCGTTAGGCTTTGGGACCCCTGCGGGCAGATTGCCTGTCTGCAAGGATCACCGCCTATCTAGGAGCCGTTCAGCAGCTTGTAAAGCTCCTCATCCATATCCATCTCTTCGGGCGCCTCAGGGGCAGCCGCGGGTTCGCCCTCGCCGGGCTTCTGAAAGGTCATTCGGAGTCGGGCGCGGTCCTCGACCGTCGCGCCCCATTTGGCAACCCGCTGCCGGATCTCCCCGGCTAGCTTGAGGTCGCCCAGAAAGAGGCCGTCGACCAACTTCGTGGTCAGCTCCAGCTCAGCCCAGTCGGTCTCTGTCCAAGCTGCTGTCTGAGGGGCAGTGCTCCACGTCTTCCAAAACCGCTTGGCTCCGGGGGTCGTGATGCCGAGTCCCTTCGGCAGCTCGCGGCCGGGCTGAGCCTCCGCCGGCAACGTCTGTGCGTGCTCGTGAACGTTGCGCCGCTGCGCGTTGTCCTTGGGGGCGGGTCCTCGTGTCATGGGAGCCGCACCCCCGAGAGGTCCACGTCCACCAGGTCCGCCAGGTCCTCAAGCTCAAAGAGCGCGTCCTGACGCCAACCTCGCTTGCGCTGAGCCCTGTTGGGCACGTCAGCGGCCCTCAGCCGAGGGCCCTCGGGCTCGTCCTGGCCCTCGTACATTGCTGCATCACTTCCCTGAGGTAACAACAACAAAGGCCCCTTCGGGGGCCTGGTGGTGGTCTAGTCGGCAGGTCTCGAACCTGCGGCCTCCGCATCCCAAATGCGGCGCTCTGCCTACTGAGCTACGACCAGAGGGGGACTCGGGCCCGTTACGGCTACGGGTGCCATGCTCCAAGTCCCTTGCTGAGCCGGTTGGATTCGAACCAACATCCCCCGGTTTTGGAGACCGGTGCTCTTCCGATTGAGCTACGTCCCATTGCGAGAGAGCCGCCCTCTGGCGGCCGAGGAGTGCATGCCCCGCTTACGTCCCTCGCTCCGTGAATCTGGTTGGACTCGAACCAACGGCACCAGGATTAAGAGTCCCGTGCTCTACCAACTGAGCTACAGATCCATAGCTGACATGGCTGGACTCGAACCAGCAACCTGAGGATTAACAGTCCCCTGCTCTGCCATTGAGCTACACGTCATTGCGGCGCGGAAACCACTCCGCCCCTTATGCGCCCCCGCTGAGACTCTTACGCGACTCCTGCCGCTGGTCCCGGACCATTGCACACTTCCCAGCTCCGAGCGCTCCCTACCGGATTCGAACCGGCAGCCTTCCGCTCGACAGGCGGGCGCTCTGACCAATTGAGCTAAGGAAGCATGAGGCGCGTTACGGGATTCGAACCCGCGTCGCCTCCCGGAAGGGGAGGAGTTCTAGACCGCTAAACTAAACGCGCGTCTCCTCCGTCCCCTGATCAGGGGGAGTTTCAGAGACAGGGGAGCTACCCCACTTTCACGGACAGGTGCACGCCGCCTACGTCGTGCTTTAAGCCCTCAGGAAAGGGCGCCTGTCCTCGTCGGCCCCACTGGATTCGAACCAGTGACCTCCGGGATTTCACTCCGGTGCTCTACTCATCTGAGCTAGAGGCCGTTCCTACTTCTGCCGGCGGTCCTGTGCCGACTTCACACGGTGGCACGAGCGGCAGAGCGTCTGTGCGTTGTCCAGGGTCCAAGTACCGCCCTGGGCGATGGGAAGGATGTGGTCGACCTCAAGAGCCTCCTTGGCTCCGCACTGGACACAGGCGAAGCCGTCACGAGCGAGAGCCCTCGGCCTGACTCGGCGGTCCCACAGTCGGCGCTTAGCGTCCCGGAGCTGGTTCCTGGCGCTGGTCCTGGACCAGGGCCGTTCGGCAGGGGCATGTGTGACACATCGGCCGTTCCTTGCGCTCCGTTGGGTACAACCGACCACGAGGCAGATGGAGGCAGCTCTAGGCATGACCACCACCTCGATTCGATCGTGCGTTCGAACATCTTCGGACACGTTGGCAATGCTTACGCCAACACGCTTGGTGGTGGCCCCGGAGGCTTCTAGTCTGGCGCCGGGGCCACCTGCCCCGACTGGCTCTCTACCTGGGCTGACCACCAGCAGGGAGACTCAACAGAGGGGGAAGAGTTTTGTTGCACCGGAAGTAAGCGGATCGTCTCAGTCCGGTAAAAGCAACAGTGTTTCGTTACTCCAAGTAATTGTCTGAGTACTAAAGCAACTGCATCCGTTGTCTTTAACTCTCACTAAGTATGTACGTGTCCTGTTCGCTCCTTCAGGACGTGACGGGTGGCGCCTGAGACCTAGATCACAGAGACCTCAAAAGCCGGTGTAGACCAGATGGTTGGCCCGGTAGAGTGCTGTACGCTCCCGCGCCCCAACCCGCTGGAGGTTGCTGAAACTTGAACCGCTGCTTCGCCTGATCGAATGGAAATGGGAAATGAGACCGCCCAAGCTCCCGAGTGATGTCGAGCTTCTGAAGCGTGAAGCTGCTGGTTTTTCTCATGCGGAAATCGGGGCAGAGTTCGACGTCAGCCGGCAGGCGGTCACGAAGCGGTTCAACAACATGGATCGGTACGCGCGGCAGGCGTACCGCGACGTCACTAACGTACTTCCGTGGGACCTCTCGAAGTTCCCTGACAAGGACGCTCTGAAGAACTCCGAGGCGTTCACCGGGCTGCGGGCCTATGTGCGTCAGCGCATGGGGGGCGAGGTCTCCGACAGGTCTCAGCTCGCCCTTCGCACGTTCATGAACCACCTCGATGCTGGAGAGGTTCTTGAGTTGGACCCTGTCCAAGGAGTCCAGTGGGTGAAGCGGGACCCTCAGAGAGATGAGTCACTCGCCATCCGTTGGCCCGAGGGCGTTCCGAAAGATGAGCGGACCTCACTATTCCGATTCACTCCAGCTCAGCACGAGGTTACGGCGGAGTAACAGCCTGGCGCATATATGGGCCCGAGCAGGTATGACCTGCGCGGGCCTTCTTTGGTTGCGTTCCGAACATTGAGCGCTTGCTGTGATCCAGGCCACATCGATTTTCACGTTTGCTTCACGAGTGCTCCGGCGTACGCTCATGACCATGAACGGCCCTTCGCACGAGCGTTCGAACGCGTACGAGGGGCGCAGCACGAGGAAGGGGGGCGTGGTTCTCATGGGCCAGGGGGCATCGGCAAGCCGGTGGGAGACGCGTGAGGAGCTGTGGGACGCGATCGTTGAGGCTCAGGTCGTTCAGAGGGTGGAGGTCTACCGGTCGGACGCCCTGAGGATCGCCAGAGTAGCCACGTCCACGGTTGGGACGTACTTCGTCGTCACCGAATCTGAGCTGATGTTCGGTGAGGACATATCGGCCCTTCTGGAGATGAGCGCAGAACTAAGGGCGCCTTGGCGAAATCGGGTTGTGGAAACGGATTCCTACGATCACCCTCACAGGTGGTTCCCGTTGTCCACAAAGTTCTGGGTGCATGTGGTGCACCCGGAACTGCAACCCGATTGGGAGGCGCATGAGCGACCGTTTTTCTGTGCTGGCCAACATGCCTCGATCCGTCAGCCAAGCCGAGCAGTACGAAAAATGTCCGCACCAGTACGAGCTACAGCGGCTTAGGAAAGTAACGCCTCGTCCTGCGGCATGGTCTCATCAGGGAACGGCATTCCATGCCGCGATTGAGACGTATGAGGAGGGCGGGCGAAGGCTCACCGCGGATCAGGTTGCAGACCTGTTCCACGAGGACTACACGAGGCTCATCAATGAAAGCCTTGCCAAGGAGCCGAACCTTGACCGGTGGATGACCGCCGGCACCGATGGGCAGTCGGACATTGAGGCCCGGTACGTCCTGGGGATGGAACAGGCGCGGGCCTACGTCAGATGGGCGGAGGAGCACCAGCCATCCATCTGGAAGGACCAGGTGACGGGCAAGCCTGGCATCGAAAGGCACTTGACGGCTGACATCGGTGGTGTCACTGTCCAGGGCTACGTGGACCAGCTCCTAGACCGGCCAGACGGTTCGGTCCGGGTGCGGGACCTCAAGACGGGCTCGACCAAGAGCAAGTTTCAGCTCCAGACGTATGGCGTCCTGGTGCGCAAGGTTCTGGGGGTGGAAGTCAATGATGCGGATTGGTACATGGCCCGGACTGGCGGCCTCTCCAGGCCCGTCGACCTGACGGGGGTCACCGAGGCCGACGTTGCGGACCGGTACGTGAAGGTGGACCAGGGCGTCAAGGCGGGGGATTTCCCTGCCCGTCCTGGGTTTCACTGCCGATTCTGCGATGTCTCTCACGCGTGCTCAGCTAAGCGCGGGTAGAAACCTCGTTGCTTAGTGAGTGCCCCTGGCATATGCTGCAAGTAGCAGGACACGCCCCATCCGGGGCATTTTTTAAGGCAAGTAAGTTGCCTCCTGGGTGGGGCGTGTGACGGAAAGGAAGGTGAGCCATTGTTCTCCCTGGCGCAGTCAGTAAGGATTCGGGGGGCCGCAGGCGAGCCGATTCCTCACACGTTCAAGTCTCTGCGGCGGCTAGAGGTCGAGTTCCGAAGGTCAGAACTGTCCCTAGTCGTAGCTGGACCTGGTACGGGTAAAAGCCTCTTCGCGCTATTCCTGGCGATGACGGCTAATGTCCCTGTGCTCTACTTCTCTGCTGACTCAAGCTCGGCGACCCAGGTATCTCGGGCCACGGCCATGATCACAGGGGAAGACTCCAAGGCCATCAAGCGAGCCTTGACGGAGGGGGATTTCTCGGACTATGAAGCGGCCCTAGGGAAGCGCTGGTGGACAAGGTTCAACTTCTCCGCCAGGCCGACGCAGCAGGAGATAGAGCTTCACCTTCTGTGCTATCTGGAGGTATACGGATGTACGCCTCATCTTCTGGTGGTCGACAACGTTACGAATGTCGACACCGGAGCCGTAGGGGACGCGGAGAGCTTTACATTCGGCTTGGAGGGCTTGTGCGAATACTTGGACGACATGGCGCGGGCCACAGCCGCTCATGTGCTCGGTCTCCACCATGTAACCGGGGAGCACTCTGATGGACTCAAGCCCATTCCGCTCAGTGGCGTTAAGGGCAAAGTTCACCGCGTACCTTCCCTTATCCTCACCATCCACAAAGAGGTTGACGGAATGAACAGCCGCATCCTTCATGTGAGCCCGGTGAAGAACCGCGAGGGGTTCGAGGACTCGTCCGGTGGGACCTTCGCAAGTTTCCGCCTCAACCGCGCAAACCTGCGGCTGGAGGAGCTTGACGAAGAGCTTCCGGACCTTCTTTCTGCTTAATTAGTTGCCTCCTGGGTGTGAAAGGCGTAGCTTGAAAATGGAAAGAGTGGCAGCAGTTCAGAACATCCGCGGTGGCTTCAAGGCTGAGCGAGAGTTCGGCTTTGCTCTCGAAGGTCGATTCCCCGGACTGGATCTGTCGGGGGTAGACACGGAAGGCGTCGCGATGGTCGTTGAGATAGGCGACCCGAGGCGGTTGAACCTGCACCAGCTTTCCAGGGTCCTCGTGGGGGCCGCCAAGGGAGGCGTGAAGACAGCGGTCATCAACTTCCGCGCGAAGGAGATGGTCACGGCAGTCCCGCTCTTCAACCTCTTCGCCATGGTGGACGAGAGCGCCCGACTCAAGGAAATGCGCAAGCTGGAGAAGGCCATCAGGACGGGGGTCTAATGGCCGAACCCCGCAAGGGATACCGGGAGTGCACGAAGTGCGGGAAGAACAGATCTGAGAGGTTCTACACCTCCTCTCGGGGGAAGGTCTGTTCTTCCTGCCGCAAGGCCGGTCGCCGGCAGGCATCGCGAAACGCGAGGCTCCAAGCCGCATACGGGTTGTCTGCCGAGGACTACAAGCGCCTCTTGGAGGCGCAAGGGGGAAAATGCGCGATCTGTAGAGAGACGCGTAAGACCAATTTGGCCGTGGACCACTGTCACAAGACAGAGGCGGTTCGCGGCCTTCTTTGTGCCCGATGCAATGGCCAGCTCCTAGCACGGGGGGCACGGGACAGGCCAGACGTATTGCGGCGGGCCGCCGATTACCTAGAGGACTATCCGGCTTGGAGAGTTCTCGGACCTCGCTACACCTACGACAAAAGGACTGAACATGGCTGAGGCCAAGCGCACGACCGTTGAGAAGGTTGTCACCGAGGCGAAGAAGGTGCCGGCCGTCACGCTGACGCTGACCACTGAGGAGGCCGAGGCCCTTCACGCTCTGGTGGGCAACATCACCGGTGACAGCAAGCTCTCTCCGCGCAAGCACACGGACGGCATTTACTACGCGCTCCAGCGGGCTGGCATCGAAACCCTCGGGAAGCCGATCCTCAAGCAGCTTTCCGGCGGTACGCGCTGGCTGAACGAGCCCAAGTCGTCGTACCCGTCCTACTCCTCCGCCATCCGCTTCTGACGCTCGGGAGTACACGTGAGCGACATGAGCACGGGTTCTGACCCGTCGTACTCGCGGCAGTGGCGCGGCAATTACCACATGTGGCAGGCCGCGGCTCGGAAGTACGAATTCCCGGTGACGCGCTACAAGGTGGGTCCCAATGGTGAGCGACAGCTCATCGAAACCACCGATCGCTGAGGTTCTTACCCACTACTACGGGTTTTCCACGGAGGCGACGAGGGGGCGAGTGAAAATCGCTTGCCCCCTCCCTTCGCATCCGGACTCTAACCCTTCAGCGTCCGTGGATCTCGATAAGAACCGATGGAACTGCTTTGCATGCAACCTGTCGGAAGACTCATACGCCGTAATCATGAGGGAGGAGAAAGTTGGCTTCACTGAAGCCAAAGAACACGCACGTAGCCAATTCGGTGGAGACAGCGAAGCGGTATCACGAGAGCTACCAAGGGAGCCCGGCCGAGGCGTACGTGACGGCTCGGGGCCTCGCAGAGGTAGCAACCCGGTTCGGCCTGGGCCACGTCGCTTCGGCTCTACCTGGTCATGAGCGATACGCGGGATACCTCTGCATCCCCTACGTCCGCCCCGCTGGGGGCGAGCACGGTGTAGCAACCTGCCGCTTCCGGTGCATCGCTGACGAGTGTGTGAAGGACCCCAGCAGCGGCCTCTACTACTTCCAGACGGGCGAGAAGGAGCGGCACGAGGGGCACGGCAAGTACAAGAGCCTGCCCGGCGATCCTCCGAGGCTGTACAACACCTCAGCCCTGATCGAGCCCAGCCCAGTCTTGGTCGTCGTGGAGGGGGAGTTCGACACCCAGTCATGGACGCTCGCCGGCATCCCTGCCGTTGGCGCCCCTGGCACAGGGACATGGCGGGACTACTGGACGCCTGCCCTGCTCGGCTACGAGGTGGTCTACCTCATTGCTGAGGACGAGCCCGGCTTGGTCTTCATGGACCAGCTAGCGGCCGATCTCCCGAACGGCAAGGTCATCAAGATGACTGACGCCCGAGATTCCAATTCGGTCCTAACCAACTTCGGGCCCGAGGCCCTGACGAAACGGATCGGTCTGTGAGTTACACGGTGGATGACAAAGTCATCGTTCAGGCGGGTGAGCACACGGGGAAGCGCGGACGAGTAGTCAGCGTGAACGTGGGGGGCCTTTACCCGATCTACGTGAAAGTTTACGGCTCGGTCATTCGCTACGTCTGGTACCGAGACAACGAACTCAAGCCGATCCCGAAGGCGGTTCCTGTGAAGGCGACAGATTCCGTGAACCATCCGAGCCATTACACATGGCTCCCGAACGGCCTTGAGGTAATCGACCTCACCGAGCACATGAACTTCAACCGCGGCAACGCAGTGAAGTACCTCGCTCGCGCTGGACGAAAGTCCAAGGCAACTGAGCTGGAAGACCTCAAGAAGGCCCGTTGGTACATCGAGCGGGAGATATCTCGAATGGAGGCGTCGTGAGACGCGTAACTGTCGCTGCCGGGGCCGCACTCGCGGCCCTTTTTCTTTCCGGGTGCAGTTCCATGACTGAGCCCTGGAACGACGCTCCCGTGTCCTACAAGGACGACGGCCCGGCAGTCATTCACTCCATGCCGGATGGCTTCGCCAACTTCGCCAGTAAGTGTGATGGCTTCGGCCATCGCGTCTTCACCACCAGAGGCGGCGAGAAGGCCGGAAAGGCCGTAGCCGTTATCGCAGATCCGAAGTGCTACAAGAACGGGGACAACCGGTGACTACTGCAGTGGAAATCGAGATCACTGACGAGAAGGCCCTTGCGACGCTGCGGGAAGTCGTGGCGGAGCGTCCCGAGTACGTGTATTCGGCTCCAAACCACATGAAGGAAGACGAGAGGGACGCCTCTTGCTTCTACGTGCACACCGATGAGGACGGCTCACTAGTCTCTGCCGGCTGCGCAATTGGCGTGGTGATGCACCGGCTTGGCGTTCCCCTGGAAGCCCTGGTGAAGGAGGAGGGCTGTAGGGCCCTCGGGGTGGTTCGGCGGTTCTTCCCGAGCCTTTCCCGAAAGACGTGCGAGCGATTCAACGATATGCAGATGAGCCAGGACGACGGGAACCCGTGGGGGCTGGCTTACGCACAGGCAACGGGGGAAGCCATTTGAAGCGTGTAGTGGTCATAAGCGACCTTCAGGTTCCGTACCACGATCCCAAGGCGCTCAACAATTTGATCAACTTCATCGGGGATTACCAGCCCGATGAGCTGTATCAGATCGGAGACCTCAACGACTATGAGACTCCGAGCCGTTGGAACGAGGGAACGCGCTACGAGTACAGGCAGCAAGTCAGAAGCGATTCTGACGTAACGAAAAAGCGGGTCCTGGAGCCGATCCGGGCCGTCTATGACGGTCCCTTCGGAATCCTGGAAGGGAACCATGACCTTCGTCCGCGAACGTATCTCTCTGCCAAGGCCCCGGCTTTGGCAGAGTACGCCGACGATTTCCACTTCTCCAAACTGCTGGAGTTCGACGCCTTCGGTATCGACCTCACTCCTCCCTTCCATAAGGTCGGGCCGGACACGGGGCTGATTCACGGCCACGAGATCAAGGGCCTGTCGAGCATCGCGGGAACGACCGCCTACGGTCATGCGAGCAAAGCGACCATGAATCTGGTCATGGGCCACACTCACCGCCTGGGCGTCCGCCGGCACGGCCCTTCGCATCTCGGGGGAATGCGATGGGGCTTTGAGGTCGGACACATGATGGACCCGAGGAAAGCGCAATACCTTGGTCCTGGAGCTGTAGCGAATTGGCAAAGTGGCTTCGGAATTCTCTACGTCGGAGACCACGACGTATCCCCCTACCCCGTAGATATCCGCCGAGACGGCTCATTCGTCGTGGAAGGCGAGCGTTACGGAAAGATCGCCAGAGGCGCCGGGGGGCGCTTTGCAAAGAAGGGGGACACGTGACCACGATCGATTGGGCTCACGTGGCGGACATCGCAGACAAGACGGCCCGATCCATCGCTTCCGCCTGGAGCGTGGTGGAGAAGGACGATGTGAAGCAGGCCATTCTTCTTCACGCGTACGAGCGCCGAACGCTCATCGAGAAGAACTACACGGATACCTTCCTGTGGCAGTTCGCCAAGAAGGCAGGCGCGCAGTACGCCTCAAAGGAGCGCGACGCGCGAGACGTTGAGGACGGGAATTACTACTACACGCCCGACGAAGCGAAGTTGGCCCTTGCCACTTTCGTGTACTCGGACGAGGAGATTGGACAGATGCTCGGCCGTGAAGATGACCTTCTTTCCTGCCGTATCACAGACAATCTCGTATCCGCTCGTCTCGATGCGTCCTTGGCCCTCAACCGGCTACCTCCAAAGACGCGAGAGGTGCTGATGCGCCGCTACGTCTACGGCATGCCTCCGAAGGACGACACAGAGCGCAAGGCGAGCAACCGCGGACTCGATGCGCTCGCCCGGCAGATGAACCGCGACCTACGAAAGGTGACTGCATGACTGCTTTCCCAACCGAGACCGCCAGGACGGTCTATGAGCGTACGTACTCCCGCGTGAAGCC
The DNA here is from genome assembly GCF_055657525.1 of Streptomyces sp. NPDC107522. Taxonomy (NCBI): domain Bacteria; kingdom Bacillati; phylum Actinomycetota; class Actinomycetes; order Kitasatosporales; family Streptomycetaceae; genus Streptomyces; species Streptomyces sp. NPDC107522. The sequence continues at coordinate 332,751 of NZ_JBVKAU010000004.1, read as the reverse complement.
CAACGGCCAGCAGGAAACATGGGAGGAGACCGTTGAACGTGTCGTGGACGGCAACCTTGCCCTTGTCCCGGAGCGCTACACAGAGAAGGGCGAACGGGCGGCACTGCTCGACCTGATCCGGTCCTTCAAGGTGTTGCCGGCGGGCCGACACCTCAAGTCCAGCGGTGTTGCTCCCTTCGCCCTGAACAACTGTTGGGCGGCAGGCTGGGACCCGAAGCGGCCTGAGGAACACTTCACCTTCACGCTCCTTCGCCTGGCGGAAGGCGGGGGTGTCGGTGCCAACTACTCATCGAGGTACTTCGAGGGCTTCCCCGAACTGGTCATCCCGGTAGAGGTTCACATCGTCTGTGACCCTGACCATGCAGACTTCCTTGACCTCGTTGAGGCCGGGCTGATTAGCACGGAGTACAGCCACGAGTGGGCTGGGGCCTATCAGGTCCAGGACAGCCGCGAGGGCTGGGCTGAGGCCCTGGGGGACCTCGTACGGACGGCACACGATCCCAAGACGCGTCACGCAGCTCGGGTCTACGACGTGAGCCATGTACGGGCCAAGGGGACACCGCTCAAGGCGTTCGGCGGTACTGCAAGCGGTCCTCAGCCCTTTGGCCAGATGCTCAAGGCCGTGGGCCAGGTGCTCAAGGAGGGCCATGGTCGGCAGCTCCACGGCGTTGACGCCATGCGGATCGATCACGAGATAGCTCAGTGCATCGTCAGCGGAGGGGTAAGGCGGTCCGCCCGTATGTCGATCATGCATTGGCGTGATCCGCTGATCTGGACCTTCCTGCGAATCAAGTCTGAGGGCGGTCACTGGACGACCAACATCAGCGTGGAGATTGACGACGACTTCGTTCAGCTTCTCCGCAAGATGTCGTCTCCCTCCATGCCGATCCTCCGAGAGATCGCTAAGGGGATGCTCCGGAACGGCGAGCCCGGGATTTGGAATTCAACTCTGACGGCTGAGGGGGAGGTTGATGGGACCTACACCACAAATCCCTGTGGTGAGGCGACATTGACCCCCTGGGAGCCCTGCAATCTCGGCTCCGTCAACCTAGGCGCCTTCGTGGACGAGAACGGGGAGATAGACGACGAGGGCCTTCGGAAGGCTCACAGGTACCTCACTCGGTATCTGATCAGAGCTACATTCGCCAAGGTTGCTGATCCGAAGTCGGCCGAAGCAATCGCCAAGTACCGGCGTATCGGTGTGGGGCATCTTGGGTTCGCTGACTTCCTGGTGAAAATCGGGGTGAAGTACTCCGAGGCTGCCAGAAAGGGGGTGGACTTTGAGCTTGACATCATGGCTCAGGCGGTCACTCTTGCAGCTCGGGAGTACGCCAACGAACTGCGGATTCCCGTACCGATCAAGGCTCGGGTGATCGCGCCGACCGGTACGACGAGCAAGCTCGCCGGCACCAGTGGCGAGGCCGTTCACGCACCGTTCGCGGGGTACTTCAAGCGTCGTATCCGCTTCTCTGACCTTGAGCCTTCCGAGAAGGCCCAGGTGGAGGAGTACCGGCGCAAGGGATACCACGTGGAGCCGGACAAGTACGCGGCCAACACCTCTGTTGTCACCATCCCGACGAAGGACCCGCTTGTTGAAGTCGGGGGCGAGAACTTCCAGCACGCGGGAGACCTGACCCTTCGGGACATGTTGTCGGTTCAGGCCCTCTATCAGGAGCATTGGGCGGATCAGGCTGTCTCCTACACGGTAAATGTCGACCCCAACGCTTATTCGGTTGACGATCTCGTTGACGCTCTGGTGCCCTTCCTTCCGAGGCTTAAGGGAACCACGGTGTTCCCTGAGTTGTCCTTTGAGCAGCCGCCTTACGAGCGGATCACCAAGGAAGAGTACGAGGAGCTTGCGGCAGCCGTAGGCATTGAGACCGCGGACACCTCCTATGACGAAATCTGTGCATCGGGCGCCTGCCCGATCTAGGGCCCTTTTTCATGCCCAATTAGTTGCCTCCTGGGTAACTCGTAATGACGCGGAGTGAGCTGAATGAGCTTTCCGAATCCGTTCGACGGCCCCTCTCCATGGGGCGAACCCGAAACTCCAAAGGAGACCCCGCCTATGACCCAGCCTGCCGTGAATGCCACCTCTCCGAGCAAGTTCAAGATCGGCCTGACCTTCAAGGCCGCTGCCGGGTTTGACGCGGAGTGGATCACTCCCACTGTCTTCGGCGAGACCGCCGAAGAGGTGGCGGTGAACGCGGTGGACCTGATGAAGGCCCTTGCCGACAAGGGCGTCATCGACCTCGCGGCGCTGGCGGCAAAGAAGGTCCGGGAGACCCACCAGCCGACCGCCGGCAAGGGCGGCAACGCGGTTCCCAAGACGTTCAGCGGCGGCAAGGTCCAGCAGCAGAGCGCCCCTGCTGCGGATGGCGACTCCTGCCAGCACGGCCGGACCCTCCGAGAGGGCCAGGGCGCGAAGGGGGCTTGGGCCGCTCTGTTCTGCAATGCCCCAAAGGGCTCGCAGTGTGACCCGCTCTGGCGACAGAAGGACGGCTCTTTCTCGTAAGGGCTGATCGCTTTTTCAAGGCACCTCAGGGGGCCGGGGATTCCTCGGCCCCCTTTCCTATGGAGTCATTCAGTGGCAGACATCTCCATCCGGTCTGACGTAACCGTGAAGCTGGTCAACATCTCGGCCAACGACGCAATGGTTGCCAAGGCCGCGCGAGTCTCAACCATCGGCAAGCAGTCGGCTGCTGACGATCTGCCGACCGAGGGTCTTATCAACTTCCTCATTCGGGATAGGCACGGCAGCCCGTTTGAGCACAACTCTTTCACCTTCCTCGTAGAGGCCCCGATCTTCGTAGCCCGAGAGCACATGAGGCACAGGGCTGGTTGGAGCTACAACGAGGAATCCGGAAGGTACAAGGAGCTTGAGGGTTCCTTTTACGTACCTGCCAAGGAGCGAGCCCTTTCGCAGGTGGGCAAGCCCGGTGCCTACGCCTTCAAGGCGGGCAGTGACGCTCACTTCGCTCGTATGGCTACCAACATGCTGGAGGCATACGGCGAGGCATTCGCCGCCTACAAGGACATGCTGAAGGCGGGCATTGCACGTGAGGTAGCCCGCATGGTTCTTCCTGTCGGCATATTCACGTCGTACTACGCGACCTGTAACGCCCGATCCCTCATGCACTTTCTGAGCCTCCGAACCATCTCCGAGGACGCCCAGTACCCCTCATTCCCTCAGCGGGAAATCGAGATGGCGGCAGAGGCGATGGAGCGCGAGTTCCGTATGTCAATGCCCCATACCCATGCCGCCTTTGTCAAGCACGGCCGAGTGGCGCCGTAAAGGGGGTACGGGGGGATTCGAAAACTACTTGACCTTTACTGCTGCCAGGGGGGAGCAAGTAAGGGGTATCGCGACGCAGGGTTTGAGGTGGTGGGCGTCGACATAGCTCCGCAGCCTCGTTACCCCTGGGAGTTCGTACAGGCCGAAGCGATTCAGTTCCTACTCACGTATGGACACCGATTCGACTTCATACACGCCTCACCGCCGTGTCAGCTTTACAGCAAGACACAGCGAATCATGCAGAACGATCACCCTGACCTTTTGGGCCCTACTCGGGATGCCCTGAACGCTGTTGGAGTCCCGTGGGTGATCGAGAACGTGATGGGGGCCGAACTAGAAATGCGTGACCCCGTGCTCTTGTGCGGTGCGTATTTCGGGCTCAACACCTACAGGCATCGACTCTTTGAGCCTGGTGGGTGGGAGCTGAAAAGACCAGACCACCCGGAGCACATCAGGCGGCAAACCAAGATGGGGCGCCGCAGGAAGCCTGACGAGATGGGAATTTACGTCGGGAACTTCATCGGGGTGGACGACGCCAAGAGAGACCTTGGCGTTCCTTGGATGTCACGCGAAGGAATCCGCGAGTGCATCCCGCCTGCCTACACGGAGTACGTAGGAAAGGCGTTCCTTGAACAACTTCAGTAGACGGGGGAGGTCTCTTGAAGGAGCTTGCTTATCGGCTGAAGGGTCAGCCGATCTCGATTCACGTTGTCGAGTCTGAGAGGGACCTTCCCGCGTTCGAGGAGTTCGTTTCTCGGCATCGAATCCTCGGGTTCGACACGGAAACCACTGGGCTCGACTGGTGGGCAGAAGACTTCCGGTGCCGGCTGGCCCAGTTCGGTACGGGCTCAGAGACATGGGTGATCCCCGTGGACCTGGGCCCGGTCTTTGCCGAGGCTGTGAGACGGGCCCTTAAGCGCCTTGAGTGGCTGGTTGCGCACAACGGCACGTTTGACCTTCACGTGGCTGAAGTCGCCCTAGGGATTCCCATGGAGGAGCTTGCTCCGAAGATGTGGGATACCCGGCTCCTGGCGCACCTCGTTGACCCGAGGGCCGTCAAGGAGCGCGGGCCTGGCCTCAAGCTGGAAGAGCTGACCAAGTTCTACATCTGCGAGCAGACAGCAGATGAGGTCAAAGGCTCGATGGCCCTCATAGCCAAGAAGTACAAGACCACGAAGGAGAAGATTTGGAAGCTGGTTGAGCTGTTCGATCCGGATTTCTTGCTGTACGCAGGAATGGACCCGGCTCTTGCATACCGGCTCTTCCAACTCCTCTACCGTCTTGTACCGGCTCGCTCTAAGGCCCAAGGGCTCATTGGCTGGGAACACCAGCTAGCCCATGTCACGGCCAAGATGGAGCGGACAGGCTATCTGCTCGATGTCGAGTACGCCGAAACTCGGTGTGCGGAGTTGTCGGCCGAACAGCAAGAGTGGGAGGCGGTTGCTCGGTCGTTCGAGGTCGAGAACCCCAATTCCAATCAACAGCTAGTAGAAGCCTTCACCCGCATGGGTGTGAAGCTGACCAAGCGCACTAAAAAGGGTCAGCTAGCGATGGATGACGACGTATTGACCAGCCTCAATCACCCGCTGGCCGATGCGGTAATCAAGTCGCGCAAGGCTTCTAAATGGCGTAAGACGTGGTTTGAGCGAGCGTTGGACGGGCGGGACGCAAACAACCGCGTGCATGCCGGTATCAATTCGCTCCAGGCCAGGACGTCAAGGATGTCCATATCCGGGAGTATCCCGGCACAGACGTTCCCCTCAGGGGACGGCTATGTCAGGCATATGTTCCTGGCGGACGAAGGGCACGTCAGTTGCTCCATTGACTTCGGCAACATGGAGCTTCGCTATCTGGCGGCTTTCTCTCGTGATCCCACGATGCTAGACGCCTTTCTTCACGGAAGGGACCTGCACCAGATCACGGCGGATGCTGCTGGCGTTCCTCGCAAGATTGGCAAGATGGCCAACTTCTTGACGGTCTACGGGGGCGGTTGGGCTGCGCTTATGGAGCAAGCCCACGTTGACGAAGCGACCGCGAGGAAGGTACTTGATGCCTTCGCCGCTACCTATCCGGGGGTCGGCGCGTTTGGGCGTCGACTTGCTGACGAAGCCAAGAGAACCGGTTTCGTCTACACGGCAACTGGCAGGCGCTTGCCTGTCGACCCCGGTAAGTGGTTCCGAGCACTGAACTACTTCATCCAGGGCGGTTCGCGGGACGTTACGGCTCGTGCACTGCTGAAGCTCGACGCTGCGGGGTTCACCCCGTACATGCGCCTCCCGATTCATGACGAGATCGTTTTCTCGTTCCCGGAGAAGGAAGCGCCTGAGATGGCGCGAGAAGCCGCGAAGCTCATGGAGTTCTCCGTTCAGGGTCTCCTGATTCCGGCTGACGCAGAAATCGGTGGACGCTCCTGGGGGAGCGTGCTGGAACTAGAAGAAAGCAAGCACTAGGGGGACTGATGAGCGAGAACGAGCAGAGCGAGAACCAAAACGAGGAGACCGAAGCCGCGGGCTCCTTTGAGGACCTGATCTCAGGCATTGAGACCGAGATGAACGCCTCTCGGCTGCACAAGCAGGGCGCTTATGCCGTCACTGCTGCCCGGATCGCTGGCACGGTCCTGACTGAGGGCATGGCTTCTGGTGTCCCGCACGAACTTGCAAAGGAAATGGCGGGCGACACCTGGAACATCATCATGGGCCTGTCGCCCATCGAGTACACCACCGAGGACTGAACATGTTTCCGCGTTACGAGTACGAGGGTCCGCGATCTCACAAGCTCGACCTGACGAACATTCCGAAGGAGTGCGTCACGGTCACCGTTGATATCAGGGACGAGAAGCTGACCGAGGCTGTTCGTCGGAAGATCACCTCACTTGAGGCGAGCCGGGAACTTGGCGCCAAGCAGGAGGACTTTGCGTTGGCCCACCGTGCATCCCTGAAGCTCGAAGTTCTTCGGCAGGTCTTGAAGGAAGCGGGCCTGTGATGCACGAAGACATGGAGATGGACTGTGAGTGACGCTCTGCGAGCGTTCCTCACGGAACTCTCTGACCTGACAACGAAGTACGGATTCGTCATCGAGGGTGACGTAGACAGCGAGGGCTACAAGGGGTTCGCAAGTGTCCGGGGGAATGGAATCGTGCGGGATCTCGCCCACGACGGAGAGCGGTACGACGCGTACTAAGCGCCCCACTCGGGACATGTGGGCTCTGGGCATAGCCGATGCAGTGGCACCGATGGGTGAGTGTGTGCGCTCCAAGGTCGGTGCCGTCCTGCTCGACCGCAAAGGCCGAGTGGTGATGGACGGCTACAACGGCGTTCCGCCCAAGGAGAAGAGCTGTCTTGACGGGGTCTGCCCTCGCGGACGACTCACCTATGAGCAGGTGCCGGCGGGCTCGGACTACGGAAACTGCGTGGCGATCCACGCTGAGGAAAACCTACTGATCCACGCACGCCGTGAAGACCTTGAGGGCGGCACGGTCTACGTGACGCGTGCCCCCTGCTACCGGTGCCTTCCGCGCCTCAAGGCAGCAGGAGTCTTCCGGGTGGTCTGGCGGACGGAAACGGGCTGGGAAGCCAAGGTTCTGGACTGGGCTCAGAACCCGGCCAAGTAAGGGGGAACAAGATGGCTGCGGGTGGGTCGAACCGACTCCTGACCCCGGACGAGACCGCTGAGCGGCTGGCAGTGTCCAAGCGAACTCTCTACGCAAAGTGGCGTGAGTGGGGTGTACCGGCACACAAGGTAGGTAAGCACCTCAGGTTTCGCGAACGTGACATCGATCACTGGATAGCCCAACAGGCTTGTAACTAGGGCGAGTTGGTGTGTAGAACATCGTGCTGAGGCCGGGAAGTGGGTCCCGGTCCAGGTCAGTAAGGGGGTTGAAGCCAAGTGGCTTCGATCATCAAGCGGTGTGACTGCAAGGTGGGCGCTTGGCCGCGCTGCCGGCACTCATGGGTGGTCCGGTTCCGGGACGCCAACGGCAAGCAGGTAGAGGAGTCGTTCGCTCACAACAAGAAGACTGAGGCGAAGAACCTCGCAACCAAGGTCGAGAACGACAAGCAGCTTGGCGTGTACGTCGACCGCAAGCACTCCAAGCGGACGTTTGAGGATTGCTGGAAAGAGTGGTTGGGCTTCGGGCAGCGGGAAGAGTCCACGCTCGTTCAGTACAAGAGCATCTACAAGAACCACTTTGATGAGATGTTCGGTAGTCGCCGAATCGGCTCCATCACTCCCTCGGACATCACCAAGTGGGAAGAAGCGCAGAAGGAGCGCGGCTACAAGCCGTACGGCATCGAGGGCCGCAAGGTCGTGCTGAAGTCGTTCCTCAAGTACTGCTATGAGGCGGAGATCGTTCCGAAGTACGCCGGAAAGACGATTGCCGTGAACGGCCGGAACGAATCTGCCTATCGCCCGGTCGAGGACAACGAGATCCCGACCACGGCTGAGGTCATGGCCATCTATGAGGCCATGCGGCCGGTCTACAAGTCATCGATTTGGACTCAGGCGGGTTGCGGTCTGCGGGTGGGTGAGGCACTGGCCTTCTCTCAGTCGCATCTCACCCGCCGAGAGGGCTGGTACTTCGTTCAGAACCAGCTCACGAACTTCGGCAAGAACGGTGGGGCGAACCGAGGGACCAACGTCAAGAACGAACCGAAGTGGAGCCGCAAGGGCCGTTGGGTGCCAGTGCCTCCCTCGGTGGCTGACGAGCTGGAGAAGCACCGAGTCTTCTGGGAGCCCTGGGGGGATGAGGGCTGGTATCACGAGTCCGAGACCTACCAGCACCGCCACCCCTCGCGAACGACGTACACGGACCGCTGGAACGACGCGATCAAGAAGGCTGGGCTTGAGGGCTCGGGCTACACGCCGAAGGCTCTCCGCCACTACTTCGCGAGCATGGCCATTGCTGCGGGGGTACCCCTGTACGAGGTGGCACGGTGGATGGGGCACAGCTCCACGAAGGTCACCGAGCAGGTCTACGCGCACCTCGTAGACGGAGCCGATGAGCGGATCACGGGAGCGTTCGAGGCGTCGCTTGCGGACGCCTTCCGGAGCCGCCTCACGCTGGTGGGCGATGACGCAGCCTGATGAGGGTTGCTGACCCCCAATGCTGAGTTTTCGCTGAGTTTCAGGGCCTCTCGCCTGCGTCTTCGCAGGTGGGAGGCCCTTCCGGTTTTAACGTGGAGTTCTATACGGGCGTCGGGACGACCCTCGACATGCCCGTCATGCTCGCTCCCGTCCCCAACGCGATCGACTTCACCGACAAGAAGGTGCTGATCGCCGACGACGTCGCCGACACCGGCAAGACGCTCAAGCTGGTGCACGACTTCTGCCTCGACCATGTCGCCGAGGTGCGGTCCGCCGTCATCTATGAGAAGTCCCACTCCCTCGTGAAGTGCGAGTACGTGTGGAAGCGCACCGATGAGTGGATCAACTTTCCGTGGAGCGTGCTGCCCCCCGTGCACAAGTCCGGTGAAGCGGCGAAGGCGAACAAGGAAGCGCTCTGACCCACCGGTGGTGAAATAACGGCGTGGTGAATTGTTGGCCAACGCCGTACGCTCCCCTCTGATCAACCAAAGACTTCCGTGGGGGGAACGTTCATGCGCGCAACCACGCGCCTTGCCCTGCTCGGCACCAGCGTCGCGCTGGTCGCCACCGCCGTCAGTGCCACCGCCGCTCAGGCGGAGGACGGCGGCTCGGGCAACATCACGATCGACAAGGTCGTCGTCAACGGCGGCAAGCCGGTCGTGGTCGGTACGACCAACGTGGTGTCGGCCAAGGTCTCCGTGACCGCGTCCGACGATTCGGGCATCAAGGAGACCACGTACATCAGCGCCTTCGGGCCGAATCCGAACTACGCGCAGATCTGGTACGACGACGGCGACATCGCCTGCGTCCAGGTGAGCGCCACCACGTCGACCTGCACGGGCACGCTGACGTTCGACCCGCAGGCGTCGACCGGCTTCGTCGACAACAACGCGGCGGCCACCTGGAACCTCGGCACGCTGGTCTCCGCCCATGACTACAACTACATCCACCGGGACGCGGCCACCACGTTCAAGGTGCAGCGCGCCTCGAAGCTGACGGTCAACGCCTCGCCGGAGCCGGTGAAGAAGGGCAAGACCATCACGGTCACCGGCAAGCTCTCCCGGGCCAACTGGGAGGACAACCTGTACCACGGCTACGCGAACCAGTCGGTGAAGCTGCAGTTCCGCAAGAAGGGCAGCAGCACCTACACCACGGTGAAGACGATCAAGACGAACTCGACGGGCAACCTCAAGACGACCGTCACCGCCTCCACCGACGGTTACTTCCGCTACAGCTTCGCGGGCACGACGACGACCCCGGCGGTCAACGCGGCCGGCGACTTCGTGGACGTCCAGTAGCCCCGTACAGGGGTCAGTAGCAGCACCACAGGGAAAGGGCCCCCGCCGCGAGCGGCGGGGGCCCTTTCCCATGCCTTCTAGAACGTGCCCAGCTTCACGATCGACAGCAGCGCGACCAGCTGGATCGCGCTCGCGCCCAGGGCCTTCGGCCAGGGCAGGTCGTGGGACTTGGACACCATCAGGGTGAGGAGGGCGCCCGCCGCCACCCAGGTCGCCCAGCCCAGTACCTGGACGAACGTCGCGTCGCCGCCGGCGAACATGGCGAAGACCAGGCGGGGGGCGTCCGTGAGGGACATGATCAGCATGGAGAAGCCGACCGTGGGCTGCCAGGCGCCGTCGCCGCCGAGCTGGCGGGCCAGGGTGTGGGTGACCACGCCCAGGACGAAGGCGGACAGCACCATCGCGATCGCCGTCGTCAGGACGATCGGGACCGCGTTCGAAAGGGTCGCGTTGATCGCGTCCTGCCGCGCGCCGTCGAAGCCGAAGACCGCCAGCAGGCCGTAGAAGAAGGTCACGATCAGGGCGGGGCCCCACATCGTGTAGTCCCGCATCCGGAGGAACGTCTGGGCGGGGGACAGGACGATGCCCCGCAGCAGGTCCTTCCAGTGCAGGCGGGGGCCGATCGGGGCGGCGGGGGCCGCGCCGGCCTGGTAGGTCTCGCCCTGGCTGTAGGGGTCCTCGCCGACCGAGAAGGCCTGGGTGTGGCCCGGGTTGTTCGCCGCGTACGGGTCCGGGGCGCCGCCATCGGGGCCGTGCGGGTAGCCGCCGTCGCCGAAGTACTCCGGCTCGCCGTGCCCGCCATGACCACCGTGGCCGCCGGCGCCGTAACCGCCGTAGCCACCGCCGCCGTTCGCCTGCGGCCAGCCGCCTGCGCCGCCGCGCGAGCCGCCGTACGGCTGCTGCGGCGGCGGGGGAGAGCCGTACGGCGGTCCCTGGGGCGCCTGCTGCCCGTACGGAGGTTGTTGGGGGCGCGTTTGCGGGGTGCCGTGGTTCCGGCTGCCGCGTCCGATCCTGAATCCAGCCACGTCTTCGAACGTACCTGGTCCCGGAGATCCGCGTGCCGGGCCCTGCGGTTCGGGCCCGGCTTTGCGGCCGAGCTGTGACATCCCCCCAACATCCCCTAAGGGGGTTGGCACGCCTGCCCCTTACTTCTCCCCCAAGGGAGTTCACATCGGCTACTTCTCCCCTGAGGGAGTTCACACCGGTGGGTCAGCCCGCCAGTACGTCGCCGAAGTAGGTCAGGCCCGAGGGGCCGCCCAGGGTGGTGCTGCCGAAGGACTTCGCGCCCGTGGCCGTGATGCCGGTGGAGGTGCCCTTGAGGACCCAGGCCCCGCCCGCGCCGTCGTTCTCGCCGATGGCGCTCGTGATCAGCTCCGCGCGGCCGTTCTTGTCGGTGTCGGTGAGGAAGACCGCGTGGCCGAAGGCGTCGCGGGCTTCGGCGGTCCCGGGCACGCCGCTGGTGTCCTGGGAGAAGGACCTGGCACCGCTGCCCGTCAGGCCGGAGGCGGAGCCGCGCAGGACCACGACCGAGCCGGCGGCGTACTTGCCGCTCAGGCTCTCGTGCGTGATGCCGGCCGCGATGTCGGCGTAACCGTCACCGTTCGTGTCTCCGGCCGCGAGGCTCCAGCCGAAGGCGTCGTCCTTCTCCGCCGTGCCCGGCACACCCGTCGTGTCCTGGGTGATCCGGACCGGGGTGCGGGTGCTCAGGCCGCCCGAGGCGCCGTACGTCACGGTGATCGCGCCGCCGAGGCCGCCGTTGGGCTCGCTGGTCGACTTCTCCATGAAGTTGCCGGTGACGATGTCGCCGTAGCCGTCCTTGTCGACGTCGGCGATGACCGCGTCGTAGCCGCCGGCGACCTTGGGGCCCGCCGTCGGGCCGGAGGCCGAGCCCTTGTAGAGGACGCTGCGGGTGCGGTAGCCGCCGGTGATCTCCTCCTGACCCATGACCAGCAGGTCCGACGTGCCGTCGCCGGTGACGTCGCCCGCCACGAGCTTGTCGGTGCTGACGCCGGTCTGCTCCTGCGTGTCGATGCCGACGAGCCCGGTGGCCGCGCCGGAACGGGAGATCGGGCCCTGGAAGATGTTGAGCCCCGGGGCGGCGACGTTCGCCGCGGCCAGGTCGGTGTCGCCGTCGCCGTCGAAGTCACCGGTCGCCACGGACCAGCCCAGCTCGTTCTTGTACTGGGGCAGCGGCGACGAGATGTCGGTGCCGGACTTGATGCCGGTCGCGCCGCCCCACAGCACCGTCAGAACACCGAACTGATCGCTCGCGAGGATCCGCTCGCGGTGCACGCCGACCACGATGTCCGTGTAGCCGTCGCCGTCCAGGTCGCCGGTGGTCAGACGGTCGCCGAAGTCGTCGTAGTTCTCGGGGACGCCGGGGATGCCGTCGGTGGCCTGGCTGATGATCTGCCGCTTACTGGTGTCCAGGCCGCTCGCCGTGCCGTAGACCACGGCGACGTAGCCGGCGTCGCTCTTGCCTGCGACCGGGGCGAGCGGCGCGCCGATGACGACGTCGCGGTAGCCGTCACCGTTGAAGTCGCCGGACAGGCCGGAGGGGGCTGCGGAGGCGGTGGTGGCGGGCAGCGCCGTGAGCAGGCCGGTGGTGAGGGCGGCGGTGAGGAGGAGGGGACGGAGGGTGCGCTTGGGCAAGGTGCGTGCTCCTGGGAGAGGTCGGGATCGAGGGGGCCGGGCCCGCGGGGGACGGGCCCGGCCCGGTGTGCCGTACGACAGCTCAGGCGTGTCGTAGTACGACAGCTCAGGCGTGTCGTACGGCCGCTCAGTCGGCGAAGTTCGAGCCGAAGTACGGCGCGCCCGTCGTCGAGACGCCGGAGGTGCTCGGGGAGACGGTGCGGGCGCCGGTCGTGGTGATCTTCGTGCCGTCGGAGGGCAGGTAGAGGACCGCCCCGTTGCCGTCGTTCTCGCCCGAGCCCGCGACGAGGTCGGCCTTGCCGTCGCCGGTGACGTCGTCGAGCTTGACGTCCATGCCGAGCCGGTCGCCGTTCTCGTCCTCGCCGGGGACGCCCGCGGTGCTCTGGGCGAAGGACTGGGCGCCGGAGGCGGTGTTCAGGCCGTCCGCGGTGCCGTAGAGGATCGTGACCGCGCCGGTGTCCACGGCGCTGCCGATGTTCTCGCCCGCGACGCCGATCGCGAGGTCGAGGAAGCCGTCGCCGTTGACGTCGCCGAGGTCGAGCTCGTAGCCGAAGTAGTCGTTGCCCTCGGAGGTGCCGGGGACGTTGCCGGTGTTCTGCGTGATGCCGGTGGCCGACGAGGTGAGCGGGCCGCCGTCCGAGCCGTACGTCACCCAGACCTTGCCGCCGTTGGCGGAGTCCGGGACGGTCGTGCCGTCCTCCGTGGTGGCGTTCCAGTAGGCGCCGGAGACGATGTCGCCGTAGCCGTCCTTGTCGATGTCGCCGATCGCGGTGATCACGCCGGGCTTGAGGGCCGTGGCCTGGGAGCCCTGCAGGCCGCTTGCGCTGCCCGGTATGAAGTGGTTGCGGTTCCAGCCGTAGCCGGTCTCGGTCTCGAAGCCGTCGACCACCAGGTCGGTCTCCGGGCCGCCGTTGATGTTGCCGGCGGTCAGGTTCATCGGACCGCCGCCCGTGCCGCCCATGATCGGGGGCTTGAGGGTGTAGCGCCCGCCGGCCGTGCCGGTGGAGTTGAAGCCGCCCTTGAAGACGTGGACCGTGACGGCCGAGCTGCCGACGGCCAGGTCGGCCTTGCCGTCCCCGTCGAAGTCGCCGGCGGCGAGGGTCCGGCCCCAGCGGTCGTGCGAGGTGGGGGCCGGGTCGGCGACCGTGACGCCCTTGCCGGTGATGCCGGAGGCCGAGCCCCAGAGGATGGCGAGGCCGCCGCCGTCGACGTCACTGCCGACGTCCTCGCCGGGGGAGCCGACGGCGAGGTCGTCGTAGCCGTCGCCGTTGAAGTCGGCGTACGCGGTGTCCACGCCGAACCAGTCGCCGGCCTCGGCGGTGCCCGGGGTGCCGGTGGTGTTCTGGCTGACGGTGTGGCGCTTGGCGGAGGACACGCCGCTGCCGGTGCCGTAGAGGACGACGAGCTGGCCGGCGGCCTTCTTGCCGCCGACGTAGGCGTCCTGGGCCGAGAAGGCCACGTCGCCGATGCCGTCACCGTTGAAGTCGGCGTGCGGGACGGTGGTGGAGTCGGCGGCCGTCGCCGTCGACGCGGTGAAGGTGAGCAGACCGCCCGTCAGCGCGGCCGCGGTGGCCGTCGCGAGGGCGAGTCGCAGGGGGCGGTGCGAGTGGTGCTTGTGCATGCGGGTTCTCCTGCTGCATGCGGGATGCCTGGCCGGCATCGCAGTCGTTGGGGTGCCTCGTCCGTTCTTGTTGGCCGGGGGTTGGCCTTGGGTTCACGGACCGTTGGCGATCAGGAGACTCGCGGTGGGGCGTCAGGGTTGTACGTGAGTTCGGGGATCTTCTGAGGCGCCAGGGGCTATTCGGGTTTGGCGCCGATTTCGCACCATACGTACTTGCCGTGGCCGTCTCTTGGGCCGTTGACCTGGAACCAGCCCCAGTCGTCGGCGTAGGCGTGGATGAGGTGGAGGCCGCGGCCGGTTTCGGCGTCGTCCGGTGCCGACAGGGTCTCCGCGGGGGGTGTGGGGTCCGTGTCCCAGGCGCCCAGGCGGAAGGAGGGGCCGGAGTGGCGGAGTTTCAGGGCGGCGGGGCCGGTGGTGTGGCGGAGGGCGTTGGTGAGGAGTTCGGAGGCGAGCAGTTGAGCGGGCTCGACGAGGGTGGGGAGGTGGTGGGTGGTGAGGATGTCGGTGAGGGTGCGGCGGGAGATGGCTACGGCTCGGGGGTCGTGGGGGATGTAGAGGGTGTATTCCCAGGGGGCAGGCATGGGTGCTCCCGATGTGTGGGGTGTGGGGGTTCGGGGTGGTGGCTCCGTCGACCGCGCGGTTGAGATGAGGGCAGGGCGCGGTGATGCACTTCCGCTCCGGTGAGTGGTTGCGACATCACCGACGGTAGGGGTGGTGTATCACCCCGGTCAAGCTGAACTGGGATACTCGTACCGCCAACTCCCCGGAAGGAAGGGCGATATGCCGGCCAGAAGCATCGTCACCAAGCGCCAGCAGCGATTGGGTGCGGAGTTGCGCAAACTCCGGGAACGGGCCGGGCTGACTGCTCGGGAGGCCGCCCAGGCGACGGGCATCGCCGAGAGCAAGATCTCCATGACGGAGACGGGGCGTGTAGGGGTGAGCGCTGAGCGCCTACGGCACCTGGCCAGCCAGTACGCCTGTGATGACGCCGAATTCGTTGAGGCGCTGGTGGCCATGGCGGCGGAGCGGGGGCGTGGCTGGTGGGACGATCACCGGGAGACGGTGCCCGCCGGGTACATGAACGTGGCCGAACTTGAGTACCACGCCGCCGAGTTGAGGACGTACCAGACCGTGCACGTGCCCGGGTTGTTGCAGACCGAGGAGCAGATGCGCGGCACCTTCGCCTCGTCGGTGCCGTCGCTCTCCGAGGAGCAGCGCGAAGCGCGGGTACGTTTTCGGCTGCGCCGCCAGGAGGTCCTGGACAAGCTCCCCTACGAAGCCGTGATCCATGAAGCGGCGCTGCGGATCCGGGCTGCTGACAGCAAGGTCGCCCGGAACCAATTGCTGCACATCCTGAAGCAGTCGGAGCTGCCGCAAGTTACCGTGCGCGTAGTGCCGTTCGACGTGGACGGCGTGGCCGGCACCAGCACTCCGGTGGTGTACGCGCGTGGTCCCGTTCCGCAGCTGGACACCGTCCTGGTGGACACCGCACATGGCGGGGCCTACCTGGACGCGGAGGCGCAGCTCAGCCGCTACCGGGCGATCCTCGCCAGGATCGAGGAGGTAGCCCTGGGCGTCGTAGAGTCAAGGGACTTCATACATCGCCTCGTTCAGCAGATGTGAAAGGCCTCGACATGTCACAGGACGTCTGGCAGAAGTCCTCCTTCTCCGGTGGGGGCGACGCCGACGACTGCGTCGAACTTGCCGCCCGTCAGGACGCAGTCCTTCTGCGCGAAAGCGACGAGCCCGGCACGGTGATCACCACCACCGCCACCGGGCTCGCCGCCCTAATACGTCACCTGCGCAATAGCTAGCGCACGCGCCCCGTTGCAGACGCGAACCCCAGCCACGTATGCCGGTTGCCCCACCAGCACCAGCCCACCTTCGGCGCGTTCCGCCGCTCTCGGCCGTCCCGCCCCGTGCCGTTGCTGATCCAGATCGCCGGAGTACGGGCGTCCAACGTGCCGTTCGCCTTGCGCAGCCGGGAGCCGATCGTCATGAAGCAGCGGTTGCGTTCGAGGGCCGCCGGCTGCTGGAGCACCCAGTGGATGCCCTCGGTGAGCAGCAGCGGCGTGCGGTCCTCCTTGGTGAGGGCGGGCAGTGCCTCCTCCGGGCTCCAGTTGGCCATGTGGTCGCCGCGGTCGACGCCGGTGACGACGTAGAGGGGCGCGTCGGGCAGCTCGACCGTGTCGGGGGCGAAGTCGTCGACGTCGGGCATGTCGACGACGACGAAGCCGGGCTTGCCGTCGTGGCGGAGCAGCGGTGCGAGGGCGGACGCGGGGGCGCGGTCCGGGTGGACGGCGAGCAGGGTGTTGCCGTCGCCGCCGTGGGCGTCCTCGGCGAAGGCGCGTATG
The DNA here is from genome assembly GCF_055657525.1 of Streptomyces sp. NPDC107522. Lineage (NCBI taxonomy): Bacteria > Bacillati > Actinomycetota > Actinomycetes > Kitasatosporales > Streptomycetaceae > Streptomyces > Streptomyces sp. NPDC107522. The sequence continues at coordinate 316,449 of NZ_JBVKAU010000004.1, read as the reverse complement.
TCGTCGGCGGGTATCCCCGCCATCTCGTGGACCCCGAGCGCGATCAGGTGTTCCGCCTGGGTGGTGAGCGGCGGGAGCGGGGGCAGGGTGGCGTCGGGCGACGTATCGGGCACAGTCCTCCTCGGTCCGGGTGGCGAGTAGTTGGCCTGCGGGCAACGAAGCGGCCTGCCGGAACGTTCCCGGCCCCGGCCGTCGCGGGCGTCAGGTCCGATAGAAGTCCGCGTCCTCTTCGGAAGGCTCCAGCGGCGCGAACTGCCTCAGCTCGCCGCCCCGGATCATCCACAGCCGGAAGAACGACTCCTCCTGGTCCATGACGAAGAGCTGCACGACGTTGGGCTCCCGCCACGGCGTCTCCGCGATCCGTTTCCGGAGGGCAGCGAGATCGCAGTGGTTCAGGGCGCCCGCCCACACCCTGCATTCGGGCCACTTCCAGCCACCCCACCCGGGATCCTGGTCGGTGGTGAGATTCAGGTGGCCGACGGCGGCCTCGTCGCGCAGCCAGCCATTGAGGGCTTCGACGTTTGCCTGATCCGCGGAATCGGCCGAGATCATCACATTGGCAACCCAACTCATGACACTCGTTGTACCGCCGCACGAGCCGACCGAGCGAGCGCTTTTCGAGGGGCTCGGCGCCTGAACCGGTTCGTGTGGATTCCGTGACCCCGGCATGGTCTCTTTACCCTTCCATGGCATGATCTGGCCATTCGACGGCAGCCGTCGTTTGCGGCACGGGTGGCATCGCGGGCGACATCGCCTCCGACTTCGGCTGACCCGGGACAGGCATATGACTACGAACCTCGACAAGCAGGGCTTCGACGGCCCGGTGGCCTGGGACACCCCGGGCACCCGAACGGCGCTACGCCGCTGGACGGTGGGGAACCTGGCCAAGTTCCTGGGTTGGATGGCCCTTTGGTGGGCCGCGCTGTACGCCACGGTCGTGCTGCCGGTGGCGGCCGTGGTGCCCATGGTGCTCGTCCTGCTCGTCCTCACGGTCCTGGAGGTCCGGGCTCTCGGCCGCCTCGCCAGGGGCCTGCGGATGCGGCGCGTCCTCGCCGTCTACCCCTGGCGTCAGCAGCCGGGCGCGGTCCGGATCGACAAGGGCAAGGCGGTCTTCGTGCTGCCCGACCCCGACCACCCGGAGAAGACGGTGTCGCTGAAGCTCGCCGCCGTGCTGTTCCGGCCCTGGACCCATGAGGCCCTGAAGGACTACGACGAGGAACTCTGGTACGCGGGCGACCCCCGCTTCGCCTGTGTCGTGGCCAAGCCCGGCCTGCGCGGACTGGACTGCCTGACCCAGCCCACCGCGTACGACCACCGCACCGACCCCCGCCGCAAAGGCCTCAGCCCCGAAGCCCGCCGACGCGCCAAGGCGATCGGCGCCCGGGTGGCCGACTGACGGGGGCGGACGTCGCTCGGCTACGGCACCAGGAACTCGGAGCTGGAGAACCGCACCGAAGGCTCCGCCGCCACCAGTCCCTTCTTCGCACCCGGGTACACGGCCACCGTGTCCTTCGTCTCGCCGACATACGTCCGCACCACCAGGTCCGCCCGCCCGTCCCCGTCGAAGTCGCCGACGGTCACGACACGTGTCGTGCCCTGGGCCGGTGGCTGCACGGTCACCATGCCCGCTGTCGTGAGTCCTGCCGTACGGCCTCGGAAGATCCGCAACCGGGAGCCGCTGGAGACGAGTTCGCCGAGGCCGTCGCCGTCGAAGTCGGCGGTGTCGAGCATCGAGCCGGGGACGTCGAGGGTGCCGCGTGCCGCGGTGGCCGGGAGGTCGTAGCGCAGGGACGTGCCGCCCGGTGAGCCGATCGCCGCGTCCAGGGTGGACTTGCCCCTGCCGAAGGCGCCGAGGGCGACGTCGATGCCGGAGGGGAGGGTGACGCCCGTGCGGGTGGGGCCGGTGGGGCCGCCGAGGACGAGGGCCGAGGGGCCGGCGCCGTCCGTCGTACGGATCACCAGGTCGTCGTATCCGTCGCCGTTGACGTCGGCGGACGGTCCCGTGGGGGCGTTGCCGGGGGCCGGGACGGGTGCGCCCGCGGCCCGCGGGGTGCCTTTGCGGGTGAACGGGCCGCGCAGGAAGGACAGTTGGCCGTTCGACGCGTGGACGACCAGGTCCTGCGCCTCGTCGCCGTCGAAGTCGCCGCACACCGGCTGGTCGGGCCAGTCGTTGCCGGCGCGGGCGGTGGCGGGGATGGTGAGCTTGACCGCCTTGCCGGTGAGTCCCGCCGGGGAGCCGAAGAGGAGCTGGAGGGGGACCGGGGGCCGGCCCTGGCCGTCGTAGGGCGGGTCGGTGGAGACGACCAGGTCCGTGAAGCCGTCGCCGTTCAGGTCGCAGGTTGCTTCCGCATCGAACACGGCCGGCAGCTGGCCCTTTGTCGGAGCTGCCTGCCGCCGTGGGCTGAGCAGCTGCCGTGCGCCGGGGGTGAGTCCGCGGTCGCTGCCGTAGACGATGCCGATGCCCGCGTCGTCGGCGTGGGCCTGGGCCTTGACGAGGTCGTTGAGGACGAGGTCGCGCCGGCCGTCGCCGTTGAAGTCGTCCGCCATCTCGCTGCCCTTGCCGCGGGGGATCGGGAGCTCGGCGGGGGCGTCGGCTATCGCGAGGGGGGTGTGCCGGGTCGCCTCGGGCTCGTCGTGGTGCGTGGAGCCGCAGGCCGTCGTCAGCAGGAGGGTGGCGCTCAGGGCCGCCGTACCCAGCCCGGCTCTTCGCATCCGCACCGCTCACCTCGTCAGCACCAGGGACAACAACTGGGTAATGATGCACGCGTTCGAGAAGGGGCGACAGTCCTGTGCACGCATTACCGCACGGGTTGCGGTCCGCGGAGCTAGGTTGTGGGTGACATCCGGCCAACTCGGGGAGCTTCCATGTCACTTGAACGTCCGCTGATCAACAGCAGCGTGCCGCATTCCGCGCGGATCTGGAACTACTGGCTCGGCGGGAAGGACTGCTACGAGATAGACCGGCAGGTCGGCGACCAGATAGCGGGTGCCAACCCGGCGATCCTCGACATCGCCCTGGCCCAGCGGGCGTTCCTCGTCCGGACGGTGGAGTTCCTCGTGCGTGAGGCCGGGATACGGCAGTTCCTGGACGTCGGCACCGGCCTGCCGACCGCGAACAACACCCACGAGGTCGCCCAGCGGCTGGTCCCCGAGACCCGGATCGTCTACGTCGATCACGATCCCGTCGTGCTGGCCCACGCGGAGGCGCTGCTCACCAGCACCCCCGAGGGTGCCACCGACTACATCGACGCCGACCTGCGCGAACCCGAGGCCATCCTGGAACAGGCCGCCAAGACCCTGGACTTCAGCCGGCCGGTCGCGCTGATCCTGCTGGGGATCACCGCCCACATCACCGACGACACCGTGTACGACATCGTCGGCCGCCTCGTGGACGCGCTGCCCTCCGGCAGCTATCTCGTCCTCTGCGACGACACCGAGGTGCTCAACCCGCAGCAGATGCGCGAGATGATCGAGCAGTGGAACGAGGCGAGCGACAACCCCCGCGTCAACCGCAGCCCGGAGGAACTCGGCCGGTTCTTCGAGGGGTTCGAGCTGCTGGAGCCCGGTCTTGTGTCCGTCTCGCGGTGGCGGCCGAGCGGGTCCGGTGAGCAGGTACCGGCCGAGGTCGACGACTTCGGTGGGGTGGGGCGCAAGCCGTAGGAGGCGGGGCGGTTGGCGGAATGCCGTCAGCTGTTGGGCGTCAGACGGCGGCGGTCAGCCGTTGGCGGTGGTGTGAGGGCGGCGCGCCATGAACACGTCCACCGGATCCTCGGTCTCCACGGTGAATCCGTGCCGCTGGTAAAGCCGTCGGGCCGGACTGCCCTGCAGCACGTTGAGCCGTACGAGAAGCCCGCTGTGGTCACACCGCTCCAGCAGGTCCCGCAGGACGCCCGAACCGATGCCGCTGCCCTGAAGGTGCGAGGCCAGGTAGAAGTGCTCCAGCCAGTGGGCGTCCTCGGCCGGCCGCAGCGCCAGGCATCCGGCGAACGCGCCGCCCACCTCGATCACCCAGGTGTGGGAGGGGTCGAACCCGTCCCGCAGCCGCTGCCGCACCCGCTGCTCGTCGTACCGCCCGAGCCGCTCCAGATCCGCCCGCAGCACGACAGCACGCAACTCGGCCACCGCCTCGACGTCCGACGCCGAGGCGGGCCGTATCTCCCAGTCCGCCATGATCGGAACGCTAGCGGGGCGGGGCGTGCCCGGCTTGACTGAGGGGCATGGAGTTCTTCTGCTATCACCGTGACCGGTCCGGCTCCGTCGAGTTGCGCGAGGAGTTGGGGGAAGCGCACTGGGCCTACATGGACGGGTACGCCGAGGAGTTGATCGCCCGCGGCCCGACCTTCGCCGCCGGCGGCGAGACGCCCAGCGGCAGCGTGCACATCGTCGACCTGCCGGACCCCGCCGCCGCCCGCGCCTTCGCCTTCGACGAGCCCAACTACCAGGCCGGCGTCTACCGGGACGTGCTGCTGCGCCGGTGGCGGAACCTGCTGGGGCGCACCATGTGGGACTTCCCCGGCGGCCGGACCGGCGGCAACCGCTACCTGGTGCTCGGCCTCGGCACGGGGCAGGCCGCCGACCTCACCGTGCCATCCGACCGGGACGGACTCATCGCGTACGGGCCGCTGCTGTCGGACGACGGTACGACGTGGGTGGGTACGGCGGTGCTGCTCAGGGCGCCGGATCCGGAGGCGGCGCGGAGGGTCCTGAGCGTGGACCGGTATGCGGACGTCGAGGTGCACGACTGGGAGTTCGGGGGGCGGCGATGAGATCCGGGCGGTGGCGGGCCCTTCTGCAGTCGATGTAACAGTTGATACATTCCCGAGTGTGACTGGGGATGCGGCGTACTACGACATGCAGGACGGAGCCCGCTGGCTCGTCCTCGTCGTCAAGGTTCCGGCCGAGCCCTCCCGGCACCGGGTCGCCGTCTGGCGTGAGCTGCGCAGGATCGGTGCGCTGTCGCTCGGGCAGGGCGTGTGGGCCGTACCGGACGTGCCGGTGTTCAGTGCCGGGATCGCGCGGGCGCTGGAGCTGACCGAGCGGGCCGGGGGCGAGGCGATGTCGCTGGCGGCGACCGGGCGCGGGGTTCAGGACGGGCGGCGGCTGAGGGAGATGTTCACGGCGGCGCGGTCCGCGGACTGGGCCGAGTTCCTCGCCGACTGCGGCAAGTTCGAGGAGGAGCTCGCCAAGGAGATCCGTATCGCCAAGTTCACGCTGGCCGAACTGGAGGAAGAGGAGCAGTCGTTGGAGCGGCTGCGGCGCTGGCACCGGGATCTGACGGCGAGGGACGTGTTCGGCGCCCCTGAGGCTGCGGAGGCGGGCGAGCGGCTCAAGGGGTGTGCGGCTGCCTGCGAGGACTACGCGGAGCGGGTGTTCGCCGCACTGCATCAGGCACCGGGGCCCGTGGTGCCGGAGCGGCCGGCGCCGGAGCCGCTGGCTCCGGATCATCGGGAGCCCCCGGTGCCGGGTTCCTCGGCACTGAAGCGTCCGGCGCCGGATCAAACGGACCCGAAGCAGCCGCGGCCGGACCACCTGACCCCTGAGCGCCCGACGCCGGACCACTCGACGTCGCAGAGCCGCAAACCCCGCAGGGGAGGCGCGCGATGACCGCGACGCCGGCCCGGCGAGACTCCACCGCCCCCGCCTCCCAGATGTGGCCCCTCTACGCCGCCGGCTTCACCACCGCCTTCGGTGCCCACGGCATCGCCGCCAACCTCGGCGGGCACAGCGAGGACGCCGTGACCTCCCTGCTCGTCCTGGGTGGCCTGCTCGCCCTGTACGACGGCGCCGAGGTGCTGCTCAAGCCGCTGTTCGGGACGCTCGCCGACCGGATCGGCGCCCGGCCGGTGCTGCTCGGCGGGCTCGTCGCGTTCGCGGCCGCGTCCGCCGCCTACGTCGTCGCGGACAGCCCCGGCTGGCTCTGGGCGGCCCGCCTGGGGCAGGGCGCCGCGGCCTCCGCCTTCTCGCCGTCCGCCTCCGCGCTGGTCGCCCGGCTGAACCCGGCCACGGGGCACGGGCGCGCCTTCGGCAGCTACGGCTTCCACAAGTCCATCGGTTACACCCTCGGCCCGCTGCTCGGCGGCGTCCTGGTGTGGGCCGGTGGCCTGCGTCTGCTGTTCACCGTCCTCGCGGTGCTCGGCGCCGCCGTCGCGCTCTGGGCCGCGGTCGCCGTTCCGCACGTACCCCCGCTGCCCAAGCAACGGCAGACGGTCCTGGACCTCGCCCGGCGGCTGGCCGACCCGGCGTTCCTGCGGCCCACGGTGGCCCTGGCCGGCGCGACCGCCGCGCTCTCCGTCGGCGTCGGCTTCCTGCCGGTGTCAGGCGCCGCCGCAGGGCTCGGCACGGTGGCGACCGGCGCCGCGGTGTCGGTGCTGGCGGCCTGCGCGGCCGTCGTACAGCCGAAGGCCGGGCGGGCCCTGGACGACGGCCGCCTCAGCGTCCGCACCGGCCTCACCGCCGGGCTGCTGACCACGGCGGCGGGCCTGGCCTGCGCGATGCTCCCCGGCCTGACCGGCGTCCTCCTCGCCGCGGCCCTGATCGGCACCGGCACGGGCCTGATCACCCCGCTCGGCTTCGCCGCCCTGGCCGCCTCCACTCCCGCGGAACGACTCGGCCAGACCATGGGCTCCGCCGAACTCGGCCGCGAACTCGGCGACGCGGGCGGCCCCCTGCTCGTCGCAGCCGTCGCCTCCTTGGCCACCCTCACCTACGGCTACGCATCCCTGGCCCTCCTCCTCGCCATCGGCCCGACTCTCGCCCTGGCAGCGAGGCGCCGTGCCGGACCGGGCGCTGTCCGGGAGGAGAGGCGGGGCGGGCGATGAGGTCTCGGCCGGGGACTTGGTGACGGGGGGCCTGCTACTTGTCGTCGCCGTCGCCTTCCTGGTCACCCTCATCCATGGCTGTGTCGGCCCTCGCCGCCCTCCCCGCTCTCGGCCCGGCTTTCGCCTTGACGGCGAGGCGGCGTGCCGCGCCGGGCGCTGTGCGGGAGGGGCGGGGCGAGTGATGAGGTCTCGGGCGGGGGGTGGTCGGAGGCTCCGAGCGGGCGGAGCGTGTCGCGGCCGACGGGCGTACCTCCAGGAGGGTGTACGGCTGTGACCCGGTCGGGTCATCGGTCGGGATATCAGCCGGGCTATCGATAACACCGCACCATACATTTTCTGAATTTCAGCGCCCGGCCCGGAACTGGATCTTCCAGATAATCACCGTTGACGCATATTCCCCCGAATGCCAGATGTCCTGCCCCGCGTGGCAGTCGTTAGGTGGGCGTGACTTGGCAGGAAAAACACGTAGCTGAGGCTCTTTCGCTGGGCTCGCGTCAGGCAGCTGATCAGACCACTGCGGAGGGCATCACGCACTGCTCGGATCTGCTCGAGGACTTCCTGAAAACCATCAGCCGGATGGAGCGTGAATATCTCCGGGCTGCGCTGGAAGGGGAAAAATTCTAGCGATGAGGGCCGACTATGAAGCGGTAGACGAACAGCCCCATTACACCCAGCAGCTGGATATGCAGCACCTCTGGCAGGTTCCCGACCCGGCGATCTCGTCGGAGGGCTGGGACCTGGACGAGGAGCTGGCACAGATGCTGAGCACGACGCAGGGCCTGGAACAGGTCCGCCTGGATCCGCTTCGCCCGGATCCGTTCCGTCCGGATCCGTTTCGTCCGGATCCGGTCCCGCCCCCGCCGGACAGTGACCGGCCACCGTCCCGCCCGGCCCATCACCGGCGTCCTCAGCCGAGCGCTCAGATCATCGCCGGAAACCCGAAGATCTTCTCCGTCGGAATCCTGGTCACCCTCATCACCCTGTGCGCGGTGACGATGCTCACCTGGTCCATTTCGTATTCGTACGATCAGCTGCGCTCCATCGCGCTGACCGTGGTATCGCCGAAGCTGGCCCACTGGTGGCCGCTGACGGTGTACGGGCCGTGGCTGCTGGCGGGTCTTTCGATCCTGCGGGCATCCGTTCAGCGCCGTACTGCCCGGCGGTCCTGGGCCGTCATGCTGATCTCCTCCGGCACGGCGGTGGCTCTGTGCATCGGCCAGTCGGCGGATTCCCTGCTGGGGATGGTGGTCGTCGGAATTCCGCCGATCACCGCCCTGGTCTGCTTCCGCGAACTCGTCAGCCAGTTCTCGTCGCGGCCCGGCCCCAAGCACGCCGCCGACACGCTGAACGGACCCAAGCAGCCGAAGCCGTAGACCGCTCAGGGAGACGGCTCAGGGAGACCGCTCAGTGCCGGTACGGCTGCTGCGGCTGGCCGTACGGCTGCTGACCGCCGGCGCCGCCCGCGGCGCCCTGCGCCTGCAGCTGCTCGGCCTGCTCCGGGGTCACCTTCTGCTCGGCGCCGCAGAAGGTGCACTGCGTCGTGTACTTGGTCGAGAACGGGAACAGCGGCACGAAGAACAGCGTGAACTTCGTGACGCGCTTCCTGAGCGTGTGCGCGGAGGGGTTGCCGCACTGGCCGCACACCAGCGTGAGTATCGCGAGCTGGTACAGGTAGCCCTTGGTGCCGAAGATGATCACGCGGGGTCCTTCCGGAGGGAGCGGGCCGTGCGATGACGGATACGGAACCCAGTCTGCGTCATTGACCGGCGGACGCCTGCTTCTTGTCCCACTCCCAGCGCCACAGCGCGCTGACCCGGTGGTCGTCCGGGTGCAGGTCGCGCAGCGACCCCATCCGCTCGATCGCGTCCGCGGTGCGCGGGTCGTCGCGCTTGGCGAGCCCGTAGCCGGCCTCCAGGCGGACGTTCTGGTCGCTGTCGTCGAGCAGTGCGGCCAGGGCGTCGGCGACGGCGGGCGTACGGTCCCCGTAGGTGGCGAGCCGCTCCGCGGCTGAGCTCCGCACGGAGGCGGCCGGCTCCTCGAGGAGGAGCAGCAGCGCCCGGGTGGCGTCCGGGAGGAGGCCGTCGTCCCGCATGGCGGCCGTGCCGGCAGCGAGGCGTACCTCGGCGTCCGGGTCGCCGATGAGGGTGCGCAGGGCCTCCCTGGCCGCGGGGGAGCGGGCTACGTGCTCCTCGGACAGGGCGTACGGCACCTCGCGGCGTACGCGGGGGTCGGGGTGGCCGGCGTGGCGCAGACCGATCGCCTCCAGCTCGGGATGGGTGTACTCGGTGAAGGCGTCGAGCACCTTCGCCAGCATCTCGCTGTCCGGCTCCTCGGCCGCCCAGGCCGCCAGGAACGCGCTGTCCCTCTCCTCGTAGCCGTCGTTGCCGGTCGACATCAGCGCCCTGACCCGCAGGTAGTCCAGCACGAACCGGCGGTGCGCCGGGGAAGGGTGATCGCGGTGGGCCACCACGGCCGACCATGCCTCGTGGCTGCGCCGCTCCAGGAGGACCCAGAGCACCGCCCACCAGTTCGCGTCGTGCTCGTCCGGGTGCTCCATGGCACGGTCGATCAGTTCGTCGACGGGGGGCAGGATGCGGAAGGCCCACTCCAGGGAGGTCAGGATGCCGGCGTGTCCGGTCCGTGCGACGAGTCCGCCGAGGGAGACCTGGTCGATCTCGTCGTACTCGTCGTCCTGGACCCGGACCGTGGTGGCGGGACCCGAGGCACCGGTCCGCCGCCGCAGCTCCTCTGCCACGCCCGTCTCGTACCAGTGCCGGGCCCGGCCGAGGAGCCGCTCGCGGGCGTCCTCCGGCAGCCGCAGCCGGGGCTCCGCGCCGAGCACCGCCGAGAAGACGGCCGGGGAACCGCCGTCGACGGCCCGCTCCAGTGGGGTCGTCCCGTCCGGCAGCACCCGGTCCGGATCGGCCCCGCCCTGCACCAGCGCCTCGGCGACGGGCGCGTCGTACGCCGCGACGGCTCCGCACAGCACGGGCAGCCCGCTCTCGTCCACCACGTCCGGATCGGTGCCCCGCTCCAGCAACACCCGTACGGCATCGGCGTCCCCCGCGTGAACGGCCGCCACGAGCCCGTCCGCTTCTTTCCCCCTGGTCATGCGCATCAAGGTACGCACGAACCCCTTCCGGCTCGCCCGATTTTCGAGGCCCTCGGACACCTCGGCAGGGGCTCGCACACGACGACGCCCCCTGTCCCGTGCAGGACAGGGGGCGTCGTGATGCGCCGTCCGGACCGGTTACTTCACCGGCGCCGGCTCCGGTTCGTTCTCCGTCTCGGCCTCGCCCGCCGGCGGCTCGTCGTCCGTGACCGGCGTCTTGACCGACTCCAGCAGCAGCTGGGCGACGTCGACGACCTGGATGGACTCCTTGGCCTTGCCCTCGTTCTTCTTGCCGTTCACGGAGTCCGTGAGCATGACGAGACAGAACGGGCAGGCCGTGGAGACGATGTCCGGGTTGACGGAGAGGGCCTCGTCGACGCGCTCGTTGTTGATGCGCTTGCCGATCCGCTCCTCCATCCACATCCGCGCACCACCGGCGCCACAGCAGAAGCCGCGCTCCTTGTGGCGGTGCATCTCCTCGTTGCGGACGCCCGGGACGCTGGCGATGATCTCGCGCGGAGGCGTGTAGATCTTGTTGTGACGGCCCAGGTAGCACGGGTCGTGGTAGGTGATGATGCCCTCGACCGGGGTCACCGGGATCAGCTTGCCCTCGTCCACCAGGTGCTGGAGCAGCTGGGTGTGGTGGATGACCTCGTAGTCGCCGCCGATCTGCGGGTACTCGTTGCCGATCGTGTTGAGGCAGTGCGGGCAGGTGGCGACGATCTTCTTCGCCGACTTCGGCTTCTTGGACTCGGGCGTGACGTTGCCGTCCTCGTCCATCTCCTCGCCGAAGGCCATGTTCAGCGCGGCGACGTTCTCCATGCCGAGCTCCTGGAACAGGGGCTCGTTGCCCAGGCGACGGGCGGAGTCACCGGTGCACTTCTCGTCGCCGCCCATGATCGCGAACTTGACGCCCGCCATGTGGAGCAGCTCGGCGAAGGCCTTGGTGGTCTTCTTGGCGCGGTCCTCCAGCGCGCCGGCGCAGCCGACCCAGTACAGGTACTCGACCTCGGTGAGGTCCTCGATGTCCTTGCCGACGACCGGGACCTCGAAGTCGACCTCCTTGAGCCACTCCAGGCGCTGCTTCTTCGCCAGGCCCCAGGGGTTGCCCTTCTTCTCCAGGTTCTTGAGCATCGTGCCCGCCTCGGACGGGAACGCGGATTCGATCATCACCTGGTAGCGGCGCATGTCGACGATGTGGTCGATGTGCTCGATGTCGACCGGGCACTGCTCGACGCAGGCGCCGCAGGTGGTGCAGGACCACAGCACGTCCGGGTCGATGACGCCGTTCTCTTCCACGGTGCCGATCAGCGGACGCTCGGCCTCCGCGAGGGCGGCCGCGGGGACGTCCTTGAGCTGCTCCTCGGACGCCTTCTCCTCGCCCTCCATCGTCTTGCCGCCACCGGCCAGCAGGTACGGCGCCTTGGCGTGCGCGTGGTCCCGCAGCGACATGATCAGCAGCTTCGGGGAGAGCGGCTTGCCCGTGTTCCAGGCCGGGCACTGCGACTGGCAGCGGCCGCACTCGGTGCAGGTGGAGAAGTCCAGCAGGCCCTTCCAGGAGAACTGCTCGACCTGGGAGACACCGAAGACGTCGTCGTCACCGGGGTCGGTGAAGTCGATCGGCTTGCCGCCCGAGGTCATCGGCAGCAGCGCACCCAGCGAGGTCTCACCCGTCGCGTTGCGCTTGAACCAGATGTTCGGGAAGGCGAGGAAGCGGTGCCAGGCGACGCCCATGTTGGTGTTGAGCGAGACCGTGATCATCCAGATCATCGTCGTGCTCAGCTTGATCATCGCGAACAGGTAGACGAGGTTCTGGAGCGTGGCGACGCTCAGCCCCTTGAAGGCGAGGATCAGCGGGTACGAGGCGAAGTACGCGGCCTCGAAGTGGTCCACGTGGTGCAGCGCGCCCTCGAGCCCGCGCAGGACGTAGATGGCCAGGCCGATGGTGAAGATGACGTACTCGACGAAGTACGCCTGGCCCATCTTCGAGCCCGCGAACCGCGACTTGCGGCCCGCCCGGGAGGGCAGGCTCAGCAGGCGGATGACCATCAGCGTGACGATGCCGAGGGTCGTCATCGCGGCGATGAACTCGATGTACAGCTCGTACGGCAGGAAGCCGCCGATGACCGGCAGCGTCCAGTCGGCCTCGAAGAGCTGGCCGTACGCGGTGATGATGGTCGGCGGCAGCGTCAGGAAGCCGATGGCCACGAACCAGTGGGCGAAGCCCACGATGCCCCACCGGTTCATCCGGGTGTGGCCGAGGAACTCCCGCACCAGCGTCACGCTGCGCGCGTAGGGGTTGTCGGTCCGGCTGCCGGCCGGCACCGGCTGGCCGAGCTTGAAGTACCGGACGAACTGGCCGATGGCGCGTGCGAGCAGCGCAACGCCGACCACGGTCAGGACCAGCGACACGATGATCGCGGCGAGTTGCATTTCGGGGCTCCTCGGGCCTGCGAGGGGTCTTCGAGAGGATCGTCGAGAGGGTCGGCCTCTCGAGACTACTAAGCGGTAACTTAGGTAGTCCGTTTGAGACTACCCCCATCTTCCGTCGCACTGTAGCCAGCGGCGGGGTGATCTGAGTCGCTGAGGGTTGCCTTAAGATCCGATCGTGTTATTCGTCTCAAAATGGGTTATACGGCACTAACCTAGCTCCGTGCTGTACGGGATCGCCGCCGCCACCACCGCCCTCCTCCTCGCCGCCTTCCTTGCGGCGCTGTTCCGGCTGCCCGCGCTGCGTCTCGGCATCATCGACCGTCGGCGGCAGCGGCCGCTGCCGTTGCTCGGCGGTGCGGGGGTCGTCCTCGCGACCTGTCTGGTGGTCGCCGGCTGGGAATGGGCGGGGGTGGCCCCGCTGGGCCCCGAGATCAGGCGGCTGCTGATCGCCGCGGGCGCCGTCGCCCTGCTCGGGCTGATCGCCGACGTGCGGCGGGTGAAGGCGCGGTTCGTGGTCGGCGGTACGGCCGTGGCGGCGGCCTGCGTGGTGCCGTACAGCGAGACGGGCTTCCTGCTGGGAGTGCCGGCCGTCGGCTGGATCGTCCTCGTCGCCGTCGGTTTCAAGGCGCTCGACCATGCGGACGCGCTGGCCGGCACCGTCGGGGTCGTCACCGCCTTCGGCGTCGGTGTCCTCGCGGCGGCCGAGGTGATGGACGAACTCGCCGTGCTGCTGAGCGTGCTGGCCGCCGCCCTGACCGGTTTCCTCATGCACAACTGGCCTCCCGCGCGGATCGGGCTGGGGGCGTGCGGGTCACTGTTCGTCGGGTTCGTGCTGGCGTCGTCGGCCGTGATGACCCGCGCCGGGCACGATCCGGCGTCGAGCGCGGGCATCCTCTACTCGCTCAGCGCGCTCGCCGTCGCCGACGTACTCCTCGTGACGCTCTCCCGCCGGCTGGCCGGACGGCCGCTGCTGCGGGGCGGTCCCGACCACCTCGCCCATCGCCTGCGCCGGCTCGGCCTCGCCCCGCAGGCGGTGACCGTCCTCCTGGGTGTCGCGGGGTCCGCCGGGGTGGTCGTCGGCGTCCTCGTGCACATGGCCTGGATTCCCGTGTCCGGGGTGTACTGGGTGGGGGTGGGCGCTCTCGTCGTCGTACTCGGACTGCTGCGGATCAAGGTCCACGGGCCCCGGCGTCAACCCTCTTTTCCCGTGGGGGACCCCTTTCGGACGGTCGGCCCCTCCACATCCACGCAGGTCAGGGCCCCATTGCGTGTAAGGAACGGATAAGAGTTGAGTGGGGGCGACTCAGCTCTGTTGACCGGGCGTGGGGCGTCATGCACACTTGAGTCCGTTCCACTCAAGTCAGCTGGAGGAATCAACCATGGCACGTGCGGTCGGCATCGACCTGGGCACGACTAACTCCGTCGTCAGCGTTCTGGAGGGCGGCGAGCCCACCGTCATCACCAACGCCGAGGGCGCCAGGACCACGCCTTCCGTCGTCGCCTTCGCCAAGAACGGTGAGGTGCTCGTCGGCGAGGTCGCCAAGCGTCAGGCGGTCACCAACGTCGACCGGACCATCCGGTCCGTGAAGCGGCACATGGGCACCGACTGGAAGATGGAGCTCGACGGGAAGCCCTTCAACCCGCAGCAGATCTCCGCCTTCATCCTCCAGAAGCTGAAGCGGGACGCCGAGGCCTACCTGGGCGAGAAGGTGACCGACGCGGTCATCACCGTCCCGGCCTACTTCAACGACTCCGAGCGTCAGGCGACGAAGGAGGCCGGCGAGATCGCCGGTCTGAACGTCCTGCGTATCGTCAACGAGCCCACCGCGGCCGCGCTCGCCTACGGCCTCGACAAGGACGACCAGACGATCCTCGTCTTCGACCTCGGTGGCGGCACCTTCGACGTGTCCCTGCTGGAGATCGGCGACGGCGTCGTCGAGGTGAAGGCCACCAACGGTGACAACCACCTCGGTGGTGACGACTGGGACCAGCGCGTCGTCGACTACCTGGTGCAGCAGTTCAAGTCCGGTCACGGCGTGGACCTCGCCAAGGACAAGATGGCCCTCCAGCGCCTCCGCGAGGCCGCCGAGAAGGCCAAGATCGAGCTGTCCTCCTCCACCGAGACCTCGATCAACCTGCCCTACATCACCGCCTCCGCCGAGGGCCCGCTGCACCTGGACGAGAAGCTCACCCGGGCTCAGTTCCAGCAGCTGACCGCGGACCTCCTGGAGCGCTGCAAGACCCCGTTCTTCAACGTCATGAAGGACGCCGGCGTCTCCATCAACGAGATCGACCACGTCGTCCTCGTCGGTGGCTCCACCCGTATGCCCGCCGTCGCCGAGCTCGTCAAGGAGCTGACCGGCGGCAAGGAGGCCAACAAGGGCGTCAACCCGGACGAGGTCGTCGCCATCGGCGCCTCGCTCCAGGCCGGTGTCCTCAAGGGTGAGGTCAAGGACGTCCTGCTCCTCGACGTGACCCCGCTGTCCCTCGGTATCGAGACCAAGGGCGGCATCATGACCAAGCTGATCGAGCGCAACACCACGATCCCGACCAAGCGGTCCGAGATCTTCACGACGGCCGAGGACAACCAGCCGTCCGTGCAGATCCAGGTCTACCAGGGCGAGCGCGAGATCGCGGCGTACAACAAGAAGCTCGGGATGTTCGAGCTGACCGGTCTGCCGCCGGCGCCGCGCGGTGTCCCGCAGATCGAGGTGTCCTTCGACATCGACGCCAACGGCATCATGCACGTGACCGCCAAGGACCTGGGCACGGGCAAGGAGCAGAAGATGACCGTCACCGGCGGCTCCTCGCTGCCGAAGGACGAGGTCGACCGCATGCGCCAGGAGGCCGAGCAGTACGCGGAGGAGGACCACCGCCGCCGCGAGGCCGCCGAGACCCGCAACCAGGGCGAGCAGCTCGTCTACCAGACGGAGAAGTTCCTCAAGGACAACGAGGACAAGGTCCCCGGCGAGGTCAAGACCGAGGTCGAGTCCGCCGTCGAGGAGCTGAAGACCGCGCTCAAGGGCGAGGACACCGCCGAGATCCGCACGGCCACCGAGAAGGTCGCCGCGGTCTCCCAGAAGGTCGGCCAGGCCATGTACGCCGACGCCCAGTCCGCGCAGGCCGCGGGCGGCCCCGAGGGCGCCACGGCGGGCGGCAAGGCCGCTGACGACGACGTCGTCGACGCCGAGATCGTGGACGACGAGCGCAAGGACGGTGTCGCGTAATGACGGAGGAGACCCCGGGCTTCGAGGAGAAGCCCGACGTCCCCTCCGGCGCGACCCCTGACGACGCCGAGCCGAAGGCCGCAACCTCGCCGAACAGCGAGGGGGCGGCCCCGGCCGGGGACGGAGCAGCAGACGCGGGCCTGGTGGCCCAGCTGGACCAGGTGCGCACCGCGCTCGGTGAGCGCACGGCGGACCTGCAGCGGCTCCAGGCCGAGTACCAGAACTACCGCCGCCGCGTCGAGCGTGACCGGATCACGGTCAAGGAGATCGCCATCGCGAACCTCCTGACCGAGCTCCTGCCCGTGCTCGACGACATCGGCCGCGCGCGGGAGCACGGTGAGCTCGTCGGCGGATTCAAGTCCGTCGCGGAGTCGCTGGAGACCGTCGCGGCGAAGATGGGTCTGCAGCAGTTCGGCAAGGAGGGCGAGCCCTTCGACCCGACGATCCACGAGGCGCTGATGCACTCCTACGCGCCGGACGTCACCGAGACGACCTGCGTCGCGATCCTCCAGCCGGGGTATCGCATCGGCGAGCGCACCATCCGCCCCGCGCGGGTGGCCGTCGCCGAGCCCCAGCCGGGCGCGCAGACCGTCAAGGCCGAGGGGTCCGACGAGCAGGCCGCGGCGGCCGACGACAAGGAGAGCGGTGGCCCGGACGAGGGCTGAGCTTGACACAACGAGGAACCACGGGAAGGGGGTACGTCGAGGATGAGCACCAAGGACTTCATCGAGAAGGACTACTACAAGGTCCTCGGCGTCCCCAAGGACGCCACCGAGGCCGAGATCAAGAAGGCGTACCGGAAGCTCGCCCGCGAGTACCACCCGGACGCCAACAAGGGCAACGCCAAGGCGGAGGAGCGGTTCAAGGAGATCTCCGAGGCGAACGACGTCCTCGGTGACCCCAAGAAGCGCAAGGAGTACGACGAGGCACGCGCCCTCTTCGGCAACGGCGGCTTCCGCCCGGGGCCGGGCGGCGCGGGCGGCACCTTCAACTTCGACCTGGGCGACCTCTTCGGAGGCGGCGCCCAGGGCCAAGGGGGAGCCGGCGGCTTCGGCGGCGGACTCGGTGACGTCTTCGGGGGCCTGTTCAACCGCGGCGGTACGGGCACCACCCGTACCCAGCCCCGGCGCGGCCAGGACATCGACACCGAGGTCACCCTCAGCTTCACCGAGGCGATCGAGGGCGCGACCGTCCCGCTGCGCATGTCCTCGCAGTCACCGTGCAAGGCCTGCGCCGGCACCGGCGACAAGAACGGCACGCCCAGGGTGTGCCCGACCTGCGTCGGCACCGGCCAGGTGGCCCGGGGCTCCGGTGGCGGGTTCTCCCTCACCGACCCCTGCCCGGACTGCAAGGGGCGCGGCCTGATCGCCGAGCACCCCTGCCTGGAGTGCAAGGGCAGCGGCCGGGCCAAGTCGTCCCGCACCATGCAGGTCCGCATCCCGGCCGGGGTGTCCGACGGCCAGCGCATCCGGCTGCGCGGCAAGGGGGCGCCCGGCGAGCGCGGCGGCCCGGCGGGCGACCTGTACGTCACCGTGCACGTCGACGCCCACCCGGTGTTCGGCCGTAAGGACGACAACCTCACGGTGACCGTCCCCGTGACCTTCACGGAGGCGGCCCTCGGCGGCGAGGTCAGGGTCCCCACCCTGGGCGGACCGCCGGTCACCCTGAAACTGCCGCCCGGCACGCCCAACGGCCGCACCATGCGGGCCAGGGGCAAGGGCGCGGTCCGCAAGGACGGCACCCGCGGGGACCTGCTGGTCACCGTAGAGGTGAGTGTCCCGAAGGACCTTTCGGGGAAGGCTCGTGACGCGCTCGAGGCGTATCGCGAGGCGACCGCGGGCGAGGATCCGCGGGCGGAGCTGTTCCAGGCCGCGAAGGGAGCTTGATCGAGATGGACGGCCGTCGACGCAATCCGTATGAACTGACCGAGGAGACCCCGGTCTACGTCATCTCGGTGGCGGCCCAGCTCTCCGGCCTGCACCCGCAGACGCTGCGCCAGTACGACCGCCTTGGCCTGGTGTCTCCGGACCGCACGGCGGGCCGGGGCCGCCGCTACTCGGCCCGCGACATCGAACTGCTGCGCACCGTCCAGCAGCTGTCGCAGGACGAGGGCATCAACCTGGCCGGCATCAAGCGCATCATCGAACTGGAGAACCAGGTCGCCGCGCTGCAGTCCCGCGTCGCGGAACTGGAAGCGGCCCTCGACGGCGCGGCGGCGGCGATGCGGCAGCGCGAGGCGGCGGTGCACGCGTCGTACCGCCGGGATCTTGTGCCGTATCAGGAAGTGCAGCAGACCAGCGCGTTGGTGGTGTGGCGGCCGAAGAAGGCCAAGGACTAGCGTCGGTCGCGGGAGCTCGTGAGGCTGAGCACCGCGTATGACGACGGCCGCAGGGGCCCCTCCGGAAGCCGGAGGGGCCCCTCGCCGTTGCGTACGGGATCAGCCGGGGAGCAGCTCGCCGGCCGCCTCCACCGCGAGGATCCACATGGGCTGGGCGCCCGTACCGAAGGCGGCGGCGAGCGCGTATCCGAAGGCCGCGTCCAGGGGCTCCGGTTCGGCGTCCTCGCGCCACTCGGCGAGGACGCGGCCGTCGCCGTCGGAGGAGAAATCACCGATGTGCTGATCGTCCCGCAGCAGGCGGCTGCCCGGGATGGAGTCGGGCACCAGGCGCCAGGTGTGGCCCGCGTGGCGGACGTCGACGCGGTACGAGCGGCGGGTCAGCCGGCCCTTGGCGGGGTCGATGACGGCCTCCTCGCCGTCCACCGTCAGCGTGAGCCGGCTCCCGTCCCGGGTGCCGATCGGGACGTGGTCCTCGACCTCGGTGCCCCCCGCCCGGAGCAGCTCGACCCGGGGCACCGACTCGCCGTCGACGGTGGTTTCGCCCGCCTCCATGTCGAGCCGGACCGATATCGCGCCGAACCGCTCTTCCTCGACGACACTCTCGACGACGGGCTTGTCCTCGTGCCCGTCGTCCTCGTGATTGTCGTGCTCGTCGTGCTCGTCGTGCGCGTAGGTGGCCGTGGGTGCGGGTGCCGGGTCCTTCGGCATCAGATCTTCCTTGACTGGGTCTGCTTCTGGCGGGTGGTCAGGCTCCGTCACCGCTCGGGGCGACCACGACGGGGGCGAGACCGGAGTATGCCTCGGAACCGTCCGCTGCGACGAACGAGATGACGTAGTAGCTCGTGGTCCCGGCCGGCGTGGTCGGGTCCGTGTAGCCGCGGGCGTCGGCGGCCAGGGGTACGTCGGTCAGCCGGACGTACTGCTGTGTGGCGCGGTCCCAGCGGTACACGTGGAAGCCGGTGATCGCGCATCCGGAGCCGCAGCCCCACGACAGTGCCGCGTGGCCGGACTCGTCCGCCTGGGCCGAGAGGTTCGTGGCCGCGGTGTTCGGGGGCGCGTAGCCAGGAGTGAGGTCGAACTCGTTGACGCTCACATTGGCGGCGACGCTCTCCGGGTAACCCCTCAGCGTGTAGAGCGAGTTGTTGTTCGTGTCCACCGAGTCCACGAAGTAGAACCAGTTCTCGTCGTTCGGGACGTTGAGGTCGGTGAAGCGGGTCGTGCCGGGCTGGAGCGTGGCGAGATGCTCGTACGTGGCGGTGTCACGAAGGTCGGTCGCCCGGAAGACGTTGTACGACTTGAGGTCGGGGGCGGGGTTCTCGTCCCACTCCAGGACCGTGCCGTACTCCGTACTCGTGTGGGTCAGGCCGGTGACGGCGGGCGGCGGGGTGGTGTCCGCCAGGCCCGCGTAGACCGCTTGTGAGGGAGCCGACTCGCGGCCCGCGCTGTCGACGCTGGTGACGTGGTAGCCGTACGACGTGTTCCGCTCGGCGGAGAAGTCGGTGCAGCCGTACTGCGGGTAGTAGTCGGCCTCGTTGCCCACCCGGTACGACTCACAGGTGACCTGCGCGGGAACGGCGTTCGGGTCGGACCGGTCCCAGCGGTAGACGCGGAAGCTCGTCGGCGCCGCCTTCGACGTCGTCCAGCGCACCTCGATCCCGGTCTCCGCCTCGTTCGTGCGCGGGGTGTCCATGGAGGGCACGGCCAGCGGCCGGGCGAAGGCGAGGACCTGCGAGGCGGCGGTGTTGCCGGCGGGGTCCTTCGCGACGACCTTGTAGTACGAGGTGTCGCCGTAGGGCGCGGTCTCGTCGGTGCGGCTCGACCCGTACGAGATGCCCAGCTTGACGAACTCCCCGTCGGCGGCGGCCGCCCGGTAGACGTCGTAGGTCACCTCGTAGCTGTCGTCCTGCCAGTCGAGCTCGACCCCGCGCACGGGGTCGTCGCTCGCGGACACGACCGGCGTCAGCGGGGCGGTGCGGTCGACGGTGGTGACGAGCTTGTCGGCGCTGCCCGTCGACTCGTTGCCGGCCTTGTCGACGGCCCGGACCTCGTAGTAGTAGGCGGCGCCGGTGGGCGCCAGCGTCTCCGTGAACGACGTCGAGGTCAGCGGGTCGAAGCCGCTGACCCTGCGGTAGTCGCCGGTCCCCTGCAGCCGCCGGTAGACGCGGTACCCGGCGAGGTCCATCTCCTTGTTCCTCACCCAGGTCAGCTTGGCCTTGCCGGTGGCCGGGTCGTAGGTGACGGAGGCGCCCGTCGGGGCAAGGGGCTTGACGGTGTCGACGGTGGCGGAGGTGCGGGGCGCGTACGTGAACTTGACCTTGGCGCTGCCGGTCCAGTTGACGTAGTCGACGCGGAGGGTGTGCTTGCCGGAGGGGATGGTGAGGTTGACGGTCTTGGAGACGGTTGTGGAGGTGTTCTTCCACAGGTCGATCTTGCGGGTGCCGTCGAGGTAGACGCGGATGCCGTCCAGCCCGGAGGCGGTGAGGGAGAACGGGCCGCCCGAGCCGAAGTCGCGCGTCACGCTCCACCGCACGCCGAAGTTGTTGCTCGGCAGTCCGGAGGCGGGGGCGCCGGTGCCCCAGTTCTGGTCGATGACGCTGTCGCAGTCGGTCTTCTTCGGCGTCCCGGAGAAGGTGGTGTTCGCGAAGAACTGCCGTTTGAAGACCGGCGACGTGCAGGTCACGGCTGCGGAGGCCGGGGCGGCGGAGGCGGTGAGCAGGCCGCCGGCGGTGGCGAGCACGACGGCGGTCGCGGCGGCGGCGGTCGTGCGTCCAGGTGGGTTCATGGGTCCTCGGGCGTGATCGTCGTTGGCCGGGGAAGGCCGGCGACGATCACGACTCGCGGAGCGGTCCATGGGTTGTACGGGCCTTTCCTATGACTTCGGTCGATCATCAGGCGCCCTTGACGTGCCGTAGCGGGCGGCGAGGTCTCGTACCTTGATGGTGATCAGCTTTTGATCACAGTTCCTCCATCCGCCCCTGGAACGCCTTCAGGGGCCCTGAAAAGGAGTTGGAGTGCAGCGCACCAACCGAAGACAGCGGGTCCAGGCCGCCGCGGCGATGACGCCGGCCGGTTTCCTGGCCGGTGACCCGTCGGTCGCGCCCCTCCCGGCGCAGAAGAGCGCCGAGCCGAGGACGAAGATCTGGATCTACCGCCCCCAGCCGAAGTGGTACGGATGAGCCTGACCAATCGTGGGTGGTGGTTCGTCTCCGTCGAGGCGCTCCTGACCCTGCTCGTGGCCCGGACCCTGTGGACCTGGCGCGACGACCCGTATGTCTTCCTGGCGGACGTTCCCTACATGGAGGCGTGCAGCGTCGGTCTGTCGGTCTCGCTCCTGCTGACGCTGGCCCTGCTGTCGCGTGAGCAGGAGTGGCCGCGACGTCTGGGCTGGTCGCTGACGGTGGTACGGCTGTGCCTGCTGCCGCTGCTCCACCTCATGTGGAATCCGGCGATGTCGCCGTACATCTCCCTGTGGTGACCGGCGGTCATCGTCCGTGATGGCGACGAATGATCGGAAGAAGGGCCGGGTCCGCGCTGCGGGCCCGGCCCTTCTCAAGGGTGGCGGTCATCGATGGGACTTGCCTTGACGCGGCGCAGCAGGGCGGCCAGGCCTGCCTCCGTCGGATCAGCCGGCCGGTGCAGTGACCGCCCAGTCACCCGCCGGCAGGGACTCGGTGCCGTCGGCGGTCACGGCCGTCACCCAGTAGTACGACGTGGTGCCGCGGCGGGCGCCGGTGTCGACGTACTGGACGGCTCCGGAACCCGGGTCGGCGATCTTCTCGTACGTCGAGGTGGCCGGGTTCCAGCGGTAGACGCGGTACCCGCCCGCCTGCTCCGGGGCCGACTCGCCCAGCCCGGACCACTGGAGCAGGTTCCCCTCGTCGCCCTCGGCGCCGGTTGCGGTGAGCGTCAGCGGCGAGCCCTCCGGCGTCGCCACGCTCGGCGTCGTGTCGAGCTCGGTCGCTGTCACGATCTGGGCCTCGCCGGTCCACTTGAAGGACGAGTTCCCGGCGTCGTCGATGGCGTCGACGATGAAGCAGGACTCCTCGCCGTCCGGGAGCGTGGTGTAGGCGTACGAGGTGGTGTCGGCCGAGACGTGGAAGCCGGGGTAGAGGGAGCACACCTTCTCCTCCTCGTCCCCCCACAACTCGCCCCGGCGCACCGCATAGCTCGCAAGGTCCGCGGTCGGGTTGGCGTCCCAGCGCACCTCGAAGCCGTACTCGGTCGGCGTGACAGTCACCCCGGTGACGGCGGACGGCGGCGTGAGGTCCCGGCGCTTGCCGCTGACGGCGGCGGACCGCGCGGACTCGTTGCCCGCCGCGTCGAGGGCGGTCACCCGGTAGTAGTAGGTGGTGTCCTCGGCAGCCGAGGTGTCGACGTAGGAGAGCCCGCTCGTGTTCCCGACGCGGGTGTAGGTTCCCTCCGCGCTCGCCGCCCGGTACAGCCGGTACGACGCCGCTCCCTCGACCGAACTCCACCCGACCCGCAGCCCCTCCGGCTCGGAGCCGGTGCTCAGCCCGGTGGGCGCGGCGGGCGCGGTCCGGTCGACGGTGGTCACGAGCTGGTCGGCGGTACCGGCGGACTCGTTGCCTGCCTTGTCGTAGGCGCGGATCTCGTAGTAGTACGCGTCGCCGGTCACCGGCAGGGTCGCGTCGGTGTACGACGTCGAAGTCGTCGTCGCGAGGGGCCCGCCGCCGAACGACGTGCCCTTGAGGCGCCGGTAGACCCGGTACCCCGCGAGGTCCATCTCCTTGTTTTTCGCCCAGGTCAGCTTCGCTTTGCCCGTCGCCGCGTCGTACGACACCGAGGTGCCGGTCGGCGTGAGGGGCTTGACGGTGTCGACGGACGGCGAAGTGCGGGGTGTGTAGGCGAACTTGACGTTCGCCGCTCCCGTCCAGTTGACGAAGTCGACGCGCAGGGTGTGCTTGCCGGACGGGACGGTGACGTTGACCGTCTTCGACACTGTGGACGACACGTTCTTCCACAGGTCGACCTTGCGCACGCCGTCGAGGTAGACGCGGATGCCGTCCTGGGCGGAGGCGGCGAACGAGAACGGGCCGCCGGAGCCGAAGTCGCGGGTCACGGTCCAGCGGACGGCGAAGTAGTTGGAGGGCAGTCCGGTGGCCGGGGCGCCGGTACCCCAGTTCTCGCTGATCGTGGCGTCGCAGTCGGTCTTCTTCGGGGTGCCGGAAAAGGCCGTGTTCGCGAAGAACTGCCGTTTGAAGACGGGGGAGGTGCAGGTCACGGCGGCGGAGGCCGGGGCGGCGGTGGCGGTGAGCAGACCGCCGGCGGTGGCGAGCACGACGGCGGTCGCGGCCGCGGCGGTCGTGCGTCTGGCTGGGTTCATGGGTTCCTCTGGCAGAGCGGGACAGCGCTGACGAAGCTGTCGTGATCAGGACTCGCGAGGAACGGGGTTGGTTGTAGGACTTGCCGTCCCTTCAGCGAGCATCCGCGCCGCGCTCCCGCCGGTGTTCCCAGGCCAGGAATGCCGCTCCTGCCGCGCCGACCACGACTGCGGCGCCGTAGAGCACCAGTTGCCAGGTCGCCATCGAACCCCAGGAGTCGATCAACTCCCAGATGGACCCGCCGGCGATTCCGACGGCTGCACCCGCGGCGAAGCCGATATGGCGATGCCACCACCGGTGGGCCGTGCTGCCTGGATCGGGCGCCGGTGCCAGTGCCGGTGCCGGGTGGGCCTCCTGATAGTGCGCCGCGAGGTGGTCCTGGAACTCCGCGTGCAGGAACTGGTACACCGGGCCGACCGCGCGCAGCAGACCGAGCCGGTGCATGTCGTCGAGGAACGGCATGAGGCGGCGCGGCAGCCGGCGGTGGCACGCGGCGTGGACGACGGCGACGGCGTAGACGAGCCAGGCGCGTTCTCCACTGAACAGGGCGGTGCCCACGACGATCAGACTCAAGAGGATTCCCCCGGCGACGCTCTCCTTGTCCGATCGCTCCGTCCACATCGTCCAGCCGATCCAGGATTCGGCGACGAGGAGAATCAGCGTGAGGCGCAGCAGCCCGCCGATCCGATCGGCGCGCAACGAACCCCAGGGCGTGCTCGCGCGCCGCTCTCTCCAGTCGGCCATTCCGAAACGGATCCAGATGAACAGACCGACGGCCAGCCCGATGGCGGCCCCGGCGGCGAGCCCGTAGAGCAGGCGTGTCCCGGGATTCGGAAGGAAGGGCCCCGGGGAGTCTTCGGTGACTGCCTTCCAGAGCCAGTCGAGGACCGCTGTCACCACGACGAACCCGGCACCGCTCGGTGCGCCGATGAGGGTTCCGCGCAGGACGAGCGGCTTGAACCGCTGCGCCGCTGAAAGGTCCTCGGTGGCAGCGAGCGGGCCTTGTCTGAACCTGGGGACCGAGGCGAGGGAGTCGTACGCGAAGAAGGCTCCGACGCTCCCCAGCATGGCGCCGATGAACAGGAAAGCCATCGCTCCGGTGCCGCCGTCCGGGATGTCCTTGGAGGGGGCGATCGTTCCCACGATCGCCCCCGCGAGGGCACCGAGCAGAGCCCATGTCACGATCTGCACCCAGCGAAGAACGGGCGGGGAAAGGGACAGTGACGCCAGGGACCACCACCGCAGATCCCGCGTGGCCGGGCCCGCCCCTCCGTCCGGCCGCCGGGCGAGAGAGTTGCGCGCCATGCAGTCCGCAAGGAAGCCGAGCCAGGCCCGCACGTCGTCCGGCCGGTGCCGACGTCGGGGACGCAGCCGCTCCGGCACCTCCCGCAGCGGCTTTCGCAGCCGCTGGACGATCAGCTCGTCGAAGAGGTGACCCCGCAGGGCCTGCGGGTCGTCGAAGCGGCCGGGCTCGAGCAGCTCCCGGGGCGACCTTCCGCATTCGGCGTATGTCATCCGCAGCAGCCCGAGATCCAGCGGAGTGGCCACGGCGGCGGCGAGGACGCGGAGCGGGCCCGCGTGGGGTCCGGGTGTTTCCAGACCGGCGAACAGTGCCTCCCACTCCGGTGCCGGGTTCGGGGGCAGCGCGGTCCTGAGGTGACCGGCGGCGACGGCAGGGGTGAGCGGACGCGGCGAAACGAAGCGTGCCTGGCTCAACAGGCCGCCCCGGGCGCGAGTGGCCTCCTCGAACTCCTCGGTGCGGCAGGTCGCCACGAAGGGGTACGGGCTCTCACTGAGCACGTCGAAGACCTTGCCGCGGGTCACCGCAGGTATCTCGTCGAGCCCGTCCAGCACCGGTAGGAGGTGACCGCCGTCGAGGAGTCGCCGGGGGATGTCCCGGCCCTTCCGGGACACGTCAGGGCAGAGGCGGTCGGTCTCCGCCGCGATCCAATCGGCGAAGTCGGCCCACTCCGGTGTCCAGCCTGCGGCGGAGACGAACAGCGGTACCAACGGGGGTGTGGCGGGTGGTGCCCGCCGGACGGGTTCCAGCAGGGCCAGGGTCAGTTGTACGGCGAACGTCGTCTTGCCGGTGCCGCGGTCGCCGAGCACGAACAACCGGCGTGACCTCCGGCTCCGGAAATCCGCTGCGAACTCCGCCATCCGGTCGGCCGACTCGTCGGGCGTTGCCGCACCCGCGAGCGCTATCGCGCCCACCTGGCCCTGTCGCGAGGTCTCGTGCCACACCACGGGCATCGCCTGTTTCCCGTCCTGGTCCCGGGCCCGCGCCTCGGCATCCCAGACCAGAACGGCGACGGAGGCGAGCTGTCGCTTGGCCTCCTCGACGATCCCCTCGGACGCTCTCTCGCCGGTCCGTCCCGTCACCCGCCGATGCCACACCTGCAGGCCCACACCCGTCACGACGATCGGCACAGCAGCCGCCAGCGCGTCGATGACCGGTTCCCAGTCCTCGGCCCACAGGGCTCCGAGGTCCACCGCGAAGGCCGCGACCAGCCCCAGCATGCCGAGCCTGTACAGGGCGTCGTGCCCTCGCCGTCCCCCATTCCCCATCCGGCCATGGTGACAGCCGCCACGGCCGGTGGGGAGGGATCGGCGAGGCCTCACACGGGGGTGCTACGAGGTGCTCTCCGGTGTACTCACCGGTTCCGTCACCGTGACGTACGAGAAGTCCTCGCCGCTGGTGAAACGGGAGTTGCCGGCGTGGTCGACGGCGACCACGGCATAGCGGGCCGTCTCGCCCTGGGGCTCGTACAGCTCTTGCGAGTAGAAGAGCGTCGGCTCGACGTCCCAGCTCGGGCGGACCTCGTCCCACTTCTCGTAGTGCCAGAGCCCGTCGACGAGGATGCCCCGGTAGACGTCGTAGTGGTCGACGTCCTCCTCGGTGTTGCGCTGCCACCGCAGCTCGATGTCGGTGCCGTTCATGGCGCCGCTCAGCCCGGTCACGGCCGCGGGAGCGAGTCCGGTGGCCGGGGCGGTGCCGGTGACGGGCGCCGACGGGGCGGACTCCTGGGCCTGGCTGTCCACCGCGGTCAGTGTGTACGTGTACGAGGTGCTCTGCCGGACGCCGGTGTCGGTGTAGGAGGTCCGCGTGGCGCCCACCTCGTCGATCAGGCGGCCGTTGCGGTAGATCCGGTAGGAAGCCAGGTCGCGCGTGATCGGCGAGGTGGGTGCCTTCCAGGCCAGTGCGATGCCACTGCCGGACTGCGGTACGGCCGTCAGACCGGTGGGCGGGGAGGGCGCCCAGTCGCCGCGGTCGGCCGAGGCGGGAGCCGACTTGGCGGACTTGTTGCCGGCGGCGTCCACCGCGGTGACCCAGTAGCTGTACATCAGGCGGTCCTGGACCTTGGTGTCCAGCCAGGAGGTGGCCGTCACCTTTGCCACCTGCACGACGGGGTTGTCGCCGCCGTCGTCCACCCAGCGCCGGTGCACGAGGTACTCCGTAGCCCCTGGCACCGCGCTCCAGGCCACGGTGACGCCCGGTTGGCCGTCGGTGACCGTGACCCCGGAGGGAACCGCGGGCGCATTCCTGTCCGGCGTCGTGACCGGACGGTCGGCGCTGCCGGCCGACTCGTTGCCCGCCCTGTCGTAGGCCCGCACCTCGTAGTAGTACGTCTCCCCGGTCGCCGGCGGGGCGTCCGTGTGCGAGGTCGCCGTCGTCGAGGTCAGCTTCTTCCAGCTGCTGCTGCCCTGGAGGCGCCGGTGGACGCGGTATCCCGCGAGGTCCATCTCCTTGTTCTTCGCCCAGGTGAGCTTCGCCTTGCCGGTGGTGGAGTCGTACGACACGTAAGTGCCGGTCGGCGCAAGGGGCTTGACCGTGTCGACGGTCGCTGAGGTGCGCGGTGCGTAGGTGAACCTGACGTTCGCCGCCCCCGTCCAGTTGACATGGTCGACGCGCAGGGTGTGCTTGCCGGGCGGCATGGTCACGTTGACCGTCCTGGACACCGTGGACGACACGTTCTTCCACAGGTCGATTTTGCGGACGCCGTCGACGTACACGCGGATGCCGTCCTGGGCGGCGGCCGTCAGCGCGAAGGGGCCGCCGGAGCCGAAGTCCCTCGTCACGGTCCAGCGGACGGAGAAGTCGTTCGACGGCAGGCCGGACGCCGGGGCGGCCGTGCCCCAGTTCTCGCTGATCGAGGTGTCGCAGTCGGTCTTCTTCGGCGTGCCGGAAAAGTCCGTGTTCGCGAAGAATTGCCGTTTGTATACCGGCGACGTGCAGGTCACGGCGGCGGACGCCGGTGTGGTGACCGCGCCGAGCGGCGTGCCCGCGGTGGCGAGCGCGACCGTCGCCGCGGTCGCGGTGGTCGTGCGTCTGGCTGGGTTCATTCGATCCTCTGGTCGATCGGGGGGCGACGGCATGGAGGGCTGTCGTGCTCACGACTCATGGGGATTGGGCTTGGTTGTACGGATCTTGTCCGAGTGTTCGATCAAGGTTCGGTGGAGGGGGTGTAATGGGCGTTTGGAGAGGTTCCGTCATGTCTTCACATGCGGAGCGGAGCGTGGCGTTGCGCACTCGTTAAGTAGTTCGGCTTGACGCTGGGGGCGGTCGGCGCGTTGGCTTTTCAGTCATCTGGGCGCAATGGCGCGCCCGTGTCCCGATGGCACCAGAAGTGAGCTCCTCATATGCGTTCCATGCGCCCCACGCGTCGTATCGCCACCGCCGTGGCCGCCGCGTCCACGATGACCCTCTCGCTCGCCGCGTGCGGGGTACTGGGCGTCAGTGGGGACAGCACGGAGGCGAGCCCGACCAAGGGCAACGACATCACCGTGGGGCTGCTGCTGCCGGAGACGGCGAACACGCGCTACGACAAGTTCGACTACCCCATCATCAGGAACAAGGTCCTCGAGCTCACCGACAAGCAGGGCAAGGTCGACTACCTGAACGCCGACGCGGACGCGGCCAAGCAGGAGACCCAGCTGCAGCAGATGATCGACGACCAGGTCGACGTGATCCTGCTGGACGCCGTCGACGCGCACGCCATCGCCGACGGCGTGCAGAAGGCCAAGGACGCCGGGATCCCGGTCATCGCCTACGACCGCCTGGCCGAGGGGCCGATCGACGCGTACGTCTCCTTCGACAACGAACTGGTCGGCGAGGTCCAGGGCCGCAGCCTCCTGGAGGCGATGGCCCCCGTCGACTCCTCCGACAAGATCGTCATGATGAACGGCTCGCCCACCGACCCGAACGCCAAGCAGTTCAAGGCCGGTGCGCTCTCCGAGCTCAACGGCGCGGTGGACATCGCCAAGTCGTACGACACCAAGGACTGGAAGCCGGAGAACGCCCAGGCCAACATGGCGCAGGCGATCCAGTCGATCGGCGTGAACAACATCAAGGGCGTCTACGCCGCCAACGACGGCATGGCCGGCGGTGTCATCAAGGCCCTGGAGGCCACGGGCGTGACCAACCTGCCGCCGATCACCGGGCAGGACGCCGAACTGGACGCCGTGCAGCGGATCGTGAGCGGCGAGCAGTACATGAGCGTGTACAAGTCGTACCCGCAGGAGGCCGAGAGCGCCGCGCAGATGGCCGTGGCCAAGGTCCAGGGCAAGGACATCCAGTTCGACTCCCTCACCCAGGACCAGGTCGACAGCCCGACCGACAAGGACATCCCGGCGCTGCTGGTGCCCGTGGTCGCCCTGACCCAGAAGAACATCAAGAAGACCGTCGTCGCGGACGGGATCCACGAGCTGTCCGACATCTGCACGGCCAAGTACAAGACCGCCTGCCGGGAGATCGGGCTCAGCAAGTAGGGCGCAGAGGTCAGGAGGCAGGGGCCCCTCGGTCGTTCGACGGGCTCCCTGCCAGTTCACGCCACCCGCGTGAACTCCACCGTCACCTCCGGCGGCCCGCCCGGCACACCCCGGTAGATGCCCTTGTGCGGGGTGACGTCGTCGTAGTCCCGTCCCCGCCCGACCACGACGTGGGACTCGTCGGCCCTGGTGCGGTTGGTGGGGTCGTAGCCGCACCAGTCGCCCGCCCAGTACTCGATCCAGGCGTGGGACTGGCCGGCCACCGGGCGGTGCAGTTCCGCCTCGCGCTCGGGGTGGAGGTAGCCGGAGACGTACCGGGTCGGCAGCCCCAGGCCCCGCAGCAGCGCGATGGTGACGTGGGCGATGTCCTGGCAGACGCCGGCGCCCTGGTCCCAGGCCTCGGCGGCCGAGGTGTTCACGCCCGTGGTGCCGGGCAGGTAGGAGACCCGGTCGGCGACCAGGGCGGACACGGCGATCGCCGTCCCGTGCGGGTCGAGGCCGGCCGCCGCCTCCCGTGCCCTCTCGACCAGCTCGGCCGGGACGGTCGTACGGACTGTGGGGCCCATGTACTCCAACAGACGTGAACCGGCCGTCCGTTCGGCCAGCTCCTGCCATGTGGGCGCCTGCGGCAGGGGGCCCGCCGGGTGCGTCTCGACGAGGCTGGAGGCGGTGATGGTGAGGTGGCCGTGCGGGTCCATCAGATCGAAGCCGGTGACCTGGGTGCCCCAGTAGTCCCAGTACGACCAGGTGGTGGCGGCCGGGCTGATGGTGACCCGGGCGTCCAGCGTGGTCTGGCTCGGCAGGGTCAACGGGGTCATGCGGACCTCGTTGTGCGAGGAGGCGGCCGGCTGGGCGTACGAGACCTGCGTGATGTGCTTGATACGGAGGCGGCGGGACACTGCGGTGGTCATGCTCACGCTCCTTCCTGGGCCCACTCGACGGGCCCCTGGTACGGGAAGAACCGCTCCGCCACCGCCTCGGCGGAGGCCATGCACGCGGTCTGAAGGTCCCTGAGCAGCAACGGGAGCTGTTCCTCCAGGGCGTGTGTGTCCAGGTATTCGAGCCGGGTGCGCATCCGGCCGATCGGGCGGCGCGCCGGGTCCTGGCGGGGGCGGCCGAGGGCGGTGAGGCACTCCTCCGCCGTGGTCAGCGCGTGCAGCGCCGAGCGCGGGAAGTCGCGGTCCAGCAGCAGGAATTCGGCCACCCGAGGGGTGTCGCCGAAGCCGCCGTACACGCGCGCATACGCCTCGTCGGCGCCGGACGCGCTCAGCAGGGTCGGCCAGTCGGGCGCGTGCGCGGCGTCCAGCACCCGCACCGACAGCAGCCGTACGGTCATGTCCACCCGTTCCAGGCTCCGCCCCAGGACGACGAAGCGCCAGCTGTCGTCCCGGCTCATCGTCGAGTCGGCCAGACCGAAGAACAACGCCGCCCGCCTGCGCACCAACTCCAGATACGCGTACGGGCCCGTCCGCCGGGCCGCGAGCCGCTGGTCGGCGAGGGCATGCCACGTCGAGTTCAGGCACTCCCACATCTCGGACGAGACCGCCTCGCGGGCGCTGCGCGCGTTCAGCCGGGCAGCGCCCAGCGCGCCCTCGATCGACCCGGTCGACCGGGCGTCGAAGGCCAGCTGGTCGAGCACCTGCTGCATGTCCACCGGCTCACCGCCGGCGTCCATCCCGAGGATCGCGTACAGCGACCGGCAGGCCACGTCCTCGTCGCGCCACGGGTCCTCCAGCATCCGGTGGAGGTACGCGTCGAGGATCCGGCCCGTGGCGTCGGCGCGCTCGACATAGCGTCCGGTCCAGGTCAGGGCCTCGGCGATACGGGAGAGGATGACGTCGTTCACTGCTGCTGCGCCCCTTCCTGTACGACGGTGGGGGTCCCGTCGGGCCCGAGCTGACGCGGGGCGACGGCGAGGGGATCGCCGGCGCTCGGGGGAACCGGTGACTCCGCCGGCCCCTCGGCCAGCACCCAGGTGTCCTTGGAGCCGCCGCCCTGGCTGGAGTTGACGATCAGGTTGCCCTCCTGGAGGGCGACGCGGGTGAGGCCGCCGGGCAGCACCCAGACATCGTTGCCGTCGTTGACGGCGAAGGGTCTGAGGTCGATGTGGCGCGGTGCCATGCGCTCGCCCGCGAGGGTGGGGGAGGTGGACAGGGCGACGGGCCGCTGGGCGATGAAGCCGCGCGGATCGGCGATGACGGCTTTGCGAGTGCGCTCGATCGTCTCGCGGTCGGCCCGGGGCCCGATGACGATGCCCTGGCCGCCGGCGCCGTCGACGGGCTTGATGACGAGCTGCTCGATCTGGTCGAGGACGGCGTCCAGCTGACCGGGCTCGTCGGGGCGGTAGGACTCGACGTTGGGGAGGATCGGCTCCTCGCCGAGGTAGTACCGGATGAGCTCCGGGACGTAGGTGTAGAGGAGCTTGTCGTCGGCGATCCCGTTCCCGACGGCGTTCGCGAGTGTGACGTTGCCTGCCATGGCCGCGCTGAGGATGCCCGGGCAGCCGATCACCGAGTCGGGGCGGAAGTGGAGGGGGTCGAGGAAGTCGTCGTCCAGCCGCCGGTATACGACGTGGACGGGCACCTCGCCACGGGTCGTCCGCATCCACACGCGGTTGCCGCGGCAGACGAGGTCGTGCCCCTCGACGAGCTGCACACCCATAAGCCGGGCCAGCAGGGCGTGTTCGAAGTAGGCGGCGTTGTTGGGCCCCGGGGTGAGCACGACGACGCGCGGATCGTCGGTCCCGTCGGGTGCGGCGGCGCGCAGGGCGGCGAGCAGCTTCTGCGCGTACCCGTCGACCGGCAGGACGTGCTGCTCGGCGAAGAGGGAGGGGAAGATCCGGGTCATGGCCCGGCGGTTCTCGATGACGTACGAAACGCCGCTGGGCACCCGGACGTTGTCCTCCAGCACCCGGAAGTCGCCCGCCTCGTCGCGCACGAGGTCGATGCCGGCGACGTGGATCCGGACCCCGCCCGGTGGCTCGATGCCGTGGGCCGCCCGGTGGAAGTGCGGGGAGTTGAGCAGCAGCCGCCAGGGCACGACGCCGTCCTCGAAGGCGCGGGCGTGTCCGTAGGCGTCGGCGAGGTAGGCCTCCAGGGCGCGCACCCGCTGAGCGACCCCGCGCTGTATGAGATCCCATTCGAGGGCGTCGAGAATGCGGGGCACGAGGTCCAGCGGCCAGGGCCGCTCCTCACCCGCGAAGGCGTAGGTCACGCCCCGGTCGGTGAACGCCCGGGCCATCTGGTCGGCCCGGAACCGCAGTTCGCTCGGCTCGATCGGCTGAAGCGCAGCCAGCACCGGCTCATAGGCGGTCCTGACCTCACCCGGCCGCTCAAACATCTCGTCCCACGCGTCGGCCAACGCGTACGCGTCAAATATGTCCGCCATGGCCTGACGTTAAGTGCGGGGTGTAACGCGGTGATCACTGGGGGATTTCCGGGAGGTGCACGCGGAAGGGGGGCGTCCGGGTGGCCGTGCCGCCGGATCGCGCAAGGGAGGGGCGGGGGCGAGCGGCTTTGCTGCGCACACGGCAAAGGCCGGGGGCGACACCCCCAGCTTGTTGCAACTCGACGGACGGAGGCCTGGAAAT
Organism: Streptomyces sp. NPDC107522; assembly: GCF_055657525.1. Lineage (NCBI taxonomy): Bacteria > Bacillati > Actinomycetota > Actinomycetes > Kitasatosporales > Streptomycetaceae > Streptomyces > Streptomyces sp. NPDC107522. The sequence goes on along the minus strand of NZ_JBVKAU010000004.1, from coordinate 283,821 downwards.
AGCGGGAGGTACCGGTGGATTACGGCGTCCGTCCCGGCGGGAGCCGTGTTGCGGAGCACGGCCGGTCCGCGCATAGTTGCGCTGCGGAAGCGCGAGTGAACCGTAGGCCCGAAGGTTGTGCACGGTGGGTCCCTCGACCAGGGCCGGGCCGGCGAATGAGGCGAGGACCGGGGGTGGATGGGCGATGGCCGGGCACGGGGCGGAGGAGCATCCCCACGGTGCCGACCGGCTGTGCGAGGCCGGGGACCGCGTGTACTCCCGGGCCGTACGCCGCGGTCGGGTGTCGCGCCGGGACGCGGAGCCGGTGTCCTGTCTGCTGGAGCTGGCGCTGCTGCACCCCGATCCCGACGACATGGAGTGGCTGGTGCCGACCTCCCCGCAGGAGGTCATGACACGGCTGCTGCGCGGGGTGTACGACGAGGTCAGCGCGAGCCAGCGGCGGATGGGCTCGGCGGTGGCGGCCTTCGAGTGGTACGCCGGGCTCGGCGCGCAGCCGCAGGCGGCCGGCGTGGAGGGTGCGGCGATTCGGGTCCTGGACGGCGACTCTCGTATCCAGGCCGCGCTGGACGAGGCGACTCAGGCGTGCACGACGGAGGTGCTGACAGTGCAGCCCGGCGGCATCCGTCCCGAGCATGAGTTGACGGAGGGCCTGCACCGGGCCCTGGCGCTGCGCGGACGAGGAGTGCGGATGCGCGACCTCTACACGCATGTCGCGCGCCACGGACAGGGCTTGCTCAACTACCTGGAGCTGATGGGCGATTCGGTTGAGGCTCGCACACTAGACGAGGTGATCGACCGGTTGATCGTCTTTGACCGTACGGTCGCCTTCATCCCCGCGAACTCCGACCGTACGGTGGCGCTGGAGCTACGCCACCCGGCCCTGGTCCACTACTTGGTGACGGTCTTCGACCGCTTTTGGCGCCTGGCGATTCCGCTCACGGCTCCCCTCCCTGACACCGGCATCGAGGGCATCTCCCATCGGGAGCAGTCCATCGCCGCGCTTCTGGCAGAGGGGCACCAGGACGCGGTGATCGCGGAACGGCTCGGCATAAGCGTCCGCACCTGCCGTGCCCACATCGCCCGGCTCTCGGAGACGCTGGGGGCGGCCAGCCGTACACAACTGGGCGTCCGCATCGCTCAGGCAGGGCTGGACCGGCCGCCGCGTGCCGCTGATGTCGCGACGCCGCCGTCACTCAGCCTGCCTGATCGATGATCCCGGACTGTCCGATGAGATAGCCGAGTTGGGCGCGGCTTTCGCTGCCCAAGGTGGCGGCGAGTTTGGCGATGTGGACGCGGGCGGTGCGGACGTTCAATCCGAGGCGGTCCGCTATGACTGCGTCGGTGTGCCCTTCTATGAGTAGGGCGGCGATGGCGCGTTGGCGGTGCGTGATTCCGTTGAGGGAATGCCGCTGGACGGCCTCGGGGTGCATGGGGGTGGCCAGGCGCCAAAGGCGGTCGAAGGTGGCGGCGAGGAACGCGACGATGGCCGGCTGGCGGATTTCCAGGGCCAGCTTGCGATCCTTGCTGGCGGGGAGGAAGGCGACGGTCCGGTCGATGACGAGGAGGCGTTCGGGGACCTCGTCGAGAGTGCGGGCCTGGGCGTCACCGCGGAGTTGTTCGTAGCGGGCCATGACAGACGGCGAGTGGCGAAGGGTGTGTTGGTAGATGGTGCGAATGCGGCCTCCGCGGTCCAGCAGGGCTTGGTCGCGGGCTAACGCCTCGACGTGCATCTCGGGGGCTGTGTGGTGATTGTGAGAGACGTGTGGCTGGATGGCGAGGAGTTCGCCCGGGATGTCGGCCATGGCCTGGCCGATGGCCTCGCTGATGCGGTGGAGTCCGCTGAGAACGGTGACCATGGGCATGCTCTCGACTGCCGTGCTGCGGCCGTGCATCCGCATGAGCGGTTCAAAGGCTTCGGCCAGTCGCGCCTCCCGCCGTCGCTCGTCGGCGATGCGTTCTTCTGCGACCTGCAGCATTCTGTGCAGGAGGACGGCCGGCGCGACCGGCTCCAATCGGTCCAAATCCTCGACGGTGGGGTTCAGCAGGCCGAGGTCGACAAGGCAGGGTGCTGCTTCGATGTCCGCGCGGCTCACGTGCCCGTCGCGCAGGGCCTGCTCGTACAGCTTGGTCCCTGCCGCACACAGGTCTTCCATGGTGTGCTCCGGGTGTGGCAGGGCGTTCACTCAGTTACTCCCTCCTGCTTGAGGATTCCTGATTCGGCGATGAGGTAACCGAGCTGGGCGCGGCTTCCGCTGCCCAGGGCTGTGGCCAGTTTGGCTATGTGGGCCCGGCAGGTGCGTACGTTCATCCCCAGACGGCGTGCTATCGCCTCGTCGACGTGGCCCTCGATAAGGAGCTTGGCGATGGAGTGCTGGATGTCGCTGATGCCGTCGGCGGCGGTTTCGTACGGCGTCCCGACCTTGAGGGGCACGGCGCGTGCCCACATGAACTCGAAGACCTTGAGGAGGTAGCGGACCAGTCCGGGGTGGCGGATCTCCAGGGCGACCTGCCGGTCCTCTCGTATCGGGATGAACGCCACGGTCTCGTCGCAGATGATGAGGCGTTCGACGAGCTCGTCGATGGTGCGGACCTCGACCTTGCCGTTGGACATCTGTTCCACGTACGCGAGGGTCTCGGGGCTGTGCCGCGCGGTGTGCTGGTACAGCGTGCGGAATCGGACCCCACGCTCGATCAGCGGCCTGTCTCGTTCGAGACCTTTCACGAGATTGCCCTCGCGTCGGCGACCACCGGGCTGCACCGTGAGGACCTCCGTGGTGCACTCGGACGTCGCGAGGTTGAGTGCCGCGTTGATCCGCTCACGGCCCTCCAGCACCATGATGGCGTGGGTCGTTGCGGTGCTCTGCGCGCTGGCCGCCATGAACGGCTCGAAAGTATCGGCCAGCTCAACGGAGAGACGCCTACGCTCCGTGATCTCTCGCTCGAGGGGATGGAGATGCTGAGCCAAAGCTATCGACGGTGGCACGGGGCGCAGCCAGTTCGCGTCATCAGGATCCGGGTGCAAGAGGGCGAACTCCAGCAGGCACGGGGCACACTCCACGTCAACCCGGGCTATGCGTCCCGCGCGAAGCGCGCTGGCGTAGAGCCGACTGCCTTCGTCGCACAGGTCGGTTATTGCATGGGGATGATCCGCTTGCATACCGTTTGTCCCCAATTCTCCACCCCCCAGGGTCCTGAACATGCAGGAACATGATGCATCGATAGTGTGGCCATGACGTGCCTGAATGAGCCATCGTCTTGTGCGACGGGGGAAGTGGAGACCATCAAGTGAGGACGAAGCCGACTATGCGTAAGAGAATGCTTCGCTCGGTACTTGCCGCTGCACTTTCCGCCGTTGTTGTTTTCGGGATCGGGAGCGGTCTGGCAGGCAAGGCGAGTGACGCTCGGGCGGCCAGCAGCTTGAGCGCGGTGGCCGGCGGTGGCGAGCACACCGAAGACACCTCCTGGGACTGATGGCGATGACCACCCCACCCGACGACCGCTCCTTCCGCCGCGAAATGGCCACCGCCTACCGCTCCGGCTGGCACTTCATCGACCTCGTCACCGCGATCCCCCACCCCGGTGACTCGCTGATGGTGACCGTCTTCGGTGAGCCGGTCGTCGTCACGCGGGACGACGAGGAGGACGTGCGGGCGTACCGGTGTCTGCGGCGGCCTCGGGGGGCGCCGCAGCCTGTGCGGTGTGCCATCCGGTACGGAATGATCTTCGTCAACCTCGATCAGCGCGACCACCGGCTGGTGGAGCCGGAGGCCCCGGCCCCAAGGACCATCTCAGCCACCCCCCGCAGTGCCTGACGCGATTCCCCCGTCGTAACAGATCGCTCAGGTGCTTCCCCCCGCAGCGGCGTCACCGTGACCGGAACACGGTGACCCCGCTGCAGTTTTCGGGTGACATTTCCCGCTATCCGCCTGTTCCGCCGGTGGCCGAAACGGGTCGACCGGTATCCGGCCACTCGGCGCCCGCCACCGGGTCACCCACGCCCCATCGCCCGCGTCAGCTCGATCTCGATCACCACGCGATGCGGATTCAGTGCCGGCGTCCGCCCGTACCTCACCGCGTACCGCCGCTCCGCCTCCCCGACCCGCTCCGGCTCGGTCCGGACGGACGCGATCCCCTCCAGCGTCGCCCACCGCCCGCCGTCCACCTGGCAGACGGCGACCCGCGCCCCGTCGGGGCCGGCGGCCAGCACGTTGGCCACCTTCTTGCTCGACTTGTTCGTGATCACCCGAGCCAACCGCGCCTCGGGGTCGTATGTCACTCCGACGGCCACGACGTGCGGGGTGCCGTCCGGGCGCAGGGTCGTCAGGGTGCACAGGTGCCGCTCCTGCCAGAAGGTGAGGTACTCGGTGTCCGGTGCGCCGGGGTCCTGAGGGTAAGCCGCCATGCCCGGAACCTAGCGGCAGCACGGCTCCCGGGACTACCTTGAGCGGAATAGACTCAACTTTGTGTACGCTGTTTCAGTCAGTACTGGGAGACGCTGACGCCAGGAGGAGAACGGACACGTGGACGCCGAGCTGACCAACAGGAGCCGGGACGCGATCAACGCGGCCGGCGACCGGGCCGTGACCGAGGGGCACCCGGACCTCACCCCTGCCCACCTGCTCCTTGCTCTGCTCCAGGGGCAGGACAACGCGAACATCATCGACCTGCTGGCGGCCGTCGACGCCGACCAGGCCTCCGTGCGCGCCGGCGCCGAGAAGGTGCTCGCCTCGCTGCCCAGCGTGACCGGGTCCACCGTGGCGCCTCCGCAGCCCAACCGTGAGCTCCTCGCCGTGATCGCGGACGCCCAGGCGCGGGCCAAGGAGCTCGGAGACGAGTACCTCTCCACCGAGCACCTTCTCATCGGCATCGCGGCCAAGGGCGGACAGGCCGGTGAGGTGCTGGGCCAGCAGGGGGCCTCCGCGAAGAAGCTGCTGGACGCCTTCCAGAAGGCGCGCGGCGGACGCCGGGTGACCACCGCCGACCCCGAGGGGCAGTACAAGGCCCTGGAGAAGTTCGGGACGGACTTCACCGCCGCCGCGCGGGAGGGCAAGCTCGACCCCGTCATCGGGCGTGATCAGGAGATCCGGCGGGTCGTGCAGGTGCTCAGCCGCCGCACCAAGAACAACCCCGTCCTCATCGGCGAGCCCGGTGTCGGCAAGACCGCCGTCGTGGAAGGGCTGGCGCAACGGATCGTGAAGGGGGACGTGCCCGAGTCCCTCAAGGACAAGCGGCTCGTCGCGCTCGACCTGGGCGCCATGGTCGCCGGGGCCAAGTACCGGGGCGAGTTCGAGGAGCGGCTCAAGACCGTGCTCGCGGAGATCAAGGACTCCGACGGGCAGATCATCACCTTCATCGACGAGCTGCACACCGTGGTGGGCGCCGGGGCCGGCGGCGACTCCGCCATGGACGCCGGCAACATGCTCAAGCCCATGCTCGCCCGCGGCGAGCTGCGCATGGTCGGTGCCACGACCCTGGACGAGTACCGGGAGCGGATCGAGAAGGACCCCGCCCTGGAGCGCCGGTTCCAGCAGGTGCTGGTCTCCGAGCCGACCGTCGAGGACACCATCGCGATCCTGCGCGGGCTCAAGGGGCGCTACGAGGCCCACCACAAGGTGCAGATCGCGGACAGCGCGCTGGTGGCCGCGGCCACCCTCTCCGACCGGTACATCACTTCCCGCTTCCTGCCCGACAAGGCCATCGACCTCGTCGACGAGGCCGCCTCCCGCCTCCGTATGGAGATCGACTCGTCGCCCGTCGAGATCGACGAACTCCAGCGCGCCGTCGACCGGTTGAAGATGGAGGAGCTCGCGCTGGAGAAGGAGACCGACCCGGCCTCACGCGAGCGCCTGGAGCGGCTGCGCCGCGACCTCGCCGACAAGGAGGAGGAGCTGCGCGGCCTCAACGCCCGCTGGGAGAAGGAGAAGCAGTCCCTCAACCGCGTCGGTGAGCTGAAGGAGCGGCTCGACGAGGTGCGCGGGCAGGCCGAACGCGCCCAGCGCGACGGCGACTTCGACACCGCCTCCAAGCTGCTGTACGGCGAGATCCCGGCCCTGGAGAAGGAGCTTCAGGCCGCCTCGCAGGCCGAGGAGGAGGTCGCCAAGGACACGATGGTCAAGGAGGAGGTCGGCTCCGACGACATCGCGGACGTCGTCGCCTCCTGGACCGGCATCCCCGCCGGGCGCCTCCTGGAGGGCGAGACGCAGAAGCTGCTGCGCATGGAGGACGAGATCGGCAAGCGGCTCATCGGCCAGACCGAGGCCGTACGGGCCGTGAGCGACGCGGTACGGCGCTCCCGGGCCGGGATCGCCGACCCGGACCGTCCGACCGGCTCCTTCCTCTTCCTCGGCCCGACCGGCGTCGGCAAGACCGAACTCGCCAAGGCACTCGCCGACTTCCTCTTCGACGACGAGCGGGCGATGGTCCGCATCGACATGTCCGAGTACTCCGAGAAGCACAGCGTGGCCCGGCTGGTCGGCGCGCCTCCCGGGTACGTCGGCTACGAGGAGGGCGGCCAGCTGACGGAGGCGGTGCGGCGGCGACCGTACAGCGTGATCCTGCTGGACGAGGTGGAGAAGGCGCACCCCGAGGTCTTCGACATCCTGCTCCAGGTGCTGGACGACGGGCGGCTGACGGACGGTCAGGGCCGTACCGTCGACTTCCGCAACACGATCCTCGTCCTGACGTCGAACCTGGGCAGCCAGTTCCTGGTCGACCCGATCACCAGCGAGGCGGAGAAGAAGGAGCAGGTGCTGGAGGTGGTCCGGACCTCCTTCAAGCCGGAGTTCCTCAACCGCCTCGACGACCTGGTGGTCTTCTCGGCCCTCAGCAAGGAGGAGCTCAGCCGCATCGCGAAGCTCCAGATCGACCGCCTCGCCAAGCGGCTCGCGGAGCGCCGCCTCACCCTGGAGATCACCGACGAGGCGCTCGCCTGGCTGGCCGACGAGGGCATGGACCCGGCCTACGGTGCCCGCCCCCTGCGCCGCCTCGTCCAGACCGCCATCGGCGACCGGCTCGCCAAGGAGATCCTCTCCGGCGAGATCAAGGACGGCGACACGGTCCGCGTCGACCGCTTCGGCGACGGCCTGCTGGTGGGCCCGGCAACCGGCAAGACTCTCTGACCGACGCCACGATCGTGCGTACGAGCGGCTCGATCCTGTCAGCCGACGGCTGACAGGGCCCGTCTGGGGTTGCCACCCCCCTCCCCGCATGGGGGAGGATGGCGGAATCCGTACGAAGGGAAAATCACGGTGAGCATCGACCCGTCCTCGATTCCGAACTTCGGGGGCCAGCAGCCGCAGCCCGGGCCGCCGCCCGGCCCCGTAATCCCGGATCAGGACCTCGTGAAGCAGCTCCTCGACCAGATGGAGCTGAAGTACGTCGTCGACGACGAGGGTGACCTCGCGGCGCCGTGGGAGCAGTTCCGTACGTACTTCATGTTCCGCGGCGAGGGTGACCAGCAGGTCTTCTCGGTGCGGACGTTCTACGACCGGCCCCACAAGATCGACGAGAAGCCCCAGCTCCTGGAGTCGATCGACGACTGGAACCGCCGGACCCTGTGGCCGAAGGTGTACAGCCACACGCATGACGACGGCACCGTCCGCCTGATCGGCGAGGCGCAGATGCTGATCGGCACCGGCGTGAGCCTCGAGCACTTCGTCTCGTCGACGGTCAGCTGGGTGCGGGCCGCCATCGAGTTCGACAAGTGGCTCGTCGAGCAGCTCGGCCTCGAGCAGGAGGTCAACGAAGCGGACAACCCCGAGGAAGACGGCGAATAAGCCGCGCACAGCAGGCGTATCTGCAACGCGCACCTGCGCGCGGCGGCAGGCACACCTACAGCGGCGTATCGGCGATCACGACCGGATACGCGCCGTAGGCGAGGGAGAGCCCGGCCAGGGCACCGGCCACCACGGCCGCGTGCCGGGGCCGGGCTCTCGCCGTCCGCACCGGCGCCCGCGCGAGCGGCAGGTGGAGCGGGAGGCGGGCGTAGCGGGAAGCGGGGCTTGGACTCGAAGAAGCCCGAACCACCGAGCGGCGCGAGCGCGGCGCCCGTCCACAGCCTGTGGGTAACCCTGCCGACCCGCCGACGGTTCCGCCACGCCCCGCCGCCCCCGACACGACCAGTGCCGACGCACCCGCGCCGAGCGGGGCGATTGAGCGCCTCAGCGCGCGCCTTGTTCACCTGCCGGGTCCACGGTCCGGGTCTTTCCCGGCAATGGTGACCACCCGTCCGGCCGGGCCCAGCCCAGGATGGTCGTCGGCAGGGCGGACGCGGCCGGCATCAGGGTCGTCAGGACACCGGGGGCCCGGCGGGCCGCTCGGCGACTGCCTGGGTCAGGGAGCGCAGGACGCGCCCCACAGCAGCCGGTCAGCAGCAGCACCATGCCGGCGGAGGCCGCCCTGCGGTACTTCAGACGCGCGGGCGTGGGGCTGGCTCACTGGACTCCTCCGTGGGCTGGTAGACCTGCGTGGACAGCGGCGTGAAGGGGCGGCGGCTGAAGACCGCCTCGACCGGCAGCGCGAAGACCTCGCAGATACGGAAGGCGAGGTCGAGGCTGGGGTAGTAGTTGCCGCGCTCCAGAGCGCCGATCGTCTGCGGATTGACGTCCACGGCCGCGGCCGGCTCGGCTCTGCTGAGGCCGCGCTCGGCGCGCAGCACCTTCAGCCGGTTGTGGATCGGCGTGCTCTCGCCACGGCGTACGGGACTTACCCGCCAAAGTCTGTGGAAAACACAACGACCCGTCAATGTTTCCCAACGCCCGTGGCTGTACGCCGTCACATCGCCCGAAGCCGCTTCACCGCCTCCTCCAGCACGCCCGTCTGCTTGCAGAACGCGAACCGCACGAACGGCGCACCCGCCTCCCGGTGGTCGTAGAAGACCGCGTTGGGGATGGCGACGACGCCGGCCCGTTCCGGCAGGGCGCGGCAGAAGGCGAAACCGTCCGTTTCGCCGAGGGGGCGGATGTCGGTCGTGATGAAGTACGTGCCCGCGGGCTTGAACACCTCGAATCCCGCCTCCGCCAGCCCCGCCGCCAGCAGGTCCCGCTTGGCCAGCATGCCCTCGCGGAACGCGGCGAAGTAGGTCTCGGGCAGCGAGAGCGCCTCGGCGACGGCGTACTGGAACGGGCCGGAGGAGACGTACGTCAGGAACTGCTTCGCCGAGCGGACCGCGCTGACCAGCGCGGAGGTGCCGGTCACCCAGCCGACCTTCCAGCCGGTGAAGGAGAAGGTCTTGCCGGCCGAGCCGATCGACACGGTCCGCTCGCGCATGCCGGGGAAGGTCACCAGCGGCAGGTGCTCGGCCTCGTCGAAGACCAGGTGCTCGTAGACCTCGTCCGTGATCACCAGGAGGTCCCGCTCCACCGCCAGCTCGGCGATCGCGGTGAGCTCCTCGCGGGTGAGGACCGTGCCGGTGGGGTTGTGCGGGGTGTTGATCAGCAGCAGCCGGGTGCGGTCGGTGACCGCCTCGCGCAGCTCGTCGAGGTCCAGGCGGAAGCTTCCCTCGTGCGGGCGCAGGGTGACCGGCACCCGCGTCCCGCCCGCCATCGCGATGCAGGCGGCGTACGAGTCGTAGTACGGCTCGAAGGCGATCACCTCGTCGCCGGGCTCCAGCAGCGCCAGCAGCGCCGCCGCGATGGCCTCGGTGGCGCCGGCCGTGACCAGGACCTCCGTGTCCGGGTCGTACGACAGCCCGTAGCGCCGCTCCTGGTGCGCGGCCACGGCGGTACGCAGCTCGGGGACGCCGGGACCCGGCGGGTACTGGTTGCCGCGTCCGTCCCGCAGCGCCCGCACCGCCGCCTCACGGACCTCCTCGGGTCCGTCGGTGTCGGGGAAACCCTGGCCGAGGTTGATGGACCCGGTCCGCAGGGCCAGCGCGGACATCTCGGCGAAGATCGTCGTCCCGAACTCGGCGAGCCGGCGGTTGAGCAGGGGGCGGGAGGTGGAGGTCATGCCGGTCATCCTGCGCCCAAGCTCTGGAGTTCCTCAACTCACCTTCTCGGATAAGCACCTGCGCCGGCATCTGAGGTGTCGTTGCTGAGCAACGGGTGAGCCGTTGTCGGCTGTCGCCATCTGTCATCGTCGAGCACCCCTGCACGGCCCAGAGACGGCCCGAGGGGGTGTCACTTTCCGGCCTGGCGACGATCAGTGTCGACAGCTCGTGACGTACCGCTGCGTCGGTGGGCGCTCGTCGGCATTGTGGTCGGGGCGTGCTGTCAGTCTTCGCGGTACATTGCGCGAGCCATCGCCTTGTTCAGCTCGAGCCGTGGCTTCTCCAGGGCTGTGCTCCACAGCTCAGAGCGGTTCTGCTGAGAGCCGAGGTCCTCATATCGGGCGCGTTCCTTGATAGATCGGCACGCATTGTTGACAAGCCACGCCTTCTCGGTCACGTCTTCGATCCCTAGTGCATGGACCAGGTGGTAGCCGTTTTGGACCAGGGTGTCGGCTCTCGCCAGATCCTTGGAGTCAAATTCGTCATCGTCAGCCCTAAGGCATCGACGGAACTCGTCCAGGGCAGTCTGGAAGGCCTCGTAGTAGGGAAGCCGCGTCTGCATGCGAACCGTAGCGGCTGCTGACTCTGCGCTAGCTCGTGCTGCAGTGGCTGCAATCTCTGCGCTGACTCGTGCTGCAGTGGCTGCTGTCTCTGCGCTGGATCTTGCTCCTCGCCCCGCCAAGATCCCGCCGACCAGAGCACCGCCTAACGTGCCGACAAGGCCCACTCCTGCGACGATCAAGGCTGACAGTCCCTCGTCCATGAACAAGGTCTAGCACGACGCATAGGTCGGCATAGCGACTTTGGAAGATCGCGTAACAGGGTCGCTAGTGACCTTGCATGACGCTGACCTGTGCGTTCTGAGCGGCTTGCCACGGTTCCCCGCTGTTCCCCGCCGCTCACCGCCTGATCGGGCATGCAGGGGGCACGCAGGGGGCACGCACCCCCCTGCCTTGCAACGCCCTGACGAAGATCAGGGCGACGCGGTAGCGGAAGGCGCGCTGCAAGTGCCCACCCCCCGGAATACCAGCCCCTCGAATGGTTCGGCCCGGCCCTGCCGTTCGGTCGTCGGTCTGAAGGAGACAGCGTTCTCCGAGACCGTTCCGGCGACGAGGTTCAGCATCCACCCCTTCTTCTCCAGCCCTCGAGCCTCGCTGGTTGCGAAGGAGCGCTGCCTCGTCTGGCGCCATCCGCTGTCCTTCAGCCCGTCGACGATCTTGGCGACGGCCTCCGGATCCGGCTTGGCGCCGGCCCGCACGACGGCACCCACCTCGCAGGGACTGAGCAGTTCGTTCGCGGCGATGAAGCGCGGTGACCCGAAGTCCGCGGCGGCGACGGCCGCACGGATGTCGTCCTGCACCGCGTCAGGGGTCACCGTGGCCTGGTTTGCCGCCACGGCCGAACGGCCCCCGCCCTCGGCTTCCGCGCCTGAGCGTTCTTCGCTGCCGCAAGCTGTCAGCGCCACGGCCGCCACGATCACGGCCACAGCCGTCCCCACCCCGCGCATCTCTCTCCCACCTCATAGATCACACATGCAGGGGCGGAGTTTCGCACAGGGGTGCCGCGAGCCCCTCGGCACTCACCGGAACCGTGGCGACGGTGCACTCGGGGGCTGAGGCACCTCGCGCCGCGCTAAGTGATTGCCCGCAGCCTGGGGCGGCACTTGATCTGGTCACAGAGTTCGGGATCGGTCAACCCGGCCTGCGCCTCGGCCGATCTTCCGCTGAGGCCCGCCGCCGAGCGCTGCTGTTCGTGCTTGTTGGTGTCAGCCGCTGATGTCAGCCGCCGCACGCGGTCTTTGCAGGGGGCGACGCTGTTGAGCGATTGGGACTGTCCTTGGTGTGGCGGAGGATGGTGCTCATGTGCGCTCTTTTCGACCCTCCCGAGCCTCGCTGCGTCCCGCCGGGCGAGTACCCCGTGTGGGACCAGGCTCTCGCCCTTCTGAACCGGGACCTGGCGGTGACGCTTCCCCAGCTGGAACCCCTGCAACTGCTGGCCCTTCCGTCCTACGATGCGGATGAGCCGGAGAACGTCTACGTCGCCATGGCCAACGGCGAGTGGCACGGCAATTACCTGGACCCGAACTCGCAGGACAGCCTTGCCTCTGCGCTGGCGAGCGTTGCCGATGCCGCACAGGAGACTGTCATGGAGCTTTTGTGGCAGGCGTGGCCCCTGTGCCCCGAGCATGGCCTGGGCATGCATCCAATGGAGGGTGCACAGGAGCGACTGTCCTGGTGGTGCGCGGGAGAACGGTTGCGTCGCGGTCCGGCTCATATCCACGCGGCCGTGGGTTCACTCGACGCTTTGTGAGCGTCGATCCGTACACGCTCTTGAAAACCGTCGTGGCGGGAATCACCGTGGGTTTAAATCTCACCCCCACCGCGCAGGTTGAAGGCCCCTGACCAGGAATATCGGTCGGGGGGCCTTCGTCGCGCACGTTGCCCGTTGGTGACCGCGATAACCCACACATGGACGTCTGCAAGCCCGTAGAGATCACGTTGGCGTGGCGCGTGCCCGAAGGACCGAGGGTGTCCGCCCGGCTCATCTTCACGGCTGAGCAAGGCGGCATGGTGTGGCGCAGCAACTTCAACGGCAAGGAGTGGAAGCCCGCCCTCGCGGTCGCCGGGCTCATCCCGGACGCGGACGACGACGGCAAGTACGAGTCGGCGCGCGAGCATGGCATGCACGCCCTCCGGCACTTCTACGCTTCCGCGCTGCTAGACGCCGGCGAAGACATCAAGACCGTCAGCGAGTACATGGGTCACGCCGATCCGGGACTGACGCTCCGCGTGTATGCCCACCTAATGCCCGACAGTCGCCAGAGGGCCCGCTGCGCCGTCCGTGTTTGAGCGTGGCTCCGACGATTCTTGAACCGGCTGGTCGCGCAGGTTACCGAGCCAAGTCAAGGTGCCTAACCCGGTAGCAGACCATCTGGCGAACCCTGGCGAACCGTGGCGAATAGTCCCCCGCTGCCTGCGTCCCAGGTAGGTTGCGGAGACGGCACCTGTCTCCGCACTGCTCCCTGGCTCGTCTTGGCCAGGAGCCAACTGAGTGGGCTATGCGCTCCGTTGGAAGTAACGACAGACAGGAGCCAGCACGATGGGGCGACCCAAGGAGAGGAAGCGCCGCCGACGCCCGAAGCGGGACTGGGTTGAGTTGGCGGTGGTGATCCTCGGAGCGGTCACTGCCATCGCGGGGTGCGCTGAACGGTTCCTTCACTGACCTGGTGAAGGGCCGGGCGCTCCGGCCGATACGGACGGGTATGAGTGAGCCCGGCCGCGATCTAGTCGGCCGGGCTCACAATGCCCCGCGCGCGAGGTCTGGCTCCGGGTGGCTCCGGGGCCAGGCACTCGTGGATCACGCGGGAGCCTTGGGTAATCAATGGCGCGCGCAGCGTCGTCCGAGGGTCGATGACGGTTGCTCCGGATGTGACCTCGATACTACAACCGCCCTACCTGCCATTACCTCGGCTGATGCGCGTTATTGCAGGTCAGCGGGGTGGCGCAAAAGTCTGGCGGTCAGTGGCGAAGCCAGGCGAATATTTCTGGCGCTCGCCGAATGTGCAGGTCAGCGCGTTGCAGGGGTGGCGCAAAGTATAGCGGCGGGTAGCGAAGGGTGGCGAATCCGGGTCCGTGTTGGCGGGGCTCGTTTGCCTGGGATTGCTGCCTCAGAAGAGTCGGTGGCCTTCAGAATGCGGCGCGCGGACGGGTTGTGTCTTCATTGTCGGTCGGTCCTCGCTCGATCTCGCGTTTCGTGCCGGAGGGACCGAACTGGGGTGGCGCCAAGAAAGATCACGGCCCACAGGCGGCCCAGCGACTCACGGATGACCCCTGAACCGTGCTTCTGTGCAGGTCAGGGGTTGTTCCGTCGATAGAACCCTCTGAAGTTCCTCAACTCTGCTTTGGGCCGTGAGACGGCCGGGCATCTTGCTCGCACGCACCGAGCGGGAGGCGCCCACGGGGGGACGCCTCGCTCCGCTTCGGGGGAACGGAAGGAGGCTGACGCCATGTCCACAGTCTTCGTGGGGGCGCTGGTCGCATTGGTGTTCGTAGCGCTCGTCGTGTCCATCGCACGCGCCGGCGGACGTCAGGCCCACCGCACGCCCAGCCGCAGGGGCCGCTCGTCCGACAGCGGAAGCGGCAGCTGGTGGGCCGGCGGAGGTGACTCGGGGGGTTCGTCCTGCGGGAGCAGCTCGTCCTGCGGGGGTGGCTCGTCATGCGGAGGCGGGTCGTCCTGCGGGGGCGGGGGCGGATGTGGTGGCGGAGGCAGCTGACACGGGGCAGCTGAGCTCTCCGAGGGGGAACCGCATCCGAACGGAGCGGGGCCGGTGCCTGGGACCGGCCCCGCTTTCCTGTCCCTCATACGCCTTGCGTGTGCGCCCCGGCGCACGCCGGAGTTGAACAGTTGAGCTGATAAGCCCTCTGAGGGATGGAAACCCTACGAACTTGGGTAAAAACGCTGTGGCGGCGCCACAGTTCATGATTCAGTAACTTTCACCAACGCAGCCCCTCGGACGTCCCGCGGACACCCCTTCTGACCGGCCGACTGGGCTGACCGGGCCGACTCCCGGTGTCGGCCGGGGGGCGCCGGAGACCGACACCTCCCTCTCTTTGCGTGCTAGCGGAGCCGACCCATGCTCACGACCCTGAAGACCTCCTATACCGACACGCGCGCGGCCGACCTCGCCTGGGCCCTGGGGCGGGAGCCGCTGCCCGCACTGGCCGTACTGGACCTCGAACTGCCTGGAGCGAAGCTCCAGTTGAGACTGCTCGGCGCGTCCCATCAGGTGCTGCTGGAGGAGGACCGGGGCGACTGCTCGGAGACGGTGGCCTGCATGCCCGGCAGCAGCACGCCCCTTCCGCTCGGGGTGGCCAAGCGGGTGGGCGACTGGGAGTACGAGTTCGCGGCCCGGGTGGAGATCCTGTCACCGGGCCGGTTCGCGGGCCGCGCCCAGGAGTTGCTGGCCCTGGTCGCCGACCACCCGCACGGCCTCGCCGGAGTGTTCCCCGGCAGCCCGCACGCCTTCACGGCGATGCTCGCCCAGCACCACGAGGGTCAGGTCCACTGGCGGACATGGCACGCGTATCCCCAGGACGGGCAGTTGGTGGCGACGCGGACGAAGGTGGGCGTGAGGGTGGCCACGGACACTTCTCGGCGCCGGCCAAGTCGTCTGCGGCCGTCCGGCGTTTGAGGACACAAACGTCTTCCGCCTCAACAACACACGTGTGGGTGACGAAGCGTGGCCGTGCCGTAACGTACCGTCGGCAGCGTGATCGAGCCGCACGCGCCCGCCCCGCCCGGTGCCCCGCCACCCTGGGCCGGCCCCCCGCGGCTTCCGGTGCGGCCGGGCACTGGACGGTTCCTGGTCCTCGCGGGCGTCTTCGTCTGCGCCGCCTGCGGACTCGTGTACGAACTCGAACTCGTCGCCCTCGCCTCGTACTTGATCGGCGACTCGGTCACCCAGGCCTCCGTCGTCCTGTCCGTCATGGTCTTCGCGATGGGCATCGGCTCCCTCGTCGCGAAACGTCTGCGCCCGCTCGCCGCGGCCGGCTTCGGCGCCGTCGAGGCCGTCCTCGCCCTCGTCGGCGGCTGCAGCGCGCTCGCCCTGTACGCCGTCTTCGCCTGGACCGGCGACTGGGGCGGGATGTGGGCCAACGGCCCCCGCGCACTCCTCGTCGCCTTCTCCCTCACCATCGGCCTGCTGATCGGCGCCGAGGTCCCGCTGCTGATGGAGCTCATCCAGCGCATCCGGCGCCAGGACGCGGGCGGCGCGGTGGCGGACCTGTTCGCCGCGGACTACGTCGGCGCGCTCGTCGGCGGCCTTGCCTTCCCCTTCCTCCTCCTGCCCCTTCTGGGCCAGTTGACCTCGGCCCTGATCACCGGCGCGGTCAACGCCGTCGCGGGCGGTGCGCTGGTCCTCGGTCTGTTCCGGGGGGACCTCACCCGCCGTGCCCGCTGGCTGCTGGTGATCGCCAACGTCACGGTGCTCGGCGTCCTCGCCTCGGCCGCCGTACTCGTCGACGACTTCGAACGGGCGGCACGGCACGCGGTGTACGGGCGGGACGTACGGGTGGCGGTCCAGACGGACGTCCAGGAGGTCGTCATCACCGGCGGCACGCACGGCCGCCCGCTCGACCTCTTCCTCGACGGCCGCCTCCGGGCCGGCGGCCGCGACGGACGCCGCTACCACGAGGCGCTGGTCCACCCCGCGATGAGCGGCGAGCACTCGCGCGTGCTGATCCTCGGCGGCGGGGACGGGCTGGCGGCGCGTGAGGTGCTGCGCCATCCCGGGGTGCACCGGGTCGACATCGTCGAGGTCGACGCCGGGGTGGTGCGGCTGGCGCGCCGGGACCCTCCGCTGTCCCGGCTCAACGGCCATGCGTACGACGACGACCGCGTCCACGTCATGACCGGCGACGCGTTCCGCTGGCTGCGGGCGGCGCCGCCGGCCACGTACGACGTCGTGATCTCGGATCTGCCCGACCCCGGCATCACGGCCAGCACGAAGCTGTACTCGCAGGAGTTCTACGGCCTCGCCCGCCGCGCCCTGACCCCGCACGGCCGCCTGGCCGTGCACGCCGGGCCGGTCTCCTCCCGCCCCCGCGTCTTCTGGACGGTCGACGCGACACTCCGCGCGGCGGGCCTGCGCACCGCCCCGTACCGCGTCACGGGCCACGACTCCGGCTTCACACCGGGCCCCGACCGCTCGGCGGGCCCGACACGCGCGCCGCACGACTGGGGGTTCATCCTGGCCGGCCGGGGTGAGCGGCCGACGCTGCGGCTGAGGGATGGGCAGGGGGCGCCGCGGCTGGGGACGCTGACGCGGGAGGGGCTGGCGGCGGGGGCGCGGGCGGTGGAGGGGACGCGGGTCGGGGGGTTGGGGGCGTCGACGTTGGTGCATCCGCGGTATTAGGGGGTTGGGGGGCGCTTCTCGACGCCGGTGACGTCTTTTCAGGGGTCTGGGGACGGCAGCCCCCAGCGAGAGCAACACCAACGCGCGGTGAGTTTTCGGCCGACGGGGGTGCAGTCACCGGCCCCATGGGTAGGCTCGCTCACCATGGAGCATGAGGTGTTCGTTCCGGTTCCTGCCGAACGGCTCAGGGCGGTGCTGGCCGATCCCGTGCGGGTCGCCCGGGCGGTCCCCGGGCTCCAGCAGGACGCCGGCGCCGAGCCCGTCGCGGGGCGGCTGAAGATGCGCATCGGCGGTCACACCATCACGTACCGGGGGCTCGTACGGCTCACCGCGCAGGACGACGGTGCGTACGCCATCGAGGGCGACGCGACCGAGGCGCGCGGCACGGGCTCGGTGAAGCTCGCGCTCACGCTGCGGCTGCTGGACGCGGACGGCGGCACCACGGTGCGGTTCGAGGGGTCGGCCTCCGCGGACGGGCGGGTGTCGGAGCTGCCGGGGGATGCGGTCGGGACGGCCGTGACGCGCCTGCTGAACCGCTTCGCCGAGAACCTGGGGGCGGCGGGGGACTCGGCAGAGGGTGCGGAGGAGGGGCTGGCGCCCGGGGAGTTCGAGACGCGGGTGACCAGCGACTTCGAGACGACGCCGGACGCCGATGACGCGCCGGCGCCGGAGGCCGGGCAGGAAGCGGGATCCGTGGAGAGCACGGAGCGTACGTCCGTCTTCGACGCCGATGTGCCGCCGTCGTCGCTGGAGCCGTCGCCCGCGGAGGGGAAACCCAAGGACGAAGCCGGGGACGAACCGCCCGTTGCCGAGGCGGCACACGCCCGCCGGACGATGATCGGCCGCAGCGCGGAGGAAGTGGACCACGCGCCGCCACGCGGGCGTTACGCGCCGGTCCCCGCCCCGCAGACGGTTGTTCCCGGCTCCACGCTGCGGTGGGCTGCACCGGCGGCGGCGCTGGTTCTGGCGTCGGCGATCGTGGTGGGGCGGATGCTGCGGCGCAGGCGCTGAGAGCTTCTTCCGCCCCCGCCGCCCCTACCCGTCCCATCCCCAGGGGCGCTGCCCCTTCGACCCCGGCCCCTGGGGACTGCCGCCCCCAGACCCCCGCTTCGGCCCTGAAGGGGCCTCGTCCTCAAACGCCGGACAGGCTGGAAATGCCGTGACCGGCACCGAGAAGCGGCCGTCCTGAGGGCCTTTCGAGTCCAGCTTCTTGGCCGACCGAGACGGGTGGTGGGTGGGCAAAGGCCCGGGGATCCAGGGGGCGGAGCCCCCTGGCGGGGGCGAAGAAGCTCACGGTGGCTACGGGACCCGGCGTCGTACCGGTCGGCCCTCCAACGGCGGGGCCGTCACGCCGCCGTGGGTGCGGCACTCGGGGCGTGTGCAGTCCGGCGGTGGGCGCCGTACCGTCGCGAAGGCGAGCAGCGCCCCGGCCGCCAGCGCCCCCGCGCACAGCAGCATCGCCCGGCCGAACGCGTCGTCGAAGGCGTCCGGCGAGCGGTAGGCCTCCTGGCCCATCCCGGTGAGCAACGGCAGCGCCGCCACCGCGACGAGCCCCGCCGCACGCGCCGCCGCGTTGTTGATACCGCTGGCCAGACCCGCCCGCGCGACGTCCACCGAGGCGAGGACGGTGGCGGTCAGCGGGGCGACCAGGGTGACCAGACCGAGGCCGAGGACGAGCACGGCGGGGAGCACGTCGGCGACGTACGAGGCGTCCGGGCCCACGCGCAGCATCAGCAGCATGCCGGCCGCGCACAGCAGGGGCCCGACGGTGAGCGGGATGCGCGGGCCGATCCGGTCGGCGAGGGCGCCGGAGCGGGCGGACAGCAGCAGCATCAGGACGGTCGTCGGCAGCAGTGCCGTACCGGCACCGAGGGCCGAGTAGCCCGAGACGACCTGGAGCTGGAGCGCGGCGAGGAAGAAGAAGCCGCCGAGGGCTGCGTACACGCACAGGGTGACGAGGTTGACCGCGGTGAACTGGCGGGAGGCGAAGATGTCGAGCGGCATCATCGGGTCGGGGCGGCGCTTCTCGACGACCACGAAGGCGATGCCCGCGGCCACGCCCGCGACCGCGGTGAGCACGACGGTGAGGGAGCCGGTGCCCGCCTCGATCAGCGCGTACGTCACCAGGGCGAGGGACAGGGCGCCCAGGGCCGCGCCTAGCACGTCGAAGCGACCGTGCTTGCGGCCGTCCCCCGACTCGGGGACATGGCGCAGGGCGACGGGGACGCAGAGCAGCGCCAGCGGGACGTTGAGCAGGAACACCCAGCGCCAGCCCGGGCCGTCCACCAGCCAGCCGCCCAGGAACGGGCCGACAGCCGCGCCGATGCCCCCGAATCCCGACCAGAGGCCGACCGCCCGCCCCCGGTCGTCGGGATGGAAGGACGCCTGGATCAAGGCCAGGGACCCCGGCGTGAGCAGGGCCCCGCCGACGCCCTGCAGGGCCCGGGCGGCGATGAGCACCCCGGCGTTCGGGGCGATGCCGCACAGCAGTGAGGCCGCCGCGAACCAGACGACCCCTACGACGAAGATCCTGCGCCGCCCGTACCGGTCGCCCAGCGAACCGCCCAGCAGGATCAGCCCGGCCAGCGTGAGCATGTACGCGTTGACCGTCCACTGCAGCGCGGCGAGGTCGGCGTCCAGGTCGCGGCCGATGCGCGGGAGGGCGACGTTGACGACGGTCGAGTCCAGCATCGCCATGCTGGAGCCGAGGACGGTGGTGAGCAGGATCCACCTGCCCTGCGGTGAGGCCAGCCGGACGTCGGGCATGCCCCCAGGTATACAGCGAGCCGGGTGCTGTGGCACCCGGCTCGCGGAAGACGGCTGTGGAGCCGTCGGTTACTTGATCTTTGTTCCCGCTACTTGATCTTCCCGCTACTTGATCTTCGTACCAGCCGAGCGCAGGTTCGAGCAGGCCTCGACGACACGCGCGGCCATCGACGCCTCGGCGAGCTTGCCCCAGGTGCGCGGGTCGTAGGTCTTCTTCGACCCGACCTCACCGTCGACCTTGAGCACACCGTCGTAGTTCTTGAACATGTGGTCGGCGACCGGACGCGTGAAGGCGTACTGCGTGTCGGTGTCGATGTTCATCTTGACGACGCCGTTGTCCAGCGCGGTCGCGATCTCCTGCTCGGTGGAGCCGGAACCGCCGTGGAAGACGAAGTCGAACGGGGACGCCTTGCCGTACTTGGCGGCGACGCCCTCGTTGAGCTCCTTCAGCAGCTCGGGACGCAGCACGACGTTGCCCGGCTTGTACACGCCGTGGACGTTGCCGAAGGAGGCGGCCAGCAGGTAGCGGCCCTTCTCGCCCAGGCCCAGGGCCTCGGCGGTCCGGATGGCGTCGTCGACCGTCGTGTACAGGGAGTCGTTGATCTCGTGCGAGACGCCGTCCTCCTCGCCACCGGTCGGGGTGATCTCGACCTCGAGGATGATCTTCGCGGCGCGGGCGCGCTCCAGCAGCTCCTGCGCGATGGAGAGGTTGTCGGCGAGGGTCTCGGCCGAGCCGTCCCACATGTGCGACTGGAACAGCGGGTTCTCGCCGCGGGCGACGCGCTCCTCCGACACCGCGAGCAGCGGACGTACGTACCCGTCGAGCTTGTCCTTCGGGCAGTGGTCCGTGTGCAGGGCGACGGTGATGTCGTACTTCTTGGCGACGATGTGCGCGAACTCGGCCAGGGCAACGGCGCCGGTGACCATGTCCTTGCTGTGCTGACCGCCCAGGAACTCGGCGCCACCCGTGGAGATCTGGATGATGCCGTCGCTCTCCGCCTCCGCGAAACCGCGCAGGGCCGCGTGCAGGGTCTGGGAGGAGGTCACGTTGATGGCCGGGTAGGCGAACTTGCCTGCCTTCGCCCGGTCGAGCATCTCGTTGTAGACCTCGGGGGTTGCGATGGGCATCTGTCCGCTCCTTGAGTGTGCGGGTTGACGTACAGCGTTACTGCGTTTTTCTTACGGCCCTGACCTAGACCTATGGGGGGTGTGACGTCGTCGTCGGCCCCATCTTTCCAGACGAACCGGGATGCTCCGAGCGCCTGTCACCAGCCGAGATGGATGCCCCCCGGGACCGGGGTCAGTCGAGACCGAGCTCGTCCTTGGAGTAAGCGAACAGGTACGGCACTCCCGCGCCCTCCTGGATCTTCTCGGCGGCACCGGTGGCCCGGTCGACGATGGTCGCGACGGCGACGACCTCGGCACCCGCCTCACGCACGGCCTCGACGGCGGCGAGCGGGGAGCCGCCGGTGGTGGAGGTGTCCTCGACGACGAGCACGCGCCGCCCGGCGATGTCCGGCCCCTCGACCCGGCGCTGCAGCCCGTGCGCCTTGGCCGCCTTGCGTACGACGAAGGCGTCGAGCCGCTTGCCGCGCGCCGCGGCGGCGTGCAGCATCGCGGCCGCGACCGGGTCGGCGCCCATCGTGAGCCCGCCCACCGCGTCGAACTCCAGCTCCGCGGTCAGGTCGAGCAGCACCTGCCCGACCAGGGGGGCGGCCTCCCCGTCGAGGGTGATGCGCCGAAGATCGACGTAGTAGTCGGCTTCCAGACCCGACGAAAGGGTCACCTTGCCGTGCACCACGGCCTTGTCCTTGATCTGCTGCAGCAGCTCGCCGCGTACGTCAGTCATGCCGCCCAGCTTAGAGGCGCCGCCAGCTCCAGACGGTCGTGGCCTCGAGCGGCTCCAGGGGCGTGACCAGGCGGGGCGTGCTGTTCAGGCCGTTGGGGGGTCCGGTCTGCGGCTCCACGCACACGGCGGCGTCCTGCTCGTCGTAGACCACGACCCACTCCTCGCGGCTGGCCACCTTCAGCTCCAGCTGTCCCGGCCAGGTGAGCGTGACGTCGACGCCGCCGGGCATGCCGAAGCAGTCGTCCCAGGGGCCGGGCCGCGGGTCGATGCGGTTGCCGGTGGGCAGGTGGTCGGCGCCGCGTTCCTCCTGCCAGGCGGGGGTGAAGTCGAGCCGTACGTCCTCTCCGCCGAGGGTGCGGTTGAACCAGGGGTGCCAGCCGATCTGGGCCGGGAAGGACGTCTCGTACGTCTCGACGGACATGGTGAGGGTGAGGCTGTCCTCGGCGAGGCGCACGATCTGGGTGACGCGGCCGGGGTAGGGCCAGGGCTCGACCAGGTCGTACGTGATGACCGCCTCGTCACCCGTGACCCGGGCGACCTTCCAGGCGCCGTCCCGGGCGGTGCCGTGGATGGCGTGCGGCGGGGCGTTGAGCGGCATCTGCCGCACCACGGCACCGTCCAGGAACCGCCCGTCCCGGATCCGCCCGCACCAGGGGACCATCGGGAAGCATCCGAACCGCTCCCCCTGCCGCAGCAACTCCATGCCTCCGACGCGCAGCCCCCCGACCCGCCCGCCGTTCCCCGGCAGCACGACCGCCTCCGCGTCGCCCGCGGTCAGCGTGATGTCTTCGTTACTCACGGGACGACCCTACTGGCGCGATCAAGAGGGCCGGTGGCCCATGGGCCAGACTGAAGGCATGGCCATTCACGAAAACCTTCTCGGGGGCCCGCCCCCGACACACCTCCCCGACGACCCCGAGCCGCGCGAGCTGCTCGCCGGCGGGACCGCCCCGGCCGATGTCGCCGCGCGCTACCCGACGTCCTCGCTGGCCTGGGCCCAGCTGGCCGACGACGCGTTCGAGCGGGGCAGCGTCGTGGAGTCGTACGCCTATGCCCGTACGGGCTACCACCGCGGCCTGGACGCCCTGCGCCGCAACGGCTGGAAGGGCCACGGCCCCGTCCCCTGGGAGCACGAGCCGAACCGTGGCTTCCTGCGTGCCCTGCACGCCCTGGCCCGCGCCGCGGGTTCGATCGGCGAGCAGGAGGAGTACGAGCGCTGCACCCAGTTCCTGAAGGACTCCTCGCCGACGGCGGCCCAGACGCTGGGCTAGCCGGATCGTCGTCCTCGTGGCCCGCCCGGTCGATGTGCTCAGTGTGACCAGGGCGGGCCTTGCGAGGCCCGGGGGGTATCCCGGAATATGCCGGGTGGGGACCGGGGCCCCTTTGCCGATAACGGCAGGGCGGACCGCTACCCGGAGTTACACAGGAGACAGCAATGTCCCAGCAGGCTCACAAGGCCGTGGGGGCGTCCGAGGAGACGTCCGCGGTGACTCAGGAGCCCGAGACCCCGAATCTCGACTTCGCCGGCACGACGCCCTACGAGGACTACGTCAAGGCGGACGTGCTCACCCACCTCCAGCACACCCTCTCCGACGACCCCGGAGAGATGGTCTTCCTGGTCACGACCCAGGTGATGGAGCTGTGGTTCACGGTCATCGTCCATGAGTGGGAGACGGCGGCGCACGCCCTGCGCGAGGACCGCGTGGGCGTGGCGATCGACGCCCTGAAGCGTTCCGTGCGGGAGCTGGAGGCCCTCAACGCCTCCTGGAAGCCGCTCGGCCAGCTCACGCCGGCCCAGTTCAACGCGTACCGCAGCGCTCTCGGCGAGGGTTCCGGCTTCCAGTCGGCGATGTACCGGCGGATGGAGTTCCTGCTCGCCGAGAAGTCCGCGTCCATGCTGGTCCCGCACCGCGGCGCCCCGCGCGTGCACGCGGAGCTGGAGAAGGCGCTGCACGAGCCGAGCCTGTACGACGAGGTGCTGCGGTTCCTCGCCCGGCGCGGCTGCGCGATCCCCGAGGCCGTCCTGAAGCGTGACGTCTCGCAGCGGTACGATTCCTCGGAGGCGGTCGAGGCCGCCTGGACCGCGATCTACTCCGGCGACCAGAACGCCGAACTCGCCCGCCTCGGTGAGGCGCTGACCGATGTCGCGGAACTGGTGTGGCGCTGGCGCAACGACCACTTGGTCGCCACGCGCCGTGCCATGGGTGCGAAGGCCGGTACGGGTGGTTCGGCCGGGGTGGCCTGGCTGGAGAAGCGGGCGCAGAAGTCCGTGTTCCCCGAGCTGTGGACGGCGCGCTCTCATGTCTGAACTGATCAGCAGGGCAAGTGAGCTGGACGCTGCCGACGAACTCGGCAAGCTGCGTGAGCGGTTCGTGCTCGACGAGGTCGTCTACCTCGACGGCAACTCGCTCGGCGCCCTGCCGGCGAACGTGCCGGGGCGGGTCGAGGACGTCGTGCGGCGGCAGTGGGGCGAGCTGCGCATCCGGTCCTGGGACGAGAGCGGCTGGTGGACCGCGCCGGAGCGGATCGGCGACCGGATCGCTCCGCTGGTGGGCGCGGCCGAGGGCCAGATCGTGGTCGGCGACTCGACAAGTGTCAATGTCTTCAAGGCACTTGTGGCGGCGGTGCGGATGGCGGAGGCCACGGGTTCCGGTTCCGGCCGGGACGAGATCCTGGTCGACGCCTCGACCTTCCCCACGGACGGGTACATCGCCGAGTCGGCGGCCCGGATGACGGGCCGTACGCTGCGGCCCGTGGCGCCCGCGGAGGTGCCGGCGGCGCTGTCCGGCCGTACCGCCGCGGTGCTGCTCAACCACGTCGACTACCGCACCGGCCGGCTGCACGACCTGCCGTCCCTCACCGCCGCCGTGCACGCGGCGGGCGCGGTGGCCGTCTGGGACCTCTGCCACAGCGCGGGCGCGCTGCCGGTGGGGCTGGACGTGCACGGCGTCGACCTGGCCGTCGGCTGCACCTACAAGTACCTCAACGGCGGCCCGGGTTCACCGGCGTACCTCTACGTACGCCGAGAGCTGCAGGACCGCTTCGACTCCCCGCTGCCCGGCTGGAACTCGCATGCCGACCCCTTCGGCATGCGGGCTTCCTTCGAACCGGCGGCGGGCGCGCTGCGCGGTCGCGTCGGCACGCCGGACATCCTCTCCATGCTCGCCCTGGAGGCGGCGCTGGAGGTCTGGGAGGGCGTGTCGATCGAGGCGGTGCGGGCCAAGTCCCTCGCGTTGACGGACTTCTTCCTGGAGTGCGTCGGGGCGTATGTGGGGGAGGGGCGCGTGGAGTGCCTGACCCCGGTCGCCCATGACGAGCGGGGAAGTCAGGTGGCGCTGCGCTGTGACGATGCCGGGGAGGTCATGAAGCGGCTCATCGAGCGGGGGGTCGTGGGCGACTTCCGGCATCCCGATGTGCTGCGGTTCGGCTTCACGCCGCTGTATGTCGGGTTCGCGGATGTGGAGCGGGCGGCGCGGGTGCTGGGGGAGCTCCTGAGCTAGGGCCCTGGTGGGGCCGGGCGGTGCCGGGCGGTTTCCATGCGTCCATGGGCACCGCCCGGCTCAGTGCCCCCCGGCTCAGTGCCCCCCGGCTCAGTGCCCTCCGGCTCAGTGCCCTCCGGCTCAGTGCCCCCCGGCTCGGTACCCCCGGCTCAGCACCCGGCGGCTCAGTACCCGGACGGCCGCACCAGCCCCGACTCGTACGCGAACACCGCCGCCTGGGTCCGGTCCCGCAGGCCCAGCTTCACCAGGATCCGGCCCACGTGGGTCTTCACAGTCTGCTCGGCGACGACGAGGCGCTCGGCGATCTCCGCGTTCGACAGGCCCTGCGCGATCAGGGCGAGGACCTCCGTCTCGCGCTCGGTCAGGTCGCCGACGCGGTCCTTCAGCGGGGCGCGGGGCCGGTTGTCCAGGCGGGAGAACTCGGCGATCAGCCGCCGGGTGATGCCGGGCGCGAGCAGCGCGTCGCCGCCCGCCACGACCCGTACCGCCTCGGCCAGTTGGTCGGCGGAGGCGTCCTTGAGGAGAAAGCCCGAGGCTCCCGCGCGCAGTGCCTCGTACACGTACTCGTCGAGATCGAAGGTGGTCAGCACCAGCACCTTGATGTGCGGTGTCGCGGTGGTGATGCGGCGGGTGGCCTCGATGCCGCCGAGTTCGGGCATGCGGATGTCCATCAGGACGACGTCGGGGGCGAGTTCGGCGACCTTCGCGACCGCGTCCAGGCCGTCGACCGCCTGGCCGATCACATCGATGTCGGGCTTGGTGTTGAGCAGCACGCTGAATCCCTGCCGGACCATCTGCTGGTCGTCGGCGATGAGTACCCGGATGGGGCCGCTCGTCATGGGGTCGGTTCTCCTGTCAGGGGTGGAGTCGGCGGGGTGTCGCCCCGCGGGAGGAAGGCCGAGACCGCGAAACCGCCGTGCTGCGTCGGGGCCGCGGTGAGATGGCCGCCGAGCATAGCCGCACGTTCACGCATGCCGAGCAGTCCGTGCCCCGCACCCGGGGAACGCGGAACGGGCCGCTGTGGACGGGAGTTGACGACCCCCAGATGCAGGCCGTGGAAGTCGTGCGAGACCTCGACGCGCACCTCCGAACCCGGCGCGTGCCGCAGGGCGTTGCTGAGCGCCTCCTGGATGATCCGGTACGCGGACAGCTCCACGCCCGTCGGGTACGAGAGAGCCTCGCCCCTGATGTCGGTGACGACGTCCAGCCCGGCGGCACGGGTGTTCTCGATGAGGGCGTCGAGCCGGTCCAGCATGGGCTGCGGGGCGTCCGGGGCGGCTCCGCTGCCGGGTTCGCCGAGGCCGTAGGGGTCGGCGGGAGTGCCGTTGTTCTCGGAGCGGAGGACGCCCAGCACGCGGCGCAGCTCGGTGAGCGCGTCCAGGGCGTTCTGCCGGATGCCGGCGAGGTTCTCCTTCAGCTCCTCCGATGGGTTCTCCACGAGGTGCGGGGCGACCTGCGCCTGGATGGAGATCACCGACATGTGGTGGGCGACCACGTCATGCAGCTCGCGTGCGATACGGCTGCGCTCCTCCAACAGGGTGCGCCGGGCCCGCTCCTCGGCCGTCAGCGTGGCCTGCTGCCTGAGCTCCGCGCGCGCCTCGCGACGGCCGCGCAGAGCGATGCCGAGGAGCACGACGACCGAGAACAGGATGATCGCGAGCACCCCGGTGGGCTGGTAGCCGCCCGCCCCCCAGAGTCCCTGGATGACATAGGTGACGAGCGCGGTCAGGGCCAGTGCTTCGAGGGAGACGCGGGTGCGCACCCGTAGGGCGAGCAGGAGCAGCACAGCCATCTGCCCGATGATCCCGGCCGGCGACCAGGGCCAGGGGAAGTCGTGCGCGCTACCGGCCAGCAGGTGACGGTGCACCTCGACGGCACCCACCACCATGCCTGCCATCGACAGCCACCACCCGGGCACGGGCCGCCCCAGCGCGAGGACGACCGCACCGCCCTGCGCGAGCCCGATCAGGAAGGCGACCTGGCCGCCCACCCCGCCGTTGTCCGTCAGTTGCGCCACGCCGCCCAAGGTGACCCCGAACGCGACGATGCACAGCACTCCGTGCGGCAGCCAGCGCAGCCACGTGGAGGGCGGCAACGGATCCGACCGGGCGGTCCACAGGTCCTCGCGCAGCACCCGCAGCCAGCGCCGGACTCGCCTCGTGAACGCGTGCTGGATCCCCGTCTCCGTCACAGAGCCAACCCTAGGCATGGTGGTGCGCCTCCGCTTCGGTGCTGCGCGCGGCCGGCCGTGACCGGACCACGCGGGACGGGCGGCCGGTCGGGCGCCGCGGACCCTGTTCGTAGATGCGGAACGTCGTCCAGCACAGTGCCAGGGCCGCGGTGAACACGGGGAGCCAGGCCAGGCGGGCCGCCACCCAGAGGAGGTTGTCGGGGAGGGTGTGCAGGCCCGGGAGGTGGCCGACCGGCAGGCCCATGGCCGTCGTTGCCATCAAGGCCGTCTGGTGCCACAGGAAGACCGTCATGGCGGAGAGGTTGAGCAGGGCCACCGCGGCCCAGGCCACGGGGCGGCGCATCGCGCGGCGCAGTGGCTCGCGAAGGAGCAGCGCCAGGCCGCACTGGGCCAGGCCGAAGGTGACGGCGGCCAGCGTCGGCGGGTTGAGGTTGGAGATCCCGGCGCCGGGGACGCCGACCATGGCGGCCGGGTAGCCCGCCCAGGCGACCAGCGGGGCCGTCACCGCCGTCCCGCCCGCCAGCAGAATCCAGCCTGCGCGGCGGCGCTCCAGCTCGCCCCGGGTCCAGGCGGCGCCCAGGGTGTACGGCACGAGCCAGCCGGCCGCCACGTTCACCCAGCCGAGCCAGGCGGGGGCGCCCAGGCCGAAGCGGAGGAGGTCCACATGGAGCACGACGGCCAGCGGCCAGAGGGGGTTGAGCCGCCGGAGGAGGGGCGTCGCCGCCGTCAGCGCGGCGAAGACCAGGAGGAACCACAGGGGGGACAGGGCCAGTTTGAGCAGCGTGTGGATGGTGTCCGTGCTCGTGCCCGAGAGGAGCAGCAGCACGGAGGCCACCGTCCACAGGGTGAGGACGGCTGCCACCGGTTTGAACAGGCGGGACAGACGGGAGGTCAGCCACTGCCCGTACGTCGTCCCGCGTGCTCGGGCCGAGGCGTAGCCACGGGTCGCCACATGACCGCCGACCAGGAAGAACACGGCGAGGGTCTGGAACACCCAGGAGATGGGGGCGAGCCAGGGCATGTGGTGGAGCGGGCTCGCGGTGCGCAGGTCCGCTCCGCCGCCGTCCGCCACCAACGCCGTGACCAGCCAGTGGCCCAGGACGACGCCGAGGATGGCGAAGGCCCGCAGGGCGTCGACCGCCCGGTCCCGATCGGCGGGCGTGGCGGCATCGACGCGGGCGGCGCCGCGGCGTATGCCCTGCCACCTCGACTCATGTGTCGGCTCAGGCCTGGACGCACGCGTCGGCTCAGTCATGGGTCACCTCCGATGTATCGCCCAGGACGATGCGGGTCAGGTTCGTCAGGGATGTCGAGCCCGGCCTGAAGTAGTCGCTGTGGCCGCCGTCGCCGCCCGCGAAGACCCGGGCACCGAAGGACGGGGACACGGGGTCGGTGCCGAAGCCGACGGTCGTGCCGAGCAGGTCGACCTTGATGTGCGGGACCTCCGCCACCCAGTCGTCACCGCCGCGGGCCGCCCAGACGCGGGCCGGGGTGTGCAGGGCCGCGGCGGTGTCCGCGCCGGTGCCGGGGCCTCCGACCAGCACCAGGTCGTCCACGTCCAGGTGGGAGGCCGCGCGGCCGCAGACCACCGAGCCGTAGGAGTGGCACAGGAGGGAGATGCGCGGCTTTCCGTCGGCCGGCCCGTTCGGCTCGTCGTCCGTGAGGGCACGCAGCTGCCGTATGAACTCCCGGAGTTTCGGGGCCGCCTCCTCCGCCCGGCCCGTCGTCGTGACCGCGGTGCTGACGGTGCCCGGGGTCTCGTAACCGAGCCAGGCCACGACCGCGGTGCCCGTGCCCTGCGGCGCCTCGCGGGTGAGCCGCTCGTGCAGAGAGCGGGCGGCGTCGCGGAAACGGTCGTAGGTGTCGATGGACGTGTCGGAGCCGGGGACCAGGACCGCGATGCGGTCGGCGTGGGCCAGGTCGCCGAAGACCTCCGTCGCGAGGCCCGGGCCACGGCCGTCGAAGGCGAGGAAGTGCCGGTTCGGGGCGGCCATCGCCCGGTCCGCTGCGGCCCGCTCCCGGTTGCCGTGGGCCGCGGCCATACGGGACGCCTCACCCGCGTTGACGCGGTTGGCCGCGTACGCCTCGTCCAACGTCGCCGCCGTCACCGCCGAGAGGGCGGCCGGGGCCGGAGCGGGGATCTCGGGGCGCGCGGCGCCGGACAGCGGCACGACCACGGCACCGGTGATCAGGGCGGCGAGGAGGGCTCGTCGCCATCGGTGGGTGCGGGGGGTTCTACGGGCGGGGCGGTTCTTCTTCGGCCCGCCCGCTCCCTGCGCCGTATGCAGAGCGTGCGCCTCGCCGACCTCGCCGACCTCGCCGGTCGCGCTCGCCTTGCCCGCCGAGCCCGCCCCCGTCGTACGCCCCATGGTCGTGTCCCCTCCCGGTCCGCCCGGCCATCGGGCTTGCCTGGATGGGAAATTACGGATCCGTCCGCGTCGTCCGCGTCACGCCAGGGAGCTCACCTGCGACGTAGCTCTCAGGTATTAGGGGTATGACGGGGCCTCACCACGCCAACTGCGCGATCTCCTCCACCACCACCGCACACGCATCCGCCGCCGGGTCGATCAGCGGAAAGTGCCCGACGTCCTCCAGCAGCGTGAGCCCGACGACCTCCCCGGCCTTCGCCGCCGCGTCCGCGTACGACTCGGCGACCGCGTGCGGAACGACATCGTCGGTGCGGCCCTGGACGAGGGTCGTCGCGATGCCGGTCGGGAGCAGCAGCGCGGGGTCGGCGTGGGGCCGGCGCTCGGCGAACTCCACGGCGCCGCCCAGGAGTTGCCGCACAGCGCCGCCGCAGACGTCCAGCTTGTCGGCGACCGTGAAGTCGGCGATCGGGGCCAGGGCGACCACCCCCCGCAGGGGCGCCGGGCGGTCGGTGCGCCAGGGGGAGTCCGCGGGGAGGACGTGGCGGGCGGCCGCCCAGAGGGCCAGGTGGCCGCCGGCGGAGTGGCCGGTGAGGACGGTCCGGCGCGGGTCGGCCTGCGGGAGCGCCTCGCGCAGGAGCGCGGGAAGGGCGTCCACCGCGGCGGCCACGTCGTCGAAGGTCTCCGGCCAGCGCCCGGCGACCGGGCCGCCCTCGCCCGAACCGGCCGCACCCAGGCCGGCGCCCGCGTCGTCCGCCGCCCCCCGCCGGTACTCCACATTGGCCACGGCGAACCCCCGCCGCGCCAGGAAGTCCGCGAACGGCGTGACATGCCGCCGGTCGTACGGCGCCCGCCACGCCCCGCCGTGCAGCAGGACGACCAGCGGGGCCGGGCCACCCGGACCGGCCTCACCGCGCGGGGCATAGAAGTCGATCACCTGGTCGGGATGGTCACCGTACGAGGCGATGGCGTCGGGGTCGACGGGCGGATGCGAGAACGCCGACTCCTCCTCTGCGGCGGCCCGGGCTGCGGCGGCGTCGTCCGGCATGCTCCAACCTCTCAGCGACGTAACGGATTTGGACGGAAGCGGGGGTGGCGGACCAGGTGGGAATTCGGCCGTTGGCGGGGACGGTACCAGGCGGGTGACGTGCGCGGACACGCGGATGTCACGCTGGGTGAGGGGATAAACGGTTCTGCTGTCTCGTTACGCTGGCTTTGCCGCGCGTATGCGCACCGTCCGTGCACCATGGAGGCCGATATGTCCGCCGAACCCGGCACCGTACGTCCTGGAGGGCGTACCGCGCGTGTCCGCGCGGCCGTGCTGCGGGCGGCCGGGGACGTGCTGGCGGAGCAGGGTTTCGACGGCCTCGACCTCGCGGACGTCGCCCGGCGCGCGGAGGTCGGCAAGACGACCGTGTACCGCAGGTGGGGGTCGGTGGCGGGGCTGGTGGCCGACCTGCTCGGCGACATGGCCGAGCAGTCGCTGCCGCGTGAGGAGACCGGGTCCGTGCTGGGGGACCTGCGGGCCAACGCGGCGCTCGTCCAGCGGACGTTGGCGGATCCCCGGCAGGGCGCGCTGTTCCGCGCCGTCATCGCCGCGGCCACCTGCGACGAACGGACGGCGCAGGCGCTCCGCCGGTTCTACGAGGCGCGGGTGGCGGAGTGGGTGCCGTGCGTGGAACAGGGTGTCGCAAGAGGGGAGTTGCCGGTCGGGACGGACGCGGAGGCGGTCGTACGGGCGGTGTCGGCTCCCCTTTACTACCAGTTGCTCACTACCGGGGTGATTCCCGACGCCGCCGCCGCGGAGCGGGCCGCGCGGGCTGCGCATGCGGCTGCTGTTGCGGGGGCGTACGTCGTCGGCGAGTGAGCGGTCACTGCGGGAGCCGGTCCGAGCCCTGGCGGACCGGCCGGGCCGTGGTTTTGGACCGTAGTACTTGAGAGGGACCCGCAAGGACCCCTCTCCTTGGTGACGACCGCGACCCGGCCCTCCCCCTACCGTTCTGTACGTGACCGAGACGACCCACATGCAGACACCGCCACCGGGGGACGGGGCCAAGCCGCGCAGCCCGGAGATCCGGCTGGCCGCGGACGCCCTGCGCGGGCTGCGGCAGGACCTGTTCCGCGATGCCTTCGCCTACCGTCCGCTGGCGCGGATGAGTGTCGGCGGCCCGCTGACCCGGCGGCTGCCGGGCCGCCTGCGGGACTACGCGGCCTGGACCCCGCACGCCATGATCACCGCGGCCGCCCTGTTCACGCTGCTCCTGGCCACCGTCGACAACGAACGCGAGGCCGTGCTGCTCGGCCCGCTCGTCGTGATACCGATCCTGCTGACCATGATGCGGCCGGTCGGAGCGTTCTGGCTGTCCATGGCGGCCGCCCCGGTCAGCCAGGTCTTCGGCAGTTCCCTGGACGGCTATCCCTGGCAACCCGCGAGCTTCGCCTGCCATCTGACCGTGCTGACGGTCGTGGCCATACGCACCAGGCCGCGCACGGCCGCGTACATGTGGGCCGTCACCGCTGCGTACGGCTTCGTGGCGGACGTGATCTTCGGCCCCAGCTACTACTACGGCGACGACACCGCCCCCATGCTGGTCTTCTCTGCCCTCATCCTGCTCGTCGTCGCCGTCTGGCACACCCGCAGGGAGGCCCGGCAGGAGGTCACCGCCCAGCAGACCGTGACCTTGCAGGAGCGCTCCCGGCGCACCCTGCTGGAGGAGCGCACGACGATCGCCCGCGAGCTGCACGACGTGGTCGCCCACCACATGTCCGTGGTCGCCATCCAGGCGGAGGCCGCCCCCTACCGGGTGGAGAACCCGCCGCCGGAGCTGGAGAAGGCCTTCGCCACCATCCGGGAGAACGCGGTGGCGGCCCTCACCGAACTGCGCCGCGTCCTGGGCGTGGTCCGCGCCGAGGACTACGAGGCCCCGGACGCCCCGCAGCCCACCCTCGCCGACCTGGACGCGCTGCTGGCGAACGTGCGGGACGCGGGACTGAGCGTCGACAAGGCGGTGACCGGTGCGGTGCGCGAGCTGCCGCCCGGGGTGGAGCTGTCGGCGTACCGGATCGTGCAGGAGGCGCTGAGCAACAGCCTGCGGCACGCGCCGGGCGCGAGTGCCCGCGTCGAGATCGGGTACGTCCTCGGCGGCCTGGGGCTGCGCATAGTCAACGGCCCGCCGCCCGCGCCGGCCCTGGTGAAGCCCTCACCGGGCGCCGGGCACGGCATCACCGGCATGCGGGAGCGTGTCTCCATGCTGAACGGTGAGATGACGGCGGGCCGCACGGAGGACGGCGGCTATGAGGTGGCGGTGTTCCTGCCGGTCACCACGACGACAGAGGACGGCTCATGACCATCCGCGTGCTGATCGCGGACGACCAGATGATGGTGCGCGAGGGCTTCTCGGTCCTGCTGAACGCGATGCCGGACATCGAGGTCGTCGGCGAGGCCGTGAACGGCCGCGAGGCGGTGGAGCGGGTGCGGGAACTCTCCCCGGACGTCGTGCTGATGGACATCCGCATGCCGGAGCTGAACGGCATCGAGGCGACCCGGGAGATCGTCGCGGCCGACGGCTCGGCGAAGGTGCTGGTGCTCACCACCTTCGACCTCGACGAGTACGTGTACCAGGCGCTGCGCGCCGGAGCGTCGGGCTTCCTGCTGAAGGACGCCTCCGCGCGCCAGCTCGCCGACGGCGTACGGGTGGTGGCGTCCGGCGAGGCGCTGCTCGCCCCCTCGGTCACCAAGCGGCTGATCACGGAGTTCTCGAAGCTGTCCGACGCCCCGCGCATGATGTCCTCCGCGCACGCGGCGTACGGGGAACTGACCGAGCGGGAGACGGAGGTGCTGGTGCTGATCGCGCAGGGCCTGTCCAACTCGGAGATCGCCGAGCGGCTGGTGGTGGCCGAGTCGACGATCAAGACGCACGTCAGCCGGATCCTGGTGAAGCTGGGACTGCGGGACCGGACTCAGGCGGCGGTGTTCGCTTACGAGGCGCGGCTGGTCACGCCGGGCTGACGCGCCGCGGCTACCGTGAGGGCATGGAACAGCGCATCACTCTGATCACGCTGGGAGTCTCCGATCTCGCCCGGTCCAAGGCCTTCTACGAGGCCCTCGGCTGGCGGGGGCAGGAGGTCGAGGAGACCGTCTTCTTCCAGGCGGGCGGCCTGGGGCTGGTGCTGTGGGGCCGGGACAAGCTGGCGCGGGACTGCGGCCTGGAACCCGGGCGGGCGGACGGCTTCGGCGGGATCGTCCTCGCGCACAACGTCCGGTCCGAGGCGGAGGTGGACGCGCTTCTCGCGGCCGTGGAGCGGGCCGGTGGGACGGTCACCAAGCCCGCGGCGGTCAACGCGATCGGGTTCTACTCCAGCGCCTTCGTCGATCCCGACGGGCACGCCTGGGAGGTCGCGCACAACCCCGGCTTCCCGCTCGCCGAGGACGGCACGGTCACGCTTCCCGACTTCGGCGCGGCCTAGCCCCCTGGTCAGACACGGGGAGCGCGGTCTAACGTCCGTGCATGGCAGCTCCTTCCGACCTCGCTTTCGACCCCTGGGACCGGGCGTTCCTGGCCGACCCGTACCCCGCCTACGCCGATCTGCGGGCCCGGGGCCGGGTGCACTGGTTCGAGCCGACGAACCAGTGGCTGGTGCCGCACCACGCGGACGTCTCGGCGCTGCTGCGCGACCGCAGGCTCGGCCGGACCTACCAGCACCGGTTCACCCACGAGGAGTTCGGGCGGACGGCGCCGCCGCCGGAGCACGAGCCGTTCCACGTCCTCAACGACCACGGAATGCTCGACCTGGAGCCGCCGGACCACACCAGGATCAGGCGGCTGGTGTCGAAGGCGTTCACGCCGCGCACGGTGGAGCAGCTGAAGCCGTATGTGCGGGAGCTGGCGGGCGAGCTGGTCTCCGGCCTGGTGGCGGAGGGCGGCGGCGACCTGCTGACAGATGTGGCGGAGCCGCTGCCGGTCGCGGTGATCGCCGAGATGCTGGGGATTCCGGAGGGGGACGACCGGGCGCAGCTGCGTCCTTGGTCGGCGGACATCTGCGGGATGTACGAGCTGAACCCGGCCGAGGAGACGGCGGCGAAGGCGGTGCGGGCGTCGGTGGAGTTCACCGAGTACCTGCGGGAGCTGATCGCCGTGCGCCGCAAGGAGCCGGGCGAGGACCTGATCTCGGGGCTGATCGCGGCGTACGACGAGGGTGACCGGCTGACCGAGCAGGAGATGATCTCGACGTGCGTCCTCCTCCTCAACGCCGGCCACGAGGCCACGGTGAACGCCACGGTCAACGGCTGGTGGGCGCTGTTCCGCAACCCCGACCAGCTGGCGGCCCTGCGCGCGGACCACTCCCTGGTCCCGTCGGCGATCGAGGAGCTGATGCGCTACGACACGCCGCTGCAGCTCTTCGAGCGCTGGGTGCTGGACGAGATCGAGATCGACGGAACGGTGATCCCGAGGGGCGCGGAGATCGCCATGCTGTTCGGTTCCGCCAACCACGACCCCGAGGTCTTCGCGGACCCCGACCGCCTGGACCTCACCCGCAAGGAGAATCCGCACATCTCCTTCAGCGCCGGCATCCACTACTGCATCGGGGCTCCGCTGGCCCGGATCGAGCTGGCGGCGTCGATGACGGCGCTGCTGGAGAAGGCACCGACGCTGAGTCTGGCGACGGAGCCCGAGCGCAAGCCGAACTTTGTGATCCGGGGGTTGGAGGGGCTGAACGTCGAGGTGGGGTGATCACTCGTTCGGATGATCGCCAAGCGAATCCCGGTCGATGGTCGTGGGCTGCTCGTCAAGCTGGTGCCTGCCTGCGAAGGGAGGCACCATGACGGTTATGGCAGAGCGCACGTCGTCTCAGTTGTCGGTGGACATGTTCGAGCGGATCGCTGAGTTCGCCGAGCGGGAGGACGAGACCGTCAGGTTCGAGTTCATCGACGGACGGATCGGACTCAAGAAGGTGACGAACGGCAACCACGGCGCGATCACTATGTGGCTCATCCGTCAATGCATGCGTGCTCGGCCCGAGCTCGACCTCAATCCATTGCAGGGTCTCAAGGTCGAGGCATACCGCAAAGGCCGGGCCCGGCCTGACGGGGTGCTCGCTCCTGTCGATCACTTCGTGGGTCAGGGGGACTGGGCCGATCCCCGCGGCGTGCTGATGGCGGTTGAAATCACGTCGTACGACTCGGACACCCATAACCGCGACCGGATCGAGAAACCCCGGGCGTACGCCGAGGCGGCCATCCCGGTCTATCTGCTGATCGACCGGGACAACCTGTCCATCCTCGTGCACAGCGATCCGGACCTGGAGGACGGTTACCGCGACATCCATGTGGTCAGGCTCGGCGGCAAGGTCACCCTCCCCGATCCCGTCGGCATCGAACTTGACACCGAGGAACTCAAGCAGTACGTCGACTAGACCCAGTCACGTGGTCATGTCCCGCCGCCGCAACCCCGCCAGCCCTCCGGCGATCAGCACCACCGCCAGCCCCAGCAGCATCAGCACCGGCCCCCACTCCATCCCCCCGCCCGGCAGCTTCGGCAGATGTCCGAACGGCGACAGATCCAGCACCGCCTGCGGAACATCGAGGGCGGGCCCCACCCACCCGATCAGCAGCACCGCCCCGGCCACACCCCACGCCGCCATCGCCGCCCGCGGCAGCACCCCGTACAGCAGGACCGCCAGCCCGCCGACGACCCACACCGCCGGAAGCTGCACCAGGCAGGCGCCCAGGATCGGGCCCACCTGCTTGCCGTAACCGGCCGCGAAACCCAGCCCCGCGAGCAGCATGATCAGGGCGGATCCGGCGAAGGCGATCACCAGGTGGCCCGCGGCCCAGCGCAGTCGGCCGACCGCGTTGGCCAGGACCGGTTCGGCCCGCATCGAGGTCTCCTCGCCGTGCAGCCGCAGCACCGACGCCACGACGTACAGCGCGGCGATCAGGCCCAGCATCCCGACCATCGAGGCGAGGAACGCGTCCGTGATGCCGGACTGCCCACCCATCCGCCGGAAGATCTCGCGGGCGTTCTCGTTGTCGCCGACCAGGTCGGCCACCCCGTCGGTCAGCCCGCCGTAGACGACCCCGGCGAGGAAGAAGCCGATGCTCCAGCCGAGCACGCTGCCGCGCTGCAGCCGCCAGGCCAGCGCGCCCGCCGTGCCGAGGCGGCCGTCGGCGGGACCGGGCCGGGCGGGCAGGAAGCTCATGCCGACATCCCGGCGCCCGGCGAGCTCGTACGCCACCACGCCCTGCACCACGGCCGCCGCCGCGAACAGCAGCAGCACCCACCACCGCTCCCGCGCGAAGGGCCGCAGGTTCTCCAGCCAGCCCAGCGGCGACACCCACGTCAGCACCGACGAACCGTCGTCCGACGCCGAGTCGCCCGCCGCACGCAGCACGAACGCGGCCCCCAGCAGCCCCGCCGTCAGCCCCCGCGCCGGCCGGGCGCTCTCCGTGAACTGGGCGACGATCGCCGCCAGCGTGGCGAACACCATGCCGACCCCGGCGAGACCGAGCCCGAGGGCCAGCGCCCCGGCGGCGCCCCGGCCCGCGAGTCCGGCGGCCACCAGCACGGCCAGTACGGCGTTCGCGACGGCCGCCGTCAGCAGGGCGGCCGTCAGGGAGGCCCTGCGCCCCACCATCCCGGACGCCACCAGCTCCTGGCGGCCGCTCTCCTCCTCGTCCCGGGTGTGCCGTACGACGAGGAGCAGGCTCACCACGGCCGCGAGCGCGCCCGCGTACACGCCGACCCGCCAGGCCGTCAGGGCGCCGATCGAGTCGTCGAAGAGCGGGCCGATCAGCGCGCGGAAGGATGCGTTGGTGGCCGTGTTCCGCACCAGGTCGGCTCGCTCGGCCGGGGTGGCGTACAGGTTCTCCAGCGTGTTCGGCATGGAGAGGATCATCAGTGCGTTCACGCCCACCCAGACCGGGATCATCAGCCGGTCGCGGCGCAGCGCGAAGCGCAACAGGGTTGCCGTACCGGCCAGTTGGCGGGTGCCTGCGGACCGTACGGCGAAGTCGGTGGTCGTGGTCGTCATCGTGCGGCCACCCCTTCGCGCACGTCGTCCTGGTAGTGCCGCAGGAACAGCTCCTCCAGCGTCGGCGGCGTCGACGTCAGTGACCGTACGCCGGAGTCGGTCAACGACCGCAGCACGGCGTCGAGTTTGTCCGTGTCGACCTGGAGGCGGACGCGGCGGCCCTGTACGTCGAGATCGTGGACGCCGGGCAGATGGGACAGCCCGTTGGGCGGACCGGCCAGTTCGGCCGTGACGCTGGTCCGCGTCAGATGGCGCAGGTCGGCGAGCGAACCGGTCTCGACCGTACGGCCCTTGCGGATGATGCTGACCCGGTCGCAGAGCTCCTCGACCTCGCTGAGGATGTGCGAGGACAGCAGCACCGTACGGCCGCGCTCGCGCTCCTCCGCCACACAGCGCTGGAAGACCTCCTCCATCAGCGGGTCGAGGCCCGAGGTCGGCTCGTCCAGGATCAGCAGGTCGACGTCCGAGGCGAAGGCGGCGACCAGGGCGACCTTCTGCCGGTTGCCCTTGGAGTACGTGCGGCCCTTCTTCGTCGGGTCCAGCTCGAAGCGTTCGACCAGCTGGGCGCGACGGGCCGGGTCCAGGCCTCCGCGCAGCCGGCCGTACAGGTCGATGACCTCGCCGCCGGAGAGGTTGCGCCACAGGGTCACGTCGCCGGGGACGTAGGCGATGCGGCGGTGCACCTCGACCGCGTCCGTCCACGGGTCGCGGCCGAGTACCTGCGCGGCGCCCGAGTCGGCGCGCAGCAGGCCGAGCAGGACGCGGATGGTGGTGGACTTGCCGGCGCCGTTGGGGCCGAGGAAGCCGTGGACCTCGCCGGTCTCGACGTCCAGGTCGAGGCCGTCGAGCGCGTGGGTCCTGCCGAACGACTTGTGGAGCCCGGAGACCGTGATTGCCTTCGTCATGTTTCAGAACGTACGCTTCTTTCAGAAATTTGTGAAGTTAAGGAAGCGTATGAAGCACGGATAGGATGAGCCCATGACGGAAGCAGCTGGTGGTGGGCGGGACGCCGAGGCCGTGTCGAAGTTCGTCGAGTCCTTCGCGGCGCAGCTCGTCGAGGCCGGGATGCAGCGCATGGCCGCCCGGGTCTTCGCCGCGCTGCTCTCCTCCGACAAGGGCGTGCTGACCTCCGCCGAGCTGAGCGAACAGCTGCAGATCAGCCCCGCGGCGGTGTCCGGGGCGGTGCGCTACCTGGCCCAGACGCACATGGTGTCGCGCGAGCGGGAGCCCGGCTCACGCCGGGAGCGCTACCGGGTGCACGGTGACCAGTGGTACGAGGCCCTGACCAACCGCGAAGCCGTCATCAAGCGGTGGGAGGGCGCGCTGCGCGAGGGCGTCACCAGCCTCGGCCCCGACACCCCGGCGGGGCGCCGCATGGCCGAGACGCTGGCCTTCTTCGAGTTCGTCGAGGGGGAGGTCGCGGCGATGATGGAGCGGTGGCGGGAGCACCGGGAGAAGACGTTCGGGCAGGGCTGACGCTCGGCCTCAAGGGGTCACGGAACCCAGCAGATCTGCGGCTGTGCTGCGCACCCTGGTTGCCCACCAGTCGCTGCCCGCGGGCCACCGCACCTCGACGCCCACCCGTTCCGCGAGGGCCAGCAGCGGGGCGAGGAAGCCCTCGGTGAGGGAGCCGAGAACGCGGCTCCCCGTGCGGTCGTACCAGGTGAGCAGGGCCGTCACGAACTCTTCGAACGCCGCCGGATCGATCTGGCACTCGTCGTCTTCCATCGGCCCGAACCCCGACGGAACGGTCAGATGCTGCTCATAGACCCGTACGTACGCCAGGAACAGCTTGGACGTCTGGTGCCCCGGGTTCCACACCGGCTCCCCGGCCACCTCGTAGTACTGGCTCACCGCCGCCTCCCCACCTGATCGACGGCCGGTCAGCGTAACCGGGGCCGGCCCCGGTGGCCCGGGATTTCTCCGCACTCAGTGTCCCGGC
Organism: Streptomyces sp. NPDC107522; assembly: GCF_055657525.1. Lineage (NCBI taxonomy): Bacteria > Bacillati > Actinomycetota > Actinomycetes > Kitasatosporales > Streptomycetaceae > Streptomyces > Streptomyces sp. NPDC107522. Next base: position 244,275 of record NZ_JBVKAU010000004.1, on the reverse strand, counting down.
AGCACCAGCCGGAGCCCCCCTTGCCCCACGGTCCAGGTCCGCCTGCGCAGCGGCCCCGACACCGCCGTGTCCGCCGCGTAGCGGAAATGCGCCCCCGACACGGTCACCGCCCGCCCCTCGGCCCGCAGCGGTGACGCCTCCGCGCCCACCGAAGCCCGCCGCACCTCCACCGCGGCCACCCCGGCGGCCCCCGGCGTCACCGACACCGCCTCCACCGGCTGGTCGAGGTCCACCAGCGTCGCCCCGTCGACCTCGACCCGCAGCCGCGCCGGCCCGGACCCGGCGGCGGAGGGGGCCCGCGCCGGCACCAGGGTGCGTACGAGGGACTGACACGTCCGCAGCCACGGCCGCCCGGCGCCCGGCCCGACCGCGGTGGCCCCGTTCGGCGCGCCAGGCTCCCGTACCGGCGGGATCCGCAGCTCGCCCAGCACGACCCCGTCACTGTCGTCCACGAGGAGATCCAGCCGTCGCTCCACGCCCTCCAGAACGGCCCGGGCCGCCGCCACCGCCCCCGTGGGCACCCCGAGGGATCCGGCCAGCGACAGCGCGCCCCCGACCGGCACCACCGACAGCACACATTCGGCCAGCTCCCGCTGCCGGTGCAAAAGGGACACCGCCCGCATCAGCGCCCGGTCGTCGCCGACGACCACCGGCCGCCGCGACCCGCGCCGGGCCAGCGCCCGGGCGAACTCGTCCGGCCCGTCCGGGAGGCACACTTTCGTCGCCGCACCCGCGCTGAGCACGTCTTTCGCGATGCGTACGGACTCCCCGTCCGTCCTGCGAGCGACCGGATCGATCACCACCAGCAGCTGATCGGACATCGCGAAAGTCGCCACCTCGGCCATGCCTCGCTTCCTCGGGTAGCATCTTTGTGCAAGAGCCCCTTGCGCTATTGCGCCAGGGGCTTCGTCTATTCCGGGGCCATCCGGTCCGACGGTTCGCGGCCAATGTCGATCGCGGCCGGTCGTGGTGCACGCGGCGGAAACCCTACGCGTGCTCCCCTGACCTTGGACATGCCCCGCCCGGAAGGGGTGTACGCGCGTGCCCGCACTTGTGCTGCTCGGTGCTCAGTGGGGTGACGAAGGCAAGGGAAAGGCGACGGACCTGCTAGGCGGATCCGTCGACTACGTGGTGCGTTACCAGGGCGGCAACAACGCCGGCCACACGGTAGTCGTGGGTGATCAGAAGTACGCCCTCCACCTTCTCCCTTCCGGAATCCTGTCCCCGGGGTGCACCCCGGTCATCGGCAACGGTGTCGTCGTCGACCCGTCGGTCCTGCTCTCCGAGCTGAGCGGGCTGAACGAGCGAGGCGTCGACACGTCCAAGCTCCTCATCAGCGGAAACGCGCACATCATCACGCCGTACAACGTGACGGTCGACAAGGTGACCGAGCGTTTCCTCGGGAAGAGGAAGATCGGGACGACCGGCCGCGGCATCGGTCCGACCTACGCCGACAAGATCAACCGCGTCGGCATCCGCGTCCAGGACCTCTACGACGAGTCGATCCTTCAGCAGAAGGTCGAAGCCGCCCTGGACGTCAAGAACCAGATCCTCACCAAGCTCTACAACCGCCGCGCGATCGCCGTCGGCCAGGTCGTCGAGGAACTGCTGGACTACGCCGAGAAGATCGAGCCGTACGTCGCCGACACCGTCCTGATCCTCAACCAGGCGCTGGAGGACGACAAGGTGGTCCTCTTCGAGGGCGGCCAGGGCACCCTCCTCGACATCGACCACGGGACCTATCCCTTCGTCACGTCCTCCAACCCGACCGCGGGCGGTGCGTGCACCGGCGCGGGTGTCGGCCCGACGAAGATCAGCCGCGTGATCGGCATCCTCAAGGCGTACACGACCCGCGTGGGCGCCGGCCCGTTCCCGACCGAGCTCTTCGACGAGGACGGCGAGGCGCTGCGCCGCATCGGCGGCGAGCGGGGCGTGACGACCGGCCGTGACCGCCGCTGCGGCTGGTTCGACGCGGTGATCGCCCGCTACGCGACCCGCGTGAACGGCCTGACCGACTTCTTCCTCACCAAGCTGGACGTCCTGACCGGCTGGGAGCAGATCCCGGTCTGCGTGGCGTACGAGATCGACGGCAAGCGCGTCGAGGAACTCCCGTACTCCCAGACCGACTTCCACCACGCGAAGCCGGTCTACGAGATGCTGCCGGGCTGGAGCGAGGACATCAGCAAGGCCAAGTCGTTCTCCGACCTGCCGAAGAACGCCCAGAACTACGTCAAGGCGCTGGAGGAGATGTCCGGCGCCCCGATCTCCGCGATCGGCGTGGGACCGGGCCGGGACGAGACGATCGAGGTCAACTCGTTCCTGTGAGCTGAGGCTCCGGTGAGCTGAAAGGGGCGCCCCGCCGGGGCGCCCCTTTTCTGATGCCTTCTTCTGATGGAGCAGTGAGCGAGCGAAGTGCGCATACGGCTCATAGCGTGAGGCCAGGAATGACCAGAAGAAAGGTGAGTGCCATGCGCATGCTGCTCAAGGCCAACATCGACACCGAGAAGTCCAACGACCTCATCCGCAGTGGCAAGATGCCCCAGGTGGTCCAGGGGATCCTGGAAAACGTCAAGCCGGAGGCCTCCTACTTCACCGTCGATCAAGGGCAGCGCACCATGCTCCTGTTCTTCGACATGCAGGAAAGCTCCCAGATGCCCTTGATCGCGGAGCGCCTCTTCCTGGAACTCGACGCCAGGGTGGACTACACGCCGGTCATGAACCCCGACGACCTGCAGAAGGGGCTGTCCCAGCTGCGCCTCAGCTGAACACGATCATCGACCCCTGCGCCAGGCTCCGCGTCGCCGCCGCGTGCAGTCCCAGCCACACGTGCCGTTCGCGGGCGAAGGGGCTCGGGTCGTAGGGGGCGGGGACGGCCGGTTCCTCTAGGGCCGTGGGTGCGAGCGGGGGCTGGGGGGCCGCCGGAGGGTTGGCCGGGTCGATGCCGATCACCGGGGCCACGAACTCCAGCTCGCGCAACAGGGCCTGGGAGGAGCCCAGCGGGCCGCCGCCCGCCAGGAGCTCGTCGTTGGAGAGCGGGTTCGGGAAGTCGACGGGGACGTAGGCGCCCGCGTGGTCGTAGTGCCAGACCAGGTGCGACTGCTGGGCCGTCGTCTCGAACATCTCCAGGAGCTGCTCGTAGTCGCCGCCCAGTTCGTCGACCGGGGTGACCGGCAGCCCGCAGACCTGGAGCAGGTAGGCGCGGCGCAGGAAATGCAGCGCGTCGTAGTCGAAACCGGCGACCGGGGCGACGTCACCGGACAGGCCCGGCATGTACTGGTACACCGGCACCGGCGGCAGCCCGGCCTCGGCGAGCACCTTGTTGTATTGCGCGAGTTCCTCGGCGAAGGGGTTGTCGGGGGTGTGGCACAACACGTCGACAAGCGGTACCAGCCACAGGTCACAGGCCAAAAGAGGGCTCCTCACACAGCGATCGCACGGCGTGGCAAAGGCGTAGCACAGTGGTCAGGGAAGGGTAATCGGTGCGGCCCGGGGGCGGACCCGTCGTGCAGCTCCCTATGCGGCTCCCGACGCAGGTCGCTGCCGCGGGATCCGCATCCGGGCCCCTCATGCGAGTCCCCGCTCGTGCAGGTCCCATACCCACACGCCGTCCACCCACCTACCGGGACCGCCCACCAGCTTCTCCACGGTCTCACGCAGCGCACCGTCGTTCGGCTGCGGAGCCAGCACCAGGACACCCGCCCGCCAGTACGCCAGATCCACCCGGGCCTGCTCCCGCCAGGAGTCGTTGACCGGCGGGACCTGGCCCGAATTGCGTACATCGCGCAGCAGGTTGGAGGTGAAGCGGGGCTCGGCGCCGTAGATGCCGACGCGTTCGTCGCCGTAGGGGCCGTTGAAGTAGCCGCCCGCCAGCCTGAAGCCGAGACCGGCCTCGGTCTGCCAGTGCAGCGCCTCCGCGTCACCGGGGTCGGGCAGCGGCACCGGCACGAGGGACTCGCCCTCGCGGACGTACGACGTCCAGGTCCCGTCCGCGATGAAGGCGGGCACGTCGATGCGGTCGACGGCCTTGAGGGGGGCCGGGACGAGGGGGAGCAGCGCGAGACCGACGCCCAGCAGACCGACGTACCGCGTGCTCAGGGGGCGGGCTGACAGGAGCCGGTCGACGGCGATCGCGAGCAGCATGCCCAGCGCGGGGGCGCAGATCATCGCGACCCGGCTCTCGATGACCGCCTCGAACAGCGGCCGGTCGGCGAGGAGTTGCCACGGGCCGGGGAGCGTGGTGTCCGTCAGCGGAATGCGGAACTCCCGCCCGAGGGACAGGAACGCGGCGGTCACCGCGGTGAACGCCAGCGCCCTGACCAGGGCCCGCTCCCACAGCCGTACGAGAATCGCGAAGGCGAGCAGGACCAGCGGCCAGCCGTAGAAGGCGTTCTGCTCGGTGGTGTTGAAGGCCAGGGCGTTCGCCGTCTCGGCGTCGCGCGCGAGCCAGGACCGCTCGGCGAAGGAGAGCAGGGCGAGGGGGCTGTTGAACGAGCGGGTGTTGTGCTCGATGCCGGTGTAGCTCTGCGGGCCGGCGAACTGCCAGACGAGGGGATACACGACCAGCGGGAGGCAGACGGAGGCGCCGATGAGGAGGCCTTTGAGCAGCGGCCGCCAGGAGGCGCGTGCGGTGTCGCGGCGTACGGCGGCGTAGGCGGCGGCGAAGAGGAGCATCCCCAATGCCGCCAGCAGCAACGGCTCCTCACCGAGGAAGACCTGGTACGCCGCCATCAGGCCCAGGACCACCCCGTCCCGTACGACCCGGGTGCCCGTGCACAGGCGCAGGGCGCGGTCGATGATCAGCGGGATCATGAACAGGACGACGAAGTTCGGGTGCGCGTGGGCGTGGCTGACCATGGGCGGGGCGAAGGCGGCCAGCGAGGCGCCGAGGAACGCCGCGATCCGTCCGCGGACGACGCGTTTGACGATCAGCCGGTACCAGGCGGCCGCGGTCGCGGCGAGGCCCAGCGTCATGACCAGGCTGAGGGTGACCGCGGGGCCCGCGAGGAGCGTGAGCGGCGTCAGGGGGACGGAGAGGCCCAGCATGACCGTGTTGGCCATGAGGTTGACGCCGTCGGGGAAGCCCTGGAGGTCGGTGAAGAGGGGGTTGCGCAGGTGGGCGACGTTGTCGGCCGTGACCGCGAAGAACCACTCCCACTGGTTCTGGTCGCGCAGGGAGTCGGGGAGGTAGCGGTGGGCCGGGTCGAAGAAGCGGCCGGAGTAGAGGGCCACCGACATGAGGAGGAAGAGGAAGGCCGAAAAGACGTCGGCGGGGCGGACCTCGCGCATGGAACGGAGGGCGATGCGGGTGGTCTCCGTGAGGGCGCGGGCGTAGTCGAGGGGGCCGACCTTCGAACCGGGCTGGTGGGACCAGCGGACGGGGACCTCGGTGACGGGGAGGCCCGCGCGGTGGAAGTGGCGTAACACCTCGACGTCGATGGCCCAGCCGCTGACGCGGGAGGCGGCGTAGGCCTCGCGGGCGCGGTCGCCGTCGTAGAGCTTGAAACCGCACTGGGTGTCGCGGATGCCGGGGACGGCCGTACGGCGTATCAGGAAGTTCCCCGCGCGGCCCAGGAGTTCGCGCAGCCGGTGCTGGCGGTCGCCGATCGTGGCGCCGGGGACCGAACGGGAGCCGATCGCCGCGCAGTTGCCCTCGCCGAGCGCCTTGTCCAGCTGCTCCAGCTCCTCGATCGGCGTCGCGAGGTCGGCGTCCGTGACCAGCACGCGACGGCCCCGGGAGGCGGCCACGCCGAGGCGGAGGGCGTGGCCCTTGCCGCGGTTGCGCGGGGCGGTGACGAGCCGGATGCGGGGGTCCTGGCGTTCGGTGACCAGATCGCCGGTGCCGTCGGTGGAACCGTCGTCGGCGACGATGACCTCCCACTCGCCCCAGCGGCCGTCACCGGCACCGAGGTAGTCGGTGAGGGCGTCCAGGGTGCGGCCGAGGCGGTGCTCCTCATTGTAGGCGGGGACGACGACGGAGAGATCGGGATCGGTCAGGTTCGCAACAGTGCGGGCACTCGGGTCCGGGGCATGGTCGACCTCGAGCGGTTCCCGCTCGCGGGTCATCCCGCCGCCAGCCGCTCGATCAGGGCGAGGGAGTCCGCGTCGTGAGCAGCGATGATCGAGCGGGCCGCGGGCAGGTCGCGGCGGGTCAGGGCGTCGACCAGGTCGGTGTGCCGGGACCACAGGTGGCCGCGCAGATCGTCGAGGCGGCGCAGGTGCTGTACCGCGCAGACCCAGGACTGCACGCGCAGCCGGTGCAGGAAGTCGGCGAGGTAGGGGTTGCCGAAGAGGGCGCCGAGTTCGCGCCAGAAGCGCAGGTCGTAGCCGATCAGCACGGTGAGGTCGCCGGCGGTGGCGGCGCGCTGTGCCTCCTCGGCGCGGCGGCGTACCCCGACGACGGCGGCGTGGACGCGGGGGTCGGCGGGGTTCCGGTGGCTCGAGCGGTCGGTGGCCAGGACCTGGAACATGCCGTCGATCACCAGGGCGCGGGCCTCGACGATGCCGCGGTAGTCGGCGACCGAGTACTCGTGGACCCGGAAGCCGCGGTGCTGGTCGGCCTCCAGGAGGCCCTGGGCGGAGAGGTCGACGAGGGCCTCACGTACGGGGGTCGCGGAGACGCCGTACTGCTCGGCGATCTCCTTGACGGTGAACTCCCGCCCTGCCTGCAGGCGGCCGGCCAGCACCTCGTCCCGCAGGGCGTCCGCGAGCTGCTGCCGCAGGGTGCTCCGGGTCACGGAGCCGTTGCCGCCGGTGCCGGGCATGGTCAGGGCGTCTCCCGTCGTCGCGATGAGGTGGCGTGCGCGTATATGTCTACGAGCACGCCACCTTACGCGTTCGGGATCCGCGGGACGTTTCTGCGGCGAACGGGGGTTTTCCTCGCCCCCGCCGCCCCTACCCGTCCCATCCTTGAAGGAGCTCCGCCCGAAAGGTGCGGACCGGCATCGCCCCAAGGGGCGCGGGGAACTGCGCGACCAGCCCCCGACAGCCGTCGGTCGCACAACCCGCACCAGCCACTACGGCGCGAGCGAAGACGTCCTACTCCGTGAACTCGTCCGCTACGGACAGCGCAGCGTCCAGCGCCGCCAGGCCCTCCTTCAGTTCGGCCTCGGTCACGTTGCACGGCGGCACGACATGGGTGCGGTTCATGTTCACGAACGGCCAGATGCCGCCCGCCTTGGCGGCGGAGCCGAACGCCGCCATCGGGGCGTTCGCCTCGCCGGCTGCGTTGTAGGGCACGAGCGGCTCCCGGGTCTCCCGGTTCCTGACCAGCTCGACCGCCCAGAACATGCCCACACCCCGCACGTCACCCACGCTCGGGTGCCGCTCGGCCAGCTCGCGCAACGCCGGCCCGACCACCTCGGCGCCCAGCCGGGCGGCGTTCTCGACGACGCCCTCCTCGGCCATGACGTTGATCGTCGCGACGGCGGCCGCACAGGCCAGCGGGTGCCCCGAGTACGTCAGACCGCCGGGGTACGGCCGCTTCGCGAACGTCTCCGCGATCGCCCCGGAGATGGCGACTCCGCCCAGCGGCACGTATCCGCTGTTCACGCCCTTGGCGAAGGTCATCAGGTCCGGCGTGACGTCGAACAGGTCCGCCGCGAACCACTCACCGGTCCGCCCGAACCCCGCCATGACCTCGTCGAGGACGAAGACGATCCCGTACCTGTCGCAGATCTCGCGCACGCCGGCCAGGTATCCGGGCGGCGGCACCATGATCCCCGCCGTCCCCGGAATCGTCTCCAGGACGATCGCGGCGACGGTCGACGGCCCCTCGAAGGCGATCGTCGTCTCCAGGTGCTCCAGCGCCCGCGCGCACTCCTGCTCCTCGGTCTCCGCGTAGAACCGGGACCGGTAGAGGAAGGGCGCCCAGAAGTGCACGACACCGGCCGTGGCGCTGTCGGAGGCCCAGCGGCGCGGGTCGCCCGTGAGGTTCACGGCCTGCTGCGTACCGCCGTGGTACGACCGGTACGCCGACAGCACCTTCGGCCGCCCGGTGTGCAGCCGCGCCATCCGTACGGCATGCTCCACGGCGTCCGCGCCACCGTTGGTGAAGAAGATCTTGTCCAGGTCGCCCGGCGTCCGCTCGGCGATCAGCCGCGCCGCCTCGGACCGGGCCTCGACGGCGAAGGCGGGCGCGAAGGTGGTCAGGTGTGCGGCCTGCTCCTGTATCGCGGCGACGACCTTCGGGTGCTGGTAGCCGACGTTCGTGTAGACGAGCCCGCTGGTGAAGTCGAGGTAGCGCCTGCCGTCGTAGTCCCAGAAGTACGACCCCTCCGCGCCGGCGACGGCGAGCGGGTCGATGAGCTCCTGTGCGGACCAGGAGTGGAAGACATGCGCACGGTCCGCGGCCTTCACGGCGGCGCCGGCCTCGGGGTTGGGAGGAGGGGTCATGCGGCGAGCGTAGGTATCCGGGAGAGGGGTGCGATATCGGCGTCCTGTCTGCGGTCGGCCGGTTTCCGCGACAGGTTGTCGACGCGGCGCACGACAGAAGGCGATTGACAGCAAACTGTCGAAGTGACAGCATATTGTCATCTTCGACAGGAGGAGCCATGAACAGCACCGGCACTGGCACCACCCGCAAGCCCGTGTACCTCGCCGTCTACGACACCCTGGCCGACTGGGAGCCGGGCCACGCCACCGCGCAGCTCGCTCGCGCCGGATACGAGATCCGCACCGTCGGCCCCACCCGCGAGCCGGTCACCACCGTCGGCGGCCTCCGCATCCAGCCCGACCTGGCCCTGGACGACGTACGCCCGTCCGACGCGTCCCTGCTGATCCTGACGGGCGCCGACCTCTGGGACACAGGCGACGAGCTCGCCCCCTTCGCCCGCACGGCCCGCGCCTTCCTGGACGCCGGGGTGCCGGTGGCCGCGATCTGCGGGGCGACGGCCGGGCTGGCGCGCGAAGGCCTGCTCGACGACCGGGACCACACCAGCGCGGTCTCCTTCTACCTGGCCGCGACCGGGTACGGCGGCGGCGAGCGCTACGTCGAGGCCGACGCCGTCACCGACAGGGGGCTCGTCACCGCCGGCCCCACCGAACCCGTCGCCTTCGCCCGGGAGATCCTGCGGCTGCTGAAGGTGTACGACGACGAGGCCGTCGACGCCTGGTACCGCCTGTTCCACGACTCCGACCCGACGGCGTACGCCGTACTCGAGAAGGCCGGCGTCCTGTGAGCCGGGAACGCCAGGACCTGCTCAGCCGCAGCGCGCTCGGGGTCTTCCGGCTCAACGGCCAGTTCCTCGCGGTCGCCGAGGAACTGGCCCGGCCGGCGGGGCTGACGGCGGCCTGGTGGCAGGTGCTCGGTGCCGTGCTCGGCGAACCCCTCCCCGTCTCCGGGATCGCCCGCGCGATGGGCATCACCCGGCAGAGCGTGCAGCGCATCGCCGACCTGCTGGTGGAGAAGGGGCTGGCCGAGTACCGGCCCAACCCGGCCCACCGCCGCGCGAAGCTCCTGGCCCCGACCGAGGAGGGGCGGGCGGCGGTCTCCCGGATCAACCCCGGCCACGCGGCCTTCGCCGACCGGCTGGCGGAGGCCTTCGGGGACGCCGAACTGGCCGAGGCCGTACGGGTTCTGGAACGGTTGTCGAAGGTGCTCGACGACCTCGCCGTTCCTGTTACGGAACCGTAGACGCCGACCCGCTCACCTCCCCGTTCGCCGCACTATCGTGGGGCCGAGGCTCGGGCGGGGGTTGGTTGGGGGGCGTGCGATGGAGCAGCTGGGGGCGGGAGATCCACTGGGGGTCCCCCCAGGCGTTCAGCACTGGGGGAGGATCGGGGTGTACCGGCTGCTGGCGCGGCTGGGGGCCGGCGGTATGGGGGACGTCTATCTCGCGCGCTCGGACCGTGGCCGTACCGTCGCCGTCAAACTCGTCCGGCGGGAGCTGGCCGCGCAGGAGGAGTTCCGCGCCCGCTTCCGGCAGGAAGTGCAGGCCGCACGGCAGGTCGGCGGGTTCTGGACCGCGCCGGTGCTGGACGCCGACACCGAGGCCGAGGTGCCCTGGGTGGCCACCGGGTATGTGGCCGGGCCCAGCCTCCAGCAGGTCGTCGGGCACGACCACGGGGCGCTGCCCGAGCGTTCGGTACGGATCCTGGCGGCGGGGCTGGCCCATGCGCTCAAGGACATCCATGCCGCGGGCATCGTGCACCGGGATCTGAAGCCCTCCAACGTGCTGGTCACCATCGACGGGCCCCGCGTCATCGACTTCGGGATCGCCCGGGCGCTGGAGACGGTCGGCGAGAGCGGGCTCACGCGCACCGGCGCGCTCGTCGGATCGCCGGGGTTCATGGCGCCCGAGCAGGTGCGCGGCGACCGGATCACGCCCGCGTGCGACGTGTTCTGCCTGGGCTCGGTGCTCGCCTACGCCGCGACCGGCAGGCTGCCCTTCGGGTCCGTCGACAGCGGCGCGCACGCCGTGATGTTCCGGATCGCCCAGGAGGAACCCGATCTGGAGGGGGTGCCGGAGGGGATCGCCGACCTGGTGCGGGACTGCCTGCGCAAGGACCCGGGGGCCCGGCCGACGCTGGACCGGATCCTGGAGCGTACGGGGGCCGAGGACACCGTCTCCGGCGGACGGTCCCGGGATCCGTGGCTGCCGAGTGCGCTGGTGGCGCAGTTGGGACGGCATGCGGTGCGGTTGCTGGACGCAGAGGATCCGGTGGGGGCGGGGGAGGGCGGTTCGGGCTCGGGTTCGGGCGCCGGTGCGGGTTGGGGTGCGGGTGCGGGTGCGGGTGCGGGTGCCGGCGCGGGGCCGGGTTCGGGCTCCGGTTCGGCAGAAGGGGGCCACGGCGAGCCGACTCCCGCGGCCTCCCCGGAGCACGCTCCGGCCGCCGGTGCGACACCGCCGGACCACCTCCCCACCGTGACCGCCCCCCGGCACGGCCAGACCTCCCCACAGCAGCACCCGCAGCAGCCGGCCTACGGCTACCCGCCGGCCGGCCCGACCCCACCGGCCGACGCGCCCTCGCCGTACGGGGGCCCGGGGCCGTCGTACGGCCCGAACTCGCCGTACGGTTCGACCCCGTCGTACGGCCCGAGCCCGTCGTACGGCGCCACCCCGCCCTACGACCCACCCCTGCCGTATCTCCCCACCACGCCCCCCGAAGGCCCCCGTCGCAGCGGCCGTTCCACGGCGGCGCTCGTCCTCGTCGCGCTGGTCGTCGCGCTCGGGGCCGGTGGTTCGGTCTACGCCCTCATGAGCGGCGACGGTGACAACGGGGCCGGCGGCGACCCGACCGCCACCCCGACGGTCTCGGCGACCGCCACGGCCGGTCCCTCGGCCTCCGGCACGACCGCCTCCACCCCAGCTCCGGACCCCACGACCTCGGCCCCCGCCGACGGCGTCATCCCCACGGAGTACCTCGGCACCTGGACGGCCTCGATCGACAACGGCACCGGCGAGAACACCCGCCGGCTGACCATCCGGCAGGGCGACGTGGGCGACACGGTCCTCTCCCTCGTCGCCGACGGCCCTTCCGGCGTCGGCACCTACCACTGCGAGTTCGTGGCGGAACTGACCGAAGCGCCCGGTACGGACGGCCCGTTGGCGCTCGGCCCCTCCGCGGTGACGGCCGGTGAGCCCGCGACCGCCTGCTCCCCGGGCGCCGCCACCGAGGTCACGCTGCTGCCGGACGGCAGGCTGGAGCGCGTGAACACGGACAGCGGGGAGAAGCTGACGTACACCAGGCAGTAGATCCAAGTGCCTTCACACGCAAGGCTGTTGAGTTCCTACGGGCCTACGGTGACCTTGGAACATCACGTCACCGTGGCTCCGGCGGCCGCTGTCGAGGCATGTTCGGTCGTGCACCGTTCGTCGGTGGTACCGGGAACCGGCCCGTCCCCACCCCCGCGTCCTGCCGGGCCCCGCCGGTCACCGCCGACTGGATTCCCAGGGGCGCCGAGCCGGTGCGGAACTCCACCATCCAGTCCGCCGTCTCCGCCCGTACCAGCTCCGTCACGTCCTCCGAGAACCGCCGCAGGACTCCTAGACAGCGCTCCGCCGCCTCGCCGGCCGTCCCCTCGGCCGGCCCGAGGATCTCCCGTACGCACTCCGTCGCCCAGTCGAACTGCAGCGCCTGCAGCCGCCGCTGCACCGCCTGAGCCGTGGCGACGTCCCTTATCCACCCGGACGTCACCCCGAAGAACCGGTCGATCGCCACGCAGGCCACGGCCAGGAGCAGCGACAGATACCCCCAGGGCGCCACCCCGCTCGCGACCCCCGTCAGATCGAGGAGAGGCAGCGCCGCCCCGACGACCGCCCCCGCCGCCGCCCCGCCGCGCAACGCCCGGGCCCCCCGCCGCTTCCACACCCGGTCCGCGAGATACCACGCGGCCGTGTTCAGGGCCCCCCGCTCCACCCACCGGTACAGCTCGTCCAGCCGCACCGCCGGCTCTCCCCAGTCGCCGAGCGGAAACGTCCGCCCCGTCAGATCGCCCGGCCGCAGTCCGGCCGCCCCTTCGCCGCCGCGCCCGTCCTGAGGCGACCTCTCGGGCTGCTTCTCCGGCTGACCCACCCGGCACTCCCTACTGTCACGGTGCGTGACACAACGTGCGGCCTGCGTCCCGGGTACGACCCCCCGCAGTGCACGGAACGTCACGCAACACCTGAGGCTGACGCGCCGGACCCTTCCTACCGCCCAATGGGTGGCGAAGAGATGCCTTTCGCCTCTTTTCCGCCCGGAAGTGGGCCTTGATCAGGTATCGGACTCCAGTTCCTCTCACTCGAAAGAGTGCTGGAGCGACGGCTGCGCCGACCACGTAGGCTCGTGCTGAACGGGAAAGCCGACGCAAGGAGCTGATCGTGATCCCCGGTGGTGGCCAGCCCAACATGCAGCAGCTGCTCCAGCAGGCCCAGAAGATGCAGCAGGATCTGCAGCGGGCGCAGGAGGAACTGGCGCGGACCGAGGTCGACGGGCAGGCCGGCGGCGGCCTGGTGAAGGCCACGGTGACGGGCGCCGGCGAGCTCCGGGCGCTGAAGATCGACCCGAAGGCGGTGGACCCGGAGGACACCGAGACCCTCGCCGACCTGATCATCGCGGCCGTACAGGCGGCCAACGAGAACGCGCAGACGCTCCAGCAGCAGAAGCTCGGCCCGCTGGCCCAGGGTCTGGGCGGCGGCAGCGGCATCCCGGGCCTGCCGTTCTGACGTCCAGGAGTTCTCCGGTCTTCGGTCTGCCTTTCTAAGACGGGCCGTGGGCAACTACCGTACGTACCGTAAGGAACCCCAGGAAGGACGGCAGTCCGTTGTACGAAGGCGTGGTCCAGGACCTCATCGACGAACTGGGGCGGCTGCCCGGCGTCGGTCCCAAGAGCGCGCAGCGGATCGCCTTCCACATCCTGCAGGCGGAACCGACGGACGTACGGCGCCTCGCCCAGGCCCTCCTCGAGGTCAAGGCGAAGGTCCGCTTCTGCGCCACGTGCGGAAACGTGGCGCAGGAAGAGCTGTGCGGCATCTGCCGGGACGCGCGCCGCGACCCGGCGGTCATCTGCGTGGTCGAGGAACCGAAGGACGTCGTGGCGATCGAGCGGACCCGCGAGTTCCGCGGCCGCTACCACGTCCTCGGCGGCGCGATCAGCCCGATCGAGGGTGTCGGGCCGGACGACCTGCGTATACGAGAACTTCTCGCGAGGTTGGCCGACGGGACGGTCACGGAGCTGATCCTGGCCACGGACCCGAATCTCGAGGGCGAGGCCACGGCCACGTACCTCGCGCGCATGATCAAGCCCATGGGCCTGAAGGTCACCCGCCTGGCCAGCGGCCTCCCGGTGGGTGGCGACCTGGAATACGCGGACGAGGTCACCCTCGGCCGCGCCTTCGAGGGGAGACGACTCCTAGATGTCTGACGCCACGCTGCACGCGACCGAGCAGAACCCGGACGACTTCGCGGTCCAGATCGCGGACCAGATCGAGAGCTTCCTGGTCGCGGTCACCGAGGTCGCGAAGGGCGACGAGCCGGGCTCGACCGTGCCCTTCCTCCTGCTGGAGGTCTCGCAACTCCTCCTGGCCGGCGGCCGCCTCGGCGCGCACGAGGACATCGTCCCCGAGGAGCGCTACGAGCCCGACCTGGGCCCGGAGCCGGACGTCGACGAACTCCGCGAGAACCTCGCCCGTCTCCTCGACCCGGTCGACGTCTACTCCGAGGTCTTCGACCCCTACGAGCCCCGCAAGGCCCCGGTCCCGGCCCGTATCTCCGACGACCTGACCGACGTCATCACCGACCTCCGCCACGGCATGGCCCACTACCGCGCCGGCCGCACCACGGAGGCCCTGTGGTGGTGGCAGTTCTCGTACTTCTCCAACTGGGGCTCAACTGCCTCCGCGACCCTGCGCGCACTCCACTCCGTCCTCGCCCACGTCCGCCTGGACCAGCCCCTGGAGGAACTGGACGGCCTGGACACGGACCAGGGCGTGATGGGCGACGAGACCCTGGAGTTCGAGGCCGGAAGGGTCATGGAGCAGGAGATCGGGGAGCAGTTGGGGCTGCGGCCGGCACAACCGTAGTGACGGCCGTCACGCTATCGATCAGGCGGCGCCGTTACACGCTGACGACTTGTCGGGACTCTCAACTCATGCCGGGGCAGGGAGCCTTGGCGCGACGAGTGAAGGGGAACCGGTCTGTCTGCTGACCGCTTTGTGGTTGCACTGGCGCACCCGGCATGAGCATGTTCAAGTCGAGCTACAGCGACGACGAGGGCGGCGCCTGCGTCGAAGTGGCGTTCTCCGCCCGCATCCACGTCCGTGACTCCAAGAACCCCGTCGGCCCCGAACTCCACCTCACCGCCCCCGCGTGGGCGGCGTTCATTTCCGCAGTTCAGCCCGGGGCTTGAGCCTCGGGCTTCGAGCCCTTCCAATGGGGTTTCTGGGGTTTGGTTTGGCTCAAATCCAACCACCAACCAGGTTTGGACGTGAGTTGAGGTGACATGCCCCGAGTGGGTGACGTTCCGTGATCGGCTTGCGTCGGAACGTAAAGCCACTCTGGGTTCGCGGCAAATAGATCGGCCCCGGTCGGTGCGCCAACACCGGCTCCGGGGCCTCGACCTACGCATCGAATGGACCCTTCGATGGTGGCTTGCTCCTACCCTAGTCCTGCCCTGCCGTCCCCGTCCCACCCCATGGCCAAATCGGGCTACGGCAAACGCTACGCGGGTGACGAAGTCCCGCACGCGGACCCGGACTTCGCACACCTGAGCCCCCGCGACCGCGAGATCGCCGTCTTCATCGACCATCTCGACGAGGGCCACGCGATGGGCTACAAGGCGATCGCGGCGGAGCATCCGCGCTATGGCCAGCAGGCCGTGCGCACCTCGATGGGCCGCATCACCCTCGCCGGTCACCTGCGCTGGATCAAGGAGCACATCACCGTCGAGGACAACTCGATGCGGTGGGTCACGCGGACGTACTGGTCGCGTACGCGCAGGTCGGAGGAGTGGTGGGCGGACTTCGCGCGGGAGCGCCACGGCAAGGACGTCACCGAGGACCACATGCCGGGCCTGGCTCGTGCCGAGCAAGAGCAAGAGCAGGAGCAGGAGCCGACCGCGGAGCCGAACCCGCAGCCTGAGCCCGACGAGCAGCCCGGTGAGTCGTCTGCCGAGCAGCCCAGCACTGCCTACCGGACCCTCGCCGAACTCCGCGCCGCAGACGCACGTATGCCCCTGTCCGACCGCGACTGCCGTTCCCTCGAATCCCTCGCCGCCGAATGGCTGTCCCGTGGCGCGACGCCCCACGACATCACCAAGGCCCTGACCGACGGGCTGCCGCCCGCCGTCACCAACCCGGGCGGGCTCGTCCGCAACCGATTGGAGAACAAGAT
Source organism: Streptomyces sp. NPDC107522 (assembly GCF_055657525.1). Taxonomy (NCBI): domain Bacteria; kingdom Bacillati; phylum Actinomycetota; class Actinomycetes; order Kitasatosporales; family Streptomycetaceae; genus Streptomyces; species Streptomyces sp. NPDC107522. The sequence goes on along the minus strand of NZ_JBVKAU010000004.1, from coordinate 228,465 downwards.
GCCCCCGAAGAAGGCGAAGGTCCGGCAGAAAACCGCCCGCCGTGCCCAGGTGACCCGCGTGATCATGGCGTGCGGGCTGTGTGACGCGGACGAGCGGACGACGGAGATCGTGAGCGGTCTGTGCCGCGAGTGCATCGAGCTGATCGAGGCGGAGGGGCCGGTGTACGGCCACGTCCCGGACACCTTCCTGCCCGGCCCTCGCGACGGCGGCGGTCTGCCCGGCGCGGACGAGGTCATCGACGTCACCGAGCGCGTCGACGCTCTGCGCCGGGCTGCGGGGCTGTTGTGAGCGTGCAGGAGGCGCCGGTCGGGGCACCATGGTGTCGAGGAGGCGACGCCATGACCCCCAGGACCGAGCACCAGCCGCTGATGACCGTCGAGGAGTTCGAGCAACTGGAACGCCACGCCCCCGACACCGTGCGGCTGGAGTTCATCAATGGAAAGGTCCAGGTCAAGCCCGTGCCGGACGGCAACCACAGCGAGATCTACATGTGGCTTCTGGAGCAGTGCATGCAACTGCGCTCCGACCTCCGGCTGCACCCCGAGCGAGGACTGAAGACCGAGGCGTACCGCAAAGGCCGTGCCAGCGCGGACGCCGTCCTGGTGCCCAAAGGCAGTCTCAGAGGGAAGGGCGAGTGGTCTGAAGCTGACGGTGTGCTGATGGCCGTGGAGATCACGTCGTACGACTCCGACACGAACCAGCGTGACCGCGTCGAGAAGCCCGACGGCTACGCCGCCGCCGGAATCCCCGTCTACCTCCTCATCGACCGCGACGACTGCTCGATCGTCGTGTTCAACCAGCCGGAGGACGGCCGTTACCGGCACGAGGAGAAGCTCCCCTTCGGTGCCACCGTCAAGCTCCCCGAGCCGGTGAACATCACCCTCGACACCGAGCCCCTGAAGGAGTTCGCGGACTGAGCGGACACGGCTCGCGGCGCGGCACCGGGAGACCGGCGAGTCACCCGAGAATCCGTCCGGCGAGATGAGCCTTCCGACGTCGCGGCTTCAACTGCGGTCACTTTCCTGACGATTGTCCCTTCGGCACGTCATCATGTGAGGCATGAGTGGCGTGTTCGAGGGGCGGCCCGAGGTGGCAGCGTCGGGGGACGGCTCGGTCGCGGCGGGGCGGGACATCGGTGTGGCCGCCACCGGTGAGGGCGCGATCGGGACGCAGATCGGGCAGTACATCGGCAGCCTCACGCTGCAGCCGGTCGACACCTATCCACGGCCGGCGTCCGTCGACTCGCCGCGTCGCCTGACCAACCTACGTGAGCGGCCACGCCTCTTCGTCGGCCGCGATCGTGAACTGGCTGTGTTGGACGCGGCATTGACGACGCCGACTGAAGCCGTCGTGCACGCGCTGCACGGACTGGGCGGCATCGGCAAGTCCACGCTGGCCGCGCACTGGGCGGCGCAGCAGACGGCGTACGCACCCGTCTGGTGGGTCACGGCGGACAGTACGGCCGCGATCGACGGCGGTCTGGCGCGCCTCGCCTCGGCGCTGCACCCGGCCCTGGCCGCGCACCTGCCGGAGGAACAGCTGAGCGAGTGGGCGTTGCAGTGGCTGGCGTCGCATCACGACTGGCTGATCGTCCTCGACGACGTCGCCGACCCGGCCCATGTGAAGCCGCTCCTGGCGCGGGCCCCGAACGGCCGGTTCCTGATCACCAGCCGGCGGGCCACGGGCTGGAACGACACCGCCGAGCCGGTCTCCGTCGAGGTGCTGGACGAGGAGGACGCCGTCCGCCTGTTCCGCAGGATCTGCCCGGACGCCGGGCCGGGCGTCGAGGCCGTCTGCGCGGAACTGGGGTGCCTGCCACTGGCCGTCCATCAGGCGGCGGCGTACTGCGAGGAGAGCGGTGCCACCGCCGAACAGTACGGTGCCCTCCTCGCCGAGTACCCCGACGAGATGTACGCGACGGCGGCCGAAGGCGGCGACCCCCAGCGCACGGTCGCCAGGGTGTGGCGCATCACGCTGGACCGCCTGGCCGCCGACGGCCCCGCCCTGCCGATCCTGCTGCGTCTCGCCTGGTACGCCCCCGAAGGCATCCCCCGCGCCCTGCTCGACTCCTTCGCCAGCCCACCCGTGGTCCACCGGGCTATCGCCCGCCTCGCCGCCCACAGCATGATCAAGGTGCATCGAGCCACCGACACGATGTCCGTGCACGGGCTGGTCCAGCGGGTGTCACGGACCGTGCAGCCCGGCGATCCGTACCGTACGGCGGAGGCGGTGACCGCCGCCCGGGAGGGGGCGACGCAGGCGCTGGCGAAGGCACTTCCGGGAGACATCCGTGACCCCGCCGGCTGGCCGGGCTGGCGTGCCCTGCTGCCGCACGTCGAGGCGCTCGCCCAGTACCTGCCGCAGGGCGAGGAGTCGGCGGACGCGGCACGACTGCTGGCCAGGGCGGGAAACTTCGCGGCGGTGCAGGGGATGCACGGACACGCCCGGCGGCTCTCCGAACGCGCGGAGCAGGGACTCGTACGGCATCTCGGCTCCGAGAACGTCGATGTGCTCACCACCCGCAGCCTCCTGATCGGCATGGGCGACGCGACGGTCGAGGAAGCGGTCCGGCACGCGGACACGTGCGAGCGGGTGCTCGGCGCACGGCATCCGGAGACGATCACGGCGCTGTTCGCGCAGGCGGAGGCGCACCGCAGGGCGAAGGAGTACGAGCGGGCGGCGGAGGCTCTGCAGACGGTCGTGCTGCTGCGCACGGAGGAGCTGGGCGCCGGACACCGGGACACCCTGCTGGCCCGTGCGGCGCTCAGCGGGGGCCAGGCCATGCTGGGAGACATGCGATCGGCGGCCCACACCCTGCAGAGCGTCCACGCCGACTGCGTGCGTGAGCTCGGCGAGCGGGACCCGGTGACGCTGGACCTGCGTGGACGCCTGCGCGGCCTTTCCAGCCCCGGTGACCTGCTGCTCACTCTCGGGCCGGATCTCATCACGGCCATCACCCACCAGTCCACGGACCGGATGAAAGACCTCGTCATACGAATGGGGGAGGCGGTCTCCCCCGAGGTGATGCAGGAATGGGCGGAGGGGCAACTCGCCGTCGCCCAAGCCCATTTCGCCGAGTGCGAGACGGTACTGGGCCCCGGTCACGAGGACACCGTGTACGCCAAGCTGCACCTGGCCATGCTGCACGGAATGAACGAGGACTCCACGGCGGCGATCACCCATGCCCGCGAAGCCGTCGAGACCGCCACGCGGTACCTGGACACCGGGGCTCCCGCGGCCTTCCTGGCCCAGGCCGTGCTGGCCGTGGTCGTCACGCTGGCGGCAGGCCCTTCCCAGACCGGCCTTCGAGAGCTGAGCGAGCAACTGGCGCAGTTGCAGAGCCTTCACGCGGGCACGAACAACGAGCTCCCGAACGTCCCCTTCCCCATGCTGCCCGCAGGCCCGGTCGACGAGCGTGTGTCCGACGACGCGGGATCGGCGGGCGAGGACGGCCGGTGAGCCGGAACGGTGGGCGTGGTGCGTCGGCCGGGTCGTCCGGCGAGCGTTCCGGCGCCGCGGGGCGGTCGGTCGGGGTGGCGCGGACCGGGGAGGAGCCGTCGCCGCCGTCGAGGAAGTGGTGGATGACTTCCAGCGGCAACGGGGCGATGCGGACACAAGGACGTTGACCGCCGGGGTGAGATCGCGGCCGTCCGAGGGCCCCTCGCGAAGCCGGCCTCCCTGTCGGTGTGACGCGGGTTACAGAAAAGGGCTTCTGAAGTGGCGTAATGCACGGTCCCCCCGGGCCGTCTCTCAGGCACACCGGTCGGTCCACCCGGCCGGTGCCCCGCCCTCGAACGGAGCCCCACCATGCACGTCACCCTGGAGCAGCCGACCGGCGCCCGTCTGATCACCGCCGTGGATCAGGACATCGCCATACCCGCCACGCTGCGCTACACCTCGGCCGACCCGCTGGCCGTGCACCTCGACTTTCCGCCCCATGTGACGCTGGACGGCGAGGTCACGACCTGGACGTTCGCGCGGGTGCTGCTGAGTGAGGGGCTGCGTGCTCCCGCCGGGCTCGGGAGGGTGCGGGTGCGGCCGTGCGGGGCGTCCCACACGTACGTCGAGTTCCACTCGCCCGTGGGGACGGCCGTGCTCCGGTTCGTCGCCGCGGATCTGTACCGCTTCCTGGCCCGCACGTACACCGTGATCGCGCCGGGTGAGGAGACCGTGGGGGCGGAGCTGGACCAGGGGCTCGTGGCGTTGTTCGGAGGGCGGGTGTGAGCACGTCTTCGCCCTCCCCCGGCGTCCGAACTGCTCCATGATGGGCGTATGGCGACTCGGTCAAAGGCGTTGGTGTGGACGGGAATCGGGCTCTGCGTCGCGGGGGCCGTGGGCTTGGTCGTGGGCGGTGTGCTGGACGTCGACGCGGCGGATCCCTGGGCGAGCGTGGCCGGGGGAGCCGCGGGGCTGATCGGGCTGGCGGTGACGCTCTACGCCCTCCTCGGACCGGCAACGGCGGCCGCACCGGCACCGGCACCTGCATCGCCGCCCACGGCCTCCGTGACCGCGAGCGGTACGCGTGCCGTCGCCGCGGGCGGCAGCATCGGGTCCGTGGCGACGGGGGACGGGGCCTCCGTCGCGCCGCTGCCCACGATGCCCGCCTCGCCCGCAAGGCCCGCGAACGGGCCGGTCACCGCCTCCGGGGAGCGTTCCGTCGCGGCCGGCGGTGACATCGGTTCGGTGTCGACGGGGGACGCGTGAGCGGGTCGGCGGAGGCGTCCGGAGAGCGTGCGATCGCCGCTGCCGGGTCCATCGGGCAGGCGGTCACCGGGGACGGCGCCGTCGCGCACTATGTGGAGTCGCTGACGTTGCCGCCGGAGGCGCTCGCGCTGCCGCCGCAGGCTGCGCCGGGCATGATCAACCTGCCGCAGAGAACCGGGCTGTTCGTCGGGCGGCAGTCCGAACTCGCGCGGCTGGACGTGGCGTTCGCCGGCCCGGACGGGGCGGACGGCGTGGTCGTGCAGGCGGTCCACGGCCTGGGCGGTGTCGGGAAGTCGACGCTGGCCGCGAAGTGGGCGGCGGGGCGGACGGCGTCGTACAACCCGGTGTGGTGGATCACCGCCGAGACGCCGGGGGAGCTGGAGGCGGGCCTGGCCGGCCTGGCGGTCGCGCTCCAGCCGGCCCTGCGGGACGTCCTGTCGCAGGAGGCGCTGGCCGAACAGGCGGTGCGATGGCTGGCCACCCACCAGGGCTGGCTGCTGGTGCTGGACAACGTCTCCGACCCGGCGGACGTACGGCCGTTGCTGGGGCGGACGACGGGCGGCCGCTTCCTGATCACCACGCGGAGAGCCTCGGGGTGGCACGGGATCGCCCAGCCGCTGGCGCTCGACGTACTCGAACCGGCCGAGGCGGTCCAGCTGTTCGAGCGGATCCACGGCGGGCCGGCCGAGGGCGTCGAGGAGCTCTGCCGTGAACTGGGATGCCTGCCGCTGGCGGTGGAGCAGGCCGCGGCGTACTGCGCGGAGGCGCGCATCACCCCGCGCGGCTATCGGGAACTGCTCGTCCGCTACCCCGAGCGCGTCTTCGCGCACGCGGCGGAGGGCGGGGACGGCGCGCGGACGGTCGCCCGGGTGTGGCGGGTGACCATGGACCGGCTGGCGGACACACCGGTCGCGGAGGACATCCTGCGGCTCATCGCATGGTGGGCGCCGGACGGGATTCCGCGCGCGTGCGTGGAGCCGCTGGGCGATGAGCCGGAGGTCACGGAGGCGCTGCGCCGTCTTGCCGCGCACAGCATGATCGGTCTGCACGCCGACGGGACGATCTCGGTGCACCGGTTGGTGCAGGCGGTGTCGCGGGTCGGGGAGGACGCCGCCGACGCGCGCGAGGCAGCGGCCGATCTGCTGAACGAACTGGCGGAGGACATCGCCGACACCGTGTGGATCACCCACGCGGAGGCGCTCACCGAGCACGCCCGGGGAGAGACCCCCGGGCAGTTCGAGATCCTGCTGACCATCGCCATCGGCAACTGGTACGCGGCGCACCTGTCCTACGGCCGGGCCGCCGAGCTGCACGAGGCCGCGATGGCCCTCGCCGAAAGAGTCCTGGGCCGACGGCACGAAGTCACCCTGATCGCCTGTCAGGCTCTCGCCCAGCGCTGTGAGGAGGCGGGCGACCGCGACCGCGCGATGCGGCTGCTGACCGACGGACTGGACGTGGCCAGTTCCGTGTTCGGACGCGACGCACCGCAGACGATCGAGGCGCGTACCTCGCTGGCCGAGCTGAAGTTGCAGCTCGGGGACCTCGACGGCGGGCTGTCCCTGGCCGGGAAGAACGCCCGCCGAGCCGAGCGCGCCCTGGGCGAGGACGCTCCGGAGACGCTCAGCGCCCATGCGGTGCTGGCGTGGGGATGGCACCTCATGGCCGAGTCGGATCCCGGCCGGCACGCCGCACGAGCGGCTGCCGAGATCGAGCGGCTGCTGGCCGGGGCGGTCCGCTCCTACGGCGCGTCCAGCGACCAGGCCCTTCGGCTGCTGTGGGAGCTCGGCGGCGTCCTCGAGGCGGCGGGGCAGCTCGCGGGAGCCGTCCGTCTGATCGAGGAGTACATCGAGCGGCTCTCGGCGTCGCCCACCAGCAGCGAGGTGCGCAGACTGCTGGCACGTCACCGGGTCGTCCGGTTGCTGTGGAAGGCGGGGGATCTGCCGCGCGCCCGCGAGCTGGCGGTTCCTCTTCTCGCCGAGCTGGAGCAGGTCTTCGACGCCGAGGTCGCCGCCCGGCTCCGCGGCGACCTCCTCCCCCTCACAGACCCCACAGCCCCTTCCCCACCGCCGTGACCCCACCCACCAGCGCCAGCCCCAACACCACCACCCGCGCCCGCTGTTCGGACGTCCGCTCGGCGAGCCACGTGCCGAGCACCCCGCCGATCACCATCGCCGCGACCACGGTCCCCCAGCGTGCCGCACCCAGCCGCGGCACGCCGTTCGCCGCCACCGAGAACGCGTTGACGACCACCCCGTACAGCTGCGCGTTCGGCACGAACTCCCGTACCGTCCACCCCGCGTTGACCGCGTACAGGGACACCGGCGGACCGCCCACCCCGGCCGCGGAGTTCATGAACCCGCCCACCGCACCGGCCGCGACCGCACCCCGCGTGCCGCGCAGCGCGGGGACGCGGGCGCCGCGCATGACCAGCAGTACGGCGGCCGTCACCAGTCCGCCCATCGTCAACAGCAGCACCGGCTCCGGAAGTCGGCGGGTCATCCACGCCCCCGCCGGGACCGTGCACGCCGCCGCCACGCACAACGGCACCATCGCCGCCGGGCGCACGCGACGCCACCCGCCCGCGAGCCCCACCAGGCAGATGACCCCCGCGGCACAGTTGGCGAGGGCGACCCCCTCCACCGGGCCCAGCAACAGCACCAGGGCCGGTACGGCGACCAGTGCGAAACCCATCCCCGTGAGCCACTGCACCGAGGCGCCGAGCAGCACGATGCCGGCCAGCAGTACGTCGCCCGCCAAGGTGTGACCCTCTTCCTCTTCAACGCCGCCGTCGCCGCGGCAGGAGGGCCGCCGCGTAACCGTACGGCCACCGCGCGCGAATTGGGCGCGCCCTTTCCCTGGGCTGTACGTCCCCTGCACGGGCCCTAACCAGTGCCACGCGAATCTGGAGTCACTTCCGCCGCACAGGCCGCGGACGGAGAGAAACCCCAGGTCAACCCACTCGCACTGGAGATGCAATGACTCGTAGGGCAAGCAGGTCCGTCAGCAAGCGCGTAGCCATTGTCACCGCCGCCGCCCTCGCCGCCGTCGGTACCTTTGCCGCCGGAGTCGGCGTCGCCGGCACCGGGTCCAGTGGCGAGAAGGCCGGCAAGAAGGTCAGCGAGAGGCAGATAGCCGGGCTGTTCGACACCTGGAACACAACCCTGCAGACCGGCGACCCGGAGAAGGTCGCGGACCTGTACGCGAGCGACGCGGTGCTGCTGCCGACCGTGTCCAACAAGGTCCGCGCCGACCGCGCCGCCATCGTCGACTACTTCGAGCACTTCCTGGCGAACAAGCCGGTCGGCAAGAAGATCGAGACGCATGTGAACGTCCTCGACGGGAACTCCGCGCTCGACGCCGGTGTCTACCAGTTCACGTTGACCGACCCGAAGACCGGCGAGAAGAGCGTCGTCAAGGCCCGCTACACGTACGAGTACGAGAAGCGCGGCGGCGAGTGGCTCATCGTCAACCACCACTCCTCGAAGATGCCCGAAGGCTGATCGTCACCTTCAGCCCGCCCCCGGGAGCGTCCCCGAGCGTCACGGTCCCGCCGTCGTCCGTCACCAACTGCTTGACGACGGCGAGGCCGAGACCCGAGCCGGACTTCCCGGTCAGGCCCTGGCCGCGCCAGAAGCGGTCGAAGGCGCGGGACTTCTCCGCGTCGGACATGCCGGGGCCCTCGTCGAGAACCGACAGCACCACTTCCTCGCCCTTGGGTTCGATCCGGACGGTGATCGTGCCGCCGTCCGGCGACACCTCAAGGGCGTTCGAGAGCACGTTGTCCAGCACCTGGTCCAGATGACCCGGGCTGGCCAGCACCAGCAGCCGGCCGTCGGCACTCCCCCTGAGCGCGATGGTGACTCCGCGCTCGTCGGCGGCCGGCCTCCACACGTCCAGCCTCTCGCGCACGATGTCCCACAGGGCCAGCGGCTCCGTCGCCGTCACTTTCGCCTCGGCCCGGGCCAGCACCAGCAGGCCGTTGACCAGGCGGCTCATCCGGACGACCTCGGCCGTGGCCTGTTCGACGTCCTCCCGTACGAACTCGTCGTCGACGCCGTCCGAGATGTTGTCCAAGGACAGGCGCAAAGCGGTAAGAGGAGTGCGGAGTTGATGCGAGGCGTCCGCCACGAAGATGCGCTGCGAGGCGACCAGCGTGTCCAGGCGCTCCGCGCCCTGGTTCAGCGTGCGGGCGAGGGTCTGCGTCTCCGGCGGGCCGGTCACCGGGGAGCGCGCGGTCAGGTCGCCGTCGCTGAACTTGCTGGCCATGGCGTTGAGTTCACGCAGCGGTGCGGTGATCCGGCGCGCGGCGTACGCGCCGATCGCGGCCGCCGCCGCCAGGACGAGCACGGCCAGGCCGGCCCTGAAGCCCCAGATCTGCCACAGCCGCCTGGTCATGTCCGAGGTCGAGTACACGATCCGTACGGCCGCGTCCCCCTTGGCGGGGACGGTGACCGTCAGGTGCTTGCCCCAGATGAAGTCGGAACCCCAGTCGGTCGTGGCCTCGTTCTTTTCCACGGCCCGGGTCAGCGCCGCGTCCGCCGCGGGCTTCGGCAGGTCGGGAACGCAGCTGCCGGTGGGGGTGACCTCGACGTCGCCAGGTGTCTTCTTGCTGTACGCCTTGGCCACCTCCGTCAAGGCGTCGCAGGAGGTGTCGTCGCCGTTGCCCAGCAGCAGCGCCATCGTGTTGGCCTCGCGCACGACGGACAGCTTGGTGTCGTCCCGCAGCTGTTTGGTGAGCGTGAAGGCGACCGGCACGGTGAACAGGAGGATGGCGACCGCGACGAGCAGGATGTAGCTGCGGATGAGCTGGCGGTTCATGAGGCGTCACGGTCTCCGGCGATCTCCAGCCGGAAGCCGACCCCCCGCACCGCCTCGATCGTGATCGCCCCGGCGAGCTTGCGCCGCAGCGCCGCCACATGCACGTCCAGCGTCTTCGTCGGGCCGAACCAGTTCGCGTCCCAGACCGCTTCCATGATCTGCTCGCGCGACATCAGCGCCCCGGGCTCCTCGGTGAGGAAGGCCAGCAGGTCGTACTCCTTTGGCGCGAGGGCCACCTCCTCGCCGTCCAGGCGGACGCGGGCCGCCTTGCGGTCGATGGTGAGGCGGGTGCCGTAACGGTCCGGACCGGCCTCGGCGGCAGCGGCGGGCGTACGGGGCTGCACACGGCGCATGACCGCTCGTATCCGCGCGATGACCTCACGGACCCCGAACGGCTTGGACACGTAGTCGTCCGCCCCGAGCTCCAGCCCGACCACCCGGTCCGTCTCGTCGCTGCGCGCGCTGATCACGATGATCGGCACGTCGCCGCGCTCGCGCAGCGCCTTGCAGACGTCGAGGCCGTCGGTGTCGGGCAGACCGAGATCGAGGAGTACGACGTCGTAGGGGTCGTCGTGGCTCAACGCCGCGGCACCCGTGGTGACCCACGCCACCTCGAAGCCGTAGCGCAGCAGTCCTCGCCGGAGCGACTCGGCGACCGGTTCGTCGTCTTCCACCAGCAGTACGCGCACAGGCGAACCATAGTGGTTGAACTTTAAAGACGGCCGGTCACCGAGCCAGCGGGCGATCAGCGGGTGGACAAAACGGCTGTTACCACATCACCGGCAACCGCTCCGGGATCCGCTTCATGAACCCGGTCCGCCACACCAGCTGCTCGATCGGCACCGCGAGCCGGAGTTCCGGCATCCGCTCCAGCACGGTCCGCAGGGCGATCTCCGCGTGCTTGCGGCCCAGCGCGGTGGCGGGGCAGTAGTGGCGGCCGCCGCCGAAGGAGAGGTGGGCGGTGGCGTTGTCGCGGCCGAGGTCGACCGTGTGCGGGTCGGGGAAGGCGGCCGGGTCGAAGTTCGCGCCCTCGACCAGGACCAGGACGAGTTCACCGGCCTTCACCTCCACCTCGCCCAGCCGTACGTCCTCCAGGGCGAGGCGCGGCAGACCGTCGCCGATGGAGAGGTTGATGCGCAGGAGCTCGTCCACGGCCGCCGGGATCTTTCCGGGGTCCGCGACCAGCTCGGCCTGCAGGTCCGGGTGCTGGATCAGCGACACCAGGGCCATGGTCAGGAAGCCCGAGGTGGAGATGACACCCGCGCCGAACATGGTCACCCCGACCGTCGCGAGCATCTCGTCGGTGAGGTGCGCGTACTCGGGGTCCGCGCGCAGGGCGGCCAGCTCGCCCATCAGGCCCAACGTCGCGGGGTCGTCGAGCCGCTCGGTCATGTAGGCGATGTCCCGGTCCCAGTTGAGCCGGGCGCCCGTGACGGGGCAGGCCGAGTTCATGAACGCGATGTCCAGGCTCCGCATCAGCTTGGGCGCGTCCGACGGCGGGATGCCGAGGATCCGGCAGTGCATGCCCGCCGAGTACGGGTCGGCGAAGCCGCCGCGCAGGTCCGCCGGGGCGCCCTCGGCGATCAGATCGCCGACGAGCTCGGCGGCGTAGGACCGCATCCACTCGGCCAGGCCGGGGCTCTTCGGGTTGAGCGCCTTCAGTACGGCCTTGCGCAGACCGGCGCCGGTGATGTTCCCCATGTTGTTGACGACCTCGGGCGGGATCGTCAGCGCGTACTGACGGGGGACGCCGGGGGCGGAGGTGTCCTTGAGGCTGAACCGCGGGTCTTCGAGGACCTGCTTGCACAGGTCGTACGACGACACGAGCCAGGCCTCGTCGCCGGCGATGGTGCGCACGCGCCGTACCGGGCTGTCGGCGCGCAACTTCTGCACTTCTTCCGGGAGTTGGTCGCCGCGCCAGGAGAACGGGAAGTCGATCAGGTCCTCAGTGAGCATCGGTGGCCTCCGTGCCGGTGGCCTCGGCCGGCGTGACGATGGCGTGCCCCTGGTTGCGGGAGGCGCGCAGGCCGGCGCCCCGGGAGTAGAGCAGCTCGGCCATCGGCAGGAGCTGGTGGTAGCAGTTCAGGGAGGAGGGGACGTCGAGGATGGCGGGGGTGTCGAGGAAGAGGGGTGCCTCGGCGCAGACGTAGGCGAGGCAGACCTCGCGCTGGGCGTCGGTCACCTGTCCCGACTTGCCGGCCAGGAAGGAGTCGACGAGCTTCTCGCAGGTCGTGCGGAACTCGTCGTCGGTGGTGAGCCGTGCCTGGAGGTGGTCGTGGATCTCGCGGTACGCCCTGTTGCCGCGGAAGTCGGACATGGCGTGGGCGCGCAGACGGGAGCCGCCGGGGTCGACGGACGCCACGGCGCCGAGGACCTTCGCCCGCACGCCGCGCAGGTTCTTCACCGCCTTGCGGCGCGCGTCGTCGGGCGGATAGCCGGACGCCGCGTACATCTCGGCCACGTACAGGTCCGTGTAGACGAAGTCCACCCGCTCGAAGAGGGCGAGGCCCCAGCGGGCGAGGTCGTGGACCCGGCGGGCGGAGAAGTAGCTGTTGCCCGGGGAGACACCGATGACGGCGTGGTCGCCGGCCGCGCGGATGACTTCGCAGTGGGGGGTGAAGGGCTGGATCTTGAAGACCTGAGTGACGTGCTGGATCTCGGAAACGGTCGCAGTCGTCAAAGGAGGAGAATCCTTCGCGTCGCAAGTCCCGATGGAGCCTTGTGCTCCTGGTGTGGCGACGACGACGCGAAGTTAGCGGTCGACTACGGAGAGCGTCAATGGTTGATCTTTCGACGTCCGGCGGCCGCCCCAGTGAGCTGCACCACTTCCCCGTGTGCCTTCGCCTTCACCGGGCAGGGACCAGCCGAGCGCCCGAATCTCACCATCTGGGAACCCCAAGGTCGTTTTCGGACGCTCGGTAAACTGAGCCGACACACACGGACTGAGCGAGGAGCGCACGTGGGCCTTGTCGTGCAGAAGTACGGAGGCTCCTCCGTAGCCGATGCCGAAGGCATCAAGCGCGTCGCCAAGCGAATCGTCGAAGCGAAGAAGAACGGCCACCAGGTGGTCGTCGTCGTTTCCGCGATGGGCGACACGACGGACGAGCTGATCGATCTCGCCGAGCAGGTATCGCCGATGCCTGCCGGGCGTGAGTTCGACATGCTGCTGACCGCCGGGGAGCGTATCTCCATGGCACTGCTGGCCATGGCGATCAAAAACCTGGGCCACGAGGCCCAGTCCTTCACCGGCAGCCAGGCAGGCGTCATCACCGACTCGGTCCACAACAAAGCCCGGATCATCGACGTCACGCCGGGCCGGATCCGGGAGTCCATCGACCAGGGCAACATCGCCATCGTCGCGGGCTTCCAGGGCGTCAGCCAGGACAAGAAGGACATCACCACGCTGGGCCGCGGCGGCTCCGACACGACCGCCGTCGCGCTCGCGGCCGCGCTGGACGCCGAGGTGTGCGAGATCTACACCGACGTCGACGGCGTGTTCACCGCCGACCCGCGCGTGGTGAAGAAGGCGAAGAAGATCGACTGGATCTCCTTCGAGGACATGCTGGAGCTGGCTGCGTCCGGCTCGAAGGTGCTGCTCCACCGCTGTGTGGAGTACGCCCGCCGCTACAACATCCCGATCCACGTCCGGTCCAGCTTCAGTGGGCTGCAGGGCACCTGGGTCAGCAGCGAGCCGATCGATCAAGGGGACAAGAAGGTGGAGCAGGCCATCATCTCCGGTGTCGCACACGACACCTCCGAGGCCAAGATCACGGTCGTCGGTGTGCCGGACAAGCCGGGCGAGGCCGCCGCGATCTTCCGTACGATCTCCGACGCCGAGATCAACATCGACATGATCGTGCAGAACGTGTCCGCCGCCTCCACCGGCCTGACGGACATCTCCTTCACGCTCCCCAAGGCCGAGGGCCGCAAGGCCATCGACGCCCTGGAGAAGAACAAGCACGGCATCGGCTTCGACTCGCTGCGCTACGACGACCAGATCGGGAAGATCTCCCTGGTCGGCGCGGGGATGAAGACCAACCCGGGCGTCACCGCCGACTTCTTCACCGCCCTGTCCGACGCCGGCGTGAACATCGAGCTGATCTCGACCTCCGAGATCCGTATCTCGGTCGTCACCCGCGCCGACGACGTCAACGAGGCCGTCCGCGCCGTGCACACGGCCTTCGGGCTCGACTCCGACAGCGACGAGGCCGTCGTGTACGGGGGCACCGGACGCTGATGGCGGGAACGGAGTCCCGCCGGCCGACGCTCGCGGTCGTGGGAGCGACCGGAGCCGTCGGCTCGGTCATGCTCCAGATCCTGTCCCAGCGCGCGGACATCTGGGGTGAGATCCGTCTGATCGCCTCGCCGCGCTCGGCCGGCCGCAAGCTGGCCGTGCGCGGCGAGGAGGTCGAGGTGGTGGCGCTCACCGAGGAGGCCTTCGCCGGGGTCGACATCGCGATGTTCGACGTCCCCGACGAGGTGGCCGCGCGCTGGGCGCCGATCGCCGCCGCCAGGGGTGCGGTGGTGGTGGACAACTCGGGCGCCTTCCGGATGAACCCGGAGGTGCCCCTCGTCGTTCCCGAGGTCAATCCGCACGCCGTGCGGATGCGGCCGCGCGGGATCGTCGCCAACCCCAACTGCACGACCCTCTCCATGATCGTGGCGCTGGGCGCCCTGCATGCCGAGTTCGGGCTGCGCTCCCTGGTGGTGTCCTCCTACCAGGCGGTGAGCGGGGCCGGGCGGGCCGGTGTGGAGACGCTCCGGCAGCAGCTGTCCCTGGTCGCCGGTACGGAACTGGGGACCAGCCCCGGTGACGTCCGGCGGGCCGTCGGCGACAACACCGGGCCCTTCCCGGAGCCGGTCGCGCTGAACGTCGTGCCGTGGGCCGGGTCGCTGCGCGAGGACGGCTGGTCGTCGGAGGAGATGAAGGTGCGGGACGAGTCCCGCAAGATCCTCGGGCTGCCCAGGCTGCCGGTCGCGGTGACCTGTGTGCGGGTGCCGGTGCTGACCGGGCACTCGCTGACCGTGCACGCCCGCTTCGAGGGCGAGGTCACCGTCGCCAAGGCGCGCGAGATCCTGGCCACCGCACCCGGTGTCGTGCTCTACGACGACCCGGAGGCCGGGGAGTTCCCGACGCCCGCCGATGTGGTGGGCACGGACCCGACCTGGGTCGGACGGGTGCGGCGCGCGCTCGACGATCCGACGGCGCTCGAACTCTTCGTCTGCGGGGACAACCTGCGCAAGGGAGCGGCGCTCAACACCGCACAGATCGCCGAGCTCGTGGCGGCGGAGTTTGCGTGAGGCTCCCCTGGCACCGGAAATCTCCAGGGCCCCGGCTGAATCGTTTGTAGGATCTGTGTGAAGAGTGTGAGCCGAACGATGGTCCGGACCACTTGATGCGGGCCTCTGCGGCAGCAGAAGATTTCCTCCCCGCCCTGCAACCGCTTGCAGGGCGGGGAGCGTCTTTGCGGTCGCCCTCCGGGGCCGTTCTGATGGATCTCCGCGCGACGCCGCGGAGATCCATCAGAACGGCCCCAGGGGCGTGGAGGCGCGTTTTTCTGGCGTGGGGACGCCATGAGCAGGGCGTGGGGACGCGCTGCTCACATGGACATAAGGGAAGAGCGGGTAGGCATGTGGGCGTTTGACGCACGGTCGGCTGTGCTGCCTGGCACGAGAGGCCCGGCTGCGGGGACTGACGCAAAAGTGACGTCCGGCACGTACAACCCTCGCGGGGGGACGCGTGTCCAACTGGCGTGGCAGAGGTACTCGACTTCACAGCGGCGACGCGCGGCACTGCGCTGCGCCCCCGCCGACCCCGCATGCCCGGCGCGCCCGGCGGCATGCCGGTGATCGCGCCCATGCCCGCAGCGCGGCCCGCCCGCATCCCCAGTCAGCGCGACGGCGCCGAGCATGCCGAGAACACCGCGGCGGCCGGTACGACCGTCGACCACCTCACCGAGACCTACCGGGCGCACTACCGCTCGCTGCTGGGCCTCGCCGCCCTGCTCCTCGACGACACCGCCTCCTGCGAGGACGTCGTCCAGGAGGCGTTCATCCGTGTCCACTCCGCGCGCAAGCGCGTCCGTGACCCGGAGAAGACGCTGGCGTACCTCCGCCAGACCGTAGTCAACCTGTCCCGCTCCGCCCTGCGCCGCCGCATACTCGGACTGAAGCTGCTGTCCAAGCCGATGCCCGACATGGCGAGCGCGGAGGAGGGGGCCTACGACCAGCTCGAGCGCGACTCGCTGATCCGGGCGATGAAGGGCCTGCAGCGGCGGCAGCGCGAGGTGCTGGTCCTTCGGTACTTCGCGGACATGACCGAGGCGCAGGTCGCCGAGACGCTCGGCATCTCGCTGGGGTCGGTGAAGGCGTACGGCTCGCGCGGCATCGCGGCGCTGCGGGTCGCCATGGAGGCGCCGGCATGAGCACGGACAACGACGGGCGGCGGCATCTGCACGTCCCCCATGAACACGAGCCGTCCGGGGGTCCCCCCACGCCTTTCGGGCAGTGGGGGAGGCGCGAGCCGACAGGCCGGCCGGACAAGCAAGAGCCGAAGCAATCGCACGCTGGGAACGGAACTGTGAACCACGGCCCCGAAGACCAGGGCCCCGAGGGGTTCGACTCGGACGAGCTGGCACTGCGCCGCATGCTGCATGAGGCGGTCGAGGAGATCGAGCCGCGTGACGGCACGCTGGACCATCTGCGGCGGGCGGTGCCCGCGAGGCGGGCGCGCAAGCGGCAGGCGCTCGTCGGCATGGCGGCCGCGGCGCTCTTCGTCGGCACCGCCGTCCCGGCCCTGGTGCACGTCTCCAACTCCACCGACTCCAGCGTCAACCCGGAGTACGCCGGCCACGGCGAGCAGGCGCAGGGCGGGGCCGGTCAGGGCAAGGAGACGGAGGGCGGCGAGAGCACCTCCGGCGGCTCCTCGGGCAAGACCGAGGACAAGGGCAAGGGGAGCGAGAAGGAGGAGGACAAGGGCACCGGCACCGGTCCCGGCAGCGGCTCCTCGGGCTCCGGCGACTCCTCGGCGACCAGCCCGGTCGGCGTCGCCGCGTGCACCGCCGACCAGCTCGCCGGGAGTGGCACCACCGACGTCCCCGACTCCTCCGGCGCGGTGTACGGCACCTTCAGCTTCAGCAACATCTCCATGGCCGACTGCACGGTGAGCGGTCCGGGCACGATCAGCCTCGCCGCGGGCGGAGCGGCGGACGGCACGAAGATCACCGACCTGCGGCACGTCGCCGGCGACGCGGCGGCCGGCCTGCCCGACCCGTCCGTGGAACTCGCCTCACTCGTCCTCAAGCCGGGCGAGTCGTACCAGGTCAAGTTCGCCTGGGTCTCCTCGGAGGCCTGCCCCACGACGAGCGACCCCACCGGTGGCAGCACGGGCGGCCCCGACGACCCCACACCCACCCCGACCCAGACCGAGAACAGCACCGGCACGACGGACGGCACCTCCACGGGTGGCGACACCGGCACCTCCACCCAGCTGATGCGGGAGGACACGACGGCCGACGGAAGCGTCACGGTCGTCAACACGTCGGCGGCGGGTACGACGGCCACGGTGACGGTGTCGAACGCGTGCGCGGGCACCGTCTACTGGACGGGCGTGCTGACGGGGGCGTGACGCCCTCGCCCCCACCCTCTCCCTCTCAGACGCCGGACGGGCTGGAAACAGGCTCCTCGTCCGGCGTCAGGCCCAGCTCCGCGTCCCGGGCGAACTCCACCTCGCGGCGCAGCAGGCGGAACCACATGAAGACGACGAAGCCCGCGAAGACGAACCACTCGCCGGTGTAGCCGAGGTTCTGGAAGGCCTTCAGGTCGAGGCCGGTGTCGTTGGCGGCGGTCACCGGCACGGGCTTCATGCCGGAGTCGGCCTCGGTGAGGGTGATCCAGGCGTCGTAGACGTCGTACGACACCAGGTTCACCAGCGACGCCGCGCTGATCGCCGACGTCTGGCCGGACGGCAGGCCACCCTGCGCGGGCACGCCGTTCTCGCCCGGCACCTCGGACGCCTGGAGCGCGCCGGTGACCGTGACCTCGCCGGTGGGTGCCGCCGGGGCCGCGGCCCGCTTGGCGGTGCCGGGGAGCCAGCCCCGCACGACCGGCAGGGCCTTGCCGCCGTCGGTGCGCAGCAGCGTCAGGACGTAGAAACCCCGCTTGCCGTCCAGCTCCCGGTCCGGCACGAGCAGCTGCTCGCCGTACCGTCCGCGCGCGGTGACCCGCCGGCCGACCGTCGCCTTGTCCACGGGCAGCAGCTCGGTGAGCGGACGAGCCGCCTCCCGCTTGTTCTCCGCCGCCTGCTCACCGGCGCTGCGATGGTCGTCCACCCGCGCCTCGAACCGGCTCAGCTGCCACGACCCCATGAACACGCAGAACGGGATGGCGAGCAGTACGAAGACGTTGATCCCCCACCAACGGGGCGTCAGCAGAAACCGGTACACGCCCTCAACGGTACGGGGCTCCTGCGGAGGGCTGGGCCGCGGGGTCGTGGGCTCGGGCTGTCCAGCCCGCCCGGTGTCCGAGTTCGAGTACAGCCGTCCTCAGCCCCCGACGACACGTCGCCCGCGCCGCGGTGGCTGACGCCGGTGCGCGACGAACGGCCGTCGGGGGCTGGTCGCGCAGTTCCCCGCGCCCCTTGGGGACGATGCCGGTCCGCCACTTTTCAGGGCGGGTCGGCTGCATTCAGCCCGTCCGGCGTTCGAGGACGAGGTGCGGCCATCTTTTGACGCCGGTCCGTATATCCAGCCCGTCCGGCGTTTGAGGACGAGGCCCTTTCGGGGCCGACGGGGGTCCAGGGGGCGGAGCCCCCTGGCGGGGTGGAAGGGGCGGAGCCCCTTCAGGATGGGACGGGTAGGGGCGGCGGGGGCGATGCAAGGTTTGCGGAGTTATCCACAGGCTGGGGACCTCGGCAGCGAATTGTCGGCCGGGCCAGGCACTATGGGGCCATGACTGAGAGCCACGGGTCCGATTCGCGGGATCACCACATGCAGGACAAGGCCATGCCGGACTGGGAGAAGCGCTTCCGGGCGCCCCGGGTGTCGCTGCCCGACTGGGCGGAGGACGCACCCGACCGCTCCTTGTTCGTGTCGAACGCCACAGGGACGTACGAGCTGTACGCCTGGGACCGCTCGACGGGCGAACAGCGCCAGGTGACCGACCGGCCGAACGGCACGACGGACGGCGTGCTCTCCCCGGACGGCACATGGATCTGGTGGTTCGACGACAAGGACGGCGACGAGTTCGGCGTCTGGCGCCGCCAGCGCTTCGACGGCGGCGAGGACGAGCTCGCGGCACCGGGCCTGGACCCGTCGTACCCGGCGGGCCTCGCCCTGAGCCGGGACGGCCGCACGGCGATCGTGGGCCGCTCCACGGACGAGGACGGCACGACGATCCATCTCGCCCGCACCGGCGAGCCCCCGGTGGAGCTCTACCGCCACCGCGAGTCCGCGGGCGTCGGCGACCTCTCGCACGACGGCACGCTGATCGCCATCGAGCACACCGAGCACGGCGACGCGATGCACTCGGCCCTGCGCGTCCTGCGCCCCGACGGCACCGCGGTCGCCGAGCTCGACGACACCAAGGGCGGCTCCGAGGAGCTGGGCCTGGAGGTCCTGGGCTTCGCTCCGGTGGACGGGGACACGCGTCTGCTCATCGGCCACCAGAGGCGCGGCCGCTGGGAGCCCCTGGTGTGGGACGTGGCCACGGGGGAGGAGACGGACCTCGGCCTGGAGCTGCCCGGTGACGTCAGCGCGGAGTGGTACCCCGACGGGACCGGTCTGCTGATCGCGCACAGCTTCGAGGCCCGCAGCGAGCTGTTCCGCTACGACCTGGCCGCGCGGGAACTGGTGCGGATCCCGACCCCGGCGGGCTCGGTGTCGGGGGCGACGGCCCGGCCGGACGGCAGCGTGGAGTACCTGTGGTCGTCGGCGGCGGAGCCGTCGGCGGTGCGGTCGACGACGGGACGGGTGGTGCTGGACCCGCCCGGCATGAAGTCCCCCGGCTCGGTGCCGGTGCAGGACGTGTGGGTGGAGGGCCCGGGCGGCCGTATCCACGCACTCGTCCAGCGACCGGAGGGCGTCGAGGGCCCGCTCCCGACCGTCTTCGACATCCACGGGGGCCCGACCTGGCACGACAGCGACGCGTTCGCGGCGGGCCCGGCGGCCTGGGTGGACCACGGATACGCGGTCGTACGGGTCAACTACCGCGGCTCCACGGGCTACGGCCGCGCCTGGACCGACGCCCTCAAGCACCGGGTCGGCCTGATCGAGCTGGAGGACATCGCGGCGGTCCGGGAATGGGCGGTGACGTCGGGCCTGGCCGATCCCGACCGCCTGATCCTGACCGGCGGTTCCTGGGGCGGCTACCTCACCCTGCTCGGCCTCGGCACCCAGCCCGACGCGTGGACGCTCGGCATCGCGGCGGTTCCGGTCGCCGACTACGTCACGGCCTACCACGACGAGATGGAAGCGTTGAAGGCCATGGACCGCACACTGCTGGGCGGCACACCGGAGGAGGTGCCCGAGCGTTACGAGGCGTCGTCCCCGCTGACGTACGTCGACCAGGTCAAGGCCCCGGTCTACATCTCGGCGGGTGTGAACGACCCACGCTGCCCGATCCGGCAGATCGACAACTACGTGAAGCGACTTCAGGCCCGGGGCGCGGTGCACGAGGTGTACCGGTACGACGCCGGGCACGGATCCCTGGTGGTGGACGAGCGGATCAAGCAGGTGAGGCTGGAACTGGACTTCGCGGAGCGCCACTTGAAGGCACGTTCCCGTCCCTGAGGCGGGCGTGCATGGGATCGCCGCCGTGGCACTGCGACCTGTGATGGTGAACATAAAGGCTCTCGATGCCTCGGCGGTCGGCCGGTTCTGGGCTCAGGCGCTCGGCTGGAGCGCCTACAGTCCCGGCGTGACCACGTACGTCGGACCCCCCGGCGGCCTCGTCTGGCCGCATCCGGTCGCCGTCGGCATCGACGTCGTTCCCGTCCCCGAACCCAAGACGGCGGCGAAGAACCGTGTGCACATCGATCTCGCCACCACCTCGGCGGACCATCAGGCGGAGCTGGTCGCGCGCCTGAAGGCTCTCGGTGCGACGCCCGCCGACGTGGGCCAGGGCGAAGTGCCGTGGACGGTCCTCGCCGACCCGGGGGGCAACGAGTTCTGCGTGCTGGAGCCTAGAGAGACCTACCGGGACACCGGGCCGGTCGCCGCGGTGGTGGTCGACTGCGCGGATCCGCGGGCCATGGCGCGGTTCTGGGGTGAGGCGTTGGACTGGACCCTGCGCGAGGTGACCGGCGATCAGGCGGCGCTGCGCTCCGCCAAGGATGTCGGCCCGTATCTGGAGTTCCTGCGCACGCCCGATGTGAAGACCGCGCCGGACCGCGTCCATCTCGACCTGCTGCCGTACCCCGGTGACGACGAGGCGGCGGAGGTGGCCCGGCTGCGGGCGCTCGGCGCCACCGACCTCGACGTCGGCCAGGGCGACGTCCCGTGGACGTGCCTGGTCGACCCGGAGGGCCACGAGTTCTGCGTCCTCGCCCCGTCCTGACGCCGGGCCTGGGGTTGCCTCATCCGGTTCTCGGCTCGTACCGCATCGCCACCGCCCCCGAGCCGAACTCCAGCCGGCTCACGAGCTTCAGGTCGACTCGCTTCGACAGCCCCGCGAACAACGTCGGGCCGTGGCCCACCAGCCGGGGATGCACCACGAACTCGTACTCGTCGATCAGGCCCAGCTCCGCCAACGCCAGTGGGAGCTTCACACCGCCCACGAACAGCCCCTTGCCCGACTCCTGCTTGAGCTGCCGAACGGCCTTGCCCAGGTCCCCGCGCACGAGCTCCGCGTTCCAGTCGACCCGCTCCAGGGTGCTCGACACGACGTACTTCTTCGCCGCGTCGATCGTCCTGGCGAAGGGTTCCGTCCAGTCGGGCCGTGCTCCCGGCTGTGCCGGCGGCCGCCACGCCGCCTCCATCATTTCGTAGGTCACCCGGCCGAAGAGGAGGGCGTCGGCCCGCTCGAGGTTCTCGATCGCGTGGCGGTGCAGTTCTTCGTCCGCGATCCCCTCACGGTGATCACAGCATCCGTCCAGTGTGATGTTGATGGAATACCGAAGGGGTCCCATGTCGCGAGCGTATCGCCGATGGGGCGGAGCAGTGGGGCACACCGCTCATCGGCTTCAGGGGTATTTCCTGCTCACCAGCGGCAACCCGAAGGGGTTCTAAGCCCCCGCCCGCTCCCGCGACCGCCTCCCCAGCAGCTCCGCCAACCCCCTCCGCGTCGCCGCCAGCACCACCCGGTCGTCCTTCTGGAGGACGTACGAGTCGGGCAGATCCCACACCCACCCCGACTCCGCGTCCGCCCGCGACTCCTCGTACGCCTCCTCCACCGCGGGCTCCTCCCGGCGCTCCTCACGCCGTTCCTCCGGCGGCGTCCGATCCAGGGCCAGCACCCGCCAGGCACCCGCCCGAAAGGCCTCACCGACGGTCTTGTCCTCCAGCTGGGGATGCCCGGCCACATCCACCGCCGCGAACAGCAGCACCCGCCGTTCCACGGGAATCGCCCCGAGGATCTGCCGCCCCATCATCGCCCCGGCGAAGGCGGGCGCGGCCAGATGCGTCACGCTCCGGCTGCGCGTGGACGCATGCGGGTGCGCGGCGCGCAGGGTGCGATAGACGGCGGTGGCGAAGTCGTCGTCGTACAGCCGCAGGACGACCCGCAGATCGGGCCGCACGGAGCGGGCGTACAGCGCGGCCTCGAGGTTCGTCGTGTCCGCACTGGTCACCGCGAGCAGCGCATGCGCCCGGTGGATCTTGGCCGCCTCCAGGACCCCTTCCTGAGTGACGTCCCCGAGCACCACCGGCACCCGCAGCCGCCGCGCCGTCGCCAGCCCGCGTGCCTCGGGGTCGGCCTCGACGCACACCACGGGAATGTGCAGCTCCCGCAGCCTGGTCAGCACCCGGGTGCCGATCTTGCCCAGCCCGAGCAGCACCACATGGCCGCCCAGCCCCCGCGGCGGCTTGCGCAGGGCGGACGCGGAGCGGAACGTGCCCAGGGCCTCCAGCACCGCCGCCAGCAGCACCGGAAGCAGCAGCAGCCCGACCAGCCCGGACAGCAGTTGGAGGAGCTGGCGGGCCAGGGGCTGGTGGAGCGCGGGGTCGTTGATGGCGAAGAGGTCGAGGAGGGTCATGTACGTCGCGTACAGCGGGTGTTCGCCGGTCACCACCGTCAGCGCCACGGCCAGCGCCGCCACACAGCCCACCAGTCCCGCCAGCGACCACCGCAACCGCCGTGAGAACAGCGAGGCGAACGCCGGTACGACGCCCCGCCCGGCGCGGTTGGACGGCAGCGACGGGCCCGCGTACGACACCTGCTCCAGGACGACCGTCCCGCGCGTCCCGGCTCCCTGCACCGCCGTCGCGTCCGGCAGCAGCTGCGGGCCGTGGTCCTCGCCGCCCTCCGAACCGTTCGCTCCGGCCGGGTCGTTGCTGGAGAGCAGGGCCAGCGTCGCCAGCCCGGCGGGGGGCGTCTGCCCGGGGCGCAGGGGCGGCCGCTCCACCGCGCGCAGCAGCAGGCCGTCCGTCTGGACGACCTTGGTGGTGCCGGCGACCGCGGTGGCGGCCAGCGCGGGGGCGGCCGTGTCGGCGTCGGACAGGACGGTCGTGGAGGCGTCCAGACCGGCGTCTCCCACGCCGGTCGCCAACGCGGCCGCCTGGTCGAGGAGTTCCTCGATGTGCTGGCCCAACCGGCGGTTGTAGAGCCGCAGGACGAGCCGGAGGCGGGGGTTGAGGCGGCGGGCGGTGAGGGCGGCGCGGATGTTGGTCTCGTCGTCGTCATAGACGAGGGCGAGCGCGTCGGCCCGTTCCACGCCCGCCTCGGCGAGCTTGGCCTCCGTGGCCTCGGCGGCCTCCACCACCCGGATGCTGCCGGCCGGTTCACCGGCGCCGCCGGCCCCGCCGCCCGCCCGGTTGACGGCCGCGTTCACCATCCGGTCGAACAGCGCCGCCGACACGGCACGGGCCCGGCCCACGACCGGCGGCCGTTCCGTGCGCGCGGCGGGCGGCACGACAAGCGTGACCTGTTCGCCGTACACCCCACGCAACTCGGCGGCCAGCCGGTGCGCGAGCCCGTCGTCGCCGCACACCACCATGTGCGCGGCGGTGTCACTCGCTAAGCCCTGACTCGGAACGCTCCCCACGAGGGGAAAGACTGCCTCACTGTGACGGGTGGTTCCAGAGCGGCCCCTGGATCCCCTGAACGCCCGCGCCCGTCCAGCCGTACTGGAGGGGAGGGAAACCAGCGCCGAGACCAGCGCCCTTCCGCACCACCGGAGGTACCTCGCCCGTGGCGATCACCAAAGCGGCCCCGCAAGGGACCGATGACCGCGATGACCGCCGGATGCCGGGGGAGCAGCCCGCCGAGGAGGCCCGGCACCTCACCTCCCCCCTCCTCCTCACCCTGCTCCTCCTGACGCTGGTGCTCCTCCAGAGCCCGATCCGGCGCGCACTCTCCGCGCCGGTGATGCAGAGCTGGACGACGGTGTTCGTCGCGGTGATGGTCCAGGCGCTGCCCTTCCTGGTCCTCGGCGTGCTGCTCTCGGCGGCGATCGCGGTGTTCGTGCCGCCGTCCTTCTTCGCCCGCGCCCTGCCCCGCCGCCCCGCCCTCGCCGTCCCGGTCGCCGGAGCGGCGGGCGCGGTGCTGCCGGGCTGCGAGTGCGCGTCGGTGCCGGTCGCCGGGGCGCTGGTGCGGCGCGGGGTCACCCCGGCCGCGGCACTGGCGTTCCTGCTGTCCGCCCCGGCGATCAACCCGATCGTGCTGACGGCGACGGCCGTCGCCTTCCCCGGCAACCCCGAGATGGTCCTCGCCCGCCTCGTCGCGAGCCTGCTGGTGGCCTGCGCGATGGGCTGGCTGTGGCTGCGCCTCGGCCGTACCGACTGGCTGCGCCCTCAGTTCCGCGCGTCCCACGACGGTCAGACCAAGGGCGAGGCCTTCTGGGACTCCGTCCGGCACGACGTGATGCACGCGGGCGGCTTCCTGGTGGTCGGCGCGATGGCCGCGGCGACCCTCAAGGCGGTGGCCCCGGAGAGCTGGCTGCGCGCGGCGGCCGACAACCCGGTGCTGTCGGTGCTCGCCCTCGCGGTGCTCGCCGTGGTGCTGTCGATCTGCTCGGAGGCGGACGCGTTCGTGGCGGCGTCGCTGTCGCAGTTCTCGCTCACGGCCCGGCTCACCTTCCTGGTCGTGGGCCCGATGATCGACCTGAAGCTGTTCGCGATGCAGGCGGGCACGTTCGGCCGCGCCTTCGCCCTGCGCTTCGCACCGGCCACCTTCGCCCTGGCCGTGGCCGTCTCGGTGCTGACGGGGTGGGTGATCCTGTGAACCGCCAGGCCCAGTCGGCCGTCCTGTTCCTGCTCGGCGCGTCCCTGCTGCACGCGGGCACCACCGACCTCTACCTGCGCTACGTCAAGCAGGGCCTGCGCCCGCTGGTGCTGGTGGCCGGCGCGGTGCTGATCGCGGCGGCGGCGGCGACGGCCTGGTACGAGCGCAAGCGCGCCCGGCGGACGCGGCGCGAGGCCGATCAGGGAACGCACAAGGACGCCCCCGCCCACGGAGAACGCGAGGACGCCCCCGCCCACTCCGACCCAGAGGACAACCACACCCACCCCGAACCCCGCATCTCCTGGCTCCTGGTCCTCCCCCTCCTCGCCCTGATCCTGGTCGCCCCACCGGCCCTCGGCTCCTACAGCGCCACCCGCACCGGCACCGCCCTCCAGGAACCCCTCGCCTACCCCGCCCTCCCCACGGCCGACCCCCTGCCCCTCGGCGTGGTCGACTACGCGGGCCGCGCCGTCTACGACCACGGCCGCACCCTGCAGGGCCGCCGGGTCCAGCTCACCGGCTTCCTGGCCCTGGACCGCGACGGCACCCCCTACCTCGTCCGCATGGCCCTCAACTGCTGTGCCGCCGACGCCCAGCCGGTCAAGGTCGCCCTGACCGGCCAGGTCCCGCCGGTCCTCCAGCCGGACACCTGGCTCCGGATCACCGGCACCTACACGCCCCGCCGCGTCACGGACCCGGTCAACGGCGGACCCATCCCGTACATCGAGGTCACGGAGGCGAAGCCGGTGGCGGCACCCAAGGACCCGTACGACGAGAGCTGGAACAACTGACGCGTGCTCTCTCTTGCCGCTCCCCAGGGCGCCCCCTACGCTAAATCTGATGGACCGTCAGATTCGGGAGGCGTGGCGTGGCCAGTACCGAGAGCGGCACCAAGGACCTGCCCAAGGTCATCAGCGTGGACGATCACGTGATCGAGCCCGCGCACCTCTTCGAGACCTGGCTCCCGGCCAAGTACCGGGACCGGGGCCCGAAACCCCTCACCGCCGGGATCGGTGAACTCGCCTACGTCGGCGGGAAGTACCGGTTCACCACGGACCCGGAGGGCCAGCTCACCGACTGGTGGGAGTACGAGGGCGACCTCTTCCCGTACAAGCGCATCATCGCGGCCGTCGGCTTCTCCCGGGACGAGATGACGCTCGACGGCATCACGCGCGAGCAGATGCGGCGCGGCTGCTGGGACCCGAAGGCCCGGCTGGCGGACATGGACATCAACCACGTCGAGGCCTCGCTCTGCTTCCCCACCTTCCCGCGCTTCTGCGGCCAGACCTTCGCCGAGGCCAAGGACAAGGAGGTCGGGCTGGCCTGCGTACGCGCCTACAACGACTGGATGGTCGAGGAGTGGTGCGGCGACAGCGGCGGCCGGCTGATCCCGCTGTGCCTGATCCCGCTGTGGGACATCGACCTCGCGGTCGCGGAGATCCACCGCAACGCCGCGCGCGGGGTGCGGGCGGTGACGTTCAGTGAGATCCCCACGTATCTCGGGCTGCCGTCCATCCACTCCGGCTACTGGGACCCGTTCTTCGCGGCCTGCGAGGAGACCGGGACGGTCGTCAACATGCACATCGGCAGCAGCTCCCAGATGCCCGCCGCGTCCCCCGACGCCCCACCCGCCGTCCAGGCCTCGCTGAGCTTCAACAACGCCATGGCGTCGATGATGGACTTCCTCTTCTCCGGGGTGCTGGTGAAGTTCCCGCGACTGAAGCTGGCGTACAGCGAGGGGCAGATGGGCTGGATCCCGTACGCCCTGGAACGCGCGGACGACGTGTGGGAGGAGCACCGGGCCTGGGGCGGCGTGAAGGACCTGATCCCGGAGCCGCCGTCGACGTACTACTACCGCCAGATCTTCTGCTGCTTCTTCCGCGACAAGCACGGCATCGAGGCCATCGAGACGGTCGGCGTCGACAACGCGACCTTCGAGACGGACTATCCGCACGTCGACTCGACCTGGCCGGAGACGAAGCGGGTGGCCGAGGAGCATGTGGGCGGGCTGCCCGAGGACGTGGCCTACAAGCTGCTGCGCGGCAACGCGATCCGGATGCTCGAACTGCCCTTTGATCAGGAGGGCTGAGCCGGGAGGGCCGAGTCGGGAGCACAGGGATACCGCCATCCGAAGGCCGCCAGCGCCCGCGCCCTGGCCTCCACCACGGCCATGCGGGCGGCCCGCTCCGCCGGGTCGACGTGGGTCGGCCGGCTCGTCGCCTGCCCCTCCCACTTCCGGTACAGGAGCCCGACCTCCCCGGAGAACCAGCCCCGGCTCACCGAGTTGAGGGCGAGCAGCAGGCCCGTGTCCTCCGAGGCCGGGAGGGCCATCCAGCCGCCGAGGCCGAGGAGCAGGTCCCGGCGTACGCACAGGGTCGCCGGGTGGACCTGGGCGCGGAAGTCGTTCGCCTTCCAGAAGTCGAGGACGGCGCCCCGCTCGATCGGCCCGTCGTCGGGGTCCCCGGGGAAACCGGCCGTCGAGCCGTCCGGCAGGAGGTCCAGGACCCGTGAGGTGGTCCAGCCGATGGCGGGGTCGGCTTCGAGGGCGGCCAGGTCACGGGCCAGCGTCCCCGGCGTGAGCTGGTCGTCGGCGTCCAGGATCTTCACGTACGCGCCCTCGGCGTGCGCCAGCGCGATGGTGCGCGCCACGCCGGGCCCTCCGGGCCGGCCCTGACGGAAGGTCACGCGCGCGTCGTCGGGGACGTACGGGCGGACCTCCTCGGTCGTCCCGTCCTCCTGGATCACCCACCGCCACTCCCAGCCCGCCGGCAACTCCTGCTGGTCCAGCGACTTGTAGGCCTCCGGCAGGAACGGCGCCGAAGGGCCGTGGACAGCGGTGACGATGATGACGCGCCGGGTCACGGCGGGACTCACCACCTCTCCAGTGGGGTCGTGAAGAGCAGTTCGGTACGGTCGCCGGGCAGCGTGGCCAGGGACACGTCCACGACGCGGCCGTCGGTGTCGTACGACGTCTTGCGCAGCAGGAGCACCGACGTCCCCGGCGGCAGGTCCAGCTCCCGCGCCTCCTCGGGCGTCGGCGGCCGTGCGGTGACCCGCTCCTCGACCCGGCCCACCTCGATGCCGACCGTGTGGAGCTGGTGCTGGGTGCCGCCGGGCCAGGGCTCGTTGGTCTCGTCCAGCAGCTCGGGGTTCGCGGCGATCATGTCGCGGACGAGGTAGGAGGTCACGAGGGCGAACGGGGCGCTCTCGGCGGAGCACCGGGTGCGGTAGGTGCGTTCCAGGAGTGTCGTCCCCTGCGGCACCCCGAAGGCGTCCGCGAGGTCCGGCGGCGCGGCGACCTCGCGGTACCGCGCGTGGAAGACGAGGTCCCGTGGCTCCAGACCGGTCTCGTGCTCCGTGGCCCCGGTCGCGGCCCGGGTGACGAGCGGGCAGCGGGCCCGGTCCTTCTCCCACTGGTGTCGGTGGTTGTCGCGCAGGATCGGGGTGCGGGGCTTGGGCACAGGATCAGCGTACGACTGCTCGAAGCCGTGGACATGAGAAGGCCCGATCGCTGGCGACGGGGGATGCACCAGCGATCGGGCTGTGCCCAACAGTAACAAGGCTGCCTGCGTCACGGGAGTCGACTGATCGGGTGCGGGGAGGGGTTGTGATCGGGATCACGGAAACCGCTGTCCGCCGAGCCCTCGTCATATCACTTCCGTTTTGGCTCCGTCACTGTGCGCATGGAGGCTCGTACGGCAGCCGGGGCAGGTACTCGTGCCACTTCTCCCGCGTCAGCACGCCCTGCGTCGTCGAGCAGACGCGGCGGACGGCCTCGTCGACGTCCAGGTTCCAGAGCCGGACGGTGTCGGTGCCGCTGGAGACGCCGAGCATGCGGCTCGTCGGGCTGAACGACAGGAAGTTGCCCGTCTTGGCGTTGGGGCTCATCGCCTGGCCGATGGGCGAGGCGTCGGACGGGTCGGTGACGTTCCAGGCCCGGACCGTGTTGTCGTTGCCTCCGCTGGCCAGGGTGCGGCCGCCCTTGCTGAACGTCACGGACACGACCGCCTCGGTGTGGCCGATGAGGGGGGAGCCCTGCGGGCTCGCCTCGCGGGGGTCGGTGACGTCCCACAGCCGTACGGTGTCGTCGTCGCTGCCGCTGGCCAGCGTCCGGCCGTCCGGGGTGTAGGCCAGCGCGTTGACGGGCCCGGTGTGACCGGTGAGCGGTGTGCCGAGCAGGGTGGGGCGGCGGGGGTCGGTCACCTTCCACAGCCGGATGCTGCTGTCCGCGCTGCCGCTGGCGAGGGTGTGCCCGTCCGGGCTGAAGGCGAGGGAGTTGATGTAGCCGGTGTGCCCGGTGATCGGCGCGCCGAGCGGGACGACGTGGGCGGGGTCGCTGACGTTCCACAGCCGGATGGTGCGGTCGTCGTAGGCGGTGGCCAGCGTGCGGCCGTCCGGGCTGTACGCCAGCGCGTCGGGGCCCATGAAGCGGGTGCGCAGGAAGATGGGGGAGCCGTAGGCGACCGGCCGTGCCGGGTCGCTGACGTTCCACAGGCGCACGCTCTGCTCACCCGTCGTCACCGCGAGCGTGCGCCCGTCGGGTGAGAACACCAGGGAGCGCCGGCCGGTGTCCCCGGGCAGGAAGGGCTTGCTCAGCGCCACCGGCCGGGCGGGGTCCCGTACGTCCCACAGCCGGATCTGTCCGTCGCGGGCAGCTGTGGCGAGCACCTTGCCGTCCGGGCGGAACGCCCCGTTGCCGCCGATCATGTCCGACGTCGGTATCGACCACAGCCGGACCTTGCTGTCGCCGCTGCCGGTGGCGAGGGTGCGGCCGTCCGGGCTGAACCCGAGCGCGTACATCTCCCCGCTGGCGCCCGCGAGGGGCTCGCCGACCTGGGAGGGATACGCCGGGTCGCTGACGTTCCACAGGCTCGCGGTGCTGTCCGCGCTGGCGGCGGCGAGCATCGTGCCGGCGGGGTTGAAGGCCACCGACCAGATCGGGCCGGTGTGCCCGGTGAGCGGTGCGCCGATCTGGCTGCCGTGGTGCCGGTCGGAGACGTCCCAGAGCCGTACGGTGTCGTCCGCGCTGCCGCTGGCGAGGGTGCGGCCGTCCGGGCCGAAGGCCACGGAGTGCACCAGGTCGGTGTGCCCGGTCAGCGTGGAAAGCGCCTTCGGCCGGTCCGGTTCGGCCACGTCCCACAGGCGGATCGTGTCGTCGTCGCCCCCGGCCGCCAGCGTGCGGCCGTCGGGGCTGAACGCCACGGACCGCACGGCGGCCTCGGCGCCGCTCAGCGTGGCGCGCGCCTTCGGCCGCGTCGGATCGGCCACGTCCCACAGCCGTACGGTGCGGTCCTCGCTGACGGAGGCGAGCGTGCGGCCGTCCGGGCTGAAGGCGATCAGGTAGATCGTGCCCTCGTGCCCGGTCAGGGGCGCGGCGAGCGGACGCGGCCGGCTCGGCTGCCGTACGTCCCACAGCCGGATCGTGCCGTCGTCGGCGGCACTGGCGAGGGTGCGGCCGTCCGGGCTGAAGACCGCGCTGCTCACCCAGCTCCCGTGCCCGGTCAGCGGCTTGCCCAGCGACTCGGGCCGGGCCCTGTCCGCCACGTCCCACAGCCGTACGGTCCGGTCGTAGCTGGCGGTGGCCAGGAGCCGTCCGTCCGGGCTGAAGGTGGTGAGGTAGACGGCGCCGGTGTGGCCGCGCAGGGGTGTGGCCAGCGGGGCGTTCACGATCGAGATCAGCCGGCTGTTGGCGTCCTCGTCGTCCGGGCGCAGCCGGTGCGCCACCAGGTCGAGCTGGGCGGACAGCGAGGGGTCCGTGTACTGGAAGCGGTCGGCCTCGGCGAGCACCTGCGCGAACATGGCGTCGTTCCGCTGCTGCCAGGCGACCACCGCCGCACCGACGGCCAGCACCGCCAGCGCGACCAGCGCCGCGACCGCGCTCCGCATGATCCAGACGGTGCGCCTGCGCAGCCGGACCGAAGCGGCCAGGAACTCCACCGCGCTCCGGGTCAGGAAGGTGTCACCGGCCGAGCGCGCCCAGCCGTGGGCCTGCTCCAGCCGGGAGCCCCGGTACAGCAGCGACGAGTCCCGTTCGGACTCCTCCCAGGCCCGGCCGTCCTCCTCCAGCCGCTGGCGCAGCAGATTTCCCTGCCGGTCGTCGTCGATCCAGTCCCGCAGCCGCGGCCAGGCATGGAGGAGCGCCTCATGCGTGATCTCCACGGTCTCCGCGTCCAGCGTCACGAGCCGGGCCCGCACCAGCGCCTCGAGCGACTCCTCGGTCTTGCCCGGGTCCGCCGACTCCGCCGCCAGCTGCCGCCGCGTCCCGCGCCGCCGGGTCGCCTGTGTGTCCTCGCCCAGCCGGACCAGCCTGAGCAGCAGCAGCCGCGCGGCCGAACGCGCCGCCGGGTCCAGCCCGGACCAGGCCCGCTCGGCGGTGGCCGCCACGGCTCCCTGAATCCCGCCGGCCGCGCGATACCCGGCCAGCGTCAGCCGCCCCGCCTTGCGGCGCTGCCAGGTGGCGAGCAGCGCGTGCGACAGCAGCGGCAGCACCCCCGCGTCATGCGTGCCGCGCGGCCCGTCCGCACTCACCTCCCGCACGATCAGCTCCGCCAGCCCCGGCTCCAGCTCCAGCCCCACCGCCTTGGCCGGCCCGGTCACCGCCTCCCGCAACTCCGGGGTCGTGAGCGGCCCCAGCACCATGTGCCGGTGCTGCAGCGCGTCGGCCAGCTCCGGATGGACCAGGCACTGCTCGTAGAAGTCGGCACGGATGCCGAGGACGACGAGGACGGGGGCCGGGTCGTCGGGTTCGGGCGGGGTACAGGCCGCGTGCAGGAGCTGGACGAAGGCATGGCGGGCCGATTCGTCGGGGCAGAGGGTGAAGGTCTCCTCGAACTGGTCGACGATCAGGACGGGAGGAGCGCCCGAGGACGCCGCCTCGCGCCGGGCCCAGGCGTGGACGGCGTCGCGTGCGGCTTGCAGGAAGCCGGTGCCGAGGTCCTGCCCGTCGCTGTCGTCGGGCCGCTCCGGTGCGGTTTCCTGCGGTTCCTCCGGGTTTCGCAGGCCCTCGGTGTCTGCTGGATGTTCTGAGGACAGGAGAACGTCCGCGAGACCCGGAACACGACGGGTCAGCTCGGCGAGCGGATCACTGCCCGGAACCAGCTGCACGACCGTGCTCGCCCGACCGCCGCTCTCGCCGCCCCCCAGCGCACCGTTCTGCAGGGCAGGCACCAGGCCGGCGTTCAGCAGGGACGACTTCCCGGCCCCGGAGGCGCCGACGAGCATGACCAGGCCGCCGGTCTTCTCCACGGCGCGGAGCTGCCCGACCAGGTCGTCCGTGCTCCGCTCCCGGCCGAAGAACCAGCGGGCGTCCTCCTGCCGGTACGAGGCCAGCCCCCGATACGGACACACCCCACCGGAAACCGCCGGGACCTCGACGGCACCCTGGTCCCCGTCCTCCCCTTCCCCGGAGGTCGCGCGCTCCCACAGGCGCTGCCACTGACCCAGGTCGTACAGCCCGGCGGAAACGGGAGTGGGGCGGGCCCGCCGCGCCTGGGGAATCAACACGTGCAGCACGGCCACCAGGGCGGCGAACTGCGCCGGCACGTTCTTGGCCCGCCGCCAGTCGCTGATCCGCTGTGCGGAGACCCGTACGGGCCGCCCTCGCTCGTCGACCCGCTGCAGCCGGACGACCGCTTCCGAGACGCTCTTGAGCGGAGGGTTGCCGGCCTCCTTGTACAGCAGCGCCAGCCGTTCCGCGAAGGCGGTGCGCGCCCCGGAGTCGGAACTCAAAGCCTCCACTCCTTCACTTCCGCTACGTCCGCCGCACCCGGCCATCCGGACCGGAAAACTCACTTTATACGGCTGACCTGCGGTTAAGGCCTCGTCCGGAGACCGGAACCTCCTCGCCGGCACCTTGCAACTGGCAGGATCACGACGCAAGTGCGCAACCCTCACGCGTCGCTCAGGCAGGCCACCGGCCCGGAGCCCGGGGAGACCACTCATGGCGCCGCACGTTCTCGGTCACCCCCTACGCCCGCTCGATCCCCACTGACCCGCCGCCCACCGACACGGCCCGTCACCTTGCGGATCGACACCACTCCGCCGTCCGGTACCGGTCCCCACGAGGGGAGGGACCGGTGCCGGACGACGCGGTTCCCGGCGAGGTCATGGGACCGCGCTGAGGCCTCAGCGCTCGTGGTCCAGTTCATCGCCCGCGATCAGCACCCTGTGGTGCCCACCGTCCGGCGCGACCAGGACGGGCTGCAGGGTGAGGGTGATGCGATGGGTGCGGGAAGAGGCGATGGACGTGTCGGCGTTCGCCTCGACCACCCAGAAGTTCACCTTGCCGCCCACCCCACCGGACCGGTCGACCGCAATGACCGCCTCGATCTCCACCGGCCCCAACTCGAAGCGGACCGGTCCAGGGCCCGACTCGGACAGGGTGGAGTTGAGCTGACTCCTCAACTCCCGTACCACCTCGGTCAGTTCGATCACAGAGCCTCCCTGCGCGCGGACAGGCGGCGATGCTACGGGGAAATCCGGGACAAGTCACCCATGCCCCCGCCGCGGCCGGGGACGCCTGCGGCGTAGGGAGCGGAGCGGAGGGGTAGAGGCCTGATGTGGGCGAACACGAGAGGAGGACCACGGGGCTGGAGATCAGCCGGGTGGCCGAGGTGATCACCGGCAGGCCCCACGGCACACCAGGCCGCCGCGGTTCTGGCTACCGTGTCACCGACGAATACGTCGTGACCTGCGCACATGTCGTCGAGCCGCCCCTGGCCGCACTCCGGGTCCGTTTCGACGCGGACCGTCCCACCGAGTGGACCGCCCGCGCCCGTGTCGCCCTGTGTTCCGTCTCCGCCGACCTGGCTCTGCTGGAGCTGACCGCTTTGCCGGCCGGGGCACCGACCGCCCTCCGCCCGCCCCGGTACACCGCTGTCCCGGAGGCAGATGTGACCCTGCCCGTCTCCGCGGTCGGCTTCCCTCTCTTCAAACGCCGCCGGGACACTCACGCCGACGGTGGCCCGCCCGGCTGGTACCGCGACTCCTGCCATGTCGAGGGCAAGGTGTCGGTTCTCTCCAACCGCCGTGAGGGAACCCTGGAAGTCGCCGTCCCGCCTCCCGCCGACCACGTCGCACCGGAACACTCGCCCTGGGAAGGAATGTCAGGAGCGGCCGTCTGGTGGGACGACGCGGTCATCGGCCTGATCACGGCCCACCATCGGTCGGACGGCCTGGCTCGGCTGACCGCCGTACCGATGGCGCGGTGGTACGACGTGCTGGACAAGGGCGAGTCGGACCTGCTGCGCAGATGCCTGGGCCTGCCGCGGGAAACCGCCGGCTCAGGGACTTTCGGCACCGGGCCCCCCGCCCGGCCGCTGCCCTTGCTGAGCCCGGCGGAACTCTGGGAACTGACGGATGCGATCGCCGCGTTGCCCTGCCTGCGCCGGCCCGACGGACTGGACACCGTCCTGGACGGCACCGACCCCCGCCTCGCCGCCCATCGGCCGCGTGACAGCCGCCTGCGGTTCGAGGTCCACGGCCTGCTGCGCACCTGCCGTAGCTATCCCGGCACGTTCGGCCCCCTGGTGGCGGCCTTGCGGGACGCGGAGCAGGGTTCCGAGGAAATGCGCCGAGTCGAGCACGTCCTGCACCGGATGAACCTCGAGTACGGCTGACGTCATGCGGTGACTGGCCGGTACGCAGGGTTTCGGGTCTTCCGCCACTGGGTCATCATGGGAGGGAACGCCGAATGCGCCAACGGCCATCAACAGGAGGGAACTTGGCAGCCGTGGAGCGGGCTACGCCTGCCACTGGTCCCGGGATCATGGATCTCTCGGGTGTGTCCCTTGAGACGCTGCGCACGATGGACGGCCCAGTCCTGTCGGAGTCGCTCGATCGCCTGATGAGTGACATCGACGACCCGTACTCGGTCAGAGTGGCGGGCACCAACCCGTCCCACCGGGAGTGAGGCGGGAAGAGCCGGTGCGTGCTGAGGCCGACGTGGCGCGGGATCGTCCGGCCTTCCACACGCTTTCGGCGGAAGGAATCCGGTCACTTGTCGACGGTGACGACCAGGGTGAGACGGTCGGCGAGTTATTGAGGGCCGAACGCAGCCGCCGCCTGCTGTTCCTTCGGGCCCTCTACGACCGGGCCGGCGCCGGCACCGAGGCGGCGGAGGCGGCGGTCACCGAGGCCTGGAGCCTGCTCGAACTCGCGCAGCGGACAGCGCCCGAGGCCGTCGAGGAGATCCTGATGGCTCCGGGAACGGGCGTATGGGTGTCCTCGGCGTTACGGCGTCTTCGGGACGGGTCCGCGGAGGAGCCCCCGCTCTGGGTCACCACCGGACATCTGTCCACCCTGGCCGTCGCCGCGGCGACCCGTGCGCGGCTGACGTTCTCCCTGGAGGTTCCGGCGTGGTGGGGCGCCGTGGCCCTGCCCGGCCTGGGCTGCGCGACGCTCCCGGTAAGGGAGGCCTGGACCGTCGCACGTGCCACGGGACACGACGGAACCCTCCGCATCACCGCGGCCGGCACCGAGGTTCGCATCGGCCCCGACTGGCAGCGGCCCGCGACGGGCTGGCAGCCGACCCGCCGACTCGTGGTCGGTCCGCAGGAGTCGCCCCTCCGCCTCGTACTGGAGGAGCACGATCCCTACCGGGCCTTCTCCGGACCCCAGGCACCGCGCGTCCTGTCACCGGCCGAGGACCGCGCCTGGCGGTCGTCGCTGGCCGAGACGTGGGAGATCCTGCTGCGCGACGAGCCGGCCGTCGCTGAGGCCATGCGGCGAGGCGGACTCGTCTCGATCGCGCCCACGGAACCAAGAGAAAGGTTTCGGCCGTACAGCAGCTCCGCCGGGGAGGCCTTCGGCGGGGTCAGCGCCTCCCTCCCGGACAGCCCTTCCCAGCTGGCGGCCACGCTGGTGCACGAGTTCCAGCACATCAAACTCGGCGCCGTGATCCACCTCGATCCGCTGCTCCACAGGGCCGATGCGCCCGACGAGCAGGAGAAGCTGTTCTACGCCCCGTGGCGGGACGATCCCCGTCCGCTGGAAGGGCTTCTGCAAGGGATCTACGCCTTCTTCGGAGTGACCCGGTTCTGGCGTTCTCACCGCCGGGTCACGGGGGCGAGGCGTTCGCCGCTGGCCGACTTCGAGTTCGCCTTCTGCCGTGAACAGGTGTGGTCGACGCTGAACGCCGTCCGGTACCACGCACGGCTGACTCCGGTGGGGCGCCGCCTCTTGGACTCCATGCGGGAGCTGTGTGCCCGCTGGCTGACGGAGGAGGTGCCCGGTGCGGAGCTTCGCCTGGCCCGCGAGGCAGGGGCCGACCACCGCGCCAGGTGGCGTGCGCACCATCTGCGTCCGTCGGCTCGTGCCGTCGAGGAGGCCGCACAAGCGTGGCGGAGGGGGGACGCGCGTCCGCCCACTCCCCTCGCGGCACCACCGCGTCCGGCACCCGACACCGCCGCGGGCTGCCTGGACACGGCCGCCGTTCTCGCCCGGCACGGGATCATGGATCCACGAGGAGAGTGGACCCACGAGGCCGGAAACCCGGTGCGCGGGGCAGGCCGGGCCGACGTCCTCCTGGCCCAGGGCGAGCGGGCCGCCGCCCGCCGGCTTCTGGTGGAGCAACTGCTGACCGAGGAACACCCGGCAGGTACGTGGGCGGTTCTCGGCCGGGCGCTGGCAGACGACCCGGAGCACGGCGCCGCCTCCCGGCTCCTGCTCCGGTTCCCGGAGCGGGCCAGGGCCACACAGGAGGCCCTGGAGGCGGCCTACGGGAACCGGGCCGATCCCGTACGCCTGGCCGCCTGGCTGGCCGAAGGCGCCGGACCGGCCTGAACCCCGGCGGCTTGAGGGGTACGCCTCACAGAGGCAAGGGGTCGATGTCGCAGTTCGCCCGGATGCCCTCCCGGAAGTCCACGGCCGCGGGGTGGGGAGCAGCGCTCTCCTGTCCTGTGGGCGAGGTGTCCAGGACCCGCTCGAGGCGTTCCCTCGTGTCCCCGCGCAGGGCCGTGCCCTCGTCGTCCAGGCCGGCGGACACCAGGTCCAGGGCCAGATTGCCGGCGCAGGCGAGCGTGGTCGGATGGTCCGGGCCGAACGTCTCCAGGCACCCCTCCAGCGTCTCCCGGCCCTTGGCGACCGCTTCCTGGTGTTCGCCCAGTGCGGCCAGGTCGCTGGCCAGGTTGATGGCAGCCACGAGAGTGAAGGGGTGACGCCCGCCGAGTCCGTCGGTCAGTGTGGCCAGCGCCGTCTCGTCCAGGCGGCGCGCCTCGTCCGGGCGGCCCAGGAGGCGTTCGGACACCGCCAGCCCGACGTCCGCCGACATGGTGTACGGATGCCGGGCGTGGAACACCTTGCGATAGCCGGCGCAAGCCTGCGCACCCCGGGCACGAGCCGCTTCCAGGTCGCCGTTCTGACGCAGGGCGATGGCGAGCGACAGGGCACTCGACAGGGACCGGGGGTGGGTCTCGCCGTAGCGGCGGGTGAACGCCTCGTGCGCCTCGATGGCGTATTCCAGGGCATGGACGTGATCTCCCGCCTTGCGGCAGGCGATACCCAGTTCGCGGACGGTGTCGATGGTGCCGGGATAGCGGCTGCCGAACAGGTCGCGGGACGCCGCCAGGGCGCTCTCCTGGAGTTGGCGCGCACCGATGTAGTCCCCGGTCTCGCGGACGTCGACCGCGATCGAGTTCTCGGTGATGAGGCTGCGCTGTTCGTCACGGCCGAACACCCGCAGCTTCAGGCCCCAGGTCTTGCGGTCCAGGTCGAGCGCCTCCCGGAACGCGCCGGTGAGACGGAGACTCACGCCCAGGTTGTGGGCGATGTTGAGGGTGACGGGATCGTCCTCGCCGAAGGCCCGGACCGCCCGCTCGTAGGCGACGCGGTCGAGTTCCGCCGATACCAGGAAACGGCCCTCGGCACGGCGTACGGCTGCCTCGGTCTGAATCGCGTCGAGGGCGCTCTCGCTGTCGGGGGCCGCGACGCGGTCGTACACCCGCCGAATGCGCTCGACCAGATCCGAGGCGTCGCGGTACCGGCCGACCGTCCAGTACATCCAGGTCAGCCACTGGCCCATCAGCAGCGTCTGCTCGTCCTCCTCGCCGAAGAGTTCCCGCCAGGTGGTCCAGGCGGACTCGGAGAAGTCGACGGCGACTTCGTGATCGCCCCAGTGGTAGAGGTACTTGGCGATGTTGATCACCAGTTCACGGGTCCACGACTGGTCCGACGTGACGGCGTCGGAGGCCATCACGTGCGTGTAAAGCTCAGCGTATCGATCCCAGCTCTTGGGGTCGGTCGGTGTCTGTGGATCGGCTGCCGCCATCAGGGAGTGGGCGCTCTCGCGCATGCGGTTCTGCTCCTGTGGGCTCATACGGTTGATCAGAACGTGCTGGACCAACCTGTGCATCTCGATGGAGTTCGTACGGTGGTCAATACGGGCGAGCGAGTACCGGTTGATCTCCCGAATCGCACGTGCGAGCTTCATGGGGTCGTTCAGAGCCGCATCCAGCTCGGGGAACGAGCTGCTGTTCCCGCGGCTGGAAAGGATCTTCCGCGAGATGGGGTCCGGTGCGAAGTACGAGCACAGCTGGAGCAGCCGGAGCGCGGCGGGGCTGCGGGTCTCCAGGTGGTCGAGGGAGACGTTCCAGGCCGCGGCCACGGGCAGCTGGTAGTCCGGCGGCGGGGCGGTCTCCAGGAGTTCGTTCTTCTTGCTCTCGAACAGGCGCAGATACTCCGAGGCCGGCATGCCCGTCTCGGCCCGCCAGGCCGCGGCCTGCACCAGGGCCAGGGGCAGGTCGCCCAGTGCCTTGGCCAGCTCCTCGGCCTCCTCGTCCGCGAGGGCGGGCCCGGAGCCGCGGAGCAGCTCCTTGCTTTCCTCCCGGGTGAACACGTCCACTTCGAGGGAACCGCCCACCAGTCCCCAGCGCCGGTTCCGGGAGGTCACCAGGATCGTCCCCGAGCCGCCGGTCGGGAAATAGGGACGTACCTGCTCCGGGCTGTCCGCGTTGTCGAAGATCAGCATCCAGCGGGAGTACGGGTGTCCCTCGCGCAGCGCCTCGCGCACCGCCGGTCCCGCCACGTTGATTTCGGAGGACGAGGTCAGGCCCAGCCTCCGGGCCAGTTCCACCAGGGACTGGCCGATCTGTCCCGGCCGCTCGGACGGGATCCACCAGACGATGTCGTACTCGGACTGGTGGCGGTAGGCGTACTCGATCGCCAGCTGCGTCTTCCCGACCCCGCCCATACCGTGGATCGCTTCCGGCAGGACCGTCGTCGTGCCCTCGCTCAGCCGCTGGTCGAGCAGATCGAGGAGCTCGGTGCGGCCCGTGAAGTTCTGGTTGCGTGGGGGCAGGTTCCCCCAGATGCGCGGCTGTGTGGTGCGCTCTCCTTCCTCTGTGCGCTGGGGTGTCCTCGACATGCGCGGCGCTCCTTCGTCTGCTGCGGAAGGGGGGGACGGGGTGACGTCGGAAACGGCGGGCGGCTGCTTGGTGAGGCGCACCCCGTACCGTCGATCGTGCCATTTCAGGGCATTACGCAGAATTCCGGCACGCTGAAGGAAGGACACGGCGATCAGCGCCTGCAGTTCCACGCGGAGGAACCCGGCGTTGCGAGACGTGACAGCCGGGACGGCCGTGTCGCTCAGTGACGCCGATGGCGGCGGCAGCAGCGATGCGCTCGCCGGGTCGGCGGCCAGCACGTCGCGGACCTCGCGAAGCGTGCGGAGGGTCGCGCTGCGCCGCCCCAGGGCGAGGAGTTGTGCACGGACACCCGGCAGGAACTCGTACACCACGGCCGCCGCGGCGTCGTCACGGATGCCCGTGGCGCGCACCAGGCCGCTCAGGAAGAGTTCGGCGGCGTGCACAGGTCCGGCCCCGGGCGTGCAGCGGATCAGTCTGCGGACGACAGGCAGGCTCAGCGGCGCTGCGGCGAGGCGGGTGGCGAGCTGGAAGGCGGTGGGGGAGGCGGCGGCGCGGAAGTCGGAGACCCAGCCGGCCGCGGACCCCGGACTCGGGGCGCCGGGGACATCGGACACCCAGGGCAGAGCCCGGGCGGAGTCCGGCCGGGCTTTCCAGCGGTGGGCGAATATCGCCGGCATGTCCAGCCAGCGTGGCTCGTTGCCGGCCAGCACGGCGGACAGGGCGCGCGCCCCGTGGTGGGCGAGCGAGAGGACGGGCACGACGACCCGCGCGCTCCCTGCCTCCGCACCCTCTCCTTCGCCTGCCCCCTCCGCTTCCCCTTCGCCTTCGCATTCGCCGAGCTCCATCGCCCGGAACTCGGGCGGTACCTCCCGTGGGCGCCACTCCCAGGCTTCGTTGGCCGTCCAGGGCCGTGGCGCGCTCACCTGAACGTGGGACACGTCGAGGCCGGTGCGGTACCACAGATGGGGCGGGAGTACGTCGATCACGGTGACCGGCAGGACGAGCCCCCAGTCCCGCAGCAGAGGCTGTACCGCACCCAGATGCCAGCCGGCTGCCAGGCCGTCAGTGACGAGCAGGATCACGCGCCGGGTCGCGTCTCGCGCGGGTCCCGGCACCGGTTCGTCGGTCCGTACCCGGGACGGCGCCGTTTCGTCCGTGCCGTACAGGTGGACGACCCGCACATCGGTGAAGCTCTCGGCCAGGATTCCCGGCAGTGCCCGGAGGACCTGGTCCCACACGCGCATGCTCACGTGGGAGTCGACGACCAGGACCGCTTCCGTCCGCGTGGCATCGTCCTCGGAGATCGGAGCGTCCCGCATGGCCGCGGAGGCCGCCCTGCCCCATAACCGCTCGTACCGAGCGTCGTCACTGGGCATGGTCACTCGCAGGGGATCGGTGGTGGTGTCGTTGCGGTGA
Organism: Streptomyces sp. NPDC107522; assembly: GCF_055657525.1. NCBI lineage: Bacteria > Bacillati > Actinomycetota > Actinomycetes > Kitasatosporales > Streptomycetaceae > Streptomyces > Streptomyces sp. NPDC107522. The sequence goes on along the minus strand of NZ_JBVKAU010000004.1, from coordinate 187,791 downwards.
CGGGGACGCGTCTCCGCCGACAAATGCGACAACCACCCCGTGCACGGGGCAGCTTACCCGCGACGCGGACGTGTGGTCGCCTGCTCCGACGGACGTACTTGGCATCACGGAGTGCGACCTCCTCTCTCCCCCGACCGTGGGCGACTTCTATCGAGTGCCGCCGGAATCACCACCCGGAGCCGATGGCCCGGGCATGCGTTCCGGGTCGTCCAGGAGCAGAGCCAGATGGCGCCCGACATGACCGTCCCAGCCCTCGGGCCCGAGCGCCAGCGCCTCGTTCCGCCATCGCCGGGTGCGTTCCAGGAGCCCGGCCAGACCCCTGTCCCGGACGATGTCCGCCGCGGCCTCGCGAAACGCGACACCCGAGCCGCTCCTGTCCCAGAGCAGGGCCGGGATGCCGGCTCTGAGGGCCGCGACGAACTCCTGCCGGGCGGCCGGTGACTCGGCGCCGGGTGGCTCGCTGAGGATGAGGCAGACGATCTGCTCGTCCTCCTTGAGTTCACGTTCCAGATGGAAGGCGGACCGGTCCGGCTGGCTCCAGTGCGAGCGGCTCTCGGCCGGCCGCTCCTTCAGCTGCCTCCAGCGGTTGTTCCAAGGCCGGTGCCAGGCTCCCTTGCGCAGCCGGTCGAAACTCCGCAGCACAACGGTGTAGTCCATCACCAGCGGCGTGGGGATGGGCGCGTCGCGCTCCTTGTTCCACCACTCCACCGGCTCTCCCAGCAGGTCCCAGGGCAGGATGTACTCGATCACCACTGGCTGACGCAGGTCCGACCAGAGCTCCTCGGCCTCCTCGATCAGCCGGTCCACCGCGCCGGGGAGCTCGTCCCGGTGGAGCTTGACGGTCTCACCCGGTATCGGATGCCACCCATCGGTGTCGGACTGCCGCCAGTGCGACACGTAGTAGCTGTCCGGGTCCACGCCGTCCGGTTCCAACTGGATCAGCAGATACGCCGGATGGAGGGACGGTTCGACCGACGGCGCGGCGCTCCCGCCGTGCTGCCAGCCGGCCATCTCGTCCGTCAGCCCGCGCAGTTGGGCCTGTCTGCGGTTCCAGCGCCGTAACTCCTCCGCGTCCTGGGTGCGGCCCTCCTTCACCAGATGCTCGGCAGCCAGCGAAAGGAAGGCCATGGAAGGGGGGAGTTCGTCGGCCGCGGTGTTGTTCCCGGCCAGATGCAGGAACACCTCCCAGCCGGTGGTGCACCAGCCATGCAGTTCCTGAGTGCGTGCGTGGCTGGCACGGCGGGCGAGTGTGGTCAGTAAAGAGGTGGAGCGGATGCTCTGCAGCACGGGTCGCAAGGGACGCAGGTCGGTGTCCTGGAAGAAGGCCGCAGCCTCCCATTCGTCCACCAGCCGCCACAGTGCGAGCGCGCTCTCCGACCCCTGCTCCGCGTAGTCCAGACACCGCGCCAGTGTCTGCAGCCCTTCGTCGGCGGCCGCACAGGACTTGACCAGCTGCCTCAGCCACAGCCCCAGTGGAGCGTCCTGCCGCGGGTCCAGACCGGTACGCGGCCCCAACTCCTCGGTGAGATCCTGGATCACCATGTCGGCACCGGCCTGTCGCCGCATGGTCTCCGATGTCGTGAGTACACGGGTGATCTCCGCCATGAGCTCATTGCGCACGCGTGCGGCGCTGCGGTCCTCCACCTCGTGACCTCCCCCAGATGCCATCGAGTTCGTTCCCGCCTGGTCCCGACAGCCTACGACTAGCCTTCCCAGCCGTCATCGGCGTGAAAGGTCGTTAATTCCACAGGAGTTGGCAACAGGAGCGGCCGTGGAAATGATCGGGCCACCGCCACCGCTGCCCAGATCGCCGACACCCCGCCCGCGAACCGTCGACAGACCCGCGACGCCTCTGGATCGTCCCTGGTCGCGGGCCACGTTCGGAGCAGGGGAGCGAGAGCCGAGAGGCGCTGCTCGTCGGATGACTGCCGAGGGTCCCGGGCAGGCGTGGTCTCGGCCCGGTCCAGGCGCGTTCCACCAGGGCCCACTGGATCCTGAGGCCGTCGTACGGGCCGCCGCTGCCCCGTGGGATCCCCTGCTCGTACGACTCGCGACAGCGGAACCGGTCGTGCACGCAGAGTGTTTGTGCCCGCGGCCAGGCGGGACGCGGCCTCCCTCCCCACCGTGCGCAAGACATGGCAGACATGCCTGATCCCCAGGGCCAGGCGGCACAGAGGGGGCCGCCGGGTTTGAACGCAGGGCTCTTCGGATTCCTGGCCGTCGGTAATCGCCGTGGACCGGGCCTATGGTGATTGCGAACTCGCGGAGGCTGTAACCGCGCTCTGCGGTGGGGGAGAACTTGGCCGGAGATGACCTCTGTCCTGGGAGGCGCTCGAGAACGGATCTTCGGGATGGGCTCCGGATCAGCGCCGACCACTCAGGGGCCCGACCCGGGTTGCGGATCAGGCCCCTGGTACTTCACGGTCGGGGTGGCGGGATTTGAACCCACGACCTTTTCGTCCCGAAGCAACTTGGGCGGGCACTCTGCCTTGGGCTTGTGCGCCTCTCACCTGCTCCACGCGTGTGTGCGGCTGTCCGCTGTTGCGCATGAGCGTTGTCACGCAGTTAGACACTCACCCAGGTGACGAGCTGGCGCTTACAGGATGCGGGCAAGGGCTAACGGTCCCGTCTCGCGGGTTCGCGCCAATGCCGTTACTGATCGTCGAGCGCCGTCGCCGTTCGTGCTCGCTGCGTCACTGCCGTCGGGGGGCGGCCGTGTGAGTGCGGTACGAATTCGCCATCACCCACGTGAGAACAATAAACAGACACAGGGTCCCCCTCAGCAAGCTGACGGGGACCCATGAACGAGCGAAGGCCGCCGGGTGGCAGTCTAAGGCCTAAGGGGCGAGGCGGTACGCAAAGCGTGCCTGTGCCGTCGTCCTTACGTGGACTTGGTGATGAACGCGGCCGACTTGAACCTGGTCAGTGCTGGGCAGTAGACCTGTGACCAGCCGCTCGTACGCCAACGGGGAGCATCGATGTCGATAAGGCCGCCCCCGTCCAGGCGTATACACGTGACGCTGGCCTTGTAGTGGCCGCCGTTGCTGTCATCGCACTTGGCCATCGCGCCGTTGTTGAAGTTGCTCTGTGCTCTGCAGCCCGTTGGCCAAGCCTTTACCCCCGTGGGCGCTGCGGATGCTGCCCCCTGGAATCCGAGGGAGAAGGCGGCTATCACGCCACCCATTACAAGAGCCGACATTTTCTTCATTGGTGCGAATCCTTTCGACGCGCGGTCATTTAGAGGGGTGCCATGTGTGGAGGGTTGGCGCGTCGATATCAGGTCACCTTGGTTTCGATGCCGGCGCTCTGAACTCTGGTCGAGCCTTGGCAGTAGGCCTTCGACCACGAGCCATTGTTCCGCCAGTCGCCATCGAAGAGGTAGATGCGGCCATTGTCTGTGTCCTTGCATACCGCCACGGCGCGGTAGTGGCCCCCGTGCGAGTTGCTGCACTTCGCCACAGTCAGCTTTGTGTCGACGACCTGTTGCGTGCATCCGGTCGGTCGGCCCTTAGTAGCAGCTGATGCTGTGGCAGGCGCCGAGATTAAGAGGCCGAGTGTTGCTGTTCCGGCTAGGATTAGTTTTGTTGTCGTGTGCACTAAATTCCCCGTTCTTTGGATTCGGTTCCCCATGTCGGGTCGACATCTTCAACCTATGAGGCAACTGAAAAGCATGTCAATCGAGTTCCAAAAGTTGAGGATCATTTGAGGTTCCTATCGCCAGGTGGCGGAATTCGGCCATTGACGTAAATCCATTGCCAGTCATGAGGAATACACGTTAAGGCCGCGTCCTGCATGGTGAGGGCTGACGTAGGCCCGTATGAGGTGGGTACCTGGAGCTGGATCGTGCGGGTCGCTGTTCCCAGAGCAACGAACGCGGTCAGAGGTGGCGGAGCGGACAACGTCCTTAGGTTGGGTCAGTGGGTGTGCCTGGCGGGGGTTGCCACAGGGCTTCGGCACCTCATAGTCGACCACCCATGGCGGTTTTGATCTGGTCCAGAAGCGGCAAACGCTGTCGGTGGAGTCTTAATGACCGGGTCAAGCTGCGTCGGCCGTGGCTGTGCCTGTGGGCGGGGTTGCGGTGAAGGTGCGGTTGTCGCGGAGTAGGGCCCACAGGACGTCGACGCGGCGGCGGGCGAGGGCGATGACGGCGGGGATGTGCTTGTGGCCCTCGGCTCGTTTCTTGAGGTAATAGGTGCGGTTGGGGCCGTCGCGGATGATGCTGGTCTGGGCAGAGAGGTAGAAGACGCGGCGTAGGCGGCGGCTGTAGCGGTGGGGCCGGTGCAGGTTGCCCGTGCGGCGTCCGGAGTCCTTGGCGACCGGGACCAGACCGGCGGCGGAGGCGAGATGGCCGGCGTCAGGGTAGGTGGCCAGGTTGCCCGCGGCGGCGAGGAATTCGGCGCCCAGGATGGGGCCTATACCGGGCATCGACTCGATGACGGGGGCTTGCGGGTGGGTGCGGAATGTGTCGCGGATCTGCCGGTCGAGCTGCTTGAGCCGGTCGTCCAGGGCCAGCACCTGTCGGGCGAGGTCTGCGGTGATGTCAGCGGCGGTGTCCTGGCCGGGCAGCGTGATGTGCTGGGCGTGCGCGGCCTGGACGGCGGTGGCGGCCACCGTGTTGGGGTGGCGCACGCCTCGGGTGGCGAGCCAGCGGGTGAGGCGGGCTTGGCCGCAGCGGCGCAGGGCGGCGGGCGTCTGGTATCCGGTGAGCAGGATGAGGGCGCCCTTGTGGTCGGCGTAGTCGAAGGCCGCTTCCAGAGCGGGGCTGATACCCGTGAGCACGTCGTGCAGGCGGTTGAGCAGGCGGACCCGGTCGGCGATCAGGTCGGAGCGGTGGGCGGTGAGCAGGGCCAGGTCGGCGGCCAGGCGTGTGGGTACGTCGACGGGGGCGAAGTCGCGTCGCAGGCGGGCGGTGTCGGCGATCACGTAGGCGTCGCGGGCATCGGTCTTGGCCTCGCCCCGGTAGGCGCCGGCCATGCGGTTGACCGTCCGTCCGGGAACATAGACGACCCGTTGGCCCTGACTGGCGAGCAGGGCCAGCAGCAGGGCGGGGGCGGTGCCGGTGAGGTCAACTAGCCCATCGGGCATCGCCGGTCCGTGCAAGGACCTCGCTCAGGCCGGCCAGGATCGCAGCCTCGTCGTTGCTGACCTTCCGGCTCCACACGGTGGTGCCGGTGTCGTCGATCGCGACCCACCAGTGGTGGGCCTTGCTGGCGTCGATACCGACCCATAAACAGGGCGCCTGTGTGGTCATGTGTGCCTCCTTCGCCCTCGGACAGCGTGTGCCGCTTCAGTCCGAGGACACCCCGCCGTCAGCTCCGTAAACAGCGACCGATCCGCACATCTCAATCAGCGGTCAAGGCGTCCCGAGGAGCGGGGCGGCCACTCCGCCGGAGCCACTCGGGCAAGCGACTTTAGAGCCACACCCCACTCTTCCGGACCGCCTACCAACTTACGGAGCGGCTTTGGGCTGGAGCTGCTTTGGGGCGAGTGATCATGGCCCCGTAGGCTTCCGGCGAGTCGGGCTTCGACGGCCCGGAAGGACCCGACACCCCGCCGCCCGCCTGGGCCACCGTCGACCTCCTCGCCGATGCGATCCGGGCTGCCGCCGTGCGCTCGTACACCTCGGTCTCGGTCCCGGCCGCCGACGACCAACCCGCCCGCACCTTCCGTTGGGGCACACAGCTCGGCGTACGGCCCGTGAAGGCCTTCGGCGACGGCTCCGACATCACCGAACAGGCCGTCGCCTCCTACGTCGCCAAGTACGCCACCAAGGCCGCCGAGAACACCGGAACCCTCGAACGCCGCATCGGTGAACCTTCCGAACTCGACCGCCAACCGGACCCGGGCCACACCCGCCGCCTGATCGAAGCCTGCAAGGCACTCGATCCGCACTACCCGGACCGCCGCCTTTGGGCCTGGGCCCACATGCTCGGCTTCCACGGCCACTTCTCGTCCAAGTCCCGCCGCTACTCGACCACTCTCGGCGCCCTTCGTCAGGCCCGCGCCGACTTCCGCGCCGCCCAGGAACGCGAAGCACTCGGTCTGGACGGCTGCGAGCCGGACACCGTCCTCGTCCTCGCCGACTGGCAGTACGCCGGACACGGCCACACCCCCGGTGAATCCGCCCTCGCCGCCACCATCGCCCGCGACCTGCAGCTCAACCGCGAAACCGCCCGCGAAGCCCTACGTGATCACCTCGCCCTGGAAGGAGCCGCAGCATGACCACCGCCACCCTGAACTGCTGACCGTGTCGGACGCCATGGCGCGGCTCAAGGTCGGACGATCCAAGCTCTACCACCTGATCCGTACTCACCGGCTGGCCTCGATCAAGATTGATGGTGCCCGCCGGATACCTGCCGACGCCGTACGCGACTTCATCCAGCACCAGCTGGAAGAGGCCGCTTGATGACCAAGCGACGCAGCCGCGGTGACGGCGGGCCCCACTGGCATGAGAAGCGACAGCGTTGGATCGCCACGGCGAACCTTGGCTTCGATCCCAGCGGCAAGCGGATCGTCAAGCGGGGGAGTGGCAAGACCAAAACAGAGGCGAAGAACATGCTCAAGGGGGTGCTGCGGGATCATGAGGACGCTCTCGCTATCGCGCCCACGGGCTATACGGTCGCCGATGCCGTGAACGACTGGCTTGCCTATGGCCTGGCGGGCCGTGACCCCGGCACGGTTGAGAACTGCACCATCCTGACCCAGAACCACGTGATTCCGGCTCTGGGTGCCCGCAAGCTCCGCGACCTCAGTGTCGAGGACGCGATCGCTGGCTGGCTGCCAAGGCCAAGACCCTCAGCACCCGCACGCTGCAGGCCGTCCATTCCTGCCTGAACCGCTCGGTCAAGCGGGCCATGGCTCGGGACAAGATGAAGCGCAACGTCGTCGAACTGTGCTCAGTACCCCAGGGCCAGGCGGGTGTCCAAGGCGCTCACCTTGGCCCAGGCCGAGGCAGTGCTCAAGGCTGCCGAGGGGACCTCGATGCACGCTTACATCGTCGTAGCCCTGCTGACCGGTGCCCGAACAGAGGAGCTGAGGGCTCTCACCTGGGACCACGTCTTCCTGAAGGGAAGGCCGGACGCCGATCCGCCGCAGCCTCCGCACATCGCGGTATGGCGCTCGGTCCGGCGCGGCGGCGACATCAAGACCCGGAAGTCCCGGCGAACGCTCGCTCTGCCGGCGCGTTGCGTGGAGGTCCTCTGGCAGCACTTCGAAGACCAGGCCTGGGAGCGGCTCGCTGCTGGCGACAAGTGGGGGGACACGGCCTGGTCTTCTCGTCGGCCGTCGGCAAGCCGCTCGACGCGACCAACGTCCGGCGCGCCTGCCGCCAGGCACTCAAGGAGGCCGAGGGCATCAACGCCGACGACTGGACGCCCCGAGAGCTCCGCCACAGCTTCGTGTCCCTACTCTCCGACCGCGGTGTCCCGATGGAGGAGATCTCCCGTCTTGTCGGCCACTCCGGCACGGCCGTGACCGAGGAGGTCTACCGCAAGCAGATCTGCCCCGTGATCCAAACGGGTGCGGTCGTCATGGACAGCATTTTCGAGAGTGAGACTGACCGCTGATGTTGGTCAGAACCGCTACGCTCTGCGCTCCACACATGCACTCACGGCACAGCCCAGGGGGACCATGCCACGTGACCTGGATGGCTACATGCTGCCGGATCTTCCAGACGGACCCAATCGGCGTCGTACGGCCTGGCGCCCTGAGGGTTTCGAACTCCATCACCAAGCGATGGGGGAGGTGGAGTGCGAGTGCCCGTGTCGGCTGGCGCACCCACACCACCTCGTTGAGGACTGCGAGAACACCGCACAGCGCGTGGCGATGGTGGGCATTGGCACGGTTGGCATGAGTCAGCACGTTCTGCAGTTGTGCGCTGTTTGCTCGGCCGCACAGCTGCACGGACGTTGGCGTGAAGCCAGGTGGGATAGAGACGGTTGGCGGCTCGCGTGCGAGGGCATCGGCAAATTCGCGGTGCTGGTGGCCGTGGCCGGTACCTTGGTCGGCGCTCCACTTGGCTACATGAGTGCTGGGTTGTGGCTGGGGACCGGCGTTGGCATCGCCGCGGCATACGCAGCCTTTGAGCGGTGGTACTACCAGCGGAAGACGCCTCGCTAAGGCCCGAAGCGATCAACGCGTCGGCGCCCCACCGAACAACCTCGGGGCGGAACTCCATACGTGGTTCGCGGAGCTTAGTCACGCAGATAGACACGCACTGACGAGCAGAGGCCCCCTTCCTGGAGGAAGGGGGCCTCTGACCTGCTACTTCTCTGTCGGGGTGGCGGGATTTGAACCCACGACCTCTTCGTCCCGAACGAAGCGCGCTGCCAAGCTGCGCTACACCCCGATGTCACTGCTTGTCGCGGCGACGACGTTTACTTTAGCCCACTGGTGGCTGGAGACGAAATCCGGTTTTCGTGCGGTGATGGATGCGGCGGCGGATCGGGTTGGGGCGGGCGTGGTCGAGGGCTACGAGGAGGATGGCCAGGGCGTAGATGGCGAGGCCGATGAGGAGGGCGTTGGCCAGGACGCTCTTGTAGCCGTGCCGGGCCACATCGAGGAACGGGTAGAGGTAGCGGGCCGGGCTGTCGGGGAGGAGCTCGCCTCGGATGAGGGAGAACGCCAGGTAGGCGAGGGGGTAGAGCATCCAGGTCACCGCCTGGCGCAGGCGCAGCCGGCCGGGGGATGTGAGGAGCAGCCAGTCCAGGACGGCCGCCAGGGGCGTCGCCGTGTGCAGGATCTGGTTGGTGAGCGCGTGCCAGCCGGTCGGGGTGGTGGCCTCGCCGGTGAGGACGCCGGGGAGCGCGAAGGAGCTCGCCCCGTGTGCCAGCAGCAGGTGGTAGACGAGGCCCGTGACCGCGGCGTAGAGCAGCGCCGCGCCCGTCAGGGCCGACGGCAGCGGGCGGCGGGCGGTCCAGGCGCGGCGGGCCGCGGCGGCGAGGACCAGGGCCAGCAGGATGTTGCTCTGGATCGCGAAGTGGCTCAGGGTGCGCAGGGGGCTGCCGAGGGCCAGCTCGACCGTCACCGCCGCGGCCGCGGCCAGTGCGACCAGCAGGCGGTATGCGGCGGCCAAGGGGCGAGGCACGGGGCTCATCACCGCCGTGGCGGGGACATGGGAGGGCAGCAGCACGGGCATGCCCGGTATCGCGGGGAGATCCGGGATGTCCCTGGGTATCGGGGCGGTCATGCCCTTCACGCTAAGCAGGACGGGCGAATGGGGCGATACGGGTAACCCGTGCGGGTTACCCGAGAACCACAGGAATCCCCCGCCATCGTTACGCCGCCGACCCGCCGACCCGCCGACCCGCCGACCCGCCGACCCGCCGACCCGCCGACCCGCCGACCCGCCGACCCGCCGACCCGCCGACCCGCCGACCCGCCGAAC
>NZ_JBVKAU010000004.1:0-178311 GCF_055657525.1 Streptomyces sp. NPDC107522 | reverse complement strand
CGACGGCTCCCTACTCCCGGCCCACCAGCGTCAGCAACGTGGCCTCAGGCGGGCAGGCGAAGCGGAACGGTGTGTAGCGGTTCGCGCCGCAGCCCGCGGAGACGTGCAGGTAGGACGTACGGCCCTCCACCGTGTGGGTCGACAGGCCCTTCACCCGGTCCGTGTCCAGGTCGCAGTTGGTGACCAGGGCGCCGTAGAAGGGAATGCAGACCTGGCCGCCGTGGGTGTGCCCGGCCAGGATCAGGGGGTAGTCGTCGGCCGTGTACGCGTCCAGGACGCGCAGGTACGGCGCGTGCACCACGCCCATCGAGAAGTCCGCGGCGCCCGACGGGCCGCCGGCCACCTGCTCGTACCGGTCCCTCTTGATGTGCGGGTCGTCCAGGCCGGTGAGCTCCACCGACACGCCCTCGACCTTCAGCGTCCCGCGCGTGTTCGTCAGGTTGAGCCAGCCCGCGGCGTCGAAGCCGTCGCGCAGGTCCTCCCAGGGGTTGTGGATCGCGCCGACGACGGGCGGGTTGCCGTTCAGGCCGTGGCGGCCCTGGACCTTCTCCAGCAGGTAGCGGGCAGGGTTGCGCGGCCTGGGGCCGTAGTAGTCGTTGGAGCCGAAGACGTATGCGCCGGGGAACTCCATCAGCGGGCCCAGCGCGTCCAGGACCTCCGGCACGCCCTCCGGGTCCGACAGGTTGTCGCCCGTGTTGATCACGAAGTCGGGGCGCAGGCCGGCCAGTGAGCGCAGCCAGCGCTGCTTCTTGCGCTGGCCGCTCACCATGTGGATGTCGGAGACCTGGAGCACGCGCAGCGGACGCATGCCGGCGGGCAGGACGGGCACCGTCACCCGTCGCAGGCGGAACGAGCGGGCCTCGAAACCCGCCGAATACAGCAGACCGGCAGCGCCAACCGCCGTGATGCCCAGGGGTACTCCGTATCGCGCGCGCATACGTCCATCGTGTCAGACCACGGAAGTGCCCCGTGCCCGGCCGCCGTCGACCACTCCGGTACGACGCCTGCGCGCAGGCCCCTTGAAATCAACGGGCGTTCCGCTGCCCACACCTGCGACAATCGACCCCATGACCACGCTCAAGTCGAAGCTGCAGGAAGACCTCAACGCCGCGATCAAGGAGCGCGACGAGCTCCGCTCCTCGACGCTCCGGCTGACGCTCGCCGCGATCACCAAGGAGGAGGTCGCGGGCAAGGAGAAGCGCGAGCTCTCCGACGACGAGGTGCAGAAGGTGATCACCCGCGAGGCGAAGAAGCGCCGCGAGGCGGCCGAGGCCTTCGCGCAGGGCGGTCGCAGCGAGCAGGCCGAGCGGGAGAAGGCGGAGGGCGAGGTGCTCGCCACGTACCTGCCCAAGCAGCTCGGCGACGACGAGCTGAACCAGATCGTCGCCCAGGCGGTCGAGGAGGCCAAGGCGGCGGGCGCCGAGGGTCCGCGTGCCATGGGCGCCGTCATGAAGATCGTGAACCCGAAGGTGGCCGGCCAGGCGGAGGGCGGCCGGGTCGCCGCCGTGGTGAAGAAGCTGCTCGCCGGCTGAGCGCGGCCCGCCCCCGCTCCGGTCGTCGGGCGAACCGAACGAAGAGCCCGGGGCCGCTCTCGGCGGCCCCGGGCTCGCGTCTCTCTGAGGAGTCAACCGTGGGCGCCGGCATCCTCATCGTGCCGCTGACCGTCTATCTCGTCCTGGTGACGGTGCTGTGCGTGAAGGTCGGCGACAAGACCTCGTGGAGGGTGGGCTGGCTGATGGCGGCGGCCGTGGTGTTCCTGCCGGTCGCAGTCGTCATCGCCGCCGTCATGCCCTGAGCTGAGCCCGGCGGGAGGCCGCAGGCCGAGTTCCCAATATGGGCACCCTCGTGGCGGGGCCTGCGCGTGATCACGTCACGGCGTCCGCCGAGAGAGTGCCCATAGTGCCTAGCCGGCGCAATGATGCCCGGGCCGTCGGAGAGTCAGCCGCGGCCTCCATTGCCGTTGCCGTTCGTCTGGCCCTGCCACCAGCCCTCCGGGATCGAGAACGAAGGCGACGGGAAGGTGCCGCCATCCGTGCCGCCGTCCGCACCGCCGGTGATGCCTCCGTCGGTCAGGCCGCCGATGAAGCCCCCGTTGTTGCCGTTTCCGTTGCCGTTCCCGTTGTCGCCGTCGTCGTCCTCGTCTTCGTCGCGGCCCTTGTCCTTCTCCCGGTCCGGGATGTTCACCAGGTTGAAGTCGGGCGCGTCCTTGCCGTCCAGGGCGCCCGTCATCATGTCGCGCCAGATCGGGCCCGGCACCTCACCACCGAACACCTTGTCGTGCCAGACACCGCCGATGCTGATGCCCTGCATCTTCCGCTTGTGGGTGGGGTCGCCGACCCAGACGGCGCCGGCCATGTTCGGCGTGTAGCCCACGAACCAGGCCGCGTACCGCTCGTCCGTCGTACCGGTCTTGCCGGCGCTGGGACGGCTGCCGAGGCCCGCCTCCGTGCCCGTACCGTCCTCGACCACGCCCTTCAGGAGGGTGTTGATGGTGTCGGCGGTGGTCTCGGACATCGCGCGCCGACAGGTCGACTTCGGGACCTCCAGGGACTGCGTCTTCCCGCCGGCCTTCTGGGTGACCGACTCGATGGCGACCGGCGTGCAGTACATCCCGCGCGAGGCGAACGTCGCGTACCCGGCAGCCATCGTCAGCGGAGACATCTCCATGGTGCCGAGGGCGATCGACGGCGCCTGGGCGAGGTCACCGCCGTCGGCCCGCTCGACGCCCATCTTCTTCGCCATCGTCGTCACCGGGCAGATGCCGACCTCCGAGATCATCTGCACGAAGTAGGTGTTGACCGACTTCGCGGTCGCCTCCTTCATGTCGTACGGGCCGACCTCGGAGTCGTTCTCGTTGGTGAGCTTGACGCCCTTCTCGTTCCAGACCTTGCCGTCGCAGGCCTGGACCGGGCTCGGGTACTCCATCTCGTACGGCGAGGAGTACACCTGCGTCGGCGCCATGCCGCCCTCGAGGGCCGCCGCGGCCACGATCGGCTTGAACGTCGAACCGGGCTGGTAACCCGCGCCGCCGCCCATGTTCAGGTCGACGGAGAGGTTGAGCACCGTCTCGTTCTTCTTGACCTCGTTGCCGTACGGTCGGGACTGGCCCATCGCCAGGATCTTGCCGGTGCCGGGTTCCACGATGGTGGCGGCGGTGGCCACGTCGTCCTTCTGGTAGACGTGCTCCTTGATGGACCGCTGGACCGACTTCTGCGCCTGCGGGTCCATCGTGGTCCGGATCGTCAGACCGCCCTGGTTCCAGATCTTGGCCCGGTCCTCCTTGCTCTTGCCGAAGACCGGGTCGGTCAGGAACACCTTGCGCACGTAGTCACAGAAGAAGCCGCCGCCCTTGACCGCGGTGATGCAGCCGTTCTTGGGCTTGCTGACCTTCAGGCCCAGCGGCGTCTCCTTGGCCTTGTCGGCGTCCGCCTGGGAGATGTCGCCGACGTCGGCCATGCGCTGCAGGACGATGTTGCGCCGCTTGGTGGCCTCGGCCTCGTCGTTGATCGGGTCGTACCGGCTGGGCGACTGGACGATGCCGGCGAGCAGCGCCGCTTCCTGGAGCTTGAGGTTCTTGGCGGACTTGGAGAAGTAGCGCTCGGCGGCGGCCTCGACGCCGTATGCCTGCTGGCCGAAGAACGTGATGTTCAGGTAGTTCTCGAGGATCTGCTTCTTGCCGAGCTCGTCCTCGACCTGGATCGCGTACTTCAGCTCCTTGATCTTGCGGCCCAGGGTCTGCTGGGTGGCCTGCGCGACCTTCGTCGGGTCGTCGCCGGCCTCCTCGACGAAGACGTTCTTCACGTACTGCTGCGTGAGCGTGGACGCGCCCTCCGCGACGCCGCCGCTCTGGGCGTTGCGGTTGAGGGCGCGCAGGACGCCCTTCAGGTCGACCGCGCCGTGCTGGTAGAAGCGGGCGTCCTCGATCGCGACGATCGCCTTCTGCATGTACGGCGAGATGTCCTTGAGGTCGACCACCGTGCGGTCGCGTGAATACACCGAGGCGATCGTGCCGCCCTTGGCGTCCAGGATCGTGGTGCGCTGGCTCAGCGGTGGGGTCTTGAGGCTGACCGGGAGCTCGTCGAAACTCTCGACCGAACCCTTGGCCGCAAGTCCCAGTGCGCCGACGGCCGGCAGCGCGATACCCGCCAGCACGGCTCCCGCGAGCACACTGACACCGAGGAACTTGGCGGCCTGCTGCGTTGGCGAGAGACCACCGCCCGAGCGCTTCTTTGGCATGAGGGCAGCCTAAACCGTAGAGATGAGCGAACCGAGGGCCGACCGTGCGTGAGCACGCCACGGAGAAGTGATGTCGGCCATGGCACGGCAATGCAACCCATTCGCCGGACAGGCGCGCAGGCCTTGGCCTAAGCTGCTCTCAACTGTCACAGCAGTGCGGCCACGTATCAATACGTCCGGCGACCCCGAATCGTTGCGGCGGTCCCCCAACTTTTTTGTTGGGCACGTGTCCGAATCCGCCTTGTGTGTCATCCGGCGTCCGTTGTGACTCAACAGAACTGTCCCGTTTTGCCGGGAAGGTCACGCATGTCGCCAGCTCACTCCCCCGGGTGATCTGCCGCTTACGCATAGTCCGTTCGGGCCATTCAAGATTGGGCCCGCTGGGGGTGTTGCGCTGTGCCCACCTTCCGTAACGTCCTCAACTGGCGGCGGTGAATATGCCGCTGCCGCCGTGGGGGAGCCTCGATTCGGGAGAGGACGGCGCCGGTATGGGCTGGGTAGTCGACTGGAGTGCGCAGGCGGCCTGCCGCACTACCGATCCGGATGAACTGTTCGTTCAGGGAGCAGCGCAGAACAGGGCCAAGGCGGTGTGCACCGGATGTCCGGTGCGCACGGAGTGCCTGGCCGACGCGCTGGACAATCGCGTCGAGTTCGGCGTGTGGGGAGGCATGACGGAGCGGGAGCGCCGCGCACTGCTGCGCAGGCGGCCGACCGTCACCTCGTGGCGCCGGCTGCTCGAGACGGCACGTACGGAGTACGAGCGCGGGGCGGGCATCCTGCCGCTCGACGACGACGAGGTGTACGAGAACTACGCGGCGGTGAGCTGAGGGGGCCCAAGGGGCCCTCCCCTCAGTCCCTCAGCGGATCCGAAGGGCTTCGGTCCGACAGGACTCCCTCAGGCGCCGACCGCAGGATCAGGCAGCTCCGGCCGATTGGCCGCGAGCCGGTTTCCGATGTCCCGCAGGCCGGTGAGGTCATGCACGTCGCCGGGCAGCGCGGCCACTTCGGCCACCGCCACCTCGGGGTGGAGCGCGGTGAAGCGGTCACGCGTGCGCTGCTCGCGGGAGAGCAGCTGCATACGCTCCGCGTGCAGCCTCAACAGGCCTGCGGTGAGCTGGTCGACGGACCGCTCCACATGCGGAGTGACGGACTGCGGTTCGTCCGTGGCCGGAGTGTGCTCCATGTCCGTGGCGGCGGGGGAGCCTTCGTCAGGAGCCGGTACCTCGGAAGTGGCCGATTCTGAACTGCCGTACGTGTCGGGGGAGTTACGAAGTCCAGCTTTCCCTCCCTCCTGATCCACAATGCGGGGCTCTTCAAGATTTTCCGCGGCGGCGAGCGCCCGCTCGGCCGACAGCCGGTCGGCGCCGCTGCCGTGGACCCGGTTGAGCACCAGACCGGCGAGCGGCATGTCCTCGGCGGCCAGCCGCTCCACGAAGTACGCGGCCTCGCGCAGCGCGTCCCGCTCCGGCGCCGCCACCACCAGGAACGCCGTCCCGGGCGCCTGCAGCAGCTTGTACGTCGCGTCCGCGCGCGTGCGGAACCCTCCGAACATCGAGTCCATCGCGGCCACGAAGGTCTGTACGTCCTTCAGCAGCTGCCCGCCCAGCAGCTTGCCCAGCGCGCCCGTCATCATCGACATGCCGACATTCAGGAACTTCATCCCCGCGCGCCCGCCGACCTTCGCCGGGGCCAGCAGCACGCGGATCAGCTTGCCGTCCAGGAACGAGCCGAGCCGCTTGGGCGCATCCAGGAAGTCCAGCGCCGATCGGGACGGCGGCGTGTCGACGACGATGAGGTCCCACTCGTCCCTGGCCCGCAGCTGCCCCAGCTTCTCCATCGCCATGTACTCCTGCGTGCCCGCGAAGCCCGCCGAGAGCGACTGGTAGAAGGGGTTGCCCAGGATCGCGGCCGCCCGGCCGGGGTCCGCGTGCGCCTCGACGATCTCGTCGAAGGTGCGCTTCATGTCGAGCATCATCGCGTGCAGCTCGCCGTCGCCCTCGACGCCCTTCACCCGGCGCGGGGTGTTGTCCAGGGAGTCGATCCCCATGGACTGGGCGAGCCGGCGGGCCGGGTCGATGGTGAGCACGACCACCTTCCGCCCACGCTCGGCGGCCCGCAGGCCGAGAGCGGCCGCGGTGGTCGTCTTCCCCACGCCGCCCGAGCCGCAGCACACCACGATCCGCGTCTTCGGATCGTCCAGCATCGGGTCGAGGTCGAGCACGCGCGCGGGGGAGAGGTGCTGGGGGTGGTGCGGCTGGCGAGCGGCGTCGTGCGTGTGGGCCGGTTCCGGACGACTCATGACATCCCCTGCTTCCGACGTACCGCGTACCGCTCGCACCTGGTGAACGAACTCATGTCAGACCCTGTTCCCGCAGTTCGCGCGCGAGTTCGTACAGGCCTGCCAGGTCCATGCCCTCGGACAGCAAGGGCAGCTCGTGCACGGGCAGCCCCAACTCGTCCAGCACCGCCCGCTGTTCCTGCTCCAGCGCGTACCGCTCGGCGTACTCGTCGGCCTGCGCCAGCAGCGGGTCCACCAGCCGCTCGGCGTTCCCGCCGCGTCGCGCCCCGCCGAGCCCGGCCGAGGACAGCGACTTGGCCACGGCGGCGCGCGGAACGCTTCGTACGAGTTCCAGGTCGGCCGCGTCCAACACCTCGGGCCGCACCATGTTCACGATGATCCGCCCGACCGGCAGCCGCGCCGACCGCAGCTCGGCGATCCCGTCCACGGTCTCCTGGACGGGCATCTCCTCCAGCAGCGTCACCAGATGCACGTCCGTCTCCGCGGACTTCAGCACCCGCATCACGGCCTGCGCCTGGTTGTGTATCGGGCCGATCTTGGCGAGGCCCGCCACCTCGTCGTTGACGTTCAGGAAGCGGGTGATGCGCCCGGTGGGGGGCGCGTCCATCACCACGTAGTCGTAGACGAACCGCCCGCTCTTGTCCTTGCGCCGCACGGCCTCGCACGCCTTGCCGGTCAGGAGTACGTCTCTGAGGCCCGGCGCGATGGTGGTGGCGAAGTCGATGGCGCCGAGCTTCTTCAGGGCCCGGCCGGCGCCGCCCATCTTGTAGAACATCTGGAGGTAGTCCAGAAGGGCCAGTTCGGGGTCGATGGCGAGGGCGTACACCTCCCCGCCCCCTGGAGCGACGGCGATCTTCCGCTCCTCATAGGGCAGCGCCTCTGTCTCGAAGAGCTGCGCGATGCCCTGCCGGCCCTCGACCTCGACGAGAAGCGTCCGCTTCCCCTCGGTGGCGAGAGCGAGCGCGAGCGCGGCGGCGACCGTGGTCTTTCCGGTCCCGCCCTTGCCGCTGACGACCTGGAGCCTGCTCACGTCTTCGAGCCTAACCAGTCGCCGCGCCGGCTACGCGACTGCCTGTGGACAACGTGACCCGCGGTCGGCCGCATGGCCCTCCGCATGGCCCTCCGCATGGCCCTCCGCATGGCCCTCCGCATGGCCCCTCATGGACCCCGTCGGGCAGCGGATAAAGTCGGCCACATGACCAAGTGGGAATACGCAACCGTGCCGCTGCTCGTCCATGCCACGAAGCAGATTCTGGACACCTGGGGCGAGGACGGCTGGGAGCTCGTCCAGGTCGTGCCCGGGCCGAACAACCCCGAGCAGCTCGTGGCCTACCTGAAGCGGGAGAAGCAGGCATGAGCGCCGTCGAGGCGAAGCTCGCCGAGCTGGGCCTGACGCTCCCGGAGGTCGTGCCTCCGCTGGCCGCCTACCAGCCGGCCGTCCAGTCCGGCGTGTACGTCTACACCGCCGGCCAGCTCCCCATGGTGGACGGCAAGCTTCCGGTCACCGGCAAGGTGGGCGCGGAGGTCACCGCCGAGGAGGCCAAGGAGCTCGCCCGTACCTGCGCCCTGAACGCCCTCGCGGCCGTGAAGTCGGTGGCGGGCGACCTGGACCGCATCGCGCGCGTGGTGAAGGTGGTGGGCTTCGTGGCCTCGGCCCCGGACTTCACCGGCCAGCCCGGCGTCCTCAACGGCGCGAGCGAACTCCTGGGCGAGGTCCTCGGCGACAAGGGCGTCCACGCGCGCAGCGCGGTGGGCGTGGCCGTGCTCCCGCTGGACGCGCCGGTGGAGGTCGAGGTCCAGGTGGAGCTGACGGGGGCGTAGGCCTCCGGCGGTTGAGCCGTTGTGGGCCCGGTGCTCGTGCGTGGGTCGTTTGTCGGCGGCCGGGCGTGGGCGGTCGTGCCGGTCGTCGTGTTTCGGCGGCGGGGCGTGGGCGGTCGTGCCGGTCGTCGTGTTTCGGCGGTCGTGCGGGGCGGTCGGGTGCCGGTGGTTCTGGCCCTGTGGTCGTGTGCGAGTTGTCGGGTTCTGGCGGTTGTGGGCCCAGCGGTCGTGCGTGGGCGGTCGTTCCGTGTGTCGGCGGTCGTGTGCCGTCGCCCCGTCGCAGCAGCCTGTCCGGGGAGCCCGGGCAGGCTGGACATCGCTGAGCGGCGGCGGGAATGGCCCCGCCTCCGGCAGCGGTACGCGCGCGTGCGCGGCGGCAAGCGCGGGCCCCTGTCAGCCGGGCCTGTCGGGTCAGGGCGTGCCTGTCGGGTCAGGCGGCCGGCCGGTCATGAGGTCAGGCCGACTCGATGAGGCCGTGTTCCTCCAGGTAGTCCATCTGCGCCCGTACCGACAGCTCGGCCGCCGGCCACAGGGAGCGGTCCACGTCCGCGTACACGTGGGCCACGACCTCGGCCGGTGTGCGGTAGCCGTCCTCGACCGCCGTCTCGACCTGGGCGAGGCGGTGGGCGCGATGGGCGAGGTAGAACTCGACGGCGCCCTGGGCGTCGTCCAGGACGGGGCCGTGGCCCGGCAGGACGGTGTGCACGCCGTCGTCGACCGTGAGGGACCTGAGCCGCCGCAGCGAGTCCAGGTAGTCGCCGAGGCGGCCGTCGGGATGCGCCACGACCGTCGTACCGCGGCCCAGGATCGTGTCGCCGGTCAGGACGGCGCGGTCGGCCGGGAGATGGAAGCAGAGCGAGTCGGCGGTGTGGCCGGGCGTCGGTACGACCCGCAGTTCCAGGCCGCCGACGGCGACCACGTCCCCGGCAGCGAGCCCCTCGTCGCCCAGCCGCAACGCCGGATCGAGGGCACGCACGCGCGTGCCGGTCAGTTCGGCGAAGCGTACGGCGCCCTCGGCGTGGTCAGGGTGGCCGTGCGTGAGGAGGGTCAGGGCGACGCGCTTGCCGGACTTCTCGGCCATGGCGACGACATTGCGCAGGTGTCCCTCGTCCAGTGGGCCGGGGTCGACGACGACGGCCAGGTCCGAGTCCGGCTCGGCGACGATCCAGGTGTTGGTGCCGTCCAGGGTCATCGCGGAGGGGTTGGGCGCGAGGACGTTGACGGCGCGGGGGGTGGCGGGGCCGGAGAGGACCCCGCCTCGCGGCTGGCCGGGGAGGGCTGCTGCGTCCGTCATACGAGGGGGCCTTCCAGGGCTGCGGGCACTGTGGGCACGTCGGGCTGTGCGGGCACTGTGGGCACTGCGGGCACGGTCATGCGGGGGCTCCGCCGGTCGGGATGTGCTTGGTGAACTCGTCGTGGCCCGGCCAGGAGAGCACGATCTCGCCGTCTTCGAGGCGAGCCTCGGCCAGGACCGGGGTGAGGTCGCGATCGGGGGCGCCGGCGAGGGCCTCGGCGGCGCTGCCGTACGGGGTCAGCTGGCGCAGGGTCGCGATGGTGGGCGGCATCATCAGCAGCTCGCCCTTGTCGTAGGAGGACGCCGCGTCCGCGGGGCGGATCCACACCGTACGGTCGGCCTCCGTGGAGGCGTTCCGGGTGCGCTGGCCCTTGGGGAGGGCGGCGACGAAGAACCACGTGTCGTAGCGGCGCGGCTCGAACTCCGGGGTGATCCAGCGGGTCCAGGCGCCCAGGAGGTCCGAACGCAACGCCAGTCCCTGGCGGTCCAGGAACTCGGCGAACGACATGTCCCGGGCGACCAGGGCGGCGCGGTCCGCCTCCCAGTCCTCGCCCGTCGTGTCGCCGACGACGGAATCACCGGTGGGACCGGCGAGCAGGACGCCCGCCTCCTCGTACGTCTCCCGTACGGCCGCACAGACGATCGCCTGGGCCTCCGCCTCGTCGACCCCGAGCCTTTGCGCCCACCACGCGCGCGTGGGGCCCGCCCAGCGAACCGGATGCTCGTCGCGCGGGTCGACGCCGCCGCCCGGGTAGGCGTACGCCCCGCCGGCGAAGGCCATGGAGGCCCGGCGGCGCAGCATGTGCACGGCAGGACCGGCGTCGGTGTCCCTGAGCAACATGACGGTGGCCGCCCGCTTCGGAGCGACAGGAGTGAGGCTTCCGTCCGCCAGCGCACGGATACGGTCCGGCCACTCCGGTGGGTACCACTGCCCGTTTGCCATGGGCGGAGGCTATCTCCTGGGGCGCGGATGTTCGAGGGGGGCTCTGGGGGGCCTCCGCTTCTCGGCGCCGCCCCGCATCATTCAGCCTGTCCGGCGTTTGAGGACGAGGCACCACCATCCCGAACCCCCACCCACCCGTTCGCAGGAGGCGTCCACCTGTTCAACGCCGGGAGGCATCATCCAGCCCGTCCGGCGTTTGAGGACGAGGCCCTTCGGGCCGACGGGGGTCCAGGGGGCGGAGCCCCCTGGCGGGGTCGAAGGGGCGGAGCCCCTTCAGGATGGGACGGGTAGGGGCGGCGGGGGCGAGACACCCCCGACGGCAACCACAACGGGGCCCCGCCTCGCAGTGAGGTGGCGCCCCGGCGGTCGTACGACTCGGCGTGGTTACCGCGACCGTTTGGCCAGCCGCTCCACATCCAGCAGGATCACCGCACGTGCCTCCAGGCGGAGCCACCCGCGCTGGGCGAAGTCGGCGAGCGCCTTGTTGACCGTCTCACGCGACGCGCCGACCAGCTGGGCCAGCTCTTCCTGCGTCAGATCGTGTACGACGTGGATGCCTTCCTCGGACTGCACGCCGAAGCGGCGCGAGAGGTCCAGGAGCGCCCGGGCCACGCGGCCGGGGACGTCCGAGAAGACAAGGTCGGACATCGCGTCGTTGGTGCGGCGCAGACGGCGCGCGACGGCGCGCAGCAGTGCGGTCGCCACCTCGGGGCGTGCGTTCAGCCAGGGCTGCAGGTCGCCGTGGCCCAGACCCAGCAGCTTGACCTCGGTCAGCGCGGTAGCCGTCGCCGTACGCGGACCCGGGTCGAAGAGGGACAGCTCGCCGATGAGCTCACCGGGGCCGACGACGGCCAGCATGTTCTCGCGGCCGTCGGGCGAGGTGCGGTGGAGCTTCACCTTGCCCTCGGTGACGACGTACAGCCGGTCACCGGGGTCACCCTCGTGGAACAGGGAGTCGCCGCGTGCGAGGGTCACCTCACTCATGGAGGCGCGGAGCTCCGCGGACTGCTCGTCATCGAGCGCCGCAAAGAGCGGGTTGCGCCGCAGAACGTCGTCCACGAGTTCTCTCCTTGTCGACCTGCTCAGGGGATCGCTCCCCCGCGTACCAGGGAACCGTGCTCCCCATTTTGCCGGACGGTCCAAACAGTGTGATCTGTCACAAGGATGCCGCACAGGTGTCCCGAGGTAAGCGGCAGGGGTCCAATTGGGGGCCGATCTTGGGGGTCCGGGGCGGATGTCGGTGTCGGGCTTTAGGCTGGCCGAGTGTCCAAATCGCCGGTGAGAACACAGGCCAAGGGGGCTGGGCGGGTGGTTGTACGTCGCGATTCCGCTGTGGGCGAACAGGACCCTGGTGGCGGAGGGAAAACGGCAAAAGCGGCGAAAAAGGTGTCAGGTGAAACGGCCGCGGATGGCGAGAAGGCTGCGGTGAAGAAGCCGACGGCCGCGCGGAAGGCCGCGCCTGCGAAGAAGGCGGTGGCGAAGAAGGCGGCGGCCACCGCGAAGAAGGCGGCACCTGCGAAGAAGAAGTCTGCGACGGCGGGGAAGACGACGACGGCGAAGAAGAAGTCTGCGACGGCGGGGAAGACGACGACGGCGAAGAAGACAACGGCGACCGATAAGAAGGTCACCGGTAAGAAGGTCACCGGCGCGGTGGTCACGAAAAAGGTGGTCGGCAAGAAACCCGCCATCGCCCCGAAGAAGGCCACCGCCCCCGTCAAGGGCGCCTCCCCGGCCAAGACCGTCACCCCGCCGAAGCCCCCCACGGCCGAGTCCCGCACCGCTCTCGTCCGCCGGGCCCGCCGTATCAACCGCGAGCTCGCCGAGGTCTATCCGTACGCCCATCCCGAGCTGGACTTCGACAACCCCTTCCAGCTCCTGGTCGCCACGGTCCTGTCCGCCCAGACCACCGACCTGCGCGTCAACCAGACCACCCCCGCGCTCTTCGCCAAGTACCCCACCCCAGAGGACCTGGCCGCCGCAAACCCGGAGGAGGTCGAGGAGATCCTCCGTCCGTGCGGCTTCTTCCGGGCCAAGACCAAGTCGGTCATGGGCCTGTCGAAGGCGCTGGTGGAGAACCATGGCGGCGAGGTCCCGGGGCGACTCGAAGATCTCGTCAAGCTGCCCGGAGTCGGGCGCAAGACGGCTTTCGTCGTGCTCGGCAACGCCTTCGGCCGGCCCGGCATCACCGTGGACACGCACTTCCAGCGGCTGGTGCGGCGCTGGCAGTGGACCGAGCAGACGGACCCGGACAAGATCGAGGCCGAGATCGGCGCACTGTTCCCCAAGAGCGACTGGACGGACCTCTCGCACCATGTGATCTGGCACGGCCGCCGCATCTGCCACGCCCGCAAGCCCGCGTGCGGTGCCTGCCCCATAGCGCCGCTCTGCCCGGCGTACGGCGAGGGCGAGACGGACCCGGAGAAGGCGAAGAAGCTCCTCAAGTACGAGAAGGGCGGCTTCCCCGGCCAGCGCCTCAAGCCCCCGCAGTCCTACCTGGACGCGGGCGGCAGGCCCGCCCCGCCGCTGGGGGCCGGATGACGGGGCGAACGGGAGGGATCGGGGCCCCACCACGCGCGCGTACGGCCGGGTCGGGGTGGTCCGGCCGACGGGCGGCGTGCGGTCGTACGGCCCCGGCGGAACGATCTAGGTGCCGTCAGGCGTTGGACTCTGCAGGACGACGGGGGTGGCGATGACGCGCGCGAGCGGTACGCAGGACGGGCCGGTGGTGCTCAGCAAGGAGGGGCTGCCCGACTGGCTGGACCCGGTGGTGCGGGTGGTGGAGACGGTCGAGCCGCTGCAGCTGAGCCGCTTCCTGCCGCCGGAGAACGGCGCGGGGCGCCAGTCGGCCGTACTGATCCTCTTCGGTGAGGGCGAGTGCGGGCCCGAGCTGCTGCTCATGGAGCGGGCCAGTTCGCTGCGGTCGCATGCCGGACAGCCGTCCTTCCCCGGTGGCGCGCTCGACCCGGAGGACGGCGATCCACAGGCCGACGGGCCGCTGCGGGCGGCTCTGCGCGAGGCCGAGGAGGAGACGGGGCTCGACCCGAGCGGCGTCCAGCTCTTCGGCGTGCTGCCCAAGCTGTACATCCCCGTCAGCGGCTTCGTCGTCACACCCGTGCTGGGCTGGTGGCGCGAGCCCAGCCCGGTCGACGTCGTCGATCCGAACGAAACGGCCCGCGTCTTCACCGTCCCCGTGGCGGATCTCACGAACCCGGACAACCGGGCCACGACCGTCCACCCCAGCGGCCACCGAGGCCCGGCATTTCTGGTCGAATCGGCCCTGGTCTGGGGTTTCACGGCCGGAATCATCGACCGTCTGCTCCATTTCGCGGGCTGGGAGCGCCCCTGGGACCGCGGCAAGCAGGTCCCGCTCGACTGGCGGTCATGACAGGGTGTCTGCGGTGCTGTGTTCCTCCGGGGGCCGCTGTGTCCGACTGCTGCTTCGCGGCGGGCCGGGCCCTGGGCCGACCGGGCGTGATCGGAAAGTGACGAGGCGGAGCCTGAAGCAGTGAACGTGCTGGACATCCTGTTGCTGGTCGCCGCCGTGTGGTTCGCGATCGTGGGCTATCGCCAGGGTTTCGTCGTCGGCATCCTGTCGGTGATCGGCTTCCTCGGCGGCGGCCTCGTGGCCGTGTACCTGCTCCCGGTCATCTGGGACTGGCTGACCGACAACGCCGAGGTGAGCACGACCGCCGCCGTCGTCGCGGTCGTCGTCGTGATCGTCTGCGCGTCCGTCGGCCAGGCCCTGACCACCCACCTCGGCAACAAGCTGCGCCGGTACATCACCTGGTCCCCGGCCCGCGCCCTGGACGCGACCGGCGGCGCCCTCGTCAACGTCGTCGCGATGCTCCTGGTGGCGTGGCTCATCGGCTCCGCCCTCGCCGGGACGACGCTGCCGACGCTCGGCAAGGAGGTCCGCAACTCCAAGGTGCTGCACGGCGTTTCGCAGGCGCTGCCCGACCAGGCGGACACCTGGTTCGCGGACTTCTCCTCGGTCCTCGCGCAGAACGGCTTCCCGCAGGTCTTCAGCCCGTTCGCGAACGAGCCGATCAACGAGGTGCAGCCGCCCGACCCGGCTCTCGCCAACAGCCCGGTGGCGACCCGCGCCCAGCGCTCCATCGTCAAGGTCATGGGCACGGCGACGAGTTGCGGCAAGGTCCTGGAGGGCACCGGCTTCGTCTTCGCCGACCGCCGCGTCATGACCAACGCGCATGTCGTCGGCGGCGTCGACGAACCCACCGTCCAGATAGGCGGCGAGGGCAAGAAGTACGACGCGACGGTCGTCCTCTACGACTGGGAGCGCGACATCGCCGTACTGGACGTGCCGGACATGCGAGCGCCCGTGCTGCAGTTCACGTCCACCGACGCCCAGAGCGGCGACAGCGCGATCATCGCGGGCTTCCCGGAGAAC
Source organism: Streptomyces sp. NPDC107522 (assembly GCF_055657525.1). NCBI lineage: Bacteria > Bacillati > Actinomycetota > Actinomycetes > Kitasatosporales > Streptomycetaceae > Streptomyces > Streptomyces sp. NPDC107522. Next base: position 163,313 of record NZ_JBVKAU010000004.1, on the reverse strand, counting down.
GGGTCGTACGACGTCCGTGCCGCACGCGTGCGGGGGCGCCTGCCGGCCAACGGACCGGACATCTACCACCGTGGCACCGTGAGCCGAGACGTCTACTCGCTGTACGCGACCGTCCGCCAGGGCAACTCCGGCGGCCCGCTGCTCACGCCCGAAGGCAAGGTCTACGGCGTGGTCTTCGCGAAGTCCCTGGACGACGCCGACACCGGCTACGCGCTCACCGCGGACGAGATCCAGGAGGACATCGTCAAGGGGCGTACCGCGAACCAGCAGGTGGACAGCGACAGCTGCGCGCTCTGACGGCCGGTCGAGGTCAGCCGCGCGGGTGGCGCAGGCGTACCGAGACCCAGCGGGCCCGGCGGCGCAGGATGCGCGGAATGCCCACCCGGAGGTCGGCGCCCGCTATCTGCGGGGTGCTGCCTCGCTGGTGGGAGCTCAGCCCACCGGCCGAGCGGCGATTGCGTGCTGCGTCACTGTAGTCGTGCGTCCAGCCCATACCCCGACGTCTGCCCCTGCCCCATGGTCGATAACCGCCTCACGCGCCCCCAATTGGCCTATGCGCCGGGCAATTGGCTGTTCGTAGGACAGGTGTTCAGTTCCGGATACCGGGCGCATCGGTGCGGTCACCGATCGGGTTCGGGGTCTTTCAGCCAGTTGATGAGTTCGGTGGAAAAGGCGACCGGGTCTTCCTCGTGGGGGAAGTGCCCGAGCCCGTCGAACAGCCGCCAGCGGTACGGCGCTTCGACGTACTCGCCCGAGCCGGCCGCGCTGCGCGTCCGCATCACCGGGTCCAGGGAGCCGTGCAGATGCAGCGTCGGGACGCGCACCGGCCGCTTCATGCGCCGGTTGAACTGGATGCCGTCGGGGCGGGCCAGCGAGCGCACCATCCAGCGGTACGGCTCGATGGAGCAGTGCGCCGTCGACGGGATGCAGATCGCGCGGCGGTACGTCTCCACCGCGTCGTCCTCCGGCTGGCGGGGGCCCGACCAGTCCCGGACCAGCCGGGCGACGAGCGCCCCGTCGTCGGCCGTGAGCTGCCGCTCGGGGATCCAGGGCCGCTGGAACCCCCAGATGTAGGAACTCGCACTCGTCTGCTTGACGTCCGAGAGCATCGCCGAGCGCCAGCGCCGCGGGTGTGGCATGGACGCGACCGCGAGCCGCCGCACGAGCTTGGGGCGCATCACGGCTGCCGTCCACGCCAGATATCCGCCCAGATCGTGACCGACCAGCGCGGCGTCGGGCTCGCCGAGGGAGCGGATCACGCCGGTGATGTCGAGGGCGAGGTTGGCCGGGTCGTAGCCGCGCGGCGTACGGTCGCTGCCGCCGACCCCCCTGAGGTCCATCGCGACGGCCCGGAAGCCCGCGTCGGAGAGCGCGACGAGCTGGTGCCGCCAGGCCCACCAGAACTGCGGGAAGCCGTGCAGCAGCAGCACCAGCGGCCCGTCGCCCATCTCCGCGATGTGGAAGCGCGCACCATTGGCGGCCACGTCCCGATGTGTCCAGGGACCATCGAGTCGTACGACCGAAGCAGGTTGCGCCGAAGGGGTGGCGGGATCCGTCATGACGACGAGCGTGCCACAGCCTCGATGGCCGCGGGCGCCCGGTCCTCCAGCTCCGGCGCGGATGCGGCGCGCGGGTGCGGCTTGGCCTTCTGCAGGACGCCCGCCGTCTCCTTCATCGACGCGGCGACCTTCTGCGGGCCCTTGCTCTTCTTGGCCTTCTTCGCGAAGACGACGCCGATCAGGGCGAGGACCGCGGCGACGAGGACGTTCGCTGCGAAGGACAGCAGGAAGCAGATCGCGAGGTTCCAGTCGCTCCAGGTCCGAATGCCGTACGCCAGGGCGAAGTTGAGCATCGGCAGGGAGAACACGAGCACAGCGCCGGCCATGGTGAACGCGCCGCCGCTCGTCGCGCCGCGCTTGACGTCCTGCTTGAGCTGCGCCTTGGCCAGCGCGATCTCGTCGTGCACCAGCGCCGACAATTCGGTCGTCGCCGAGGCGAACAGCTGGCCGATGCTGCGTTCGGCGCCGACCGGGCTGCCGTCGGGTGCGCTCATCGCGGTCTCCCTCGTGTGTACGGTTCCGTCTTCTGCCTGACTGCGTACGGTTCCGTCTTTTGTACCGTCCCGTCAGATCATGCCCGACGCTGCTCCTCCTCGCCTGCCCCGCCCGCTACTTCGGCAAGCGCGTGGCGTGCGGCGGCCTTCTCTGCGGCGATACGGCGGTGCTCGGCGGCCTTGCGCTCGTAGAGGGCGGCGAGCCGCAGGTGGTATTCCGGCATGTCCTCCTCGTAGATGTCCGGAATGCCGTCCGCGTCCTCGTCGCGCTCCTCGACCTCGACCATCCTGCGGTACTTGGCGTTCCGTATCTTCAGCAGCACCGTCGCCAGGATCGCCGCGGCGAGGGAGCCCATGAGTACGGCGGCCTTGACCTCGTCGGTCAGCGCGGCGTCGCCCTCGAAGGCGAGCTCGCCGATGAGCAGCGAGACGGTGAAGCCGATGCCGGCGAGGGTGGCCACCGCGAACACGTCGGCCCACTCCAGGTCGTCGCTGAGCGCGGCCCTGGTGAAACGTGCCGTCAGCCAGGTGCCGCCGAAGATGCCGAGCGTCTTGCCGACGACCAGCCCGAGGACGACACCGAGCGTCTCCGGCTGGGTGAACACATCGCCGAGCGCGCCGCCGGAGATGGCCACACCGGCGCTGAACAGCGCGAACAGGGGGACGGCGAGCCCCGCCGACAGGGGACGTACGAGATGCTCGATGCGCTCACCGGGGGAGTGCGTCTCGCCTTCGCGCCGGGTGCAGCGCAGCATCAGCCCCATCGCCACGCCCGCGATGGTGGCGTGGACGCCGCTGTTGTACATCAGCCCCCAGATCACGAGGGCGAGCGGGACGTACACGTACCACCCGCGTACGCCCTTGCGCAGCAGCAGCCAGAAGACGCCCAGGCCGACGACGGCGCCGCCGAGCGCCACGAAGTCGATCTGGTGGGTGAAGAAGATCGCGATGATCAGGATCGCGAACAGGTCGTCGACGACGGCGAGCGTGAGCAGGAAGGCGCGCAGGGCGCTCGGCAGGGAGGTGCCGATGACGGCGAGCACGGCGAGCGCGAAGGCGATGTCGGTGGCGGTCGGAACCGCCCAGCCATCCAGCGAGCCGCTCCCGGTGAGGTTGGTCAGCGTGTACACCAGCGCGGGTACCGCCATGCCGCACAGTGCCGCGATGACCGGCAGCACGGCCGCCTTGGGGTCCTTGAGATCGCCGGCCACCAGCTCACGCTTGAGCTCGATGCCGGCGACGAAGAAGAAGATCGCGAGAAGGCCGTCGGCGGCCCAGTGCTCGATGGACAGGTTCAGCCCGAGGGCCTCGGGGCCGAGGTGGAAGTGGCCGACGGTCTCATAGCTGTCGCGCAGTACGGGCACGTTCGCCCAGAGCAGCGCGGTGATCGCGGCGACGAGCAGCAGCACGCCACCGACGGTCTCGGTGCGCAGCGCTTCCGCGACGAAGTTCCGCTCCGGGAGGGAGAGCCGTCCGAGGAGCTTGCGGGCGGGAGCGGGGGTGCGGGGCGCGGCCACGGGGGAGACCTCCGGTCGGTGGGCAGGACGCAGTACATGCCGACCAGACTTCCCGGCGCACCTGAGAACGAGTTTGTTTTGTTTAGCTTACCTAAGGGTGCGCCGGAGTGCATCTGTCCAGGTCCACCGTACGAACACGAAGGGCACCCGGCGCGTTTGTTGCCGGGTGCCCTCGATGGCCGTACTAAGTCTCGACCGGTAGTCAGTGTGGGACCGGTACTCAGTCCTCGCTCGGCGCCGCCGGGAGCTTCGCCTGGATGAGGTCCATGACCGTGGAGTCCGTCAGCGTGGTGACGTCTCCCAGCTGGCGGTTCTCGGCGACGTCCCGCAGCAGACGGCGCATGATCTTGCCGGAGCGGGTCTTGGGCAGCTCGGCCACCGGGAGGATCCGCTTCGGCTTGGCGATCGGGCCGAGGGTCGCGCCCACGTGGCCCCGCAGCTCGGCGACCAGGTCCTCGGTCTCGGCGGCCGTACCCCGCAGGATCACGAAGGCGACGATCGCCTGCCCGGTCGTCTCGTCGGCGGCACCGACGACGGCCGCCTCGGCGACGGACGGGTGGGAGACCAGGGCGGACTCGACCTCCGTGGTGGAGATGTTGTGGCCCGACACGAGCATGACGTCGTCGACGCGCCCAAGGAGCCAGATGTCCCCGTCGTCGTCCTTCTTCGCCCCGTCACCGGCGAAGTACTTGCCCTCGAAGCGAGACCAGTACGTGTCGATGAACCGCTGGTCGTCGCCCCAGATGGTGCGCAGCATCGACGGCCACGGCTCGGTGAGGACCAGGTAGCCGCCCCCGCCGTTCGGCACCTCGTTCGCCTCGTCGTCGACCACGGTCGCGGCGATGCCGGGCAACGGAGTCTGGGCGGAACCGGGCTTGGTCTCGGTGACGCCCGGCAGCGGCGAGATCATCATCGCGCCGGTCTCGGTCTGCCACCAGGTGTCGACGATCGGCGTCCGGTCCGCACCGATGTGCTTGCGGTACCAGATCCACGCCTCGGGGTTGATCGGCTCACCGACCGAGCCGAGCACCCGCAGGCTGCTGAGGTCGAACTTCGCGGGGATGTCGTCGCCCCACTTCATGAACGTACGGATGGCGGTCGGCGCCGTGTACAGGATCGTCACCCCGTACTTCTGCACGATCTCCCAGAAGCGGCCCTGGTGCGGGGTGTCCGGGGTGCCCTCGTACATGACCTGGGTCGCACCGTTGGCCAGCGGCCCGTACACGATGTACGAGTGGCCGGTGACCCAGCCGACGTCGGCGGTGCACCAGTACACGTCCGTCTCCGGCTTGAGGTCGAAGACGGCGTGGTGGGTGTACGCGGCCTGGGTGAGGTAGCCGCCCGAGGTGTGCAGGATGCCCTTCGGCTTACCCGTCGTACCGGACGTGTAGAGGATGAAGAGCGGCTGCTCGGCGTTGAACGCCTCGGGGGTGTGCTCGGCGGACTGCCGCTCGACGATCTCGTGCCACCAGACGTCCCGGCCGTCGTCCCAGGCGACGTCCTGTCCGGTGCGCCGGACGACGAGCACGTGCTCCACGTTGTCGACCTTGGAGATCGCCTCGTCCACGGCCGGCTTCAGCGCGGAAGGCTTGCCGCGCCGGTAGCCGCCGTCGGAGGTGATGACGACCTTGGCGTCCGCGTCCTGGATGCGGGTGGCGAGCGCGTCCGCCGAGAAGCCGCCGAAGACCACGGAGTGCGCGGCGCCGATCCGGGCGCACGCCAGCATCGCGACCGCCGTCTCCGGGATCATCGGCATGTAGACCGCGACCCGGTCGCCCTTCTGCACTCCGAGTTCCAGCAGGGCGTTCGCGGCCTTGGAGACCTCGTCCTTGAGCTCGGCGTAGGTGACGGCGCGGCTGTCGCCGGGCTCGCCCTCGAAGTGGATGGCGACCCGGTCGCCGTGCCCGGCCTCGACATGCCGGTCGACGCAGTTGTACGCGACGTTGAGCTCGCCGTCCTTGAACCACTTCGCGAACGGCGGGTTCGACCAGTCCAGCGTCTCCGTCGGCTCCTTGGCCCAGGTCAGCCGACGGGCCTGCTCGGCCCAGAAGCCGAGCCTGTCAGCCTTGGCCTGTTCATACGCCTCCGCGGTGACATTGGCGTTGGCTGCCAGGTCGGCGGAGGGTGCGAACCTGCGCTCTTCCTTGAGCAGGTTGGCCAGGCTTTCGTTGCTCACGACATCTCCCTTTCCCAGGGTGTCCGTTGTGTCCCAGGCCACAGCTCATCAGACCCGGGGGCCCGATGACAAGGGTCGACGGAAAATTGGTTTAGACCTGTCGGTGGGGCGGGTCCGGAGTTGCTTTTCGGCGCCGCGGTCATCCGTTCCCACGGACGCCGCACGGACCCGGTTCAGGTCTGTTATCCCTTTCACATTCCGTCCGGACGCAGGTGAAACGCCGGCCCCGTGTGCGCCGCCCTCTTCAGCCGTAGGGCTGCCCACGTGCAGCGCCGCCCCGATGCGCTGCGCGGCCCCGCACCGGACGGGGCCGCGCTCTCCATCCCCTCCCCGCCCCTCCTCACGCCGACAGATCCGCCACCCCCACGTTTTCGAACACCTCGTCCCCGTTCCCCTCGGTGAGCAGGTACGCCTGTGCCTCGCCCACGTGGAAGTACATCCCGTGCAGTTGCAGCGCCCCCGCCCGCAGGGCCCGGGCCACCGACTCGTGGGCCCGCAGATGCTCCAACTGCTGGACCACGTTGGTCAGACAGAGCTGCTCGACCGCGTCGGCCGGCGCCCGCCCGGCGAGTCGGGCCCACGGCCGGCTCTCGTCGGACAACCGGTCCAGGCTGGGCTGCCCGTGCCGCAGCCACCGCCTGAGCGGGGTCTGCGGTCCGTCGGACTCGGAACTGAGCAGCGCCTGCATGGCCCCGCATCCGGAGTGCCCGCACACCGTGATCGACCGCACCTGCAGCACGTCCACCGCGTACTCGATCGCTGCCGCCACCGAGTCGTCCCCGCTCTCGTGGCCGGGCTGGGGGCACCTCCCGGCGTCAGCTGGGGGAGGGACGAGGTTGCCCACGTTGCGCACCACGAACAGGTCGCCGGGACCACTGGACGTGATCATCGACGTGACCAGCCGTGAGTCCGCGCAGGTGAGGAACAGCTGGGAAGGCTGCTGCCCCTCACGTGCCAGCCGTGCCAGCTCACTCCGCACCAGGGGTGCGGTGTTGCGGTGGAACGCGCTGATACCGCGAGCCAGTTGATGCGCCCTCGGCCGGCCTGCGTCGGCTGCACCGGACCTGTCGGCTCTGCTCTCACCGGGTCCGTCGGGGCCGCAGGACCTGCTGTGTCCGCCGGCATCGCGGGCCTCACCGACGGCACCGCCCGACTCACCGACACCGCTGGGGCAGGAACCGTCGTCCGTGGCGGGCTCGCCCGGGCTGCCGGGGGTCGGGCCGGCGGCCTCGGTGGTGCGCGGTGGGCTCGACTCGGCGGTGTCGCCGGCTCCGGTCGCCTGCGCTTTCCCGGGGCGCTCGTCCCGTCCGTCGTGGGACGCGACGGAGTCCGGGATCTCGCACTGGTGGTTGCGCCAGGGCGTCCAGGGGTGGCAACGGCAGCCGGCCGACTCGGCCATGGCGCTCGCGGTGTCGAGGTGGAGGCCGATCGGTGTGGTGGGTTCGCCGATCCGGACTCCGGCTCTGCGGCCGACGAGCTCGACGGAGCCGCCGTGCGCGGTGTGCGTGTTCTGCCAGTCCTGCAGTGACTCGTACGCCGCGTGGTCCATGAACGACCCGTCCAACTCCACGACGGCGTGGGTGCCTTGGGGTACGAGATGCAGGGCGCGGCTGAGCCTTGGCACCGCGAGGAACGTCAACTGCCCTCGTACGTGTACGTGATGGACTCCTTCCTTCTCGTCATGTGTGATCCGGGTGCGGGTGAGGCGGTGCAGGGCGACGGCGACGGCCATGGCGATCCCCAGGGCCACGCCCTCCAGGACGCCGAAGACCACCACGCCGAGGGTGGTGACGGCATACACCAGCACCTCTCGGTGGCGGGTAACCGTGCGGATGTGGTGCAGGGACACCATCTGGATGCCGACGGCCATCACCAGGGCGGCGAGCGAGGCGAGCGGGATGAACTCCAGGATCGGGACCATAAGCAGCGCGGCGACTACTACGAGAACGCCGTGCAGCATCGTGGAGTTCCGGCTGACGGCCCCGGATTGCACATTCGCCGAACTGCGCACGGCCACTCCGGCGACGGGCAGTCCGCCGAGCGTGCCGGAGACGATGTTGGCGGCGCCCTGCCCGAGCAGTTCGCGGTCGAGGTCCGAGCGTCCGACGCGGGCCGGCAGGCCGGGACGTGCGGCCACCATCTTGTCCACGGCGACCGCGCCGAGCAGCGACTGCACGCTGCATACCAGCGTGGTGGTCAGCACCGCGGCGATCAGGCCCAGCGTCGGGCCTTCCGGCAGTCCGGCCAGGGCGTGGCTGCGCCAGGACGGCAGGTCCACCTTGGGCAGGGTCAGGCCGGCGAGCGAGGCGGCCGAGGTGGCGCCGGCGACGGCGACGAGCGCGGCCGGGACCTTGCGCAGCAGGCGGCCGGCAGGGCCGGGGATCCGCGGCCAGAGAAACAGCAGGGCCAGGGTCAGCGCGCTCACCGACACGGAGGCGGGTCTGAGCTCGGCCAACTGGGCGGGCAGCGCGCGGAGGTTGTCCAGGACGGAGCTCTGCGGGGTGCCGCCGAGGACGATGTGCAGCTGGGCGACGGCGATGGTGACGCCGATGCCGGCGAGCATGCCGTGCACGATGGCGGGGCTGACGGCGAGCGCACCGCGCGCCACGCGCAGGGTGCCCAGGCCGAGTTGGGCGATTCCGGCGAGGACGGTGATGGCACAGGTCGTCCGCCAGCCGTACTGATGGATGAGGTCGGCGGTGACCACGGTGAGGCCGGCGGCGGGGCCGCTGACCTGGAGCGGGGCACCGCCGAGCCATCCGGCGACGATCCCTCCGACGGCGGCGGCGACGAGGCCGGCCTGGAGGGGGGCGCCGGTGGCGAGGGCGATGCCAAGCGACAGGGGGAGTGCGATCAGGAAGACCGCGATCGAGGCCGACACATCGGCGCCCGCGATGCGGTAACGCCGGGGCCGGTTCGGGGGTGGGCTGTGGGGCTCGTGGGTGCGCTCCGCTCGACTCGGGTCGTCGGCGCGGGTGGGGACGCAGGCTGACATGTTTTCCCGTCTCCTCCGGGGCAGCGCGGTCGCGGATCAGGTGGTCCCCCGCTCATCGGCGAGGGGTCGGGTCGCGGCCGTGTGGTCACGGCATGCAGCGGCGGGATGCATCAACAGTCGGTAAACGGATCGTAATGCAGAGTAAAGGGCGGGCATAGGTTTTCCGAGCAAATGGACTAATAAATCCCTCTGAAGCGTGAAGTGAGCAATTAGTCGGCTTGTCGTACTAATTCCTTCTCGGCCCCGTGCGACCTTGGCGGCGCTGTCGGCACCCGAGAGAAGGAAGGTGGACGGAACATGGCCGCCACCCGCAGGTTCGCCGCCCCCCGCAGGCTCGTCGGGACACACAAGCTCGTAGGGACGCACCGGATCGCGGCGGGCACCGCGATCGCCGCGGTCTGCGCCGCATCGCTCGCCGGTTGCGCGACCGGCACCGACACGATCGATACCGACACGAGCGGCACCGACACCACCCGGCAGGGGGCGCCCGGACCCCAGAGGCCGAAGCCGGCGGCGCCCGCGCCCGGGAAGGTGGTCCGCCTGATCGGTGACGGGTCCACCGCGTACACCGGAGCCCAGCCGCACCTGCCCAGACCCGAACGGCTGAAGCCCGGTCAGACGCCCCCGCAGTTCGTCGTGTTCTCGTGGGACGGCGCCGGCGAGGACGGCCAGAAGCTGTTCTCCCACTTCCGCGAGGTCGCCAAGGCGAACAACGCGACGATGACGTACTTCCTCAGCGGCGTGTACATGCTGCCGGAGGACAAACGCGACCTGTACCGCCCGCCGCAGCACTCCCCGGGCCGCTCCGACATCGGCTTCAACGACGAGGAGGGCATCGCCGCCACTGTGCGGCAGTTGCGTCTGGCCTGGTTGGAGGGCAACGAGATCGGAACCCACTTCAACGGCCACTTCTGCGGCCGCGGCGGGGGAGTCGGCGAATGGTCGGTGGAGGAATGGAAGGACGAGATCGCCCAGGCGAAGAGGTTCGTGAAGTCCTGGAAGACCAACACCGGTATGACCCGGGCGGCCCCCCTGCCCTTCGACTACGACAAAGAACTCATCGGCGCCCGCACGCCCTGTCTGGAGGGCCAGAAGAACTTCATCAGGGCCGCCCGCGAGATGGGCTTCCGCTATGACTCCAGCGGCGTCAACAACCAGGTCTGGCCCGCGAAGAAAGGAGGCCTGTGGGACCTGTCGATGCAGCTCGTGCCCTTTCCCGGGCACTCCTACGAGCAGCTCACCATGGACTACAACTTCATGGTCAACCAGTCGGGCACCAACAGTCAGGGCGACCCCGCCAAGCACGCCTTCTGGGGCGACCAGATGCGCGACGGCCTGCTCAAGGGCTTCCACCGGGCCTACTACGGCAACCGCGCACCCCTGATCATCGGCAACCACTTCGAGTCGTGGAACGGCGGCACCTACATGCGCGCCGTCGAGGAGGTCGTCGAGGCCGTCTGCAACAAGCCCGACGTGCGCTGCGTCTCCTTCCGGCAGCTCGCCGACTGGCTGGACGCGCAGGACCCGGCGGCCCTGAAGAAGCTGCGCACCCTGGGCGTCGGTGAGGCCCCGAGGCAGGGTTGGGCGTCCTTCTTGTCGGTGCACCCGGCTCCGGCTCCGAAGGGGGTGCCCGGAGCGCCTGCGGTCAAGCGGTAGCGCTCACGGCGCGGGGGTCGGAGCTCACGGAGCGGGAGCCAGGCGGGAGTTGCCCGCAGGCCGGGCGGTGGCGCTCTCGCTCAGGACGAACCCGGGGTCGATCTGCGCCGCCAGGTCGGCCCCGGTGCGTTCGTTGCCCCAGGACTGGGCGTTCTTCAGGTGGAAGTGCACCATCTGGCGTGTGTAGCGCTCCCAGTCCCGCAACTCGTACGTCGCGTCCACGGCCGTGTGCAGCCGGCGCAGGGCGAGGTGGTTGGCGTCCTCCAGGAGCTCGAACCGCAGCGGGCGGCCCTTCTCCATGGCGCGCACCCAGTCCGAGTGCCCGACGGTCACCAGCAGGTCGTCCCCGACCTCTGCGCGGAGGAAGTCGAGGTCGTCCTGCCCATGCACCTTGTTGCCGACGACCTTCAGGACGACGCCGAAGTCGCGGGCGTACTCCTTGTACTGGCGATAGACGGAGACCCCCTTCCGGGTCGGCTCGGCGACGAGGAACGTGATGTCGAAGCGGGTGAACATGCCGGAGGCGAAGGAATCCGAACCCGCCGTCATGTCGACCACGACGTATTCGTCGGGGCCGTCCACCAGGTGGTTCAGGAACAGCTCCACCGCCCCCGTCTTGGAGTGGTAGCAGGCGACGCCCAGATCGGAGTCCGTGAAGGGGCCGGTGACCATCAAACGGACAGTGCCGCCGTCGAGTTCCACCGGCCGGGCGCAGGCGTCGTACACCGGATTGTGCTCTCGCACCCGCAGCAGCCGTGAACCCTCGCCGGGCGGCGTCGTCTTGATCATCGTCCGGGCGGAGGTGATCCGCGGATTGGAGCCGCGCAGATAGTCCTTGATCAGCGGCAGCCGCTCGCCCATCGCGGGCAGTGCGGCGGCCTCCGCCTCGTCGAGTCCGAGCGCGGCTCCCAGGTGCTGGTTGATGTCGGCGTCGACGGCGACGACCGGTGCGCCCGTCGAGGCGAGCCGGCGGATGAAAAGGGAGGACAGGGTCGTCTTGCCGCTACCGCCCTTGCCTACGAAAGCAATTTTCATGTTCACGAAGGGTAGTGGCGTGATAGCTGTATGTGGCAGACGTGGGTGGCGAAGGCCACCCGATCGTGGGGTGCGGGCCGTCGAAGGGGGCGAAGCAGGATGGGGGGTCGCGGCCGGTGGCGGGTGGGCGCGTAGTGTCGTACTCATGAGTACGACAGGCGCGACCGCCGATCCGCTCGCGGCCCTCGGGTCGCTGCCCGGTGTGCCCGAGTCCGTGGAGTCCGTGCGCAAGGCCGTGGACCGGGTCTATGGGCACCGGATCATGCGGCGTCGCAGCAACGAGATCACCTCCGAGGCGGCCCTGCGCGGCGCCCGCGGCTCCGCGGCACTCTCGGGTGCCGACTGGGCTCTCGAAGAGGTCCGTCGGCGTACCGACTTCAGCGGTGACGACGAGGCACGCGTCATGGGCGCGGCCCTGCGCCTGACCGCCGAGGCGGGCCAACTGCTGTCGATCTGGCGGCAGTCCCCGCTGCGGGTGCTGGCGCGGCTGCACTTGGTGGCGGCGGCGAGCAACGACGACACGGTCGGGCGCCCGCGCCAGGAAGGCGAGCCGGTAGACGAGCCGCTGGTCGAGCTTCCCACGCCGAGCGCGGCGGAAGTGCACGGCCGTCTGGAGGGCCTGTCCGAGCTGATCATCGCCGGTGGTTCGGCGCCCGCCCTGGTGACAGCCGCCGTCGTGCACGGTGAGCTGATCGCGCTGCGCCCCTTCACCTCCCACAACGGCCTGGTCGCGCGCGCGGCCGAGCGCATCGTCCTCGTCGGCAGCGGCCTCGACCCGAAGTCAGTCTGCGCTGCCGAGGTCGGCCACGCCGAACTGGGCCGCGCGGCCTATCTGGCGGCGCTCGACGGCTATGTCTCCGGCACGCCCGAGGGCATGGCCGCCTGGATCGCCCACTGCGGCAAGGCGATCGAGCTCGGGGCGCGCGAGTCGACGGCGGTGTGTGAGGCGCTGCAGCGCGGCGCGGCGTAACGCACGCGCGCGTGAGGCGTCGTACGGCCGGATTGAGGGCCGTAGGACGGTTGAGCGCCGTCGGGCGGAATGAGCGCCCTAGACACGAAAAAGGCCCCGCGCGGGGGCTCATAGGAGTTGCGGCGGTACGAGGATTCGTACCGCCGCTGGCATGTCCACCGGGTTACCAAGCGTCCTCGATATGTTGCCCATCAGGTCGGGAACTTTGCCCGTCACCTGGTGCGGCTGGCCCGTAATCGACGGGTCGACGTCGCGTGGGTGCCCGGTGTCCATGCTCGGTCCGTGGGGCCAAATGCGTATTAAAGGTGATCCTCTCGGATGTCCTTGGTCTCGCGGGCCGTTGAGTCCTTTGTACTCCAGGACCCAACCAAGCGGAAGCCCTGGCTGCAGTTCTTTACTTTTACCCTCAAAAAGGTGCCAAACGGGCGCCGATGCCTCGAACAATGCACACGGAACCTGCGAAGTGCAGGTCAGTTCAGGCGAGTGTCGTACGGCGCCGGCTCGCGTACCAGACGAGGCCCGCGGTGGCCGCGGCCGCTCCTATGGCGGCGGCCGCGAGGAGGGCCGGCCGCGGTGGCACGGAGAAGGAGGGGATCCGCTGCTTGAGCCGAACCGGGCGGTGGAAGTCGAGAATCGGCCACCCACGCGTGAGTGCCTCGCGGCGCAGCGGGCGGTCGGGGTTCACGGCGTGCGGGTGCCCGACGGACTGGAGCATCGGCAGGTCGGTGGCCGAGTCGCTGTAGGCGTAGCAGCCGGGGAGGTCGTAGCCCTCGGACTCGGCCAGCTCCTTGATCGCCTCGGCCTTCGTCGGGCCGTAGGCGTAGTACTCCACCTCCCCGGTGAAGCAGCCGTCGTCGCCGACGACCATGCGTGTGGCCACCACGCGGTCCGCGCCGAGCAGCTCGCCGATCGGCTCGACCACCTCGGCGCCCGACGTGGACACGATCACGACGTCGCGGCCGGCCGCGTGGTGTTCCTCGATGAGGGAGGCGGCCTCGTCGTAGATGATCGGGTCGATCAGGTCGTGCAGTGTCTCGGCGACGATCTCCTTGACGTGCTGGACGTTCCAGCCGCGGACGAGCGCGGACAGGTACTCGCGTGTCCGCTCCATCTGGTCATGGTCCATACCGCCGACGCGGAAGACGAACTGGGCATATGCGGTCCGCAAGGCAGCCCTGCGGTTGATCAGACCGCCTTGGTAGAACGACTTGCTGAACGTGAGCGTGCTCGACTTCGCAATGACCGTCTTGTCCAGGTCAAAGAAGGCGGCTGTGCGGGGCAAGGAGTGGTTTTCCACGACCCTGAGCATAGGGGGAGCCCATTCGGCGTAAGGTGGGCGCGTGGGTTTGCCTGAGAGGGCTCTCGGGTACACCATGGAAGTCACGGATCGTTCGCGACCGTGCTAACCCGGTCCGACTCCTCCCCCCCCGAGTCGGCCGTGGAGACGACCCCCGCTCTCCCCCCCGGCGGGGGTCGTCGCATGTCCGGGGTGGTTTCTCCCTTCCGAACGCGGCCGCAGGGCCGGAGCGAGGCTGCAGAGCCCGCATCTTCGGCCTGCCCATGATTCGTGACTGTCCGTAGCCATCGCGCTGCTCTGCGGAAGTCGCACAGGGGTTGGTACGAGAGTCACCGGTATGGGTGATGGCGATATTCACAACCGCCGAGTTGTCCACAGTTATCGACCAAGATCCACACGATTTCCGGGATCGCTGCACCGTGATTCCAGCGCGCCCCGCTCGGGCCGACTTCATGGCCGGTTCCGGTTAGTCGGGCGTGTTTGGCCGGTTCGTATCGGCCGTTCATATGGAGGCCGCTTGCCGGTTCTTCACATGTTTGGGATTCGCGGGGCCGCAGGGCTGCGCGAGTGATGCAGCGAAGGGGGATGGAAACCGTGGCCGCAGCCGTCACACACGATCCGCCGCCCACCGCCTCGGGGCGGCCGGGCAAACCGTTGATCGTCACGGAAGACGCCGAACTGCTCGACGACCTGCTGCGCCTGTGCGCGGCGGCCGGCGCCACACCCGAGGTCCACCACGGGGTGCCCGAGCCCAGAGGCAGCTGGGAGGCCGCGCCGCTCGTCCTGGTCGGCGACGACGCCGCACGCCGTGTGCGCGGGGCCGGGCGCAGGCGCGGAGTGGTGCTGGTCGGCCGGGACCAGGACGACTCGGGGGTATGGCGCCGGGCTGTCGAGATCGGCGCGGATCACGTCCTGATGCTGCCCGACGGCGAGCAGTGGCTGGTCGACCGCATCGCCGACGTCGCCGAGGGCGTGGGCCGGCCCGCCCTCACCGTGGGAGTCATCGGCGGCCGCGGCGGGGCCGGAGCGTCCACGCTGGCATGCGCCCTCGCCGTCACCGCCGCGCGTGAGGGGCTGCGCACGCTGCTCGTGGACGCCGATCCGCTGGGCGGCGGACTCGACGTCCTGCTCGGTGGCGAGGCGACCGAGGGCCTGCGCTGGCCCGCGTTCGCCGGCTCGCGCGGGCGGCTCGGCAGCGGCGCCCTGGAGGAGTCCCTGCCGAAACTGCACTCCCTGCGGGTCCTGAGCTGGGATCGCGGCGACTGCCTCGCCGTCCCGCCGCAGGCGATGCGAGCGGTGCTCGCCGCGGCCCGGCGCCGGGGCGGCACGGTCGTCGTCGACCTGCCCCGCCGTATCGACGACGGGGTCGCGGAGGCCCTCGCCCAGCTCGACGTCGGGATCCTCGTGGTCCCCGCCGAACTGCGCGCCGTCGCCGCGGCCCGGCAGGTGGCCTCCGCGGTCCGGATGGTCCTACGGGACCTGCGGGTGGCCGTACGCGGGCCGTACGGACCCGGGCTCGACGACCGCGAGGTGGCCCGGCTCCTGGAACTGCCGCTCGTGGGCGAGGTGCCGGTCGAATCCGGACTGCTGCGGCCGCACGAGAGCAAGGCTCCGCCGGGCACGGCGGGGCGGGGGCCGCTGGCGCGGTTCTGCCGGGAGTTCTGGGAGCGCGCGGTGCTCGAAGCGAGGGCGGCATGAGTACGGCTTCGGGACTCGACTGGGTGAGCGGCAGCGCGGCTGGTTCGGTGCGGGCAGCCCCCGAGCGGTGGAGGTCGGGCGGAAGGGTGTCCGGCGGGGCACGTAGGGCGACGCCGCGATGGGCGTTGGACGGCTCGGCGAGCGATGCGGTTGCGGGGCGGTTGTCTGAGCGTGGGGTGGGCTCGGGGAGTGCGGGGCGGGACTCGGACCGCGGGGGGAGTGCGGCTGGTGTGCGGCGGGGGTCGGAAGGTGCGGTGAGTGGGGCCAGTGTGCGGCGGGGGTCGGAAGGTGCGGTGAGTGCGGCTCCTGCGCGGCGGGACTCGGCCGGTCGGGCTGGTCTGTCGGCCGGGCGATGGGTCTCGGGTGAGGGGGGTGGTTCGTCGGCTGAGTGGTGGGCGTCGGGCGGGGAGGCGGCTGGGGCGGGTATGCCGGTGGGGCTGCTCGATGGTGTGCGGCAGTGGCTGGCCGAGAGTGGGGCCGAGCCGACGCCCGCGCGCGTGGCGCAGGCACTGCGGGAGCAGGGCAGGGTGTTGGGAGACGCCGAAGTCCTGGGGGCGGCCGAGCAGTTGCGGTCGGAGCTGGTCGGGAGCGGGCCGCTGGAGCCGCTGCTCTCCGATCCGTCCGTGACGGATGTGCTCGTGTCGGCGCCGGACCGGGTGTGGGTGGATCGGGGCGGTGGCTTGGAGCTCACCTCCGTGTCCTTCCCGGACGCGGCGGCCGTACGACGCCTGGCGCAACGCCTCGCCGCGGTGGCCGGGCGGCGACTGGACGACGCACGGCCGTGGGTGGATGCCCGGTTGCCCGACGGGACTCGGCTGCATGCGGTGCTGCCACCGGTCGCCGTCGGCTGCGCCTGCCTGTCGCTGCGGGTCGTACGACCGCGGGCGTTCACGCTCGGCGAGCTGGTCGCGGCGGGCACGGTGCCACCGGGCGGGGACCGTGTGCTGCGGGCACTGGTCGACGCGCGGCTGTCCTTTCTCATCAGCGGAGGGACCGGCAGCGGCAAGACGACGTTGCTGAGCGCGCTGCTCGGGCTGGTCGGGCCGGGCGAACGGATCGTGCTCGCGGAGGACTCGGCGGAGCTCAGACCGGACCATCCGCATGTCGTACGGCTGGAGAGCAGAACCGCCAACCAGGAGGGCGCCGGCCTCGTCACCCTCGAGGACCTGGTGCGGCAGGCACTGCGGATGCGGCCGGACCGACTGGTCGTGGGCGAGGTGCGCGGACCGGAAGTGGTCGATCTGCTGGCCGCGCTGAACACTGGCCACGAAGGAGGCTGCGGAACCGTCCACGCGAATACGGCAGCCGACGTGCCGGCCCGGCTGGAGGCGCTCGGGACCGCGGCCGGGCTCGACCGGGCCGCGTTGCACAGCCAGTTGGCGGCCGCGCTGTCGGTCGTACTCCACCTGGTGCGCGACCGGACCGGGCGTCGGCGGATCGCCGAGGTGCATGTGCTGGAGCGGGACGCGTCGGGGCTGGTGCGGACGGTGCCGGCGCTGCGGTGGGGAGCGGAGGCGTTCGCGTACGAGCGGGGGTGGGAGCGGCTGCGGGGGCTGCTTCGGGAGGCGAGCGGTGAGGGGCGCGGTGATCGTGACGGGTTCGGTGATCGTGAGGGGTCCGGTGAGCTGAATGGGTGAGATGTCGTTGGGTGCGGCCGTGGCGTGTCTCGGGGCCGCGGTCTGGCTGCTGGGCGGGCGGAACTCCGGGGCGCGGCGGGCGCAGTTGCTGCTTGCGGGCGGTGGGGTCGTGGGAGCCGGGCCGCCCGACTGGCGGCAGGTGGCCGGGGAGCTGCGGCGGCTGCGGGGGCGGCTGCGGGCCGAGTGGTGGGCGTCGGCCGTCGGGCTGGTGCTGGCCGTGCTGGGGTCGTCGGTACTGCCGGTCGTCGCGGGGGTGGCCGGGGTGCCCGTGCTGCGGAAGGTGCGGCTGTCCCGGGAGGCGCGGCGGGCACGGGAGCGTCGCGGGGACGCGGTGATCGCGCTGTGCGGGGCACTTGCCGGCGAGGTGCGGGCCGGGCGGCAGCCGGGTGCGGCGTTGCTGCGGGCGGCGCGGGACTCCGGCGGGCTCGGTGAAGCGCAGGCCGCGGTGCTGGCTGCGGCGCGGTTCGGCGGGGATGTGCCGGGCGCGCTCGCCGGTGCGGCACGGCAGCCGGGCGCTGAGGGCCTGAAGGGGTTGGCGGCATGTTGGCGGGTGGCCGTGGACCAGGGCGCCGGGCTCGCGGCCGGACTCGACCGGCTGGAAGGAGCGTTGCGGGCGCAGGGCGACCAACGCGCGGATTTGCGCGCCCAGTTGGCGGGCGCCCGCTCGACGGTGGTGATGCTCGCCGGGCTGCCGGTCCTGGGGCTTTTGCTCGGGGCTGCCATGGGGGCCGACCCGCTGCATGTGCTGCTGCACACCGGGGCGGGTCTCGCATGCCTGGTGGTCGGCGGAGTGCTGGAGGGACTGGGGATGTGGTGGGCGGTGCGGATCGTGCGGGGAGCGGAGGCGGTGTGAGGACTCGCGTCCGGCGGAGGTGTGGCAGGGGTCGGAGTCATCGCAGGCATGGCACAGCAGGCCGCGCTGCAGCAGGAGCAGGAGGAGCCATGGCAGGGAGCCGGGTGCTGAGAAGGGGATGGCATGAGGACTCGTTCGGGTCGGGGGCGTGAGAGGGGGTGACGGCGTGAGTGCGGAAGTTGTCCACAGGCTGGGGGTGACCCTGGGGGCGGTGCTGGTCGTCGGGGGGCTGTTGTGGTGGTTCGTGACGGCACGGCACGAGCGGAGAGTCCGGCGCCGGACGGCCGAGCTGATGACGACCACCGAGGTGACGTCGAAACGCTGGCGGTTCGACGTGCTGCAGGGCGCGCGGCAAGGGCTGCCCATGGTGGCGGTCGTGGGTGCCGGTTGGGTGCTGGTCGGTGGTGTCGCCGGGCCGGCGGTGGGGCTGTTCGTCGCCGGGGCGCTGTGGCTGTGGCGGCGTCGGCAGCGAGCCGCCGGCGCGGAGGAGGAGGTCGACGCCGGTGAGGCGGTTCGGCAACTCCCACTGGCCGCGGATCTGTTGGCGGCCTGCATCGCGGCGGGAGCCGGGCCGGTGATCGCGGCGCAGGCCGTGGGCGAGGCCCTGGGCGGGCCCGTCGGGGACGCGCTGGCGCGAGGTGCGGCGGAGGTGCGGCTCGGTGGTGAACCGGGCGAGGCATGGCAGCGGCTGGCCTCGATGCCGGGGGCCGGGGCGCTGGCGCGGTTGCTGGAACGGGCCGATGTGTCGGGGCTTCCGGCGGCCGACCCGGCGGCGCGGCTCGCGGCGGAGGCCCGCGCCGACTGGGCACGCACCGCGACGGAACGGGCAAGGCGGGCGGCCGTCATGGTCACCGCGCCGGTGGGGCTGTGCTTCCTGCCCGCGTTCATCGCGGTCGGCGTGGCGCCGGTGGTGGTCGGGCTTGCGGGCGGGGTGCTGGGAGGGGGTGGTGGATGACGGGGTGAGGGGCGGCGACGGCCGCAGGTCAGTGGAGGCATTTCGGAGTGCGGCGACAGCTGTTCAGCAGCAGTCGTTCAGCAACAGACGTTCGGCAGCCGATGTTCGGCAGCCGGTTTCGACAGGACTGAGTCTTACGGGGGTTGAGATGTGCAAGGCGGTACGGGCACGGATGCGCAGGCTGGTGTGCAGGGTGCGCGGGGTGCGGAGGGACGCGGGGATGGTCACCTCCGAGTACGCGATGGGGATCGTGGCGGCGGTGGCGTTCGCCGTGGTGCTCTACAAGGTCGTGACGAGCGGGCAGGTCAGCGCGGAGCTGCAGGCCATCGTGAAGCGGGCGCTCGATGCGCGGATGTGAGCGGGAGGGCGGGCCTGGGTCGGAGCGTGTGCCTGAGCGGACGGTGCCTGAGCGGATGCGGAATCTGGCGCTGGCTAGGGGGCCGGCCTGGAGGTCGGACCGGGGGTTCGTGACGGCGGAGTCGGCTGTGGTGCTGCCCGTGCTGGTGATGTTCGCGATGGCGTTGGTGTGGGGGCTGCTCGTCGTGGCCGCACAGATCCAGTGCGTGGACGCGGCCCGGACGGGTGCCCGTGCGGCAGCCCGGCAGGATCCGGCCGACGCGGTCGTCGAGGTGACTCGTGAGGCGGCACCGCGTGGCGCGACGGTCACGGTCGGCCGGGAAGGGGATGAGGTTCGCGTGGTCGTCGTGGCCAAGCCGCCGCTGCTGCGCGGGCTTCCCTTCGAGGTGCGGGAGGAGGCTGTCGCGTCGGCGGAGGAGATGGTGGGGGCGGGCACATGAGTGGGTTCGCCGTGGGCTGCGGATCCGTCGCCGGGCGACGCTCAGGGCGTGGGGCGGCGGGTGGTCGGCGTACTAGTCCTGACCGGCTCTCCGGCGTCGGCTGGCGATGGGGCTTCGGCACAGGGCGGCGCACCGACGTCAGGCCCGCCGCCGGCCGGCACGCGCCCCGCAAGCTTGCCGTCGACCTGCGTTCCGACCGCGGTTCGGCCACCGTCTGGAGTGTCGGCGCCATCACCGTGCTCTGCATCGTCTTCGGCGTCGTACTCGCCTTGGGCCAAGCCGTTGTGACCCGGCACCACGCGGCACGCGGTGCGGATCTCGCGGCGCTTGCGGCGGCCGACCACTGGGCGGAGGGCGGTCCGGCGGCCTGCGCCCGTGCGGAGCGGGTGGCACGGGCTCAGGACGTGCGGCTCGTGCGGTGCGAGGTGGTGGGCGAGGTCTCCGACGTGACGGCGGCGTCGGGCCGAGGGCCGTTCGCCGCGGAGGTCAGGGCGCGGGCGGGGCCTGCGGGCCCGGCCCTGCCGAAGGGGCCTCCGCCGTCCGGCCCTGCGGAGACGGACCGGTCGACTCCGGCCCTGTGACCGGTTCCGGTGCCACATTCGGGACAACCACGTCTCCGGCCGGAGCAACCGCGTCCCTCACCGGGTCACCCTGGTCCCTGACTCCGCCGTCCGCGTCGTTCGCCGGGGCGCCCTGGTCCCTGACTCCGCCGTCCGCGTCGTTCGCCGGGGCGCCCTGGTCCCTGACTCCGCCGTCCGCGTCGTTCGCCGGGCCACCCCGCTCCCCGACCCCGCCGTCCGCGTCCCTCGCCAGGCCACCCCGCTCCACGACCCCGTCATCCGCGTCCCTCGCCAGGCCACCCCAGTCCCCAACCGCGCCATCCGCGTCCCCTGCCGGGGAGGGCTCCCCCTCCCCGCCCATTCCAGCCTCGCCCTTCTCCTCCGGCGCACCCCGCAGCAGCACCGTGAGCAACCGCACGGCCCCCCTCTTGTGCAGCGGATCGTTCCCGTTGCCGCACTTGGGGGACTGGATGCAGGACGGGCAGCCGGCGTCGCACTCGCAGGAGGCGATGGCCTGGCGGGTGGCGGTGAGCCAGGCGCGGGCGGTGTGGAAGGCGCGCTCCGCGAAGCCGGCGCCGCCCGGGTGGCCGTCGTAGACGAAGACCGTCGGCAGGAGCGTGTCGGGGTGCAGCGGGATCGAGACGCCGCCGATGTCCCAGCGGTCGCAGGTGGCGAAGAGGGGGAGCAGGCCGATGGAGGCGTGTTCGGCGGCGTGCAGGGCGCCGCCGAGGATCTCCGGGTTGATCCGGGCCTCGTCCAGCTGGTCCTCGGTGACCGTCCACCACACCGCGCGTGTGCGCAGCGTACGAGGAGGGAGGTCGAGTTTCGTCTCGCCCAGTACTTCACCCGTGATGAGTCGGCGACGAAGGAAGGAGACGACCTGGTTGGTGACCTCGACGGAGCCGTAGCACAGGCGGCCGTCGCCCCACGGGATCTCGATGTCCGTCTCCAGCACGGAGATCGACGTGGTGTCGCGGGCGACCGTCGAATACGGCGGAGCGGCCTCTTCGACCAGGGCGACCGAGTCCTCCAGGTCGAGGGTGCGCACGAGATACGTACGGCCCTGGTGCAGATGGACCGCGCCCTCGTGCACCGTGCTGTGCGCGGCGCCCGCGTCGACGGTACCGAGCAGCCGCCCTGTCCCCGCCTCGACCACCTGGACCGGGCGGCCGCCCCCGCCGCGGATGTCGGTGAGGTCGGCGGCCCGTTCCCGGCGTGTCCAGTGCCAGGCCTTGGTGCGGCGGCGCAGCAGCTTCGCGGCCTCCAGTTGCGGCAGCAGCCCTTTGGCCTCGGGGCCGAACAGTGCCAGATCCTCGTCCGTCAGTGGGATTTCCGCGGCCGCCGCGCACAGGTGCGGGGCCAGGACGTACGGGTTGTCGGGGTCGAGGACCGTCGACTCCACCGGTCGGTCGAAGAGGGCCTCGGGGTGGTGGACGAGGTAGGTGTCCAGGGGGTCGTCACGGGCGACCAGGACGGCCAGCGCGCCCTGCCCGGAGCGGCCGGCCCGTCCCGCCTGCTGCCACAGGGACGCGCGCGTGCCCGGGTAGCCGGCGATCAGTACGGCGTCCAGGCCGGAGACGTCGATGCCGAGTTCGAGGGCCGTGGTGGCGGCGAGACCGAGGAGTTCGCCGGAGTGGAGGGCCTGCTCCAGGGCGCGGCGCTCCTCGGGGAGGTAGCCGCCCCGGTAGGCCGCGACACGCCGGGCGAGGGAGCGGTCGACCTCGGCGAGGCGTTCCTGGGCGATGACCGAGATCAGTTCGGCGCCGCGCCGGGAGCGTACGAAGGCGACCGTACGGGTGCCCTGGACGGCGAGGTCGGTCAGCAGGTCGGCAGTCTCGGCGGTGGCGGTACGGCGGACGGGGGCGCCCTTCTCGCCCTGGAGCTCGGTGAGCGGGGGCTCCCAGAGGGCGAAGACCAGCTCGCCGCGTGGGGAGGCGTCGTCGGCGACCTCCACCACCGGAAGGCCGGTGAGGCGGCGGGCGGCCACCGCGGGCTCGGCGGCGGTCGCGGAGGCCAGCAGGAAGACGGGAGAGGCGCCGTAGCGGGCACACAGGCGGCGCAGGCGGCGCAGCACCTGGGCGACATGCGATCCGAAGACGCCGCGGTAGGTGTGGCACTCGTCGATGACGACGTACTTCAGTGCCTTCAGGAAGGAGGACCAGCGGGGGTGGGACGGGAGTATGCCGCGGTGCAGCATGTCGGGGTTGGTGAGGACGTAGTTGGCGTACTGGCGGATCCACTCGCGTTCCTCGAATGGAGTATCGCCGTCGTACACAGCGGGTCGTACGGAATTGCCCAGCGGATGTGAAAGTTCCTTCACCGAGCGGCACTGATCCGCCGCAAGAGCTTTGGTCGGAGCCAGGTAGAGGGCGGTCGCGCCACGGCCGTTCGGGGCCTCCGAGCCGTTCAGGAGGGTCGAGAGGACCGGCACGAGGTAGGCCAGGGACTTGCCGGACGCCGTGCCCGTGGCGACGACCACCGAGTCGCCGTCCAGGGCGTGCTCGGCAGCCCGTGCCTGGTGAGCCCAGGGATGTTCGATTCCCGCGGTCTGCACCGCGGCGATGACTTCCGCGCGGATCCGGTCCGGCCAGACGGCATGGCGACCCTCGCGCGGGGGCACATGCTCCGTATGAGTGATGCGCGAAGCCCGGCTCGGCCCCGAGGCGAGTCGGCCCAGCAACGTGCCTGGGTCCACCCGGGATACGGGGCCCGTCGGGGATCGATCGGATCGGTGATTCTTGGCCATCGGCACCGAGTGTGTCACTGGCGTGACGGACAATGGGACCAAGGCGTCGTGCACGCCTGCCGGTAAGTGATTGAATGCCATCGCGGCTGGCGAACCGTCCTGGGGGCTGCAAGCCGAGGTGTCCCGAGGGGCGACCGCTCGATAGCAAGGTGCTGGAGGATCCGTGGACCTGTCCCTGTCGACCCGTACCGTCGGCGATCGTACGGTCGTCGAGGTCGGTGGCGAAATCGACGTATATACCGCGCCCAAGCTGCGCGAGCAGCTGGTCGAGCTGGTGAACGACGGGAGTTTCCACCTCGTCGTCGACATGGAGGGCGTGGACTTCCTCGACTCCACCGGGCTCGGCGTGCTGGTCGGCGGCCTGAAGCGCGTGCGTGCCCATGAGGGCTCACTGCGCCTGGTCTGCAACCAGGAGCGCATTCTGAAGATCTTCCGCATCACCGGTCTCACCAAGGTGTTCCCGATCCACACCTCGGTCGAGGAAGCGGTGGCGGCGACCGACTGACCACCGGACCGGGCCCGCCACACAGCGGGCCCGGGCGGCAGAAGGTGAAGAAGTGAAGGGGGATCGGGCTTTCGGCGGCCCGGTCCTCCGGACAGCACGCCCGTAGTTCGGAGGGGGATGCATGGCCACCGTTGAACTCCGCTTCAGCGCGCTGCCCGAGCACGTCAGGACCGCCCGGCTGGTGGCGGCAGCGGTGGCGCGCAGGGCCGGAGTGGACGAGGCCGTACTGGACGAGGTCCGGCTCGCCGTCGGTGAGGCCTGCAGCCGTGCCGTCGGACTGCATCAGAGCGTCGGCATCACGGCGCCGGTGAAGGTGTCGCTGATCGAGGAGGAGAAACAGTTCTCCATCGAGGTCGGCGACGAGGCGCCGCACATCGTCCCCGGCGAGCGGGCACCCGGCGCCGCGGGCGACGACGGTGACGTGGAAACCGAGGAGGACGAGATGGGCCTCGCGGTCATCAGCGGTCTCGTCGACGACGTGGAGGTCTCCGCCGGGGAGCACGGCGGGTTGATCCGCATGACCTGGCCGACCACACCGCCGGCCGCGGTGCTCTCCTGAACGACCCACCGAACCCACCTCTTCGCGAAGGGGCCCTGCTCAGCAGGGCCCCTTCGCGTTTTACTCGGGCAGTGCGGGGGAATTCGTGAAGGAATTCACGATCGATCTTCTGATAATTGATCAAGCTCTCCATCATTTGATCAAGCGTCAATGTGGGCGTCAACGGTTTTAGGGCATTAGCGCTTTCGGGTTCAGTGGCTTGACGTCGATCATTTGCTGAACGGCATGTGAAGGCCAATTCCGTTTACCGCGCTCTGTTTTGATCAGGTTCCGGTACCTAGAATCCGTCCACATCTTGAGCTCAGCCCAAGCGTCAAGGAGGACGAATGGCGGGGCTTTCTACCCCTCATCAGCTTGACCACCCCACAACCCTCGCAGCCGCGGTGCTGACCGACGACAACCGGATCATCATCACGATCATCGGCGTCGTCGCACTGGCGGCACTCGTTGTCGCCGGCGTCCTGGTACGCCAGGTGCTGGCGGCGGGCGAGGGCACCGACAGCATGAAGAAGATCGCGGCAGCGGTCCAGGAAGGCGCGAACGCCTATCTGGCCCGGCAGTTGCGCACACTCGGCGTATTCGCCGTCGTCGTGTTCTTCCTGCTCATGCTGCTGCCCGCGGACGACTGGAATCAGCGCATCGGCCGATCGGTGTTCTTCTTGATCGGCGCCGCGTTCTCGGCCGCCACCGGTTATATCGGCATGTGGCTCGCCGTCCGCAGCAATGTGCGTGTCGCCGCGGCCGCACGGGAAGCGACCCCGGCGCCGGGAGAGCCGGAAAAGGATCTCACCGCCGTCTCGCACAAAGCCATGAAGATCGCTTTCCGCACGGGCGGCGTCGTCGGCATGTTCACGGTGGGGCTCGGTCTGCTGGGCGCCTCCTGTGTGGTGCTCGTGTACGCGGCCGACGCGCCGAAGGTGCTCGAAGGATTCGGTCTCGGTGCCGCGCTGATCGCGATGTTCATGCGTGTCGGCGGCGGCATCTTCACCAAGGCCGCCGACGTCGGCGCCGACCTGGTCGGAAAGGTCGAGCAGGGCATTCCGGAGGACGACCCGCGCAATGCCGCGACCATCGCCGACAACGTGGGCGACAACGTCGGCGACTGCGCCGGTATGGCGGCCGACCTGTTCGAGTCGTACGCCGTGACCCTGGTCGCCGCGCTGATCCTCGGGTCGGCGGCGTTCGGTGACTTGGGGCTCGCCTTCCCGCTGATCGTGCCCGCGATCGGTGTGATCACCGCGATGATCGGCATCTTCGCGGTGGCACCGCGTCGCAGCGACCGCAGCGGCATGACGGCGATCAACCGTGGCTTCTTCATCTCCGCGGTGATCTCGATCGCACTGGTCGCGGCCGCCGTGTTCATCTACCTGCCGTCGTCGTACGCCGACCTCGACGGCGTCACCGACACGGCGATCGCGGCCAAGGACGGCGACCCGCGGATCCTCGCGCTCGTCGCCGTGGCGATCGGCATCCTGCTGGCCGCCGTCATCCAGCAGCTGACCGGCTACTTCACCGAGACCAACCGACGCCCGGTCATGGACATCGGCAAGACCTCGCTGACCGGTCCCGCGACGGTCGTCCTCGCCGGCATCTCCGTCGGCCTGGAATCGGCCGTCTACACCGCCCTGCTGATCGGGCTCGGCGTGTACGGGGCGTTCCTGCTCGGCGGTACGTCGATCATGCTGGCGCTGTTCGCGGTGGCGCTGGCTGGCACCGGCCTGCTCACCACGGTCGGCGTGATCGTCGCCATGGACACCTTCGGGCCGGTCTCCGACAACGCGCAGGGCATCGCCGAGATGTCCGGCGACGTCGAGGGCGCCGGCGCCCAGGTGCTCACCAACCTGGACGCCGTCGGCAACACCACCAAGGCCATCACCAAGGGCATCGCCATCGCCACCGCCGTCCTGGCGGCAGCGGCGCTCTTCGGGTCGTACCGCGACGCCATCACCACCGGCGCGCGGGACGTCGGCGAGAAGCTCAGCGGCGACGGCGCGCCGATGAGCCTGATGATGGACATCTCGCAGCCCAACAACCTCGTCGGCCTGGTCGCGGGCGCGGCGGTCGTCTTCCTCTTCTCGGGGCTCGCCATCAACGCCGTGTCGCGGTCGGCGGGTGCCGTGGTGTACGAGGTGCGGCGGCAGTTCCGCGAGAAGCCCGGGATCATGGACTACAGCGAGAAGCCCGAGTACGGCAAGGTCGTCGACATCTGCACCAAGGACGCGCTCCGGGAGCTCGCGACGCCCGGTCTGCTCGCCGTGATGGCGCCGATCTTCATCGGGTTCACGCTCGGCGTCGGAGCCCTCGGCGCCTACCTGGCGGGCGCGATCGGTTCCGGCACGCTGATGGCGGTGTTCCTCGCCAACTCCGGTGGTGCCTGGGACAACGCCAAGAAGCTCGTCGAGGACGGCCACCACGGCGGCAAGGGCAGCGAGGCCCATGCCGCGACGGTGATCGGCGACACGGTCGGCGACCCCTTCAAGGACACCGCAGGACCCGCGATCAACCCGCTGCTGAAGGTGATGAACCTGGTGTCGCTGCTCATCGCGCCCGCGGTCATCCAGTTCAGCTACGGCGAGGACAAGAACGTCGGCGTGCGGGTCGCGATCGCCGTACTGTCGCTCCTCGTGATCGTCGGCGCGGTCTACGTCTCCAAGCGGCGCGGTATCGCCATGGGTGACGAAGACAACGCCGAGAGGGTGGCCAAACCGGTCGACCCCGCGGTGGTTTCATAGGCGGTCTTACGACGGCCCTGCTCAACGGGCGGGCGGGTGGCGCGCATTGGCGTGCCGCCCGCCCGTCTCGCGCTTGTTCACGCCCTCGCCGTGACCCTTCTCTCACATGGTGCAAAGGCCGCGAAAAGTAATACAAGGAGCAATCGGCGTGTGGGTGTCTTGTGCCCGGTGTGTAAAGTCCGGGGGCCGAGAGCCATGGAAGGGACCGATCCGGTGAACAAGAAGCTCGCGGCCGCACTGTCCGGCGGTGCGGTACTGGCACTGGCACTGACGGGATGCACGGGCGACGAGGGCAACCCGGAGCTGGACGCCTGGGCCAAGAAGGTCTGTGACGCCGTGCCGGCGCAGAACGCGAAGATCTCGGCGGCCTACGTCGCGATCACCAAGGCGGCCAAGGACACCACCAGCACGCCCAAGGAGCTCCAGCAGGCCGACTCCCAGGCCTTCCAGGACCTCGCCGACGGCTACAAGGCGCGCGCCACCGTCATCGACACCGCCGGGGCGCCTCCCGGCGTCGAGGGCGGCGCGAAGGTCCAGCGGGACGTCGTCAAGCAGCTCACCGACCTCTCCGCGGCCTACGCCGACCTGAAGAAGCAGGTCGACGGGCTGAACACCAAGGACCAGGCGAAGTTCGCGTCCGGCCTGAAGGACGTCTCGGCCGAGATGAAGCAGGTGGAGACCCAGCGCAAGAGCGCGGTCAAGGCGCTGAAGAAGCTGGAGTCCGGCGACACCAAGAAGGCGCTGACGTCGCAGGAGGGCTGCAAGCAGGCGGTCTCTTCGGCGTCCGCGCCGGCCGTCGACAGCTGAGCCGCCTCACGGGGCGACAGCCGAGCCGCCTCACGGGGCGGGCGGGGGTGGACACGCGTCACAATGAGGGGCGTGAGTAACTCCGGCCTGCCTGCCCTGCCCGCCTCCGATCGCCCCGATGTCGCCGCCCGGCTGCGCGATGCCCTGCTCGGGGCCTCCTTCACCGCCGACGGGCTGCTCGAGCTGCTCGGTGCGCCCGCGTACGCGGCGCTCGCGCGGAGCGAGACCGTGCCCGCGCTCCGGGCGACCCGCGGAGACACGCCACTGGAGGCGCTCGTACGGCTGTTCCTGTTGCAGCAGCCCGTGCCGCACGCGCGCGTGGCGGACGTTCTGCCCGTCGACGCGTGCCTGGAGAGCGGCTGGCTGGTCCGGGCCGGTGGTGACTCCGGTGACGACCTCGCCGCGACCGTGGACGTACGGCCGTACGGCGGGCCCGGGGGCGAGGACTGGTTCATCGTGTCCGACCTGGGCTGTGCGGTCGGCGGGGCGGGCGGCATCGGCAGCAAGGACGAGGGCGTCGTCCTGGGCGTCGGCGGCGCCTCCACGACCCTCGCCGGCATCACCGTCCGTACGCCCGTCGCTTCCGCTCTGGACCTCGGCACCGGCTCCGGCATCCAGGCGCTGCACGCCGCGCAGCACGCCACGCGCGTGATGGCGACCGACCTCAACCCGCGCGCGCTGCACATCACCGCGCTGACGCTCGCGCTGTCCGGCGCCCCGGCCGCTGATCTGCGCGAGGGCTCGCTGTTCGAGCCGCTCAAGAACGGTGAGACGTACGACCTGATCGTCTCGAACCCGCCCTTCGTGATCTCGCCGGGCGCGCGGCTGACATACCGCGACGGGGGAATGGGCGGGGACGATCTGTGCCGGTCGATCGTTCAAGGGGCGGGGGAGCGGCTGAACGAGGGCGGGTTCGCGCAGTTCCTCGCCAACTGGCAGCACGTGGAAGGGGAGGACTGGCAGGACCGGCTGCGGTCGTGGGTGCCGCGCGGGTGCGACGCCTGGATCGTGCAGCGCGAGGTCCAGGACGTCACGCAGTACGCCGAGCTGTGGCTCAGGGACGCCGGCGACCACCGGGGTGATGCGGCCGAGTACCAGGCGCGGTACGACGCGTGGCTGGACGAGTTCGAGGCGCGCAAGGTGAAGGCCGTGGGGTTCGGGTGGATCACCCTTCGCAAGACGTCGGCCGCCGAGCCCTCGATCACGGTGGAGGAGTGGCCACATCCGGTCGAACAACCGCTCGGGGGCACGGTCCGGGCGCACTTCGAGCGGCTCGACTACCTGCGCGCGCGTGATGACGCCGCCCTGCTGGAGGACCACTTCAAGCTCGTCGCCGAGGTCGTGCAGGAGCAGGTCGGGCTGCCCGGCGCCGAGGACCCGGAGCACGTCGTGCTGCGCCAGCACCGCGGCATGCGCCGGGCCACCCAGGTGGACACGGTCGGCGCGGGGTTCGCGGGCGTGTGCGACGGTTCGCTGAGCGCGGGCCGCATCCTTGACGCGATCGCTCAACTCATGGGTGAGGACCCGGTGTTGCTGCGCGACCGTACGCCCGCGCAGATCCGGTTGCTGGTGGAGCAGGGGTTCTTGGAACCGGCCTGAGACCGTGGATCTCCCGGCGGTCGTACGGAGTTCGGCGCCGCTGACGGACGTTCAGGGCGAACCGCGCGGGAGATTCCTCGCCCAGGGGTGAGGAAGAAGGTCAAAAAGAAGGGCTCCGACAAGCTGAACCGGAGACCGCCGAAACGCATGCGCCGGCGCGGCAGCGAATTGAAGTCGGTCAGGCGTCGGGTCCCGTGCGGACCGTCCATGGCACGGGCGCGCTATGGCCGGATCGCGTCCCGGAAGGACCGGGAAGAGGGCTTCAACAAGATCGTGTGCATGGTCCGCAGAGCCGACGGCAAGAAGACGACCGAAAAGATGCCCGCGGCCTGTGAGATCTGAGGCTGAGGAGGTCTGTGATGGCAGCCGGGCCTATGAGGCGGTCGTGATCACTGAGCCCTCGGGGCTCTGAGAGTCCACAGCGCTGTCGGCCCCACGTTCACCTGAGGTTCGCCTGTGCGCCGCCCGCGCGTGTCAGCCTCGCCGGGCTGGGCACTCGCGGAGCGGAGAAAAGGGGCAAGCGGAACCATGGAAAGGGGACCGGCGATCTTCGCCGGGGTCGTGTTCGCCCTGTTCGGGAGCGGGCTGCTGGTATGGACGGCGGTCCGGGTACGGCAGCGTCAGCCCGTCGCCCACGGTGTGAGCCCTGTCGCATCGGCGACGCTCGCGGGCCTTGTCTCGGTGACCGCGTTGATCATCGGAACCTGGTGCTTCGCCCGCCTCTGAGAACGGCCCGCGAGCTGCGGGGCCGATAATTGGGAGCCTGTCTTCCGGAAAGGCTCGAAAAGGCCGGTGGGCACTCCGGGCGGCAGGAATGGCGGAAGTCGGGTTACCGTTCGAGTGGCCGTTGCGGGCTTTTCCCGTTTGACAACGGGGCGGGATGTACCGTCACACTCCGCAGCGTCACCTACCTGACCCCGGGATGTAGGCCTGGGGAGGCCCCAGCGTCGACCGGAGAGAAGAGCGAAGTTGTCCCCGACCAGCGAGACCGCACAGGGCGGCCGCCGACTCGTCATCGTCGAGTCGCCTGCCAAGGCGAAGACGATCAAGGGCTACCTGGGCCCCGGCTACGTAGTCGAAGCGAGCGTCGGGCACATCCGCGACCTCCCCAACGGCGCCGCGGAGGTGCCCGAGAAGTACACCGGCGAGGTCCGCCGCCTCGGCGTGGACGTCGAGCACGACTTCGAGCCGATCTACGTCGTCAACGCCGACAAGAAGGCCCAGGTCAAGAAGCTCAAGGACCTGCTCAAGGACTCCGACGAGCTCTACCTCGCCACCGATGAGGACCGCGAGGGCGAAGCCATCGCATGGCACCTCCAGGAGGTGCTCAAGCCCAAGGTCCCGGTCAAGCGGATGGTCTTCCACGAGATCACCAAGGCCGCGATCCAGGCCGCCGTGGCCAACCCGCGCCAGCTCAACCAGAAGCTGGTCGACGCCCAGGAGACCCGACGCATCCTCGACCGCCTCTACGGCTACGAGGTCTCGCCGGTCCTGTGGAAGAAGGTCATGCCGCGCCTGTCGGCGGGCCGCGTCCAGTCCGTCGCCACCCGACTTGTCGTGGAGCGGGAACGCGAGCGCATCGCGTTTCGTTCTGCTGAGTACTGGGACCTGACGGGCACCTTCGCGACCGGCCGCGCGGGGGACTCGTCGGACCCGTCGTCGCTGGTCGCCCGCCTGCAGACCGTCGACGGCAGGCGGGTCGCGCAGGGCCGCGACTTCGACTCCCTGGGACAACTCAAGAGCGCGAACACCCTCCACCTCGACGAGGCGAACGCCCGCGCCCTCGCCGCCGCCCTGGAGAACACCCGGTTCTCGGTCCGGTCCGTCGAGTCCAAGCCGTACCGCCGCTCGCCGTACGCCCCGTTCCGTACGACGACGCTGCAGCAGGAGGCGAGCCGCAAGCTCGGCTTCGGCGCGAAGGCCACGATGCAGATCGCGCAGAAGCTGTACGAGAACGGCTACATCACGTACATGCGTACGGACTCCACGACGCTGAGCGACACCGCCATCGCCGCGGCTCGTGCCCAGGTCACGCATCTGTACGGCGCCGACTACCTGCCGCCCCAGCCGCGTACCTACGCCGGGAAGGTCAAGAACGCGCAGGAGGCGCACGAGGCGATCCGCCCCTCCGGCGACCGCTTCCGCACGCCTGCCGAGACCGGACTGACCGGCGACCAGTTCAAGCTCTACGAGCTGATCTGGAAGCGGACGGTCGCCTCCCAGATGAAGGACGCGACCGGTAACTCGGTCACCGTCAAGATCGGTGGCGCGGCGGCCGACGGGCGGGACGTCGAGTTCAGCGCGTCCGGCAAGACGATCACCTTCCACGGCTTCCTGAAGGCCTACGTCGAGGGTGCCGACGACCCGAACGCCGAGCTGGACGACCGCGAGCGCCGGCTGCCGCAGGTCAGCGAGGGCGACGCCCTCAGCGCCGAGGAGATCACGGTCGACGGGCACGCGACCAAGCCCCCGGCCCGCTACACCGAGGCCTCCCTGGTCAAGGAGCTGGAAGAGCGAGAGATCGGCCGCCCGTCGACGTACGCGTCGATCATCGGCACGATCCTCGACCGCGGCTATGTGTTCAAGAAGGGCACGGCACTCGTCCCGTCCTTCCTGTCCTTCGCCGTGGTCAACCTCCTGGAGAAGCACTTCGGGCGGCTCGTCGACTACGACTTCACCGCCAAGATGGAGGACGACCTCGACCGCATCGCCCGCGGCGAGGCACAGGCCGTGCCGTGGCTGAAGCGCTTCTACTTCGGCGAGGGCACCAGCAACGGCGACGCGGCCGACGCCGGCAACGGCGACGGGGACCACCTCGGCGGCCTCAAGGAGCTGGTGACCGACCTGGGCGCGATCGACGCGCGTGAGGTGTCGTCGTTCCCCGTGGGCAACGACATCGTGCTGCGGGTCGGCCGCTACGGCCCGTACATCGAGCGCGGCGAGAAGGACACCGAGCAGCACCAGCGCGCGGACATCCCGGACGACCTCGCGCCGGACGAGCTGTCCGTCGAGCTGGCCGAGGAGCTGCTGGCCAAGCCCAGCGGCGACTTCGAGCTGGGAACCGACCCGGCCACCGGTCACACGATCGTCGCCAAGGACGGCCGCTACGGCCCGTACGTCACCGAGGTGCTCCCCGAGGGCACCCCGAAGACCGGCAAGAACGCCGTGAAGCCGCGTACGGCCTCGTTGTTCAAGTCGATGTCGCTCGACACGGTGACGCTGGACGACGCGCTCAAGCTGATGTCGCTGCCGCGTGTCGTCGGCACCGACGCCGAGGGCCAGGAGATCACCGCGCAGAACGGCCGCTACGGGCCGTACCTGAAGAAGGGCACGGACTCGCGATCGCTGCAGTCCGAGGAGCAGCTCTTCACCATCACCCTCGAAGAGGCGCTGGCGATCTACGCCCAGCCCAAGCAGCGGGGCCGGGCCGCCGCCAAGCCGCCGCTGAAGGAGTTGGGCACCGACCCGGTGAGCGAGAAGCCGGTCGTCGTCAAGGACGGTCGCTTCGGGCCGTACGTCACCGACGGGGAGACCAACGCGACCCTGCGCTCCGGCGACAGCGTCGAGACGATCACCCCGGAGCGCGGCTTCGAGCTGCTCGCCGAGAAGCGCGCGAAGGGGCCCGCCAAGAAGACGGCGAAGAAGGCCGCCGCGAAGAAGACGACCGCCAAGAAGGCCGCCCCGGCCAAGAAGACGGCCGCCAAGAAGACCGCGGCCAAGAAGACGACCACGGCTGCGAAGAAGACGACGGCGAAGAAGACGGCCGCCAAGAAGGCGACGGCTGCCAAGTCGGCGGCGGAGGACTGAACAGCCCGTCGGACGAGGACCGAACCGTCCTTCGAGCGTGGACTGAACCGCGCGTCGCGCTAGGGCCGACGGTCTCCGTGAGGGCCAACCGTGGTCTGGCGGCGGCCGGTTGACGGTCCGGTCCTTCACTCCCGGTTCGCAAAACGAACGCCTCGGCATCAGTTTGGTGTCGGGGCGGGCGTACGTTCGGGCGGGCGCGCCGGGCTGTCAGTGCGTCCCGATAGGCTGAAAGCATGACCCGAGCCGAGCAGACAACGGCCTCCAGCCCCGCCCCCGACGACGCCCTGGTCGCGGACTCCCGCGAGCGTGCCGTCCGCGCCCTGCTGCGCCGACCGCAGCTGAAGCGGCTGTGGAGCGCGCAGTTGGTGGGCGGTGTCGGCGACATCCTCGCTCTTCTGGTGCTGGTTCTGCTGGCCCTTCAGG
Source organism: Streptomyces sp. NPDC107522 (assembly GCF_055657525.1). NCBI lineage: Bacteria > Bacillati > Actinomycetota > Actinomycetes > Kitasatosporales > Streptomycetaceae > Streptomyces > Streptomyces sp. NPDC107522. Next base: position 129,936 of record NZ_JBVKAU010000004.1, on the reverse strand, counting down.
CGGCGATCGCCGAAGGGTCGTTCGGCGGTGGGTACCGGGGCGTGGCGTTCGCAGTGGCGACCGTCTTCGGGGTGCGCATCCTGGCGACCCTGCTCTTCGGCGCCGTACTCCTCGGCCCGCTGACCTCGCTCACCTCCCAGGAGGGCCCGCTCGACCGGCGCTGGACCATGGTCGGCGCGGACGGCCTGCGGGCCGCCCTGCTGATCGTCGCGCCTCTGTGGATCGACTGGACGCCGGACAACGCGTTGGCCGTCCTCCTGGTGACCGTCTTCGTGACCGGCGTCGCCGAGCGTTTCTGGACGGTGTGCCGGGAGAGCGCGGCGCCCGCGCTGCTGCCGCCCCCGCCGCCGGAGGGCGCGACGGTACGACCGCTGCCGGACCACATGGACGCCCTGCGCCGCCTGTCGCTGCGTACGGGCTTCGTGGCGATCCCGCTGGCCGCCGCCACACTCGTCGCCGCCGCCCTGCTCAACAACCTGCTCGGTGCCGGGCTCGACTGGTTCGAGCAGCATCAGGCGGCCCTCGCGTCGTATGTCGCGGCCGGCCTGTTCGCCGCGTCCCTGTCCGTGCTGACCTTCCTGGAGCTGCCGGACACGCGCACCCCGCGCGCGCGGTCGCCGCTCGAGGGGCTGCGCCGACCCAAGACCGGCTCTGGCGTCGACAAGGGCCGTACCGGCGCGATCCCGCTGCTGGTGCTCGCCTGCGCGGCCATCGCCGGGGCGGTGTCCGCCGCGGTCGCCGTGGCCGTGCTGCACGCCAAGGACCTGGGCGGCGGGCCGGTGCTGTACGGCCTGCTCGTGCTCGCGCTGACCGGCGGCGTGGTCGTCGGCATCCGCACGGCGCCCTCCGTGCTGCCCGCGCTGTCGCGGCGCCGGCTGCTGGCGCTGGTGATCGCCTTCACCGGCATCGCGCTGCTGGCCGCGGGACTCGTCCCCGATGTCACCACCGTGCTGCTGATCATCGCGCTGGCCGGGTTCGGCGCCGGTATGGCCGCCAACATCGGGCACACCCTGCTCGACCAGGAGGCCGAGGAATTCCGGCGGCCGCGCACGACCGAGCATCTGCACGCCGTCGTACGGGTCTGTGTGGCGCTCGGCGCGGTGATCGCGCCGCTGGTGGCCGCGCTCATCGGGCCGCACCGGCTGGAGAGCGGCAAGTTCGTCTTCGCGCACGGCGGTGCGGCGTTCACGCTGATGCTGGTCGGGGCGCTGCTGCTGCCGGTGGCCGCGGTGGTGCTGGCCAAGGTCGACGACCGCTCCGGCGTGCCGCTGCGGCAGGACCTGCGGGACGCCGTGCTCGGCGGGGACGACCCCGAGCAGGTGCCGGCGGCGTCCGGCTTCTTCATCGCCCTGGAGGGCGGCGACGGCGCCGGGAAGTCCACGCAGGCCGAGGCGCTCGCCGAGTGGATCCGGGGCAAGGGCCACGAGGTCGTCGTCACGCGCGAGCCCGGGGCGACGCCCGTCGGCAAGCGGCTGCGGTCGATCCTGCTGGACGTGTCGAGCGCCGGGCTGTCGCACCGGGCGGAGGCGCTGCTGTACGCGGCGGACCGCGCGGAGCACGTGGACACGGTCGTCCGGCCCGCGCTGGAGCGCGGCGCGGTCGTGATCTCGGACCGCTACATCGACTCCTCGGTCGCCTACCAGGGGGCCGGCCGCGACCTGTCCCCGACGGAGATCGCCCGCATCAACCGCTGGGCGACCCACGGTCTCGCTCCGCATCTGACGGTCCTGCTGGACGTCTCGCCGGAGGTGGCGCGCGAGCGGTTCACCGAGGCGCCGGACCGGCTGGAGTCGGAGCCGGCTGAGTTCCACGCGCGCGTGCGGTCCGGTTTCCTGACCCTGGCCGCGGCCGACCCCGGCCGGTACCTGGTGGTGGACGCGGGCCAGGAGCCCGAGGCGGTGACGACGGTCATCCGGCACCGGCTCGACCAGATGCTGCCGCTGTCCGAGGCGGAGATCCAGGCGCAGGAGGAAGCGCGCCGCAAGGCCGAGGAGGAGGCCCGCCGCAAGGCCGAGGAAGAGGCCGCCCGCAAGGCCGAGGAGGAGCGCCTGGAGCGCGAGCGCCAGGAGCAGCTCGCCCGGCTGCGCGCCGAGGAGGAGGAGCGCAAGCGGCGCGAGCTGGAGGAGGCGCAGCGGCGCGAGGCCGAACGACAGGCGGAGGAGGCCCGGCAGCGGGCCGAGGAAGCGCGTCGGCGGGCCGAGGAGGAGCGCCAGCGGCTCCTCGCGGAGGAGAAGGCACGCGCCGAGGAAGAAGCGCGCCGCAAGGCCGAGGAGGAGCGGCGCCGCAAGCAGGCCGAGGAAGAGGCGCGGCTGCGGGCCGAGGCGGAGGCGCTCCGCCTGGAGAAGCAGCGCAAGGCCGAGGAGGCCCTGCTGCGGGCCGAGGAGGCACGTCGGCTCGCGGAGCAGGCGGCGGCCGCCGCGGAGGCGGGACCGAAGCCGGCGGGACCCGGGAGCGGGGCTGCCTCGGGGGACGCGGCGACGGTTCCTACGCCGGTGGTGGCGCCGGGGAAGGCGCCGGGCGGGGCGGCGGACGAGACGACCGTGTTGCGTCCGGTGCGCGATGACGAGCGCGGCGGTGAGCGGCGTTCCGGTGACCGTGCCGCCGGGGAGTCCGACTCCGAGGTGACGGCGGAGCTGCCGCAGCCGCCGGTGCCGCCGGGGGCCGCGGACGAGACGGCTGTGCTGCCGCCGGTGCCGCCGGGCGCGGCGGACGAGACGGCTGTGCTGCCGCCAGTGGCGCCGGGGGCCGGCGATGAGACGGCTGTGCTTCCGCAGGTTCCTCCGCGGGCGGCGGACGAGACGGCGGTCCTGCCTCCGGTGCCGGAGGAGGGAGCTGCGGGTCGGGTTCCGCCGGGGTTCTTCCGCGACGAGGAACGTACGCGTGAACTGCCTCAGGTCGACGAGGCCGGCGCGCCCCGGCGGAGGGCTCGGTCCGACTGGGCCGAGGAGACGCCGCTGGATGATCTGCCGACGCTGGCTGACGAGCTGCTGGGGCCGCATGAGGACGGGTACGACGACGAGGGGGGCTGGGGGAAGGGCCGGCGGCGCTGAGGTTGACCGCAGTGATGACGGCGTGACCGGGCCGACCCGAGGGGCGCGGGGAACTACGTGACCTGCCCTCACCGGCCCGCAGATGCACCACTACCCCCTGTCGCCCGGCGCGCCCCGATTGTCAGTGCCGCCCCCCACAATGGAATCCGCGACGCGAAATGTGGACGCGCGATGTGACGGAAGGGCGGCGTGACCCGTGACCGTATGGGACGACCTGGTCGGGCAGGAGAAGGTGAGTGAGCAGCTGGATGCTGCCGCTCGGGACGCCGACGCCCTCGTCACCGCCGTTGCTGCCGACGCGCCGCTTCCCGAGGCGTCCAAGATGACGCATGCCTGGTTGTTCACAGGGCCGCCCGGGGCGGGCCGCAATCAGGTGGCGCGGGCCTTCGCGGCGGCCCTGCAGTGCGTCAGCCCCGACCGTGCCCTCGGCGGATCCCCTGGATGCGGTTTCTGCGACGGGTGTCATACGGCGCTCGTCGGCACGCACGCCGACGTCACCACCGTCGCCGCCGTCGGCACGCAGATCCTCGCCGACGACATGCGGGACACCGTCCGCAAGTCGTTCACCTCACCTGCGAACGGCCGTTGGCAGATCATCCTCGTCGAGGACGCCGAGCGGCTGAACGAGAAGTCGGCGAACGCCGTCCTTAAGGCCGTGGAGGAGCCCGCCCCCCGTACGGTCTGGCTGCTGTGCGCCCCCTCCATCGAGGACGTCCTGCCCACCATCCGCTCCCGCTGCCGTCACCTGAACCTGAGCACGCCCTCCGTCGACGCCGTCGCCGGCATGCTCGTGCGGCGCGAGGGCATCGAGCCCGACGTCGCCGCCGCGGCGGCCCGAGCCACACAGGGGCATGTCGACCGGGCCCGCCGCCTGGCCACCGACCCGGCCGCGCGCGAACGCCGGGCCGCCGTCCTCAAGCTGCCCCTGCGTCTCGGTGACGTCGGCGGGTGCCTCAAGGCCGCCCAGGAACTCGTGGACGCCGCAGCCGAGGACGCCAAGCAACTCGCCGAGGAGATCGACGGCAAGGAGACCGAGGAGCTGAAGGCGGCGCTGGGCGCGGCCCAGGGCGGCAGGATGCCGCGCGGCACGGCGGGCGTGATGAAGGAACTGGAGGACAAGCAGAAGCGGCGCCGTACGAGAACCCAGCGCGACAGCCTCGACCTCGCCCTGACCGACCTCACCGCTTTCTACCGCGACGTCCTCGCCCTCCAGCTCGGCTCCCGCGTCGCACTCGCCAACACCGACGCCGAGGACGCCCTGGAGCGCCTGGCCCGCGACAGCTCCCCCGAGTCCACGCTCCGCCGCATCGAGGCGATCGCCGCCTGCCGCGACGCCCTCGACCGCAATGTGGCGCCGCTGCTGGCGGTGGAGGCGATGACCATGGCCCTCAGAGCGGGCTGAGACGTCCAGGGGCCGCCGCCCCGATCACTCGCCCCTTTCCCCTCCCCTCCCCGTCCCCTCGCACGTGATCAACGGGAGGTTGACCATGTAACTCGAACGAGCCGTCGTGTGCACGTACGGCATCCATGCGGCTGCACAGAGTTACGCTCGCCTGATGCACAACAGGCGCAGCTCCCCACTCAGCACAGCCCCGAGCCCAAGCGGCGGCCACAGTCCTCGCCAACGCCGCTCGAACCCCCGACGAGCCCGCGTGGTCGGCGGCCTGCTGGCCGTCGCCACGTTGCTCGTCTCCGCCTGTACGGCCGGGGGTTCGCCGAGCAGTCCTGGTCGTCCTGCGGCCGAGGCGGCCCTCACCGCGCTGCCGCGCTCGACGCCGGCCGCGCTCGCGCCGTACTACGGGCAGAAGCTGACCTGGCGCAGTTGCGGGGCGCCCGGCTTCCAGTGCGCCACGATGAGGGCGCCGCTCGACTACGCGAAGCCGGACGCCGGGAGCGTCCGGCTCGCCGTGGCCCGCAAGAAGGCGACGCGACCGGGCGAGCGGCTCGGGTCGCTGCTGGTGAACCCGGGCGGCCCGGGCGGCTCGGCGGTCGGCTACCTCCAGCAGTACGCGGGGATCGGCTACCCGGCCGAGGTGCGTGCCCGCTACGACATGGTCGCGGTCGACCCGCGCGGAGTCGCCCGCAGCGAGCCCGTCGAATGCCTCGACGGACGGGCGATGGACAGGTACACGCAGACCGACTTCACGCCCGACGACGAGAAGGAGACCGAGGAGCTCGTCGGCGCGTACAAGAGGTTCGCGGAAGGGTGCGGAGCGGACGCGGCCGGCGTCCTGCGCCACCTCTCGACCGCCGAGGCGGCCCGGGACATGGACATCCTGCGGGCGGCGCTGGGGGACGAGAAGCTGACGTACGTGGGCGCGTCGTACGGGACCTTCCTCGGGGCGACGTATGCCGGGCTCTTCCCGAACCGGGTGGGCAGGCTCGTCCTGGACGGCGCGATGGACCCCTCCCTTCCCGCCCGCCGCATGAACCTCGACCAGACGGCGGGATTCGAGACGGCGTTCCAGGCGTTCGCGCGGGACTGCGTGCGGCACCGTGACTGCCCGCTGGGCAGGAAGGCCGCCGACGTCGGCAAGAACCTGAAGTCCTTCTTCGAGAAGCTCGACGCGAAGCCCATCCCGACCGGCGACCCGGACGGCCGTGTACTCGGCGAATCCCTCGCCACCACCGGCGTGATCGCGGCGATGTACGACGAGGGGGCCTGGGCGCAACTGCGCGACGCCCTGTCCGCGGCGATGCGGGAGAACGACGGCGCCGGCCTGCTCGTCCTCTCCGACAGCTACTACGAGCGCGACGCCGACGGCCGCTACACGAACCTGATGTTCGCCAACGCGGCCGTGAACTGCCTGGACCTCCCGGCGGCCTTCGCGACCCCCGACGAGGTACGCCGATCCCTCCCCGCCTTCGAGAAGGCGTCCCCCGTCTTCGGTGAGGGTCTCGCCTGGGCCACCCTGAACTGCGCGTACTGGCCGGTGGCCCCGACCGGCACGCCGCAGCGCATCGAGGCGAAGGGCGCGGCCCCGATCGTCGTCGTCGGCACCACCCGCGACCCGGCGACCCCGTACCGCTGGGCCCGGGCCCTCTCCCGCCAGCTCTCCTCGGCCCGCCTGCTCACCTACGAGGGTGACGGCCACACCGCGTACGGGCGGGGCAGCGCGTGCGTCGACAGGACGATCAACGCCTATCTCCTCCGCGGGACGCCGCCCACCCGCGACAAGCGCTGCTGACAGCCGCCCCGGAGGGCCCCGGAGGACACCCCTCCGGGGCCGGGCGCCGGCTGTCCGGGGCCCCGGATGCGGTGGTACGGAGCACTCCAGAAACTGTGTAGACTTACCGACGTTGCTGATCGCACCATAGTGCGGACGGCGCGCCGCCTTAGCTCAGATGGCCAGAGCAACGCACTCGTAATGCGTAGGTCTCGGGTTCGAATCCCGAAGGCGGCTCTTTTTGAACCCCAGGTCAGGTCTCTGACCTGGGGTTTTCTGTTATTCATGCTGTGTCGTCCGGGCTGGACTGCGGCGGTTGACCTGCGCAGGCGCAATGCGCAGGTCGGAGGTTCGTGGCGGTGTGGTTCCCCGGGGTGTGCGTGCGGATACCCCTCTGGCCTTGTGGTTTCGAGAGTTCGCCGCTTCCTGATCGCCTCTGGTTGGCGATGGAGTGTGGGAGGGGAGCGCATCGGTGCAACGGCAGTGCGGCAGCCAGCGTTGATGGCGGGCGGTCGAGCGGGAAGGGCTGGCTCCGGTCAGGTTGTCGATGTCGCACAATCCTGATCAGGAAGGCGGGCGCGGTCGGTTTCGTCGGCCCGGTGGTGTTCCGGGGTGGGGGCGAGGGTGTGAATGCCGTACGCGCGAGATGTGCCAGTCGTGCTCTCGGGGTTCTGCGGCCCGCGCGCGATCCGCCGCTTCCGTTCACGTGGTCCACCCCCGCCCGAACCTCACCCGGCCGGAAGAGCCCAGGGCGGCCCAGTGGCACGAACCCGGAAGGGCTGTGGAACGAGCCGGAATCCTTCAATGGGTCCTACGGCTGGGGCTAGCGGCAGCAGGTGTTCGCCTCGCGAGATCCGGAGTCGGTTTGGTCGATCAGTGAAGCAAATAAGTGAAGCTATAATAACTGCATCTATATATGGGAGCTGGTGCTGTGGACAAGCCCGCCGAGATGTTCGACCGCGCCTTCGAATGGGCCGAGCTGACCCGGTTCGCCACCCTGCCGGGCCCGCAAGCCACGCTGGGTGTGGTCTCCGGTCGTCGCCGGCAGGGCAAGACCTTCCTGCTCGATGCCGTCGCTCGTGCCAGTGGTGGCTTCATGTTCACCGCCACCGAGACCACCGAGGCCGACGCCCTGCGTCAGTTCGGTGAGGCACTGGCCCGTTATCGCGGGCAGCCGACTCCGTTCCGTTTCGCGCACTGGGACGAGGCGGTCGCGGAACTCATGCGCATCGCCGACGCGGGCGGTCCCGCCGTGGCGGTCATCGACGAGTTCCCCTTCCTCGCCAAGGCGTCTCCCTCCCTGCCTTCGATCATCCAGCGCGCTCTGGACCCCGCTGCCCAGCACAGCAACACTCCGGTGCGTCTGCTGTTGTGCGGTTCCGCGCTGTCGTTCATGGGCCGGTTGCTGTCCGGCAATGCTCCGCTGCGGGGCCGAGCCGGTCTCGAACTCGTGGTCCCGACCCTGGACTTCCGGCTCGCGGCCGAGTTCTGGCAGATCGACGACCCGCGCACGGCGTTGCTGACCAATGCCATCGTCGGGGGTACGCCCGCCTACCGCCGTGAGTTCACCCAGGGGGACACTCCTGCCGGGCCGGACGACTTCGATGCCTGGGTCGTGCGTGCGGTGCTCAACCCGGCGCGTCCGCTCTTCCGGGAGGCCCGCTACCTTCTCGCCGAGGAGCCCGAACTTCACGACACCGCGTTGTATCACTCGGTCCTGGCAGCCATCGCCGCCGGTAACGCCGCTCGTGGCGGCATCGCCGACTACCTGGGGCGCAAGTCCACCGACCTCGCCCACCCGTTGAGCGTTCTCCAGGACGTCGGCATGATCACCCATGAAGCCGACGCCTTTCGCCGCAACCGCTCCGCCTACCGCATCGCCGAACCGCTCGTCACCTTCTACCACGCGGTCATGCGCCCGGCCTGGGGCGATCTGGAACGCCCCGGGCGGGCGCCCGACGTATGGCGCCGAACCCAGTCCACCTTCCGCAGCAAAGTCGTCGGTCCGCACTTCGAGCAGGTCTGCCGGGAATGGGCCCGCTGGCATGCGGCCCCCGACACCCAGGGAGGACACGTCACACGCGTCGCCGGCGGAACCGTCAATGACCCGGCTGCCAGGACCAGCCACGAGGTCGACGTCGCAGTCCATGGCGAGAGCCAAGAGGGTCGCCAGGTGCTGCTCGCCATCGGCGAAGCGAAGTGGAGTGAGGTGATGGGAGCCGGCCACCTGGAACGCCTCCGGCACATCCGTTCCCTCCTGATCAGGAGCGGCACGGCTACCGAGGCAACGAGGCTCTACTGCTTCAGCGGCACCGGCTTCACCGATGAGCTGAACCACCTCGCAAAGAACGACCCCACGATTCAACTGATCGACCTGGCCCGCCTTTACCACGGAGAGTGACTCTCGATCTGCAGAGCGGGGGACCGGTCGGCCGCACCGGCCGGCGGACCCGTATGAGGAGTCCGGGCTCTTCGGCGAGGAGGGCGCGAGAGCGTACGACCCGGCGCGATCCGTCGTCGGACGGGCACGGTGAGCGCGGGCAGCCACTACGACATGTCGGTGGTGCCCGAAGAGCCTCGGCCGAGAGTGGTTCGTCTTGATTCGGCGGTAGCGTGGCGAGGCGAGCAAGGCTGCGGACAGGCGGGGCGGATTTCATGCGGATGCGGTGCGAAGCCGGAGCCGAGGACGAGTTCGAGGCGGCGTGTGGGCTGTTGGTCGACCGGCTGGTCCGGTGGGCGGGGGAGCAGGGGCTGCCGGTGAACGCGTTCATGGCTGAGGCGGCGTTGGACTACCGGCACCGGGCGACCGTCGACGGTCGGCTGGGGCTGTGGGAGCCGCGGCATGTGGAGGAGTTGCTGCTGTCCTGGCTCCCCCAGCAGGTCACCGAGCTTCCCGGAGAGGAACGCGGCGACGGTCCGGGCACGTTGCGCACCCTCCTGCGCTTTCTGCATGCCGTGCAGTTGGCGGACCCGCGCGGTCCCGCGATCGGTGAATCCCTCGGCGCGGTGGACGCGGCCGAGGAGCGGTATCCGGCGGCGATGGTGGACCGTACTCGCTGGGGCCTGGCGAAGTTCTGGGCGGTGACCGCTGCTGAGCAGGGCGTGGACGTCATGGACGGGGCGGCGTTGCAGCGGTTCGCGGACCGCGCCCAGCGAGGGGAGGTCGCTTACGATCAGCGAGCTCTTGACGAGATCATGGATCGGCGGTTGAACGGGCGTGTGTTGGCCGACGGAGTCCGGGCCGAGCCGCAGCTGCCGGTGGTGCTCCCTCCGGACGGTGAACTGCGGCTACGGGCCGAGGCGTCGACGACTGTGGCGCAGTTGCGGGGGCTTGCGGAGTGGGCGGGGCGCGAGGGGCGGGTGGTGACGGCCGCGGGGCGACTGCGGATGGCCGACGCCCGCGAGCTGGTGGGCGTGCTGGGCACCGGGGACAGGACCGAGGGGGTGCGCTCCTCGGCCGACCTGCCGCGGCTGGGACTGCTCGTGGAGTGGGCGAAGAAGGCGCGGCTGGTCCAGGTCGCCAAGGGCCGGTTGTACGCGGTGGCCAAGGCCCGGCCGGTGCTGGCCGACCCGCTTCAGCTCTGGTCGCGCGCCTTCGACGCACTCTTCGAACTGCGGCAGGCCTTGATTGGGGCGCCCAGCGGCTGGCACGTCGAGTCGATGCTCTTCGACATCTACGGCGAGATGCTCGAGGACGTACTGAACACGCTCTACAGCCTGCCGTACCCGATGCCCTGGCCGCGGCTGCGTGACTCTGTTCACCTGGGCTACCGGGCCCGCTTCCAACTGGACGGCGGCTCGGAGCTTCGACACTGGATGTGGTTCGAGCACGCCGACCGGGACCTGCGTTCGGTGCTCGACGTGCTGGTGGACCTGGGCGCGGTCGAGCGCGAACAGGGGATGGCCGATCCGGTGTTCCTGGAGGCCGATGTCTCCGATCCAGAGGATTCCGGACCAGAACTGCCTGCGGGCATGCCGCAGGAACTCGCGGAGCTGCTGGGCGCCGTGGGGGCGTCAGCGGATCCGGCTCAGGCGCGGGAGCGTGACCGCCGCCTGCGTGAGGAACTGACCGCAGGGCCCGTCGAACTCATCCGCCTCACCGAACTGGGCACCCGGGCCGTACGGCGGCGGCTGCTGGCGGCCGGCCGGGACGCACCGCTGGTCGGTGAGCTGGTCCAGGCACCGGCGGCCGGTCTGCTGGGGGTGCTGGCCGAGGACTACGACCCAGATACCGCACGCGCGGAACTGGCCGGCTGGATTTCGGCCCGCGGGGAGCGGGATGCCGCACTGCGGCAACTGGCCGACGCCGTACGAGCCATGGCGGGTGCATCCTTCCGTACGCGGGCACAGGCGATGCTCGACGTGCTGGCGGTGGCGTGGCCCGACGGTGAGGGCGAGCGGCTGCTGCGTGCGCTGCGCGGTGACGCCGTACTGGCTCCGCTCGCGCTGAGCGCGTTGGCGCACCGTGAACTGTTGTCCCCCGAGGACATGACCGACGCTGAGCATCTGCTGGTGCTCGCCGAGAGCCTGCTCCAGCTCGTGGAGCTGGCGGGCGGCGCGGGCGGCGGCGAGGAGGCACTGCGCGCCCAGGGCGCCGAGGCCAGGGACGCGGTCGCCGCCGCGCTGGACTCCGGGCACCCGGACCGGGCCGGGCTTGAGGAACTCGGACACCTCGCGGCCAGGGCCTGGCGTACGTCCGCAGTTCGTCACCGCGGCGTCCGCGGGCGGGGGCGTTCTACGGGCAGGGGCGGGCGCAAGCGGCGCCGGTGACAGGGTGACACCGATCGGCACCGGACGACCGTCCGGTCCGACGGCCGGTTCTACGACTCGGTGACGCGCGTTAGCGTCTGGGCCATGGTCGAGGGATGGGACGAGGACGGGCTGCGGGCCGTGCGCGGCGCACTGCACGGGGCGGACGGGAAGGCGCTGCTTGCCGCGCTGCGCCGCGGGCCCGTGAGCGAGGTGCTGCAACTGGCCGGTGACGGCGTGGCAGTTACCGCTGCTCTGGGCCTGCCGGGTGCCGCGCAGATGGCTGCCACGTTCCTCGGAGCATTGCGGGAGCGCGGTTTCCAGGGCGACGAGGAACTGGTGAACGTGTTGCGCGGGTCTGTGGGGCACGTGGTGAATCCCGCCCTTCGTCCGCTCTCAGTCGATCTGGAGATGCTCGCCATGCTGCTGGAGGGCGACCCGGTCGAGTCTGGTGGTCGGCTCGATCTGTCCACAGGGGAGTGCCGGCCGGCCATTGCCGATGAGCTGGATACCGGGTTCGAGGAGGCGGACGCTCCCGACCGGTGGCTGTCCGTGCCGGCGCTGGGTTCCCGGGACGGTTACGAGGACATGGAGCTGTTCATCGAAATGCTCGGTGACACCGCCCTCGCCGATCGGCTGCGGACCGCCATCCGTGGCCGAGGCGCCTTCCGGCGCTTCAAGGATGTCCTCGCCCGTGACGAGCGCGCCTGGCACCGGTTCCACCGGCTCAGCGATGAACGACGGCTCGGACGGGCCCGCGCCTGGCTGGCCGAAGAGGGCTGTCGTCCATGGCTCCCGTTCGGTGGCGACGGGTAGGGCAGCCCCGACCCCCGGCCAGGACGGGCGGGGGTGGCCCCGACGCCGTGAGCCGAGGGTCCACCGGCCAGTGCGGTTCTCTGAGCGCTTGGTTGAGGATGTTCCTCCCATACCGCCGAGGGGCCGAGCGCGCCGCAGAGGTGTGGTCGCCGCTGCTCCGCCGATGAGCGGCGGAGCAGCGGCCATCAAAGCTGCGGTCAGCGTCGGAAGCCGCGCCCCGGGTCCCGGGCGTCCGGGTATCCGAATGGCTCGAACCAGGCTGCGGTGCGCAGGTCTCCCATGCCGAGGCGCTGGTTCACGTCGCCGTCCGGGTCCTCGATGCCGTCGAGGCGCGCGTCGAACAGCATGAGGACATCGTGGTCCTGGAAGAACAGGTCGGAGCAGGCGTCCCAGTCGTAGTCGTCGCGGTGTTCGGGCAGGGTGCCGTGTGCGGTGTCGCGGGTGTCGATGTCGTCCAGGTAGCCGGGCGCGTCCTCGATCGCCAGGTGCAGGGCCATCTCCTCGGCCGTGCACGAGGGTTGGGGCCATCGACCGTGTTCCAGGTCGTCGGTCAGGTCGTCGAAGGCTCGTGCCATTCGGCGGCGCCAGTTCCGGTCGGCGGACCAGGTGAGGGCGGGCAGGCGTGTGAACAGCTCCCAGTCGCCGGGCTGTTGCTTGGTCACGGGCTGGTCCCGTAGTTCGTCGGCGTCGTCGTAGGCCTGGTCGGCCAGAACGCTCAGCGCGGTCAGGAGCAGGTCGGCGGTGCGCGGGGTGAGTTGCCAGCCGCAGTTCTCGCAGTCCTCGTCGCCGCAGGAACACTCCTTGACCGGAAAGAGCGCGACCAGGTCGGGCTCTTCCTCGTCGGCCGGCGTGTCGGGGACCGCACGGCGCAGCCGCCACCCGTGGTGGAAGTGGGTTGTTGTCGGGACGGGGCTCCAGTCGGTGAGCTCGTCACCCTGCTCGGCGCGCAGCAGACCTGCCTCACTCTGGTCTTCCAGGGTGTCGGCACCGGTGATCCAACTGCCGCTCTCGGTCAGGGTCATCACGGCGCCGACCAGATCGCGAGGATCGTCCGCGTCCAACTCGGACGCGGGCAGCGGCTCCCAGCCGGCGTCGATGGCCGCGCGTATGAGCGCGTCCTCGTCGGTGATGTGGAACTCGCGCAGATGAGTAATGCGTACGACCTTGCCCGGCAGCTCTTTCAGCCGCGCGCCGTCAGGCGTCTTTGACCCCGGTGCGGTGGGTGCCTCGTCGACTTGCGTGTCCTCGTCCTCTCCGAGGTCTTCGTCAGGTGGGCAGAACGTCGTGCCTGCGGGGGCGGGCCATGCTCCTGAGGCTGCGTGGGCCGTCGCCGCGCGCAAGGAGCTGGCGGGGGCGTCGGGCAGCGCCGTGGCCAGAGTGTCCAGGTCTTCCATGACAACGGCGGTGTCGCGGGAGGCCAGTGCGCGGCGCAGCAGCTGGACCGCTTGGTGGGCGTGGTGCTTGTCCTTGCAGGTGAACACTGCGGTGAGGGATCGAGCGCCGTGGTAGGGACCGATCAGGGCCATGACGCGGCTCTTGCTGGGGCTGTGCTCGCACAGGAAGTCGACGACTGGAGTGAGTTCGGGCTCGGTGGGCATGCGGGAGACTCCGGGGACGCGTTGGGTGCGCAACCTTGCGGATGCGCAAACGAGAAGGAGATTTCCGCTGGTGAGCGCGGTACTGCCGCACTCCCGGACGGGGAAGTAGGTGAGCTGCGACTGGTGCCTCCGGTGCTGCCGGTGGTCCGGGCCGTGCGGAAAGCCAGCGTACGGCAGTGCACTGACATCGGGCGCCCAGATGGGTGGACAGAACTGTGCTGAGCGGCAGCGAGCCGGAGGCCGCCGCTGACCCGGCGTCACACTGCTGGCGGATTCTGTGGCTTTGTGGCCCGGCACGGCAGGTGGCTCATGCCCCCGCGGGGTACGGATCATCTGTGATCACCAAGCTTGACGACGCATCCCGTGGGCTGACGCGTGAGGAACTGCTGGCGCTGCCCGCGGCCGTGGACTTGGAGACGGCGAATCATGCGCTGTCCCTCAGTCGTACTACGGGGTATGACCTGGCCAAGCGTGGCCGGTATCCGTGCACGGTCCTGCGGCTTGGCAATGCCTACCGGGTTGTCACCGCTGACTTGCTCAAGCTGCTCCACATTGACGTACCGGAACCCGCAGGCGTCGATGAGCCGACGGCTGTCACGCCCGAGGCGGAAGGAGGCCGTCTTTCGTCGAGCTGCTGTTGTTGCTGCTGTGTGTGCCGCTGTGCTCGTCGGCGTGAGGCGTGTGGGCGGGAAGGCCACGGATGATGGTGATCGGTCTCGTGTGTGGGATTTCGACAAGCCGTGCGACGATGGTGTCGCTACCGTGCTTGTATGCCGGTTCGTCGCCCTGCCGAAGGGGCGGGGAGCGCAAGGGGAGCGCGGACGCCTTTGGACGGTGCAACACGGCGTACGAGCAGCGGGACCGTGATCGGTGCTTTGATCTGCGAAAACTGGATCTGATGCGATCGCGTGGCACAGCTCGTCACGATCTCTCACGACCTCGTAATGCGTAGGTCTCGGGTTCGAATCCCGAAGGCGGCTCCATACCCTTGACCAGGGAATCGGTTCGGACAAAGACCCTCGCTGAGCTTCGCGAGGGTCTTTTTCGTGCTGTCGGGTCGTGTTCCGAGTCACCGCCCCACGGCTTCTTCGACCGTGCCCTGTAGGGTCTCGCCGGCGTGATCGCGCGTATGGGTGAGTGGAGGGGTGGGGGAGTCGTGAGTGAATCCGTGTCGGTCGGAGGCGGCTTCAAGGAGCTGGGGCCCGAGCGTGGGGGTGAGCTGGCTGCTCGCTGGTGGCAGTGGGCGTTGTCGGCGCCTGATGACCGTAGCCCTGTGAGGGATCAGACCGGTGAGTTCGCCGGCTGGCGTCAGCCGGACGATGTCTGGTTCCTGGCCGGTACCTACGGTGGTCGCGTGGTGCGGCGCTGTTCGATGCCTTCGGGGCGGCCGGTGTTCTTCCCGGTGTTCAACACGCAGCGGGCGCAGACGATGACCTCTCGCGAGCCGATGGTGATGGAGGTCGCCGAGGCCAAGGCGTTCCTGAACGGAGTTCCGCTGCCGATGCAGGAGTACACGTCGAAGCCCTTCCGCGCGGCGCTGCGGCGGCGCATCGCCTGGGGGCTCTGGTGTTCGTTCGATCCGTTGCCCGTCGGCCACTACGTGCTGGAGATCAAGGCGCGCACCACCGGTGGTTTCTGGGTGGACACGACGTACCACCTCACCGTTGTCGACAGCTGAGCGCGGGATCGGACCGGGAAGTCATCGGTAAGGCGAGGCGGCAGTGTCCTTGACTCCAGGGCAGGGAGGAGAGGGCAGTGGGGGAGAACGCGCCGCGGGAGCGGGTGCTGCTGGTCGAGCCGGAGGCCGAGGTCGTCGACGCGGCGGTGGCGCTGGGGCTCGAGGTCCGGTCGGTGCAGAGCTCGGTGCGGACGGAGGGTGGGGACGCGCTGCACTCCCTGCTGAGGGACTGCGCAGTCGCGTACGGGATCGAACACATCCTGTACTTCGGCGGATCCGAAGCGGTTCAACGGGCCGTCGAGGGGGCGCTGGTGGACCTTTCGCCACGACGCGCCGAAGTGGTGCGCAGGCTCGGTGATCCCGTGGCCATGCGGCGCATCCTCAACGAGAGCCGTGTCTCCGTGGTCGACGCCATGCCGGCCGCGTCCACGGAGGGGGTGTGCGCGCTGGCCGAGCGGTTCGCGCTGCCGCTGGTCGTCAAGTGCGGGAGCGACCCGAGGGCGGTCACGGTCGTCCGGGACCGGGCCGCCCTCGAGGAGTGGACGGCGGGTGCGCAGGCGGGGCCGTATCTCGTCGAGGAGTTCCTTGCCGGGCCCGAGGTGAGCGTGGAGACGCTGACCTGTGCGGGCATGCATGAGGTGGTCGGCATGACCGCCCTGCGAAGTGCCGCGCCCGCCGGAGCCGATCTGCTGTATCCGGCTCCGTTGTCCGACGCGGACCGGGCCGGCGTACGGGCGGCCGTGCGCTCCCTGCTCGACCTGGTCGGTTACGAGTCCGGGCTCGCGCATACCCACGTCGTGCTCACCGAGAGCGGGCCTCGGATCGCGTCGGCGCGGGCGTGGCCCAGTGGTCCTCCGGTCAGGCTCCTGATGCGGGTCGCCACCGGCCGCCATCCCGGGGAGGACGTCCTGTCGGCACTGGCCGGTCGGACTCCGCAGGAGCCGGACGCGGCACGGTTCGCGGCCCTCGCCACACTGGCGCTCCCCGCCGGTGTTCCGGAGCCGGCCGCGCGGCTGGACGGTGTCCGCACCCTGGCGCATGTCCAGGAGGTCCGCGTGGTGGACACCGGGACAGGTTCCGGTGGCCGTGCCGTCCAGCTCGTGGTCGATGGTGCCTCGCCGGAAGAAGTGGCCGAGCGTCTCACCGCCGTACGACGACGGTGGTACGGCTGAGGACGGGACGGCTGAGAACGGGACGGCTGGGAGTGGGGCGGCTGGTAAACGGGACGCCCGAGAACGGAACGCCTGAAACCGCGACTCGGATCCGCGAAGTGCTGCGTCCGGCCTCAGCCGAAGCCGTGCGGTGGTGAACCCATGAAGTCGAACAGCGTGATCGCGGCGGCCTTGTGTTCGGCGGCCGACGTCGCGTCGCCCAGTGCTTGTGCCGCGCAGGCCATGCCGTACAGGGCGCGGGCGTCTTCGGCGCGGTAGCGGATCGCGGACGCCAGTTCGTGGGCGTGGGTGTGAAGGGCCATGGCGCGGTCGTACTCGTGTCTTCGGCGGTGGAACCGGCCGATGAGGTTCTCGACCTTCGCCTGGCGGGTCGGGCTGCCGCTCGTCCGCGCCAGTTCCAGGGCGTGTTCGGTGAGACCGGAGAGCTCCGGACCCTGCTCCAGGCACTGGGTGACCTCGGCGGACAGGGCCAGGACCAGGGCGAAGTCGCCGGGCGGGCTCGACTCGTCGCACAGGCCGCGGGCCCGTTCCAGACAGGCGCGGGCGTCTTCGTACTCGCCCAGGCCCACATGGGCGAAGGCGAGATCCGTCAGGGCCATCACTTCGTTGTTGCGGTAGTCCAGCTCGGCGTGGATCTCCAGGGCACGTCGTGCCGCCGAGGCAGCCTCCTCGTATCTGCCCCACTGCTCGTACAGCGTGCTGAGGACGGTGAGGGTCTCCGCGTGCGCCCGCGGGATGTTCAGCTCCCGCTCCAGGGACATCGCCCGTTCCAGGTGGGGCAGGGCCTCCGCGTGCTGGCCGAGCACCGTCAGCAGCAGTCCGATGGTGGACTCGCCGTGCGCCTCGGTGTACTTGTCGCCCAGGCGTACGGCGATGTCGCGCCCCTCGCCGGCCACTTCGATCCCCTCGTCGAAGTGGCCGAGCTTCCAGCACGCGATGCCCAGGCTGGACAGGCTGGCGCCCAGCAGGGCCAGGTCCTGGACCCGGCGCGCGGCCGAGACCGCGACCTGGCTGAGGTATCTGAAGTCCTCGAAGCGGCCGTGGGCGTTGAGCTGGAAGACGATGTTGCGGGTCAGGCACACCGTGTGGCGGTCGAGGCCGTACGAGTCGGCCAGGACGACGGCCGCCAGCAGGCTGCTGTGCTCGCGATCGAACCACTGTGCGGCCTGGGCCGGGCCCTGGAGGGGCGGCAGTTCGCCCACGTGGGCGGCGATGCCCGTGGAACTGCGTTTGCGCCCGGGGAAGAGCACTTGGCATGCCTCCTCGGTGGCTGTCAGGTAGTAGCCGAGGAGGCGCTCGACGGCCGCCGCGTCGTCCCGTTCGGTGGCGGGGCCGCGCTGGCTCTGCGCGAAGTTGCGCACCAGGTCGTGGAATCGGTACAGGCCGATGTCGGGCTGCTGGAGCAGATGCACGTCCAGCAGGCGTTCGAGTACGGCTTCCGCGTCGCGGGTGTCCCTGCCCAGGAGGGCGGCCGTCGAGTGGACGTCGATGTCGGTGCCCGGGTGCAGCCCCAGAATGCGGAACGAGGTGCGGTGCTCCTCGGCCATCGCCTGGTACGACAGCCGCAGGGTCGCCGCGACGCTGCGTTCACCGGCGCTGAGCTCCTCCAGCCGCCGGGTCTCGTCGCGCAGTCGGTCGGCCAGGTACTGCACGGTCCAGCGGGGCCGGTTGCGCAGTCGGGCGGCCACGATGCGCAGGGCGAGGGGGAGACGTCCGCACAGGGCGACGAGTTCCGCCGCCGCCTTCGGTTCGGCGGCCACGCGCGCCTCGCCGAGCATCTCCTTGAGCAGCAGCGCGCCGTCCTCCTGCGACATGGGCCCGATGGAGATCCATTCGGCGCCGTCGAGGTCGAGCAGCCTGGCCCGGCTGGTGACCAGGACGAGGCAGCCGGGCGCAGGCGGGAGCAGGGGCAGGACCTGGCCGGCGTCGACCGCGTTGTCGAGCAGGAGCAGGACGCGGCGGTCGGCCAGCGTGGACCGCCACAGTGCGGCTCGTCCCTCGACATCGTCGGGTATACGGTCGCCGGGCGTGCCGAGCGCCCGCAGCAGGCTGTCGAGCGCGGAGGCCGGCGTCACGGACCGCTCGCCCGGGGTGAAGCCGCGCAGGTCGATGTGCAGTTGGCCGTCGGGGAAGAGGTCCGCCATCTGACGGGCGGCCCGCACCGCGAGGGAGGTCTTGCCGCTGCCGCCCATGCCGTCGATCGCGACGATCGGGGTGTGCCCCCGCTCCGCTGAATCGTTTTTGCCCTTGATGCAGTCGAGGAGGGCGCCGAGTTCCTTCTGCCGGCCGGTGAAGTCGGACAGGTCGTAGGGCAGCGTGCAGGGAGCCGTGGTCGTGGTCCAGCTCTCGGGCGCGGAGGCGGCAGGGAGGGCGGCGGACTGCGGGGGAGCGGGCGGTGCGGCCGGGGCGGGTGCCGGGGGCTCGGGGGCGGCCAATTCGGGAGCCTCGCGCAGAATGCCCTCGTACAGCCTGGTCAGTTGGGGGCCCGGGTCGATCCCGAGTTCCTCGGCCAGCAGGGCGCGGACCCGCCGGTACTCCTCCAGCGCCTCGGCCTGGCGACCGCTGCGGTACAGGGCCAGCATCAGATGACCGCGCAGGGACTCGCGCAGCGGGTGCTGCGCGATCAAGTCGCGGAGATCGGCGACCAGTTCGGCCGCCTCGCCGCATCCCAGGCGCAGTTCCAGGAGCTGCTCGGCGGCGGCCAGGCGCCGTTCCTCCAGGGCAGTCGCGGCGGCCTCGATCACCGGGCCGCCGGTGCCCGACAGGACGGGGCCGCGCCAGAGCCCGAGTGCGCGGCGCAGGCCTGTGACGGCGTCGGTGGTGCGTCCTTCGGAGACCGCTCGGCTCGCGGTGCGCAGATGGGTGCCGAACTCGATGAGATCCAGCTGGGTGTCGCCCACCGACGCGCGGTAACCGGGGCCGTCCGTGATGATCACGTCATTGCCGTCCGGGACGCGCCGGCGCAGATGGGCGACGGCCTTGCGGACCTGGTGCGCGGCCGTCGTCGGGGGCGTGTCGTCCCACACCGACTCCACCAGCCGGGACACCGGAACCATCCTGCCCGGTTCGAGCAGCAGGGTGGCCAGCACGCGTTCCTGGACGGCTCCGCCGAGACGCAGCCGCGAGGATCCGGACCAACCCTCCAGCGGCCCCAGGATGTTGAAGCGCACCTCTCCTTGCCCGCTTGCCGTCATCATGCCCCCTGATGTCCCCCTGGTCGGGCAAAGCCCCTGGCAGGGGCCCTGCCGCGCGATCATAAGGGGTTCGCCCGACCGGTGGCACGGGAACGGAGCGGTGGCGGGCGGTAACGGGACGGGAACCGTGCGGTAAGGGCTGCGCTCATGATCGGTGACGTCGAGCGAGAAACTCACCGATCCAAGGGGGAGAAAGACATGCGCAAGAAGCCGGCGCGGCTCATCGGATTCCTCGCGGCAGTGGCTCTGGTGCTGGGCCTGGGCGGGGCCGCGGGGGCGATTGCGGCCGATGGGCAGGGGGGCGCGGGCTCCTACGTGGTCGCGGACGACAAGGGGCCTGCGGCGCCTACGCCGTGACAGTCGCTCCGCGGGGGGTGCGAGGCGCTCCGCGGGGGTGCCGAGAGGCGCTCCGCGTGGGTGCCGCGATTGGTCGTCTGGCGTCTGCGGGTGCGTTGTGGCTGGTCGCGCAGTTCCCCGCGCCCCTCTGGCGGCACTGGACTTCCCGGCGCGACAGGGCCAGCCCGTTTCCGTCACCCATCACCGAACTCGCCTAGGAGCCACCGTGGACATCCGTCAACTGACGACCTTTCACAAGGTCGCCACCCTGCTCAGCTTCACTCGTGCCGCGACCGAGCTCAAGTACGCGCAGTCCAGCGTCACGGCGCAGATCAAGAGCCTTGAGACCTCGCTCGGCGTGGAGCTCTTCGAGCGGTTCGGGGGGAGGATCCAGCTCACCCAGGCCGGTCAGCGGCTGCTGCCGTACGCCGAGCAGATGCTGACGCTCGCCGGCGAGGCGCGGGGCGTGGCCGTCGGCGAGGGAGAGCCCTCGGGCCTGCTGACCATCGGCACCATGGAGAGCGTCACCTCCTACCGGATGCCCCCGGTGCTGGAGTTCTTCCACCACCGCTATCCGCATGTGCAGTTGGTGCTGCGGCCCAGCCTCTGCGCGGAGACCCTGCACTCGCTGCGCCAGGGCACCTTCGACATGGGCTTCCTCATGGAGGCGGAGACCCGGCACTCGGGAGTGGAGAGCGAGGTGCTGGGCCGCGAGCCGCTCGTGGTGGTCGCCGCCCCGAACCATCCGCTGGCCGCCGAGGAGAAGGTGACCCTGGACCAGCTGCGCGAGGTGCAGGTGCTGGCCCCGGAGGCGGGCTGCGCGTACCGGGAGCTGTTCGAGGCCGAGCTCAACGACGGTACGGGTGAGCCGGTGCCGTTCCTGGAGTTCGGCAACATCGAGTCCATCAAGCGTGGCCTGGCGGTGGGGCTCGGGGTGAGCCTGCTGCCCACGATGACCGTGGCCGACGACCTCGCCGCGGGGTCCCTCGCCGCACTGGCCTGGGAACCGCCGTTCGAGGTCTTCACCCAGCTCGCCTGGCGGCGTGGCCGGCAGCTCACCCGCGAAATGCGCCTCTTCATCGACCGGACGATGGAGTGCATGACGGCCGAGTACGCCTCGACCGAGGGCTGACGACGGCCGCCTGATCGAAGGCATTGATAACCGGCATCGCGTTTTCCATGCCGTAGTCCCTGGACGCGATTATGCGCACCGGGACATGATTTTCGCGGTCCGTCGCTCACCGTATGGAGAAGAATTCGTGTCGAACGTCATGCGCCAGCGCAGGAAATTCATCGTGTCGAGCGTGTCCTCCGACGCCCACATGTGGAACCTGGTGTTTCTTCAACTATTGCTCGAAGAACACGGCGGCGAGGTGCGAAATCTCGGAGCCTGCGTGCCGGACGAGGTCATCGTCGAGGAATGCCGGGCGGAGAAACCCGACGTCCTGGTCCTCAGCACGGTGAACGGACACGGTCATCTCGACGGACTCCGGCTCATCCGGAAGATACGCAAGGAACCCGACCTCAAGGACCTGCGCGTCGTCATCGGCGGAAAGCTCGGGGTGCGCGGTGCGGAAAACGTCAGGTTCATCGAAGAGCTGGCGGCGGGCGGCTTCGACGCCGTATTCGAGTCCGAGGGCGGCCTGCAGGATTTCCGGGAATTCCTCGCGACGTTGAGCCCGGTTTCCCGGCCCGCGCTCTCCCCGGTGGAGGCGGCCGCATGAACGGCACCGCCGCTGCCCCGGAGCGCATCGCCGGTTCCACGGCGATACCGGCGCCCGGTTCCACGGTGATTCCGGCGCCCGGTTCCACGGTGATTCCGGCGCCCGGTCCCTCGGCGATTCCCGCGCCGCGCCGCGGCCGTTTCTCCGCCTTCGTCCACCGGGCGAAGAGCGAGGGTCGGCTCGTCGTTCAGCCCAGGATGGGCTTCGCCGAGATCCCGGTCATGCGCGAGGGGCTGCGGGCCGTCCGCGGGGCTGAGGCCACCGCCGTGGGCACCGTCACCCTGGACAGCTACACCCGGGTCAACGACCACGACTCGGCCCGCAGCGCGCTGCGCACCGGCGCCGAACTCAACGGCTTCCCGCTAGTGGCGCACGGCCCGCAGGCCACCCGGCGGATGCTCGACGGCCTGGCCTCGGCGGACTTCCCGGTCCAGGTCAGGCACGGCTCGGCGTTGCCGTACCCGTTGTTCGAGGCGATGGTGGCGGCGGGCATCGACGCCACCGAGGGCGGGCCGGTCTCGTACTGCCTGCCCTACAGCAGGGCCCCGCTGTCCCAGGCCGTCGACGCCTGGTCGCGCTGCTGCGAGTTGCTCGCCGCCCAGGACGAGCAGATGCACCTGGAGAGCTTCGGCGGCTGCATGCTGGGCCAGTTGTGCCCGCCGAGCCTGCTCGTGGCGCTCAGTGTGCTGGAGGGCATGTTCTTCCAGGAGCACGGCCTGACCAGCATCTCCGTCAGCTATGCCCAGCAGACCAGCCCGGGCCAGGACCTGGAGGCACTGGCGGCGCTGCGCCGGCTGGCGGGTGAGCGGCTCGGCGGAACCGACTGGCATGTCGTGCTCTACACGTACATGGGCGTCTACCCGCGCACTCCGGTGGGGTCCTTCCGGATCCTGGAGGACAGCGCGCGCCTCGCGGTGCGCAGCGGGGCCGAGCGGCTGATCGTCAAGACCCCGGCCGAGGCGTACCGGATCCCGACCGTCGCGGAGAACGTGGACGCGCTGGAGTTCGCCGCGGCCGTCGCCGCCGACGAGGCCGCCCGCGGCGAACCCTGGGCCGCCACGTCGACGGGCGTGTACGAGGAGGCCCGGATGCTGGTGGACAGCACGCTGGAACTCGGGCCCACGGTGGGCGCCGCGCTGGTGCGGGCCTTCGCCCGCGGCCATCTCGACGTGCCGTTCTGTCTGCACCAGGACAACGCCAACAAGTCCCGGGCGTACGTCGACCCCCGCGGCCTGCTGCGGTGGGCCAAGCCCGGGGCGATGCCCCTGAAGCCGGAGCCGTCCACCGCCACCGCACGGCCGCTCTCCGCGCAGAGCCTGATCGACATGCTCGCCTACAACGAGCGGCGGTTCGACCGCGAGCAGCTGACCCGAGTCCCCCAGTGGAGCCTTTCATGAGCACGGCGACCGAGACCGACGCTCGTGCGGCCGACGCCGACACGAACAACGCCCTTGCGGCCAACGCCCACACGGCCCCCGTTCACACCAGCAGCCCGTCCCCGACGCTCGACGCCGTCCGCGACCGAGGTGCCCTGCGCGCCGTCGTCAGCCGGGGCATCCTCGGGCTGTCGCAGTACGACGACGGCCGCTGGACCGGTCTGGACACCGATGTGGCGCGTGCCGTGGCCGCCGCGGCCCTGGGCGATCCCGAGGCGGTCCAGTGGCTGCCGACCGACCCGGCCGAGCGGCTGGACCCGCTCGCGGCGGGCGATGCCGAGCTGACGGTCTGCAACCTGACCTGGACGCTCGGCCGCGAGGCGCGGTGGCCGGTGCTGTTCGCCGGCGTCACCTGCTACGACGGCGAAGGGTTCATGGTCCGCGCGGACAGCGGCATCGAGGACCCGGCGCAGCTCGCCGGAGCCCGGCTGGCCGTGCAGGCCGGCACCACGAGCGCCGCCAACCTCGCCTCTTGGTACGGCAGTCGGGGCCTGTCCGTCGAGCCCGTGACCTTCCCGACCCCGGCCGCGGCCCTGGCCGGCTATGCGGGCGGCGAGTGCGTCGCGTACGTCCTGGACCGGACCGCGCTGGCCGGTGAGCGGGCCGCGCTCCCCGATCCCGCGGCCCACCGCGTCCTCGACACGTCGATCTCCCGGGAGCCCATGGCCGCCGCCGTCCGCGACAGCGACCCCCACTGGTACCGGCTGTGCCGCTGGGTGCTGCAACTCCTGGTCGCCGCCGAACACCACGTCGACGAGGCGGGCCCGGGCTGTCGTACCGAAGCCCTCACCGAAGCCGCGCGGCTCGCGGGGCCGCACGGCAGCGCGGTGGGCCTGGACGAGGGCTGGGCGGCGCGGGTCCTGGACGCCGTCGGCACCTACGCCGACGTCTACGAGCGCAATCTGGGCGGTGCCTCCGGACTGGGCGTGCCGCGCGGCCTCAACGAGCTGTGGACCCGCGGCGGTCTGCACTACGCCGTTCCCCTGCACTGACGAAGCCGTCCGCACCCCGCGAGGAAGGAACCCTCATGAGTACTGACACCCGTTCCGCCGGTACCGAGTTGAAAGGAACCATCGAGCTGACGATCGCCATGGTGCTCTCCGGCACCCTCGGCATCTTCGTCATCGAGTCCGGCGCCTCACCGTTCAACGTCGTCTTCTTCCGGTGCGTCTTCGGAGCCGTCGCCCTGGGCCTGTACTGCCTGGTGCGCGGGTTCTTCAAGAACCACGGCTTCACCCCGAAGAAGCTGGGCCTCGCGGCCCTGGGCGGCGTCTTCATCGTCTTCAACTGGGCCTTCCTCTTCGAGGCCTACGAGTCGACGTCGATCTCCGTGGCCACCGTCGTCTACCACACGCAGCCGTTCTACGTGGTGCTGCTGGGCACACTGCTGTTCCGGGACAAGCTGACCGCCACCAAGTTCGGCTGGCTGGGGGTCGCCTTCGTCGGGCTGATCCTGGTCGCCGGAGTCTCCGTGTCCGACTTCCAGGACAGCGGCCAGAGCGCGTATCTGATCGGTCTCGGCCAGGCGCTGCTGGCCGCCCTCTTCTACGCCTTCGCCACCGTCATCACCAAGCGGGTGACCGGGGTCAAGCCCCACCTCGTCGCGCTGATCCAGGTGACGCTGGGCATCCCCTTGCTGCTGCCCTTCGCCTCCTTCGCCGACATGAACGGCCTCGGAGCGGACTGGGGCTGGCTGGTCGGCCTCGGCCTGATCCACACCTGCCTGATGTACATCCTCATGTACTCCTCGTACCAGAAGCTGCCCACCCCGAAGATCGCCGTCCTGGCCTTCATCTACCCGGCGGTCGCCATGCTCTGCGACTGGGCCGTGTACGGGCACAGCATCAGCCTGCTGCAGGCGCTGGGCATTCCGCTGATCGTCGCCGCGAGCCTCGGCGTCAACCTCGGCTGGCGGCTCACCCCGCGCCGCAGCGACACCCCGTCCGCCTCCCGCACCCGGGCCGTGCCGACCGCTGTCACCGCCTCCGCCGCTGCCCCCGCCTCCTCTGCCACCGCCTCTGCCCCCTCCGCCGAGAAGATCACGACGGGAGAGTCCCGATGACCCTGATAACGGACCCCGCGGAGCCCACCGCGCCCCGCATCGCCATCGTCGGAGCCACCGGTGCCGTGGGCAGCACCCTGATCGAGCTCATCGAGGAACGCGGCCTGCGCTACCGCGAGTTGCACCTCGTCGCCTCCTCCCGCTCGGCGGGCCGGATGCTCACGGTGGACGGAGCGAAGTACGAGGTCCAGGCGATCGAGACCTTCGACTTCTCCCAGGCCGACGTGGCCTTCTTCTCCGCCGGCACGTCGGTGAGCGAGAAGTGGGTGCCCGTCGCCACCGCCGCCGGCACCCTGGTGATCGACAACACCATCGCCTTCCGCATGGACCCGGACTCGCCCCTCGTCGTGCCGCAGGTCAACGCGCACGAGCTCGACCGGCGCCCGAAGAGCGGCGTGATCGCCAACCCCAACTGCTCCACGATCCCCCTGGTCCGGCTGCTGCGCGGCGTCGAGGACCGGTGGGGCATCCGGCACGCGGTGGTCAGCACCTACCAGGCCGCCTCCGGCCTCGGTTACACCGGCGTGGAGGAGCTGCAGGAGTCCACCCTCGCGTCCCTGAACGGCCCGGACTCCGCCTTCGAGCCGGAGCACTTCAAGCCGTCGCTGGCCTTCAACGTCATACCGAAGATCGACCGCTTCCTGGACTCCGGCTTCACGCTGGAGGAGCAGAAGATGCTCCAGGAGTCGCGCAAGATCCTCGGAATGCCGCACCTGGACGTCACGACCACCTGTGTCCGCGTCCCCGTCGTGAACTGCCACTCCGAGGCGGTCTACATCGAGTGCCACGAGCCGGTGGACCGCGCCGAACTCGTCGAGGTCCTCGGCGGCCTTCCGGAGGTCACCGTCCACGACCGGACGGACCTGAAGGAGTTCCCGACGCCGGCGACCGTGGGCAGCTCGGACCACGTCCACGTCGGCCGGGTCCGGATCACGCAGAGCAATCCCCGCGCCTTCTGGCTGTGGCTGGTCGCCGACAACCTGCGTATCGGTGCCGCCCTCAACGCCTTCCAGATCGCCGAGGAACTGCTGGAACGGGGCACCCTGTGACCACTCCGGCCGTGCTGAAGTTCGGCGGCTCCAGCTTCCGTACCCTCGCGGCGTACGGATCGCTCGCCGAGGCTCTCGGGCGCCGTGTCGACGCGGAGGGCACCAAGCTGGTCGTCGTGGTCAGCGGACAGCCCGGGGAGACCGAGCAGTTCCGGGAGCGGCTCAGCCAGATCAACCCGCACCCCGAGGACGAGACCGTCGCCGGCCTGCTGACCCTGGCCGACACCATCGGGGCGCAGCTGCTCGCCACCGCCCTGCACCGGCAGGGCCGCCGCGCCACCGTGCTCGCCGGCCACCAGCTGGGGCTCGTCACCAACTCGGCGTTCATGTGGGCGAGGCTGGAGCACTCCGACCCCGGGCCGCTGCAAGACGCCCTGCGGGAGAACGACATCGTGGTCGTCCCCGGTGGACAGGCCGCCGACGCCCAGGGCCGGCCGACCTGGCTCGGCAAGAACAGCTCCGACCTGTCCGCGGTGGCCATCGCCGCCGCGCTCGGCGCCCCGCGCTGCGAGATCCACTCCGACGTGGACGGCATCTACAGCACCGACCCGCACCTCGTCACCGGCACCCGGCTGCTGAAGGAGGTCTCGTACAACATCGCGGCCCTGATGTCGCTGTACGGGGCGAAGGTGCTGCACCGGCGATCCGTACGGCTCGCGCAGAAGCACCGCATCGACATCGTCTGCCGGCTCAACCGCGCCCCGTTCCCGGAGGGCTCGGTGATCGGCACGCGCGGCACGTCGGCCTCCGCCGTCGTGCTCAACCAGCGGTCCACCGTGCTGCGTTACGACTCCGAGGACGAGGCCGACCGCGCCTTCGCCGCCTTCCACGGCGCCAACATCGACACCATCCGCCTGACCACCGGTCCGCTGGTGGCCGTCATCGGCGGCTTCGTCGACCTGGAGGAGTTCCAGCGCCGCCAGGGCCTGATACCCGGCGCCTTCGCGGGGGTTCCGGTCACGGCGCTGCGCGGCAGCAAGGTCGCGACGCATCTCGCCGCGAGCGAGGACGAGGCGCTGCATCTGGCGCAGCGTCTGCACGACGAACTCCAGGACCCCGACGCCCTGTTCCCCGAACCCGAGTTGCTGGGAGTGTGACACCGGATGACCACGCTTGCCGACCACCCGCTCGACGCCGACCGCAGCACCGCCGTATCCGGGACTGCCGCCCCCGCGTCGGTACAGACCTTCTCCCGGATCGAACTGCCCGACGAGGTGCGCGACGCCCTGGGCGCCGGGCTGGCGGAAGTGGGCGACCCGAACGCCGACATCGACTGGTCGATGACCCGCTATCTGCAGATCTTCGCCGGACTGCCGACGCCGATCCTGCAGCAGATCCTCGACTTCGGCCGCCACATCGACACCCCCGGTGTCACGCTGGTCGACAATCTGCCCGTCGACGAGCTACTGCCCGACACCCCCGCCGACGGCGGGCCGAGCCGCGACAAGCGGAGCTTCGTCGCCGAGGGGGTGCTCCTGGGCCTGAGCGGGCTGCTCGGCGAACCCCTGGGTGTACGGACGGAGAAGTCGGGGCAGCTCGTCCACGACGTCATCCCGGTCCCGGGCGGCGCCATGACGCAGACCAACCAGGGCTCGGAAGTCTTCCTCAACTTCCACAGCGACATCATGCACGACGTGATCGGCCGCTACGACGTCGCCAACCCCGACTTCCTGGTGCTCAGTTGCCTGCGCGCCGACCACGAGGGCATCGCCGGCACCCACTACGCCGACGCCCGCGACATCCAGGCGGCGCTCGCCCCGGAGGTGCTGGAGACGCTGCGCTCACCGCTGTTCCGGCTCAACGCACCAGGCAGCTACGTCCGTGACGTCGCCGGGGGTGCGGAGGTGCTCTCCGACCCGGTGCCGTTGATCAGCGGCAACGACGAGTACCCGGAGATCGCCATCTCCGCCAACGGCGTCCAGCCGCTCACCACCGGTGCCCGGGCCGCCCTCGACCGGCTCCAGGAGGTCTGCCGCGCCGTCGCCCACGGCGTCCACCTACGGCCCGGCCAGGCACTCCTGATCAACAACCGCAAGGGCGTCCACGCACGCACCTCCTTCACCGCCCGCTACGACGGCCGCGACCGCTGGCTCCAGCGCACGTACGTACGGCGCAGCCTGTGGAACATCCGCTACCGGGTGACGCCGGAGAACCGCCGCGTGCACTACTGAGCCGGGGTCAGCGCACCACCACGGTCAGGGTCTTCGTCACCGAGAACTCCTTGCTCTCGGCCGACGTGGGACGGTCGTCGTACCCGCAGCGGTAGCAGCCGAAGAGTCTGACCGTGGTCGTGCCCTTCTCCCGGGCGGTGAAGCTGTACCAGTCCTGGCGTTCGGCGGCCGGGTCGCCGCTGATGTACGGCTGCTCGGACTCCAGCCACGCCACCGCGCCGTCCGGCTCCCCGGTGACCTTCCAGATGTAGCCGGGCTGGTTGGAGTAGCGGTTGGCGACGGAGAACTCCTCGCCGGGGCGCACGGTGACCGTGCCCGCGAAGTCTGCTGCACGCCGGCGGGACTTGTCCGGCTCGTCCGCGTCGCTGTACTGCGCCCTCGGGTCCTCCGTCACGACGTTGCCCTGGATGCTGTCCTTGACCTCGACCGGGTACGTCATGGTGCGGTCGCCGTCGATCTCCTTCAGCACGATGCGCGCAGTGCCCGGCTCGAGCGCGCTGAACGTGAAGTAGTGCGTGCCCTTGACGGTCTTCTCGCCCTTGGCGCGCAGGACCTTCGCCGACGCGTCCACGCCGGCGACCTCCCAGTCGGCGGCGTCTCCTCCCGGGCGGACGTGCAGTGAGAAGTCGTGCCCGGTCAGCACGGTGGTCTCCACCGACTGGGAGGCGACGTCGATCTCCCCGTCCGGACCGCGCGGCACGCCGTACAGCGGCTTCGGGAGTGCGCAGCACACCTCGTCGTCGGACACGGCCTCGTACCCGGCGAAGCCGAGCCCGCCCAGTACCACCGCCGTCACGCCGCCGGTCACCCAGAACGTCTTTCTCCTACGCATCGGCCGCAAGGCTAGTCGATCATGAAGGCGCCGAGAACGCTCCACCGGTACCCGGCGTTCACACCTGGCCCGCAGTCACGTCAATCGCCAGCCACGTCACGGGCGTTGACCCGCCTCGGGAGCACCAGCAGAATGAGCGCGCATCGTTGAGAGCGCTCTCAGAACCGAGGGAGACCCATGACCGGCATGACCGACAGGCAGGGCCCGGCGCTCAGCCGTCGCACACTCATCGGGGCCGGCCTCGGCGCGGCGGTGCTCACCGCGGCCGGGACGGGCGCCGCCCAGGCCGGCGTCGACTCCGCCCGGCGCCGAGCCCACGCCTTCCTCGCCGCCGCCATGGACGCCTACCCCGAGCACGGCACCACCCGCCTCGCCCAGAGCTACGCCGACCAGGCCGGACTCTTCAGCACCGCCTTCACCTACGACAACGCCCTGGCGATCCTCGCCCTCCTCGCCGGACGTACCTCCGACGGGCGGGCCCGGGCCGTGGTGCTGGGCGACGCGCTGCTGTACGCCCAGCAGCACGACCCGGCCCACGCCGACGGCCGGCTCCGGCAGGCCTACAACGTGGGGCCGTACACCTTCTACGACGGCTCGCGGCAGCCGGACGGGTTCGTGCGGGCGGACGGGACGGTGAATGTCGGGACGCAGTTCGGGTTCACGGGGACGGCCGTGGGGGACATGGCGTGGGCCGGGATCGCGCTCACCGCGCTGGCCCGGCGGACCGGGGAGCGGCGGTTCCTCGACGGTGCCGTGCGGATCGGGGAGTGGGTCGAGCGCAACGGGCGTACCGACGAACCCCTCGGCGGGTACAAGTTCGGGGTGAACGGGGCCGGCGAGAAGCTGCCGTTCACCTCCACCGAGCACAACACCGACCTCGTCTGCCTCTTCGGGCGGCTCGCCCGGCTCACGGGAGACGGCGTGTGGCGGGAGCGGCGGGCTCGTGCCCGGGCCTTCCTCGAGAAGATGTGGGAGCCGGACGGCGGTTTCTTCTACACCGGAACCAATGACGGGGTGACGGTCAACACATCGCCGATTCCCGAGGACACCCAGACCTGGACCCACCTCGCCCTCGACTCCCGCGCCCACGCCCGGTCGTTGGACTGGGCCGCACGCGAGCTCGCCGTCCTCGACCACGCCGGGCGGCGCAACAGCACGGTGCCCGCGGGGCAGTCGTACGAAGGGGTCACCTTCAGCTCCGCCAGTCTCCTCGCGAACGAGGACGCGCCGATCGCCGACTCGCAGCCCAAGCCCGACCGGAACGGGGTGTGGTTCGAGGGGACCGCTCATCTCGCGCTCGCGCTGCGGGAGCGGCAGGCGCGGGGTGACGAGGTGCGGGCCCGGCGGCTGCTCGACTCCGTCGAGCGGGCTCAGGAGTTGCTGGGCGGTGGTCAGACGGTCGGCGGGCGGGCGCTTCCCGAGCGGTCCGGGGTGGTCTCGGCGAGCAGCCCGCTCGACACCGGGTTCGGGTTC
Source organism: Streptomyces sp. NPDC107522 (assembly GCF_055657525.1). Taxonomy (NCBI): domain Bacteria; kingdom Bacillati; phylum Actinomycetota; class Actinomycetes; order Kitasatosporales; family Streptomycetaceae; genus Streptomyces; species Streptomyces sp. NPDC107522. Next base: position 99,429 of record NZ_JBVKAU010000004.1, on the reverse strand, counting down.
GGGTACTACCCCTACCGGCACCTGGGGGCGACCGCCTGGTATCTGATGGCGGCCGTGCGCTCCAATCCGTTGCGGGCCTGACCCGAGGGCGCCAGGCCGCGGCTGTGGCAGTGGCAGTGGCAGTGGCTCCAGCATCCGTCGCACGAGTGGTCGCGCGGTAGGCGCCACGCGGCCGCAGGGAGAGCCGCCTCAGCAGGCGGCTGTGCGCCCGGTCATGGTCAGCCGACCGGGAGGGGCTGTTCGGCCCAGATCGTCTTGCCGGTGGGGGTCTGGCGGGTGCCCCAGCCCTGGGTGAGCTGGGCGACCATGTGCAGCCCCCGGCCGCCCTCGTCGTAGGTGCGGGCGCGGCGCAGATGCGGGGCCGTGCTGCTGGCGTCGGACACCTCGCAGATCAGGGTGCGGTCCCGGATCAGGCGCAGCCCGATCGGTACGTCGCCGTAGCGGATGGCGTTGGTGACCAGCTCGCTCACCACCAGCTCGGTGACGAACGCCGCCTCCTGAAGACCCCAGGCCGCGAGCTGCCGGGTGGCCTGCGCTCGGGCGTCGGCGACGATCGCCGGGTCGGACGGCAGGGCCCAGGCGGCGACCTGGTCGGCGTGCAGGGCGCGGGTGCGCACGAGGAGGAGGGCGACGTCGTCGGCGGGGCTGTCGGGGAGCAGGTCCTTGAGGATGGCGTCGCAGGTGACCTCCAGCGACGGCACCGGGGTGGCCAGGGCCGCGCAGAGCCGTTCCAGGCCGAGGCCGACGTCGTGCTCACGGTTCTCGATCAGGCCGTCGGTGTAGAAGGCGAGCAGGCTGCCCTCGGGCAGCTCCAGCTCGGTCGCCTCGAAGGGCAGCCCGCCGACGCCGAGCACCGGCCCCGGCGTGAGGCGGACGACGCTGACCGAGCCGTCGGGGAGCAGCACCGCGGGCGGGACGTGTCCGGCGCTCGCCAGGGTGCAGATCCGCGAGACCGGGTCGTAGACGGCGTACAGGCAGGTCGCGCCGATCCCGCCGGTGTACGGCAGGTCCCGGACGATGTGGTCGTCGTCCGAGGTGAGGTGGGTGACCAGGTCGTCGAGGTGGGTGAGCAGCTCGTCCGGGGGCAGGTCCACGTCGGCGAGGGTGCGTACGGCGGTGCGCAGCCGCCCCATGGTGGCGGAGGCGTGGATGCCGTGCCCGACGACGTCGCCGACCACCAGGGCGACACGGGTGCCCGACAGCGGGACCACGTCGAACCAGTCGCCGCCGACACCGGCGCCCGTGCCGGCGGGCAGATAGCGGTACGCCACCTCGACGGCCGCTTGCTTCGGCAGGTCGCGGGGGAGCAGGCTGCGCTGGAGGGTGAGGGCGTTGGTGCGCTCGCGGGTGTAGCGGCGGGCGTTGTCCACGCCGACGGCGGCCCGGCCCGCGAGCTCCTCGGCGAGGATCAGGTCGTCGTGCTGGAAGGGTGCGGAGTCCTTGCCGCGGACGAAGACCGCGACGCCGAGGGTGATGCCCCGGGCGCGCAGCGGGGCGGCCACCACGGAGTGGAAGCCGTGGTCGCGGACGATGGCGGCCCGCGCCTCGTGCTCGCCGACCCAGCGGGCGAAGTCGGGGTCGTCCGCGCCGCTGAGCAGCGGACGGCCGCTGGTCAGGGAGCGGGCGGGCGGCGAGAACGGGGGATAGGTGTCGATCCCGCCGAGGTCGACGGCGGCCTCGGGCACGCCCTCGCCCTCGGAGGAGGACTGGTGGGCGACCCGGCGCAGCACCACGGCGGCGTCGACCGGCCCCGGCACCGGCTCCTCCCCGCGCATCACCGAGTCGAGCAGGTCCACGCTGGCGAAGTCGGCGAGCCGCGGGACGGCCAGGTCGGCGAGTTCCTGGGCGGTGCGGGTCACGTTCAGCGTGGTGCCGATGCGGGTGCCCGCCTCGTTCAGCAGGGCAAGCCGCTGCCGGGCGGCGTGCTGCTCGCTGCTGTCGAAGGCGGCAGTGCCGACGCCGGCCACCTCGCCGGTCCCGGGGTCCCGCACGGGCCACAGCTCGACGATCCAGGAGCGCTGCCGGGCGGCGGCGTGCGGCGCCGGGGCGAACCCCTCGTACCGCATCGGCATGGCCTCCTCGGCGACGTGCCGTACGCAGCGGAGGAAGCCCTCGTCGGAACGGGCCCGGCCGAGCGGGTCGGCCTGAGCGACCGCGTTCAGCCGCCACGATCCCGACGCGGCGCTGTAGGTGGACAGGGCGATCGAGGACTGGGCGAAGGCCCACTCCACCATCCGCCGGTCACGCTCCGAGGCGGGCGTTCCCGTGGTGGCGGTGATGACGAACGCCTGGGTCGCCCCGGCGCTGTCCAGCAGGGGATGGGCGTGCAGGGTCAGCTCGACGCGGTGGCCGTCGCGGTGCCTGAGGACCGCGGTGCCGCTCCACTCCGGGGAGTTCACCGGGGAGAAGCCGGTCGCCTCCCGGTCCACGAGGAGGTCGGCCGCGGCCCGTCCCACCACCTCGGCGGGGCGGTACCCCAGCAGCCGCCGGGCGCCCTCGCTCCACCCCGTGACGATGCCCTCCAGGCTGATGGTGGCTGTCGCGGCATCTGGTGACCACCCGTTGTGACCGAGGTTGGGATCAGAAGTGGTCATTCTTGCTCAATTCGCGCTGGTGATGTTACTCACGGTTCCAGCGTGCGCGTCGCGCGAGAATCGGACAAGTCGGATTCCCGTGCATGGATTTCGCGCCGGAGGCGAGCGCGGAGACGGCACGGAAACGGCACGTGGATGACATGGAGACGGGTGGAGGAGTCGGGCCATGGGCTATTCCGGAACGCCGCTCGCCAGGAAGATCGGCATCAAGCCGGGCCACCGGGTCCGGCTCCGTCACGCGCCGGCCCCCTGGGACATTCCCGGGCTGCCGGAGGGCTGCGACGTGGCCGAGGGCAGCCCGCGCGGCGCGGATGTCGCCGTCGCGTTCTATCGGTCGTACGGCGATCTCGTCGCCGAAGGCCCCGCGCTGGTCGGCGACCTCGCCGACGACGCCATGCTGTGGATCGCCTGGCCCCGGCGGGCGGCCGGCCATGTCAGCGACATCACCGAGAACGCGCTGCGGGACGTCTTCCTCCCGCTGGGCGTCGTCGATGTGAAGGTCGCGGCGCTGGGGGAGGACTGGTCGGGCCTGAAGTTCGTACGGCGCAGGGAGAGCCGCCGTACCTAACCCGCAGCCCGCAGCCCGGCAAAACGGCGAACGGAAGACGTCCTTACCGTGAACCACTAGCATCGCGCCGGTAATCGCAGCCGGGACGAGGTGGGTGCAGGCCATGACGGAACCGAGGATCGCCGTCGCCGTGGTGACGATGGGCAACCGTCCCGCCGAGGTCGACGCACTGCTCGAGTCCGTGGCCAAACAGGACCTCGCCCCCGACCGGATCGTCATCGTGGGCAACGGCTGCCCGCTGCCCGAGTTCGCCGAGCGGCTGTCGCTGCCCGGCGAGGTGACGGCGATCGAGCTCGACGAGAACCTCGGCTGCCCCGGTGGCCGGAACGCGGCCCTCGCCCGCCTGCGCGAGTTCGGCGACGTCGACGTCGTGGTCGAGCTGGACGACGACGGGCTCCTCGTCGACGCCGACGTACTGCGCCGGGTGCGGGATCTGTACGCCGCCGACGACCGGCTCGGCATCGTCGGCTTCCGCATCGCCGACGAGAACGGCGAGACACAGCAGCGGCACGTGCCCAGGATCGGCAAGTCGGATCCGCTCCGGGGCGGCTACGTCACCGGCTTCCTCGGCGGCGGCCACGCGCTGAGCATGGCGATGCTGGCCGAGACCGGGGACTGGCCCGCCGAGTTCTTCTTCGCCCACGAGGAGACCGACCTGGCCTGGCGGGCCGCCGACGCGGGCTGGCGCATTCTGTACGCCCCCGAGCTCCTCCTCCAGCATCCGAAGACCTCGCCCGCCCGGCACGCCATCTACTACCGGGTGAACGCCCGCAACCGAGTCTGGCTGACCCGCCGCCGGCTGCCGCTCGCCCTCATCCCCGTCCACCTGGGCGTCTGGGTCCTGCTCACCCTCGCCCGCAACCGGTCGCTGGGCGGTCTGCGTGCCTGGTTCGGCGGCTTCCTGGAGGGCGTACGGGAACCGGCGGGCGAGCGACGGCCCATGCGGTGGCGGACGGTGTGGCGGCTGTGCCGGCTGGGACGGCCGCCGGTCATCTGACCGGCACAGGTCCGAGCGGGGCCGGGTGAGCGGCGCCAGGTGAACGGGGTCGGGAGCGGGATGCGGGCCCCGGCCGTTCACCTCTGCCGACCGGGACCCGTATCCCCGGATCCGGCCACGGCGGCGGCACTCCCCCGAGCTGCGCGTTCTACGCGCGCGCCGTCGGGTCGGATCCGATGTAGTGATCAGATTAAGCCATGCCGGGCGATGATTGACATCCGGTCAACATCGTCCGCACAGGGCCCCGTTCGGTCGACCGTCCCTCCCAACCTGCACAGATCACTTCGCATCGGCATAACACTCCACCACCGCCGTGGTGAACGGAAACCGCACGGGCGTCCGACCGAACGTCAGCCGCCCGGCCAGCTCCGCCGCCTCGCGGATCGCCACCACGACCGCCTCGGCCTCCTCCTCGGGACAGTGCACGATCACCTCGTCGTGCTGGAAGAAGACCAGTTCCGCCGCCATGCCCGCGCAGGCCTGCCGCAACGCGGCGAGCAGCAGCAGGGCCCAGTCGGCCGCGCTGCCCTGGACGACGAAGTTGCGGGCGAAGCGGCCCCGGGCGCGGGCGTTGGTGGAGGCGTAGCCCGGCACCCACTCCTGCGGTCCGGATCCGTCGGCCGACTCGGCCTCGGTGTCCGGTATCGGGATCCCCGCCTCCTCGGCCGCGTCGTCCGTCGCCCCCGCCGCCGGCGGACAGGTCCGCCCCAGCCACGTCCGCACGAGCCGCCCCTCCTCACCGGCCCGCGCCGCCTCGTCGACGTACGCCACCGCCTTGGGAAAACGGCGTCTGAGCGCGGCGAGGTTCTTCAGCCCGTCGCCGGAGGTCTGCCCGTAGACGGCGCCCAGCACGGCGAGCTTGGCCTGCGCGCGATCTCCGGAGAAGGCGCGGTCGGAGACGGACTGGTACAGGTCGGTCTCCCGCCCGGCCACCTCCATCAGCCCGGGGTCCCGGGAGATCGCGGCGAGCACCCGCGGCTCCATCTGGTCCGCGTCGGCCACGACGAGCCGCCAGCCGGGGTCGGCGACGACCGCACGCCGGATGACCTTCGGGATCTGCAGCGCACCCCCGCCGTTGGTCACCCACCGCCCGGTGACCGTGCCGCCCGCGAGGAACTCCGGCCGGAACCGCCCGTCACGCACCCAGTCCTGCAGCCAGGACCAGCCGTGGGCCACCCAGATCCGGTACAGCTTCTTGTACTCGACGAGCGGCTTCACGGCTGGATGGTCGAGGGACTCGATCTCCCAGCGCCGGGTCGATCTGATCCTGATCCCGGCCTGCGCGAAGGCCTTGATCACATCGGCCGGCAGATCGGGCCGCACCCGGCGCCCGAAGGCGGCCGACACCTCGTCCGCCAGCTCGGCCAGCCGCCGTGGCTCCCCGCCCCCGGCGTACCGCTCGCCGAGCAGTTCGTGCAGCACCCGGCGGTGCACCTCGGCGCTCCACGGCAGCCCGGCCCGGTTCATCTCGGCGGCGACGAGCATGCCCGCCGACTCGGCCGCCGTCAGCAGCCGCATCCGCTCGGGGTGCGCGGCCCTGTCGTGCCGGCGCTGCTGGTCGGCGTAGACCTCGACGAGGTCGGCGAGCGGCACATGGACCGCCTGCGGCTCGAAGAGCGGGGACTGCGAGCCGGGTTCGGCCGCACGCTGGGGCGGATCGGGCGGTACGGGGCGCCCGCGCAGCCGGGCCAGGGCCGCGGCGGCCGACCTGGGCTCCCCGTACCGCCCCTCGTGACCGAGCAGGAGCGTCTCGGCGTCCTCGATGTCGTAGCACCGCTCCACTCGCACCCCCGTGGCGAGCAGGCGGGGATAGACCTCGGCGGTGGACCGCCACACCCACCGCGTGACCTCCGGCCGCCCGCGCACGGCCTCGGCCAGGTCCGCCTCCCACCGCACCGGCCCGGCGAGCAGCCCGTCCGGACCGAGGGGGGCGATCTCCACGCCGCCGTCCTCGGCCGGAGCGAGCGCCCACCGGTCGGTCATGCTGCGAGTGTGGCACCCGGGTCTGACAACGGCTTCAGCTCTGCGCCTCGCCCTCCTCGGTGAACGTCATCTTCAGCGTGGCGAGTGCCGCGGCGAGGTACTCCTCCGTCGCGGCTTTGGTGAGGCCGAGGCCCGACAGGACGCCCTCGCCGTTCTCGAACTCCAGCAGGGCGAGCAGGAGATGCTCGGTGCCGATGTAGTTGTGGCCGAGGCGCAGGGCCTCGCGGAAGGTGAGTTCCAGGACCTTCTTGGCGTCGGAACCGTACGGGACGAGGTCCGGGGCCTCCTCGACGGCCGGCGGCAGCACGGCGGTGGCCGCTTGCCGCACCGTGTCCAGGAGGACGCCCTGCGCGGCGACGGCCTTGGCGGCGAGTCCCTCCGGTTCGGCCAGCAGGCCGAGGACGAGGTGTTCGGGGCGGCCCTCGGGATTACGGGCGGCGACGGCCTCGTTGTGGGCGGCCATGACCACGTTGCGGGCGCGCGGGGTGTACCGCTGGAAGCCCTGGCTGGGGTCGAGGTCGGTCGACTCCTTCGGCACGAACCGCTTCTGCGCGGCCTGCCGGGTGACGCCCATGCTCTTGCCGATGTCGGTCCAGGAGGCCCCCGACCGCCGCGCCTGGTCCACGAAGTGGCCGATCAGGTGGTCGGCCACGTCGCCGAGGTGATCGGCGGCGATCACCGCGTCCTCGAGCTGGTCGAGGGGCTCCTGGTGGGCCTTCTTGATGGCCGCGATGAGTTCGTCGAGACGTACGGATGACGTGATGCTCGGGTTCGTCGACATGTGTCAACCGTAGGTTGACAGCCTCCGAGCGTCAACCCATGGTTGACAGTCACTTCGGCGAGGTGGCCACCAACCGCACCGCCAGCCCCGTGAACACCGTCCCGGAGACGATGTTCAGCCACCGGTTCACCCGCGCACTGCGCCTGAGGAGGTCGGCCAGCCGCCCGGCGAGCAGCCCCACGAAGCCGTCCCACAGGAACCCCATGACGACGAGCGTGATGCCCAACAGCAGGAGCTGGCCGGGCACATGGCCGAGGGACGGATCCACGAACTGGGGCAGGAACGCCACGTTGAAGAGGATCACCTTGGGGTTGAGCAGATTGGTGACGGCCCCCTGCCAGAAGGCCCGCCGCATCCCCTTCCCGGCGCCCGCGGCGCTTTCCTCGCCCGGCACCGAACGATCCCGAAACGCCTTCACCGCCAGGTACAGCAGATACGCCGCACCCACCCAGCGCAGCACGTGATACAGCGTCGGCAGTGTCGTGAACAGCGCCGACAGCCCGAGCGCGGCTGCCACCGTGTGTACGAGCATGGCGCAGGCCACGCCGAACGCGGCCATCACTCCGGCGGCGGGCCCGCCCCGGCCGCCCATCGCCACGATGAACATCATGTCGGGGCCCGGGGTGATGCAGAGCGCGAAAGCAGCGATCAGGAACGCCGCGTAGAGAGACATGTCCACCATGCCGCCATGCTCGAAGCCCGGCGGCACGCGGGCGACCGAATTCCGGGGAGTGAGACCATCGCCGGGTGAGCAGCACGAACAGGACGAGCGGCCCGCCCGGCACCGTCGACCGCGCCTTCGAGGCCGCCCTCTACGACACCGGCCACACCGCCCTCGACACCGGCGCCTCCCTCCTCGCCGCCGACCCGGCCGCGGACGCCGAACTCGTCCGGCGCGGCCAGGAGTTCGTGGCGGCCGCCTGGCGCCGCGGCTGGCAGCCCGCCGACGTCGTACGGCTCGTGCGGCGCGACCTGGACGACATCCACGTACAACTGCTCTCGGCGCTGATCCGCGCGCAGCAGCCGTACGACCGCCCCCGCGGCCCCCGCTGGACCGCACAGCTCGACGACCTGCCCACCGAGGCCCCGCCCCGCACCGACCGCTTCTCGCACGCGACGGCCGTCCTGGAGCTGTACCGCCTCCTGCTGCGCCTGCCGACCCTGGAGCCCCTGGAGGAGGCGGCCGAGCCGGCCGCCAGGTCCGCCAGGCCGGAGTCCCGCATGCTCACCCGCATCCGCGCGCTGCTGGCGAAGGCGGAGGCGACCGGCTTCCCCGAGGAGGCGGAGGCGCTCAGCGCCAAGGCGCAGGAGCTGATGGCCCGGCACAGCATCGACGAGGCGCTGATCGCGGCCCGCGAGCACGCCGCGAAGGACGCCCCGGGCGCCTGCCGGATCGGCGTGGAACCGCCGTACGAGCAGGCCAAGGCCGTCCTGCTGGACGCGGTGGCGACCGCCAACCACTGCCGTGCCGTGTGGAACGAACCCTTCGGCTTCTCCACTGTCGTCGGCTTCGAGGCCGACCTGGAGGCGGTCGAACTCCTCTACACCTCGCTCCTCGTGCAGGCCCAGACCGCGATGACGAAGGCGGAGGCGGCCCAGCGCGCGGGCGGCCGCAAGCGCACCAAGACCTTCCGCCAGTCGTTCCTGGCGGCCTACGCCCACCGCATCGGCACCCACCTGGCCGCGGCGGCGCAGACCCAGGTCACCCAGGACCTGCTCCCGGTCCTCGCCTCCCGCGAGGTCGCGGTCACCGACCGCCTGGACCGCATGTTCCCGGAGACGACGACGACCCGTCTGCGCGGCGTCAGCGACGAGGCGGGCTGGGTCGAGGGCGCGCAGGCGGCCGACCGGGCGCAGGTGGAAAGCCGCGCCCGGCTCAGTCCCCGGCCCGGACGAAAGGACTGACCGAGGCCTTCAGGGCGCCCGGGTTGTCCTCTCCCCGGACCGGTCCGTACGACCACTTGTAGCTCTGCTGGGCCGTCGCCCCGGGCAGGCCGATCTTCAGCGTCCTCGCGTCCAGGGTGTCCTTGGCGCCGGCCTCGCCGCGCTCGTAGGTGATGGTGAACGTGGCCGCGGCGCCCTCGTCCAGGGTCAGCTTCACGGCCTTGGCGCCCTTTGCCGGCTGGAGACTCGTCGACATGCCGGAGGCGTACAGGTCGACGCCCGGGAAGCCCTCCAGCGTGCACCGGGGGCCCTTGTTGGTGAGGGTGACGGGCACGTTGCCGGTGTCCCCGGCGGCCGGGGCGGCGTTCGCGGGCCCGACCTGCAGGGCCATCTTGCCGATCGCGCAGGCGGAACCGGCTTTGCCGGCCTGGCTGTTGTCCGTGCCGCCGCCGTCCCCGCCGTCGTCGCAGGCGGTCAGGACGAGGGCCGCGGCGAGGGCGGCAGCGACGGTGAGGGAAGTGGCGCGCATGGTGTCCTTCGGGAAGTGACGTCGGCAAGGCAATGACGTCGATGATCGCGTGCGGTCACCGCATCCGCCATCACGAACCCGGAACGGCCGTCGGCAGCCCCGGCGGCAGCTTGCCGCCCTCCGCCTTGGTGTACGTCTCCGCACCGAGGCCGCCCTCCCACGTCACCTTGAGCGACGTCCTGCCGACGGAGTCGACCATCCCGGACGCCCGGTCCTTGTTGCCGTCGGTGCACTTCAGGCGGATCATCCGCATCCCGTCCTGCTCGCCGGCGGTCCCGCTGCACACGGTCCCGCCGGTCGCGAAGAGTCCGGCCTGAGCTCCGTTGACCATGAGCACCACGGCCTTGCCGTCGGTCGTGGCGAGCCAGTTGCCCTCCAGGTCACCGGCGGGGGAGGCCGACCCTCCGGTCCCGCCGCCGGTGTCAGCACTGGTGGTCGCGGAGGGGCCGGCGTCGTCCTTGGCGGCGGAGTCGGAGTCGGAGCCGCCGTCGCCGCTGCACGCGGTGAGGGCGAGCGCACCCGCGAGCGAGGCCGCCACGGCCGCGCCCCGCATCCGCCGGCCCGGCATCGTACGCGTACGCGAGAAAGTCGCCGAGGTCACTGGTAGCTCCCAAGCTGTAGCGGTCGGCATACGGCCGAATCGGCCACCTGACCGAAACGACCGCAGCAAGTTACCAGGGAGTCCCCTCCGCGGCCCCGGAACGTGCCGGACCTACCAGGACGACTTGCGCACCCCCGGCAGATACCCGGCATGCGCCTGCTCCCGCAGCGACACCCGGGACAGCCCGAAGGCACGGAAGTACCCGCGCGGCCGGCCGTCCACCTGGTCCCGGTTGCGCACCCGCGTGGCGCTGGCGTCCCGCGGCTGCCTGCGCAACTCGCGCTGGGCGGCCAGCCGTTCGGCCTCGCTGGACGACGGCCTGCGGATGATCTCCTTCAGCTCGGCCCGCCGCTCGGCGTACCGCGCGACGACCTCCTGCCGCTTCTCGTTCTTCGCGATCTTGCTCTTCTTGGCCATCAGACCTTCACTCCCCGCGCGCGGATACGGGCGACGGCCGCCTCGATCCCGATGACGTCAACGGTCTTGATCCCCTTGGCGCTCAGCCGCAGCCGCACATACCGGCCCTCGCTCGGCAGCCAGTAGCGCTTGGTCTGGATGTTGGGGTCGAAGCGGCGGGACGTCCGCCGATGGGAGTGGGAAATCGTGTTGCCGAAGCCTGGCTGGGCGCCGGTCAGCATGCAGTGGGCGGACACGGGTGACCAACCTCTCCTCGCTCGTCGCTGTTAATGGAATTCATTTTCAGTAAGATAGCAGCATGGCACGCAACGAACTCCGCCCGGTCATCAAGCTCCGGTCCACCGCCGGCACCGGCTACACCTACGTGACCCGCAAGAACCGCCGCAACGACCCGGACCGCATGACCCTGCGCAAGTACGACCCGGTCGCCGGTCGCCACGTCGACTTCCGAGAGGAGCGCTGAGACCGTCATGCGCAAGGGAATCCACCCGTCCTACGGCCCCGTCGTCTTCCGCGACCGCGCCGCGAACCACGCGTTCCTGACCCGCTCCACCCTGGCCGGCGTACCGACCGACAAGACGATCGAGTGGGAGGACGGCAACACCTACCCGGTCGTCGACGTCGAGATCTCGAACGTCAGCCACCCCTTCTACACGGGCACGGCCCGCGTCCTGGACACGGCGGGCCGGGTGGAGCGCTTCGAGCGCCGTTACGGAAAGCAGGGTTAGCGCGGTGCCCGATCTCTCCGTCGTGATCGTCGGCGGACTGCACGCCGACGCCCGCAGGGCGACCGTGGACCAGTTGCTCGCCGACGTCCCCGACAGCCTCGTACTCCACCACGACCTGGCGACGGCCGCCGCCGGCACGGTCGTCCGTACGATCCGCGACGCCACCGGAATCGTCAGCGCCGGCGAGGCGCCCCTCGTCAACGACTGCGCCTGCTGCGCACTGCGCGAGGACCTGGTGCCGGAGCTGCTGCGCATCCGGGACGCGGGCGGCACCCGCATGGCGGTCGTCGAACTGTGGGACTCGGTGGAGCCGAAGGCCATGGCCGAGGTGGTCACGGCCGGCGGGCTGACGGTGACCGGCGTGATCACCGCGGTCGACCCGGCACTGGTCCTGCCGTACCTGGGCAACGGCGACGACCTGGCCGACGGCGGTCTGGCGGCCGCGGCGACCGACCAGCGCACGGTCGCAGACACCTTCGCGCGCCAGCTGGAGTACGCCCCGGTCCTCGCCCTCGCCGACTCCCCGGAGGCCGACGACGAGGACCGCGAACTGCTCGCCCAGCTCCACCCGACGGCCCGCCAGGTCCCGATCACCGAAGGTGGCCCGGCGGCAGCGCCGGCCCCTGTCGCCGCAACCGACGACCTGATGGTTCCGCCCCCACGCCGTCGCCCCCTTTCTCTCCTCGCTCAGGCGGCGTTGGCGGGGTTCGACATCGAATCGGCCGCGGCGGCCCAGCATCCGGCGTGCGCCCTGCTCCCCGCCGAGGCGGACGCGCACGGCGTCTCCACCCTCGTCTGGCACCGCCGCCGCCCCTTCCACCCCGAGCGGCTGTACGCGGCACTGGAGGACCTCACCTGCGCGGCCGCCCGCAGCCGGGGCCGTTTCTGGCTGGCCGACAAGCCCGACGTCCTCCTGCACTGGGACGCGGCGGGCGGCGCCCTGTGCGTGGAGAGCGCCGGCCCCTGGCTGGCCTCGCTCCCCGACGCGGCCTGGGAGATGGTCCCGCCGGTCCGCCGGGCCGCCGCCGCGCTGGACTGGCACCCCGAGCACGGCGACTGCTGCCAGCACCTGGTCTTCACGTCCCCGGGTCTGGACCGTGACGGCCTCTCCGAGCTCCTCGAGTCCTGCCTCCTCACGGACGCCGAGTACGCCGCCGGCCGCGACGCCTGGAAACAACTCCCGCCCGCCTTCGACACCCTCCTGGAGGTCTGACGCCCCATGCCCCGCAACGCCACCCGCAAGCCCGCGAAGCCCCGCCCCAACCCCTTGGACCAGGCCGGCATCATGTACATCGACTACAAGGACACCGACCTCCTCCGAAAGTTCATCTCCGACCGCGGCAAGATCCGCAGCCGCCGAGTCACCCGAGTAACAGCCCAACAGCAACGCCAACTGGCAAAGGCCATCAAGAACGCCCGCGAAATGGCCCTACTCCCGTACACGGCCCGCTAACGCCCGTCCACCCCGCCCCGCATGCCAGCCCCACTCCGAGGTCCCGGCGTGGGGGCTGGGCGGGGCTGGGTCGCGCAGCCCGGCGCTGACGGGGTGCCGCCTCTGTGGGTCGGGAGCCGCCCCAGCGGCACGACTGCCCGCAGCTGCGCAGGCTGCGGCGGACCGCGGCGGGGCGGGGGACAGCCACCAGCTAGGCACGCTGCTGCAGGCGCGCGGCGCTGGCGCTTACCCCCGCAGGGCCCGCAGCCAGGCACGCTGCTGCGGTCACGCGGCGGTGGCGCGTACCCCCACGCACCCGCGGTCGCGTACGGCGGGAAGGGGACGTGTCGGGGGGTGTCCGCCCGCAGTGGCCGGCGTCAACACGCAGCACGTCTTGGCCTGAGTCCAGCCGCCGGTCCGAGGACGGACACCCCCCGGCGCGGCCCCGACCCACCCACCGACCCGCAGGCGCTACGCGCACCCCCACCCAACCCGCACAGGCGCCGCAGGCATCGGCACGCGCACCCCCACCAAACCCCCGCCTGCCCAACTCCGTTTCCCGCCAAGTCACTTGAATGTGGAACAAGAAAGCCGCAGAACGCGTCTCTTGCTAGTGCACGCATGTGACGCGATCCCTGGGGCATGCGCGGGAACGCATATGGAGCCGCGTACGTCACAGGAGTAACCGCAGGAACACCCCGCGTGCACGTGCATCTGCTCATGCAGCTGCACGTGAACAGAGCTATGATCCGGGAGCAGTTGACCACTGCACCAGCGGCACCACCAGCTGCACTACCTCTCGCATCAATGGCCCGAAGCCACCGCACCACCGGGGAGCGACCTGTGGACCACGACGTGTACAACGGCATGGCAGCCACGGCTCTGTCCGGGGTGGCCTGGCAGAAGAGCAGGCACAGCAACTCGCAGGGCTCCTGCGTCGAATTCGCGCGCCTCCCCGGCGGAGACGTGGCCGTACGCAACTCGCGCTTCCCTGACGGCCCCGCCCTCGTCTACACCCGCGCCGAGATAGAGGCGATGCTCCTGGGCATCAAGGACGGCGAGTTCGACCACCTGATCGCCGGCTGACGCACAGGGACAATCGGGGCCTTCCGCACCGTACAGCCGCCCCGACCCCGCGTAACGCGCGTAGAACCGCGGCATCAGCAAGCGCCGCGCACCATCATTCCGCCGAGGCGGACCCTGAGCCCGAGCCCGGGGAAGCCGAAGCCGACGTAGAGGCCGAAGTCGAAGCCGACCCCGCAGCCGCCCCACCCTCCGACGGCCCCTGAACGCGGAACAGTGCCCACACCACCTTCCCGCTGAGCGCCCCCGCCAACGGATGCCACCCCCAGCCGTCACTGAAGGAGTCGACAAGGAACAACCCCCGACCGGACTCCGCCGAGAAGTCGTCGGAGTCGCGCGCAACGGGACTCTCGTGACTGGGATCGCGCACCGCGCACACCAGCCGCTCGGTCCACCGCATCAGATGCAACCGCACGGGCGGTGTCTGCTCGGGTATTCGCTGCGCACCCGCCGGCAGCGCGTGCCGCAGCGCATTGGTCACCAACTCCGAGACCACAAGACAGACGTCGTCGAAGCGATATCCCAGTTCCCACTGGTCAAGAGTGCGCCGCGTGAACTTCCGGGCCTCACGCACCGCTTCGTAGCGGGCCGGCAGAGCACAGGAGGCGGCGTTGGACACGGCTGCGGGATCCAGCGGCGGAAGGCCCTGCCGTAACGGCTCGAGCATGGTCGATCCATTCGTCCCCATGCGAGGCACTCCCGGGAATTCGCGGTCGTTGCGATGCAGCGGTTGCGCGGGACCATGGTTTCGGATGCGCAGAGCAGATGCAAGGGCAGATGCACGTGCACGTGACCGAATTGGACGTTCCCGTACCGCTTCTTGGCCATTTTTTCCGCCAACTTCACGCCCTCTCCTTGCCTTCCGTGTCCCCTCCGTCACTCGTCCCTGACAGGAATCCTTGTCTTCTTTCCATCTCTGTAATCGGACGAGTACTGCTCGAAGTGATTTAGTGGCAGACTGCGGGCCCTGAAGACGGTTGGGGAGGCTGGCGAACGTGAGCGCGGGAGAGCCCGGATCGGTGGTGCGGCGCATGCTGCTCGGCTCGCAACTGAGGCGACTGCGGGAAGCACGCGGGATCACGCGCGAGGCTGCGGGTTACTCGATCCGCGCCTCCGAGTCGAAGATCAGCCGGATGGAGTTGGGCCGGGTGAGCTTCAAGACACGGGACGTCGAAGACCTGCTGACGTTGTACGGCATCACGGACGAGCAGGAGCGCAACTCGCTCCTCTCCCTCGCCCGCGAGGCCAACGTCGCGGGCTGGTGGCACAGTTACTCGGACGTCCTGCCGACCTGGTTTCCCACCTACGTCGGCCTGGAGGGCGCCGCCAGCCTCATCCGCGCCTACGAGGTGCAGTTCGTCCACGGCCTGCTGCAGACCGAGCAGTACGCCCGCGCGGTCGTGCGGCGCGGTATGAAGGGCGCGAGCGAGGCGGACGTCGAGCGGCGCGTGGCGCTGCGCCTGGAGCGGCAGAAGTACCTCGTCTCCGAGAACGCTCCCGAGTTCCACATCGTCCTCGACGAGGCCGCCCTGCGCCGCCCCTACGGCGACCGCGAGGTCATGCGCGGTCAGCTCCAGCACCTGATCGAGATCTCCGAGCACCCGAACGTACGGCTGCAGGTCATGCCGTTCAGCTTCGGCGGCCACTCCGGCGAGTCCGGCGCCTTCACCATCCTCAGCTTCCCGGAGTCGGACCTCTCCGACGTCGTCTACCTGGAACAGCTCACCAGCGCGCTCTACCTCGACAAGCACGAGGACGTCGCCCAGTACGAGAAGGCGATGAAGGAGTTGCAGCAGGACAGCCCGGGTCCGGACGAGAGCCGGGACGTGCTGCGGGGCCTCCTCCAGCTGTCCTAGGGATTCCCCTCGATGAGGAGCGGAGCCCCCCAACTCACTTGAAACACAAGTACGATGACGTGTGATCAGACCGTGAAGTTGATCAAGTCGATCAGTTGATCAGGGTGTCTGCTAGGGATGAGGGATCACATGTCGTCGTACTTCACCGACCTGGCTCAGCAGTACATCGACGGTGAGTGGCGCCCGGGCACCGGCTCCTGGGACATCATCGACTTCAACCCGTACGACGGCGAGAAGCTGGCGTCGATCACCATAGCCACGGTCGACGAGGTGGATCAGGCCTACCAGGCGGCCGCCCGCGCCCAGAAGCAGTGGGGCGCGACCAACCCGTACGCCCGCCGTGCGGTGTTCGAGAAGGCGCTGCGAGTCATCGAGGACCGCGAGCAGGAGATCACCGACGTGATCATCGCCGAGCTCGGCGGCACCCGGCTGAAGGCGGCCTTCGAACTCCACCTCGCCAAGGAGTTCCTGCGCGAGGCGATCCACCTGGCCCTGCGTCCCGAGGGCAAGATCGTCCCGTCGCCGACGGACGGCAAGGAGAACCGCGTCTACCGCGTCCCGGTCGGCGTGGTGGGCGTGATCAGCCCCTTCAACTTCCCCTTCCTCCTGTCGATCAAGTCGGTCGCCCCGGCCCTCGCCCTCGGCAACGGCGTGGTCCTCAAGCCCCACCAGAACACCCCGATCTGCGGCGGCTCCCTGGTCGCGAAGGTCTTCGAGGACGCGGGCCTCCCGGCCGGCCTGCTGAACGTCGTCATCACCGACATCGCGGAGATCGGCGACGCCTTCCTCGAGCACCCGGTCCCGAAGGTCATCTCCTTCACCGGCTCCGACAAGGTCGGCCGTCATGTCGCCACCGTCTGCGCCTCCCACTTCAAGCGCTCGGTCCTCGAACTCGGCGGCAACAGCGCGCTGGTGGTCCTCGACGACGCCGACATCGACTACGCCGTCGACGCGGCGGTCTTCAGCCGGTACGTCCACCAGGGCCAGGTCTGCATGGCCGCGAACCGGGTCCTCGTGGACCGCTCGATCGCGGACGAGTTCACCGAGAAGTTCGTCACCAAGGTGAAGTCGCTGAAGACCGGCGACCCGCGCGACCCGGAGACGGTCATCGGCCCGGTCATCAACTCCTCCCAGGCCGAAGCGATTTCCGGCGCCGTCGCGCAGGCGATCGCCGAGGGTGCGACGGCTCTGGTGCACGGCACGACCACGGACAACCTGGTCGAGCCGTCGGTCCTGACCGGCCTCCCGGCCGACTCGGCGCTCCTGAAGCAGGAGGTCTTCGGCCCGGTCGCCTTCCTCATCCCCTTCGACGGCGAGGAGGAGGCCGTACGCCTGGTCAACGACACCCCGTACGGCCTGAGCGGCGCCGTCCACACCGGCAACATCGAGCGGGGCGTGAACTTCGCCAAGCAGATCGACACCGGCATGTTCCATGTGAACGACGGCACGGTCCACGACGAGCCGATCGTCCCCTTCGGCGGTGAGAAGCACTCCGGCCTCGGCCGCCTGAACGGCGAGACGATGCTGGACGCGTTCACGACGATCAAGTGGATCTCGGTGCAGCACGGGCGCAGCGGCTTCCCGTTCTAACCTGGACCGCATGTCAGCGATCCGTCTCCTAGTGCTCGGCGCGGTCCGTATGCACGGCCGCGCCCACGGCTACCAGGTGCGCAACGACCTGGAGTACTGGGGCGCCCACGAGTGGTCCAACGCCAAGCCCGGCTCGATCTACCACGCCCTGAAGCAGATGGCGAAGCAAGGGCTGCTGCACGCGCACGAGATCGCCCCTTCGACCGCCGGCGGCCCTCCGCGCACGGAGTACGAGGTCACCGAGCAGGGCACCGAGGAGTACTTCCGGCTGCTGCGCGACGCGCTGGTCACCTACGACCAGCGGGGGGACATGAAGACCGCGGCGGTCGGCTTCTTCGTCGACCTGCCACGGGCCGAGGCGGTGGCGCTGCTGAAGGAGCGGACCCGGCGGATCGAGGAGTGGCGGGCCTCGGTCCTCGAGCACTATGTGCCGGAGGACGGTCCCGAGCAGCTGGGACACATCGGCGAGATCATGAACATGTGGGTCCACACCGCGGACTCCGAGGCCGAGTGGACCCGCGGCCTGATCGAACGCGTCGAGGGCGGCGCCTACACGTTCGCCGACGAGGGAGATCCGTTCGTCGGCGTGCTGGCCGAGGGCCAGGAGAACCCGTACGCGACAGGGGAGACCCATCCCGCGGACGCTCTCTAATCAAGTTTGACTACGTGCAGGTCCTGCTTTACCTTTGAGCTGGTAGTCAAGTTTGACTAGCGAGGGAGTCTCAGTGGCCGACGCGGCGATCATCGTCGAAGGGGCACGCAAGAAGTACGGCGGCAAAGCCGGCAAGAACGCACTGGACGGGCTCGACCTCAGCGTCGCGCGCGGCACGGTGCACGCAGTGCTCGGGCCGAACGGCGCGGGCAAGACGACCCTGGTCCGCATCCTGTCCACCCTCCTGCGGCCGGACAGCGGCCGCATCGAGGTGGCCGGGCACGACGTGGTGCGGCAGGCGTACGAGGTACGCCTGCGGATCGGCCTCCTCGGCCAGCACGCGGCCCTGGACGAGGAACTGGGCGGCCATCAGAACCTGGAGATGTTCGGCCGCCTCCACCACCTCGGCGCCCGCCACGCGCGCGTGCGCGCCGACGAGCTCCTGGCGCGCTTCGGGCTCGCCGACACCGGCCGCAAGCCGGTCAAGCAGTACAGCGGCGGCATGCGGCGCCGACTGGACCTGGCGGCCTCACTCATCGGTGGCAGGCACAGCACCGACCCGCAGGTGCTCTTCCTGGACGAACCCACGACGGGCCTGGACCCGCGCGGCCGCGCCGAGGTCTGGTCCGCGGTCCGCTCCCTGGTCGGCGGCGGCACGACGGTCCTGCTCACCACCCAGTACCTGGAGGAGGCCGACCAGCTCGCCGACCGTATCTCGGTCGTCGACGCCGGCCGCGTCATCGCCGACGGCACGGCGGACGAACTCAAGGCGCTCACCGGCGGCGACCGCATCGACGTCGTCCTGCGCGACGCGGGCCACCTGGGCGCGGCCGTGGCCCTGCTGCCCGTACCGAAGGACGACGTACGCGTCGACCCCGACCGCCGCCTGCTCAGCGCCCCGGTCACCGACCGGATGGCGGCGCTCTCCGGCGTCGTACGCGCCCTGGAGGAGGCCGGCATCGAGGCGGAGGACGTCGTACTGCGCCGCCCCACCCTGGACGAGGTGTTCCTGCACCTCACCGCGGACGAGGAGCACGCGCGCGTGAAGGAGGACGCATGACGACCTACGCACTCACCGACTCCTGGACCATGACCCGCCGCGAACTGGCCCACTGGGCGCGGCAACCCGTGCAGGTCGTGGTCAACCTGGTCTTCCCCGTGATGCTGCTGCTGATGTTCGGCTACCTCATCGGCGGCGGCCGGGGCGTCGAGGGCTCGTACATCGACTACCTCGTCCCCGGCATGTTCGCGCTCACCATGGCCTTCGGCCTGGAGGGCACGATGATCGCGGTCACCCAGGACCTCAACAAGGGCGTGATCGACCGCTTCCGGTCGATGCCGATGGCCAACGGGGCGGTCCTGGTGGGCCGTTCGGCGGCCGACATGCTCCAGTCGGCGCTGGTGCTGCTCGTCCTCATGGGCGTCGGGTACGCCCTCGGCTGGCGCGCGGACGGCGGCCCCGGGGCCTTCCTCGGCGCCGTGGCACTCCTCCTGCTCTTCCGCTTCGCCATGCTGTGGATCGGCATCCACCTGGCGCTGGTGGCCGGGAAGCCGGAGATGGTGCAGGCGGTGCAGATCCTGGTCTGGCCGATCGGCTTCCTGTCCAATGCCCTTGCCCTCCCCGGGTCCATGCCCGACTGGCTGGGCACGGTCGTCGAGTGGAACCCGATGTCCCATACGGCGACGGCCGTACGGGACCTGTTCGGCGGTACGGGCACCGAGAGCCTCGGGGCGGCGGTCGTATGGCCGTTGGTGCTCCTGGCGGTGTTCTTCCCGCTGGCCGTACGCCGGTTCGCCCGCCTGAGCCGCTAGGCGCTCCGCTGGTAGAGCCGCGATGGTGCCGCCGATCGTCTGCGGCGCCGTCGTGGCTGGTCGCGCAGTTCCCCGCGCCCCTCGGGGACGCTGACGAACCGTGGCCCGAGCGGTCTCGCTCAGTGATGGAAGCCGGTGGCCGCCTCCTTGTCCCGCGTCAGGGGGTGCGGCTGCCGGCGCAGCTCCGGCAGCAGCCGGCCCAGGTCCTCCACGAACAGCTCGGCGAGGTCGGCGGAGAAGCCGTTGCGGCAGACGACCCGCAGGACGGACAGGTCCTCGCGGTTCGGCGGGAAGGTGTACGCCGGGACCAGCCAGCCCTTCTCGCGCAGCCGCCGGGAGACGTCGAAGACGTCGTACGCCCGCACGTCGGGGGCCGTCGTGAAGGCGAAGACGGGCAGCTGGTCGCCCCGGGTCAGCAACCGGAAGTCGCCGAGCTTCCCCACGGCGTCGGCGGCCTTCCCGGCCACGTCCCGCGAGGCCTGCTGCACGGCCCGGTACCCCTCCCGCCCGAGCCGCAGGAACGAGTAGTACTGCGCGACGACCTGGGCGCCCGGCCGCGAGAAGTTCAGCGCGAAGGTGGGCATGTCGCCGCCCAGGTAGTTGACGCGGAACACGAGCTCCTCGGGCAGCGCCTCCTCGTCCCGCCACAGCGCCCAGCCGACGCCCGGGTAGACCAGCCCGTACTTGTGCCCCGAGGTGTTGATCGAGGCGACCCTCGGCAGCCGGAAGTCCCAGACCAGGTCCTCGTCGAGGAAGGGCGCCACCATGGCGCCGGACGCCCCGTCGACGTGGACGGGGACGTCGAGCCCGGTCCGCTCCTGCAGACCGTCCAGGGCGGCGCACAGCTCCGCGATCGGCTCGTAGGACCCGTCGAAGGTGGACCCGAGGATCCCGACGACCCCGATGGTGTTCTCGTCGCACAGCTCGGCCGCCGCCTGCGGATCGAGGTGGAACCGGTCGCCCTCCATGGGCACCTGCCGGGCCTCCACCTCCCAGAAGTTGCAGAACTTCTCCCAGCAGACCTGGACGTTCACGCCCATGACCAGGTTCGGGCGGGCGTCCCGCGACGGATAACGGTCGGCGTTGCGCCGCGCCCAGCGCCGCTTAAGCGCCATCCCGGCGAGCATGCACGCCTCGCTCGACCCGGTCGTCGAACAGCCCACGGCCGCCGCCGGGTCCGGCGCGTGCCACAGATCGGCGAGCATCGCCACGCACCTTTTCTCCAGCTCGGCGGTGCGCGGATACTCGTCCTTGTCGATCATGTTCTTGTCCCGGCACTCCGCCATCAGCACCCCGGCCTGCGGCTCCATCCAGGTGGTGACGAAGGTGGCCAGGTTGAGCCGGGAGTTGCCGTCCAGCATCAGCTCGTCATGGACCAGCTGGTACGCCGTCGACGGCGGCAGGGGAGTGTCGGGCAGCCGGTGCCTGGGCGGGGCCTCGGTCATCCCGCCGACCGGGTTCGCCTCGCCGTAGAAAGGATTGACGGCGAGCCTGCGCCCGCCGCCCTCGTCGTGCGGTGCTTCGCTGTTCCCACGGTGCAGGGGCATGCATACGACGGTAGGTCCGGGCCCTGGGGCTTGCACCTCACGTCGCGTGAGGACTCACCGTGGAGTGCGTAAGAAGAAGGGAGCGGAAGTGAGCTACTCCGTGGGACAGGTCGCCGGCTTCGCCGGAGTGACGGTGCGCACCCTGCACCACTACGACGACATCGGCCTGCTCGTGCCCAGCGAGCGCAGCCACGCGGGCCACCGGCGCTACAGCGACGCCGACCTCGACCGGCTGCAGCAGGTCCTGTTCTACCGCGAGCTCGGCTTCCCGCTCGAGGAGGTCGCCGCCCTGCTCGACGACCCGGACGCGGACCCGCGCGCGCACCTGCGCCGGCAGCACGAGCTGCTGACCGCCCGGATCGAGAAGCTGCAGAAGATGGCGGCGGCCGTGGAGCACGCCATGGAGGCACGCACGATGGGGATCAATCTGACGCCGGAGGAGCGCTTCGAGGTCTTCGGGGACAAGGACCCCGAGCAGTACCGCGAGGAGGCGGAGGCACGCTGGGGCGACACCGAGGCGTACACCGAGTCGCAGCGCCGCGCCGCCACGTACACCAAGGAGGACTGGAAGCGCATTCAGGGCGAGGTCGACGACTGGGGCCGGCGGTACGCGGCCCTCGTGGCGGCCGGCGAGCAGCCGTCCGGCGAGGCGGCCATGGACCTCGCCGAGGAACATAGGCAGCACATCAGCAGGTACTACTTCGAGGTTCCGTACGAGATGCACCGGTGCTTCGGCGAGATGTACGTCTCCGACGAGCGCTTCAAGGCGTTCTACGACTCCATGCACCCGGGTCTCGCCGAGCACCTGAGGGACGCGATCCTCGCGAACGCCGACCGCCACACCGCATGAGGGTCCTGGCCCGGGACCCCGGACGGGTCACTCCCGGGCCAGGACCACGGCAGTCCCGTAGGCACACACCTCGGTGCCCACGTCGGCCGCCTCGGTCACGTCGAACCGGAACATCAGCACCGCATTCGCGCCACGCGCGCGTGCCTGCTCGACCAGCCGCTCCATCGCCTGGTTGCGGGTCTCCACCAGCGTCTTGGTCAGACCCCGGAGCTCACCGCCGACCAGCGACTTCAGCCCGGCGCCGATCTGACTGCCGAGGTGGCGCGAGCGCACGGTCAGCCCGAACACCTCGCCGAGAACCTCTGTGATCCGGTGACCGGGGACGTCGTTCGTCGTCACGACCAGAACGTCGGGCCGGGGCCCCTGTCCACCGCCGTACTCATCGATGCCCATGACTCACAGCTTTGTCCCGGCAGGGGCACAGTGCATCCTGAGGGGGTCCATGGAACCTGGGCGGCCGGTGCAGCGTTGATAATTCTTGAGCAGCCAGCTGCGCCCCGCCCGCCCCCTCCCAGCAGGAGCCACAATCCCGTGACCACGCTCGCGCTCGGCCCCGAGTGGCTCGACCCGAACTATCTGATCGAGACCTTCAGCCTCCCCGGCATCCTGCTGATCGTCTTCGCCGAGTCCGGCCTCTTCGCGTTCCTGCCCGGCGATTCGCTGCTGTTCACGGCGGGCCTCTTCGTGGCCCAGGGCCAGTACATCAGCCAGCCCCTGTGGCTGGTCTGCACGCTCATCGTCCTGGCCGCCGTCATCGGTGACCAGGTCGGCTACATGATCGGCAAGTTCCTCGGGCCGAAGCTCTTCAACCGGCCCAACTCCAAGCTCTTCAAGCAGGAGAACCTGGACAAGGCCCATGAGTTCATGGAGCGGTACGGCCCCAAGGCGATCGTCCTCGCCCGCTTCGTCCCGATCGTGCGCACCTTCGCCCCCATCGTGGCGGGCGCGGGCCGCATGAAGTACCGCACGTTCTTCACGTACAACGTCATCGGCGGCATCGCCTGGGGCACCGGCGTCACCCTCGCGGGCTACTGGCTCGGCCAGATCGAGTTCATCAAGACGAACGTCGAGGCGATCCTCGTCCTGATCGTCCTCATCTCCGTGATCCCGATCATCATCGAGTTCCTGCGCGAGCGCGCCAAGAAGAAGCGCGCGGCAGCCGAGACGCCGGCCCACGACCGGCACCAGCCCCCGCTGATGGACGACGCGACGACCCAACTCCGCCGCATCCCGTCCGACGACCAGCCCCAGCCCCAGCAGCAGTACGGCAACCAGCAGGGCGGCCAGCAGCAGTACGGCTATGACCAGCAGTACTACGGCAGCCAGCAGCCCCAGCAGCAGCCGTACGCCCAGCAGTACCCCCAGGGCTACGGCCAGCAACAGTCTTACGGCGCCCAGCAAAACCAGCAGTACCCGCCGAACCAGGGCTACTGAAGCGCCCTGAAGGGGCGCGGGGAACTGCGCGACAAGCCACGCACCACCCGAAGTCGCCGTAGGACAGAAGCGACCGGGCCAGTAGGCACTCGGCGTCAAAACCCTCGCGTCCGCTTCGCGGCCTTGCGCCCCGCAACGGGAATCCTCAAGAACATCCGAGAGATCTCCGACCCCAGGTTGACCCCAATAGCAATGGCCATGGCCAAAGAGGCAGCCGTCGCCAGCGAGACCAGCCCCGCGTCCACCTCGTTCTGCGCGATCGACAACAGCCCGAAGTACGTCGAGGACCCCGGCAGCAGCGGCCCGATCGCCGCCGTCGTGTACGGCAACGCCGACGCGAACCGGTACCGCGCCAGCAACTGCCCGAACAACCCCACCAACCCGGCCGCCACAGCCGTAGAGGCAACCGGCGAGAGCCCACCGGCGTAGTGCATCGCGCCGTACACCACCCACGCGACACCCCCGTTGAGGGTCACGGCGAGCACAGTGGACCGCTCCTGCTGCAACAGCACCGCGAAGGTCAGCGACAGCAGCATCGACGCGCCGATCTGCCAGTACGGCCGTTCGGAGATGTTCAGCGCCGCGTCCGGGTTGAGCTTGGCGCCGAGGTTCACGCCGAAGTACAGGATCACCAGCACGCCGACGACGATGCCGACGAAGAAGTACATGACCTCCAGCAGCCGCGCGGAGGCGGTGATGTAGAACCCGGTCAGCCCGTCCTGCACACCGGCCACCAGCGCCCGCCCGGGCAGCAGCGCGAACAGCCCACCGGTGATCACCGCGGACGCCTTCACGTCGACGTGCGCCAGCGTCAGCGCGACCCCGATCGCGGCCGGCGGCATCGCGGCCACCGTGAACTGGTAGAACTCCGGCATTCCACGCCCCGCGCACAGCCACGCCAGCCGGTCGCCGAGCATCGCGCCCAGCATGGCCGCGATGAAGACGATCACGTCACCACCGACCAGCACGGAGGCGGCGCCCGCGAGCAGCCCGCTCGCTCCGGTCAGCACCCAGGTCGGATACGGGTGCCGGTTCCGGCGGATCTCCGCGAGCCGCCCGTAGGCCTCCTCCAGGGAGATGTGGCTCTCCGGATCGCTGAGGTCGTCGACGAGCTGGTAGACGGCGGCCAGGCGCGTGTAGTCGGTGCCGCGCCGCCGTACCGTGCGCGCCGCCGACACCGGATCGTCCACCAGCGACGGCTGGTACGAGATCGACAGCAGGGTGAAGGTGACGTTCGGCTCGCAGCGGTCCAGGCCGTAGGACCGGCACACGGCGAACATCGCCGCCTCGACGTCCTCCGCGCCCTCACCGCCCGCCAGCAGCAGCTCGCCGATACGCAGGGTCAGGTCGAGCACGCGCGGCACGGCCGGACCCTCGTCCTCCGCCTTCGGCATCCGCTCCGGCGCGGGCCGCTCGGCCACCGGCATGCGCAGCATCGTCCGCATACGGTCCTGCCAGGGCAGGTCCTTGGTCAGGCGGACCATCGGGATGCCGTTGGGCGGAGTGAACGCCGGCAGGGCGTCCTCCGGGCTGTAGCCGCTCGGCGTGCTGAACGCCGATCCCCCGGGCTCCGGGGACGGCGGCTGCGGTACGTCCAGCCCCTTGGGGAGGGCGAACTCGGACGTGGTCTCCGACTCGCTGTCCCCCACCTCGATCCCGGCGGGCGGCCTGAAGGCCATCCTCGCCTCGTCCGACTGCGGCTTGCGGTCCTCCGCGTCCGTCACGTGCGTAGCACTCCCTGTACGACACCTCCTGCCGCACTCAGTATGCGCACAGACACACGAACGGGCCGCACGCGCACGCGTACAGCCCGTTCACAAGGCCAGGAGGCTGCCGGTGGCTCAGTGGCCGCCCTGGTCCTTGAAGCGCTTGTACGACCGCTCGATCTCGGCCTCGGCCTCGGTGCGGCCCACCCAGTCGGCGCCCTCGACCGACTTGCCGGGCTCCAGGTCCTTGTAGACCTCGAAGAAGTGCTGGATCTCCAGGCGGTCGAACTCCGACACGTGGTGGATGTCACGCAGGTGCTCCACACGCGGGTCCGTCGCCGGCACGCACAGCAGCTTGTCGTCGCCGCCGGCCTCGTCCGTCATCCGGAACATGCCGATCGCGCGGCACTTGATGAGGCAGCCCGGGAAGGTCGGCTCGTCCAGGATGACCAGCGCGTCCAGCGGGTCGCCGTCCTCGCCGAGGGTGTTCTCGACGAAGCCGTAGTCGGTCGGGTAGGCGGTCGAGGTGAAGAGGCGACGGTCCAGGCGGATCCGACCGGTCTCGTGGTCCACCTCGTACTTGTTCCGCGAACCCTTCGGGATCTCGATCGTGACGTCGAACTCCACCGGTGGCTCCTCCATGATCAGCACATAGTTCTGGTGGTTAAGTGTCCCTCACGCAGGTGTGTGATCGCGAAAGGGGCTGGTGGTCGTGCCAGAGCTGAGGCCTTGGCGAGCCGCGAGACCGCATGTGACGCGGGTCGCGGACGCCGTACGACCGCGTCTGGCGCGAGCCGCACAGGCCGTACGCCCATGTCTCGCACGCGCCGCGACGGCCGCGAGGCCACGGGCCGCCCGGCTCACGCGAGCCGTCTCCTGGCAGGCCGCGCGGACACGCAAGCCGAAGACCTGGCAGTACACCGCGGGCGCCGCCACCGCCGGACTGGCACTGGCCGCCGGAGTGGTCACCGCCGCCGGTCCCTGGGACTCCACCGGTCAGCGTACGGCCGAGCGGGACCGGGCGGCCGCCCAGGAGCGCACGGGTGGCACAGATCACGGCCGTAAAGCCGATACGTCCGATACCTCCGACACGGCGGCCGAGGCGCCCCGTCCCGCCCCCAGTGCGGCCTCCGTCCTCACCGGCCTCGGCGGCGGCACCAGCACCGTGAAGTCGGCCCCGAACGGCAAGGCCCTCGCCGGCGTCCTGGGGCCGCTCCTGGACGTCCCGGGGCTCGGCACCCGCAGGGCGGCGGCGGTCGTGGACGTGGCCACCGGCGAGCGCCTCTACGGCGAAGGCGCCGGCGAGGCCCTCACCCCGGCCTCGACGACGAAGATCGCCACCGCCGCGGCCGCCCTCGCCGCACTCGGCCCCGACCACCGCCTCACCACCCGTGCCGCCCTCGAACCGGACACGAAGGAACTGGTTCTGGTCGGCGGCGGCGACCCCACGCTGACCGCCCGCAAGGCCGACGGGGGCTGGGCGAGCCTGCGCGAGCTGGCCTCCGCCACCGCCGAGGCGCTGAAGAAGCGGGACGTACGCAAGGTCACCCTCTCCTACGACACGACCCTCTACGCGGGCCCCGACCTGCACCCCATCGGCGTGAACGACAACCTCGCCCGGGTCACCCCCCTGATGGCCGACGAGGCCCGCACGGACGGCTCCAGCAGCGGCCCGGCGCCCCGGGTGGCGGACCCGGCGAAGGACACGGCGACCAGGTTCGCGTCCTTCCTCGCGGACCACGGCATCAGGACCACGGCCCCCGGCCCCTCCAAGGCGACCAACCGGGCCGAGTCCCTCGCCGAGGTCTCCTCGCCTCCGCTCTCCGCCCTGGTCGAGCGCATGCTCACCAACAGCGACAACGACATCGCCGAGGCCCTCGCCCGTCAGACGGCCGTGGCGAGCGGGAAGCGCGCCGACTTCGACGGCGCCGGTGAGGCGATCGAGGACCGGCTGAAGGAGCTGGGACTGCCGGTGTCCGGCGTCGACGTCAAGGACGGCAGCGGTCTCGACCGCGCCGACAGACTCACGGCGGGCCTGCTCGCGACCCTCCTCGCCAAGGCGGCCGACCCGACCCACCCCGAACTCCGCCCCACCCTCACCGGCCTCCCCGTAGCAGGCTTCACCGGCACCCTGGCCGGCCGCTACACGGACGGCGCGGCCGGCATCGTGCGAGCCAAAACAGGCACCCTGACCGGCGTGAACACCCTCGCCGGCACAGTGGTCACCCAAAACGGCCGCCTCCTGGCCTTCGCCTTCCTGGCCTCGAACACGTCGGATCCGGGGGCGGCCCAGTCGTCCCTGGACAAGACGGCAACGGCACTGGCGTCCTGCGGCTGCGACTGACCGTACGAGCTGGTGACGGCGGCCGGCCGACACGCGCCGGTCGCCGACGGGCGCCGCCTCGGCCTGCAGCGCCGGGCGTCGTCCCGAGACACCTCCACCCGTGCCGACCGCAAGCACCCCGGCTCTCACGCCGGGCGCCGCCCAAACCGACCGCCGGCCCCACCAACCCCCACGGCCTGCCCCAAGTGGGAACGCTCACGTACGGTTGACACATGACGAGCATCGGTGGTGCCGAGATGGTCGACTGGAATCTCGCGGTGGCAACCGCGACCCGGCTCGTACGGCCGGGCCCCGAGGTGAGCCGCGACGAGGCCCGCGCCGTCGTCGCCGAGCTGCGCCGACACGCCAAAGCCTCGGAGGAGCACGTCCGGGGCTTCACTCGTATGGGCACGGAGGAGACCCACGACACCCCCGTCCTCGTCGTGGACCGCCCCGGCTGGGTCCGGGCGAACGTCGCCGGCTTCCGCGAGATCCTCAAGCCCCTGCTCGAGAAGATGCAGGAGCGCCGCAGCGGAAGCACCGGCGGCGCGGTACTCGGCGCCGTCGGCGGCAAGGTCACCGGCGTCGAACTGGGAATGCTGCTGTCCTTCCTGGCCTCCCGCGTCCTCGGCCAGTACGAGACCTTCGCCCCCTCCACCCGCGAACTCCCCGCCGGAGAGAACGGCGGCGGCCGGCTCCTCCTCGTCGCCCCGAACATCGTCCACGTGGAGCGAGAACTCGACGTACAGCCCCACGACTTCCGCCTGTGGGTGACCCTGCACGAGGAGACGCACCGCACGCAGTTCACCGCCGTGCCCTGGCTGCGGGACCACCTGGAGGGCGAAATCCAGTCGTTCTTGGGGGAGACGGACGTCGACCCCATGACCGTCCTGGAACGCATCCGCGAGGCCGCACAGTCGCTCGCGGGCGGCCGCCCCGAGGCCGAGGAGGACGACGGCGGACGGTCCTTCGTGGAACTGGTGCAGACCCCGGCCCAGCGGGAGATCCTCGGCCGCCTCACCGCCGTGATGTCCCTCCTGGAGGGCCACGCCGACTTCGTCATGGACGGGGTCGGGCCCCAGGTCGTACCGACCGTCGCCGAGATCCGCGAGAAGTTCCAGCAGCGTCGTGCCAAGGGCGCGTCGAGGCTCGACATGGCCCTGCGCAAGCTGCTCGGGCTGGACGCCAAACTCAGGCAGTACCGCGACGGCGAACGCTTCGTACGCGCCGTCGTCGACCAGGTCGGCATGGACGGCTTCAACCGCGTGTGGACGTCCCCGAACACCCTCCCCACCAAGGCGGAGATCGCCAAACCGGCGGACTGGATCGCGCGGGTGCACCGCAAGGCCGAGTAGTGAAATCACACGGGGAGTCGTGCATCTCATACGAACGTCGTGAACCGAATCCGGCCGACGGCAGGCGAACGCCCCTCCAATCACCCGTCCGAGGGACCGTGGGCGATGGGTAGGCGTGCAATGCTCGGGGAACGGCCCGGTTCTGTCACCATCTACACACTCTGAGTGACCGACCTCGGGCTCACCCCCCGAAAACTTCATGAAGGGAACCGGACATGGGTCCCCATCCTGCGGTCGCGGCGATACGCCTGGCGGTCCGCCGCGTCCTCCACGACATCCTCACCGAACACAGCCACATCACCGACGCGACAGCGCCCGGCAGCCGGCGCGCGATCTCCTACGAGACGCCGCCCGCGACACCGCCGACGGCGCCCGCCGTGACGTCGGCCGCCACCATGCTGGCCACAGCCGCGCACGACACCCCGCGGGCCACGGCCTCCCGCGGCCCGGCCACCCACGGCACGGCTCACGAACCGTCGTACGAGCCCCTCCGCGCAACCTCGCAGGAGCCCCCGCGCCCCGCCCCGCACGAGCGACCCCCCTCCCCGCTCGTGCTCGTGGCCTGCTCCGGCGGCGCCGACTCCATGGCCCTCGCCTCCGCGCTCGCCTTCGAAGCCCCCAAGCTCGGCATCCGCGCCGGCGCCGTCACCGTCGACCACGGACTGCAGCCCGGCTCCGACCTGCGCGCCGAAGAAGTCGTCCTGCGCATGCGCGAACTCGGCCTCGACCCGGTCGAGTCCATCGCCGTCACCGTCGGCCGCGAAGGCGGACCCGAAGCCGCAGCCCGCGACGCCCGCTACGCCGCCCTCGACGACGCGGCCGTACGCCACGGCGCCCTCGCCGTCCTGCTCGGCCACACCCGCGACGACCAGGCCGAAACCGTCCTTCTCGGCCTCGCCCGCGGCTCCGGCATCCGCTCCCTGTCCGGAATGGCCGCGGTCTCGGGGGCCGGCGGCCGTTACCGGCGCCCCTTCCTCCAGCTCGACCGGCAGACCGCCCGCAAGGCCTGCATGGTCCAGTCCCTGCCGGTCTGGGACGACCCCCACAACGCCGATCCCGCCTACACCAGGTCGCGGCTGCGCCAGGAAGGCCTGCCCGCCCTGGAGAAGGCACTCGGCAAGGGCGTCGTGGAGGCCCTCGCCCGCACGGCCCAGCTCTCCCGCGACGACGCCGACGCCCTCGACGCCTGGGCCCGCCAGGCCGAGGCCGCCGTACGCGACTCGGCCGGCCTCCTGGAGTGCGCGAAGCTCTACGCGCTGCCGCCCGCCGTACGCCGCCGGATCCTGCGCCGCGCCGCCATCGAGGCCGGGGCGCCCGCCGGTGCGCTGTTCGCCCGCCACATCGAGGAAGTCGACCGCCTGATCACCGGCTGGCGCGGCCAGGGAGCCATCAATCTCCCCGGCAAAGTCGTCGCCCAGCGCCAGGGTGGCAGACTGGTGATTCGGCAAGGCTGAAACCGGACCTCCCACCGGCCCCTCGATCGGGGCCGCGAGAGCGGCCGGGACAGGCCGGTGGGACGACCGAAAGTGATGCGGGTGGACGCGAAAGACATGGGTGCCGACCTCAAGCAGGTACTCATCACCAAGGAAGAGATCGACGCCAAGCTGGCAGAGCTGGCGGCGAAGATCGACGCGGAGTACGAGGGCAAGGACCTGCTCATCGTCGGCGTCCTCAAGGGCGCGGTGATGGTGATGGCCGACCTCGCGCGGGCGCTGTCCACCCCCGTCACCATGGACTGGATGGCCGTGTCGTCGTACGGCGCCGGGACCCAGTCCTCCGGTGTCGTGCGGATCCTCAAGGACCTCGACACCGACATCAAGGGCAAGCACGTCCTCATCGTCGAGGACATCATCGACTCCGGGCTGACCCTGTCCTGGCTGATCAACAACCTCGGCTCCCGCGAGCCCGCCTCCCTGAAGGTGTGCACGCTCCTGCGCAAGCCGGACGCCGCCAAGGTCGCCATCGACGTCGAGTGGGTCGGCTTCGACATCCCCAACGAGTTCGTCGTCGGCTACGGCCTCGACTACGCCGAGAAGTACCGCAACCTCCCGTTCGTCGGTACGCTCGCGCCCCACGTCTACGGCGGCTGACCCGGACGGTCCGGAAATCCGGACCCGAAGGGCCCAAGCCCCGTACGAAGATCGGGAACCCCGGCGGGCCTCGCGGCGTTGGAGCATGCAGACGGGCTTGCCAGCCCGCCCGTGCGGCTACGGGCGTCAAAGCTGGGGTACCGTCAGAAGAACTGTCTTATCAAACTCACTATGGCAGGAGGGACGGGGCGGCACCGCTCCGTATGGATGGACGTGAAGCGATACTTCCGTGGGCCGGTCATGTGGATCGTGCTGGCCGTCCTTGCCGTGGTCGTGTTGATGCAGGTCGTCGGCTCGTCCGGCGGCTACAAGACGGTGGACACCGGCCAGGTCGTTCAGGCGATCAATCAGAACAAGGTCGAGTCGGTCAAACTGACCACCGGCGACGAGCAGACCGTCAAGGCCCAGCTCAAGGACGGCGAAAAGGTCGAGGGCGCCACCAAGATCCAGGCGTCCTACATCGGCGACCAGGGCGTGACCATCGCCAACACGCTGCAGAACAAGTACGAGCAGAAGCAGATCCCGGACGGCTACACGGTCTCGCCGTCCAAGCAGAACCCGTTCGTCGGCATCCTGCTCTCCCTGCTGCCCTTCGTCCTCATCGTCGTCGTCTTCCTGTTCCTGATGAATCAGATGCAGGGCGGCGGCTCCCGGGTCATGAACTTCGGCAAGTCCAAGGCGAAGCTCATCACCAAGGACACCCCGAAGACGACGTTCGCGGACGTCGCCGGCTCGGACGAGGCCGTCGAGGAGCTCCACGAGATCAAGGAGTTCCTCCAGGAACCGGCCAAGTTCCAGGCCGTCGGTGCGAAGATCCCCAAGGGCGTCCTGCTCTACGGGCCTCCTGGCACCGGCAAGACGCTCCTCGCGCGCGCCGTCGCCGGCGAGGCGGGCGTCCCCTTCTACTCGATCTCCGGTTCCGACTTCGTCGAGATGTTCGTCGGTGTCGGTGCCTCCCGAGTCCGTGACCTGTTCGAGCAGGCCAAGGCGAACGCCCCGGCGATCGTCTTCGTCGACGAGATCGACGCGGTCGGCCGCCACCGCGGCGCCGGCCTCGGCGGCGGTCACGACGAGCGCGAGCAGACCCTGAACCAGCTGCTCGTCGAGATGGACGGCTTCGACGTCAAGGGCGGCGTGATCCTCATCGCCGCGACGAACCGGCCCGACATCCTCGACCCGGCCCTCCTGCGCCCCGGCCGCTTCGACCGCCAGATCGCGGTCGACCGCCCGGACATGCAGGGCCGTCTGGAGATCCTCAAGGTCCACCAGAAGGGCAAGCCGGTCGCCCCGGACGTCGACCTGTCGGCGGTCGCCCGTCGCACGCCGGGCTTCACCGGCGCCGACCTGAGCAACGTCCTCAACGAGGCCGCGCTGCTCACGGCCCGCTCGGACAAGAAGCTCATCGACAACCAGATGCTGGACGAGGCCATCGACCGCGTCGTGGCGGGCCCGCAGAAGCGGACCCGGATCATGTCGGACAAGGAGAAGAAGATCACCGCGTACCACGAGGGCGGACACGCCCTGGTCGCGGCGGCCTCACCGAACTCCGACCCGGTCCACAAGATCACGATCCTGTCGAGAGGCCGGGCCCTCGGCTACACGATGGTCCTGCCGGACGAGGACAAGTACTCCACGACCCGCAACGAGATGCTGGACCAGCTGGCCTACATGCTGGGCGGCCGCGCGGCCGAGGAGCTCGTCTTCCACGACCCGACCACGGGCGCGGCGAACGACATCGAGAAGGCCACGGCCACGGCCCGCGCGATGGTCACGCAGTACGGCATGACCGAGCGCCTGGGCGCGATCAAGTTCGGCGGCGACAACACCGAGCCGTTCCTCGGACGTGAGATGGCTCACCAGCGCGACTACTCGGAAGAGGTCGCCGCGCTGGTGGACGAGGAAGTCAAGAAGCTCATCGAGAACGCGCACAACGAGGCCTGGGAGATCCTGGTCGAGAACCGCGACGTCCTCGACAACCTCGTCCTGCAGCTGCTGGAGAAGGAGACGCTGGGCAAGGAGGAGATCGCCGAGATCTTCGCCCCCATCGTCAAGCGCCCGCCGCGGCCCGCCTGGACCGGCTCCTCGCGCCGCACGCCGTCCACCCGTCCGCCGGTGCTCTCCCCGAAGGAGCTCGCACTGACGAACGGCGCCAACGGCGCGACCCCGGCGATCAGCACCGCGAAGTCGACGGTGGCGGAGCCCGCCCCGGCGACCGAGTCGGCTCCCGAGGAGCGCCCCGAGAGCTGACGCCGCCCGCCCCGGTGACCTCACCGGGCCCGGAATGGATGCCGCGCCCCCCTGGTTTTAGCCTTGGGGGGCGCGGCATTTTGGTATATCCGCAGATCACACGCGCTCGTGGCCCACATGCGCGCGACCCGCACAGGAACGAGGCACCACATGACCGACCCCGTGACGCTGGACGGCGAGGGCTTCATCGGCGAGTTCGACGAGAAGCGCGCCGAGAACGCCGTACGCGAACTGCTGATCGCGGTCGGCGAGGATCCGGACCGCGAGGGGCTGAAGGAGACGCCGGCGCGGGTGGCGCGGGCGTACAGGGAGATCTTCGCGGGGCTGTGGCAGAAGCCCGAGGACGTGCTGACGACGACGTTCGACATCGGGCACGACGAGATGGTGCTCGTCAAGGACATCGAGGTCTACAGCACCTGTGAACACCACCTGGTGCCGTTCCGCGGTGTCGCACACGTGGGATACATTCCGGCCACCTCCGGAAAGATCACCGGACTGTCCAAGCTCGCGCGGCTGGTGGACGTCTATGCCCGCCGTCCGCAGGTGCAGGAACGTCTCACTACGCAGATCGCCGACTCCCTCATGGAGATCCTGGAGCCGCGGGGCGTGATCGTCGTCGTGGAGTGCGAGCACATGTGCATGTCGATGCGGGGTATCCGCAAGCCGGGCGCGATGACCATAACGTCGGCCGTGCGCGGTCAGCTGCGGGACGCGGCGACGCGCAACGAGGCGATGAGCCTCATCATGGCCCACTGAGCAGTGCTGCGCTGAGCCCGCGCTAGACCGTGGGCGCCGTCCCCGCCCCGTCGTGCTCGTCGTCCTCCGGGAGCTTGCACACGCGCTCCAGGAAGATGGCTGCCGCTATGACGGCGATGCCGGCCAGGACCGAGAAGCCGGCGTAGATGGCCTGGTCGCGGCGGGCGGGGATGTCGAGGTACTCCAGGAGGAAGACGCCGGTGCCGCCGTACATGCCGGAGACCAGGGCGGCGACCAGGGCGCTGGCATGGCCGAAGACGACCGCGCGGGCGGCCATCAGGGGGTCGACGCCCTTGGCCTCGGGGCGGCGTTCGCGCTGGGCCTTGAGGCGGGCGCGGATCGAGATCGCCGTGGACAGGAGCACCACGGCGATCAGGGCGAGGACGATGGGGGCGGCCAGGGGGACGCTGGGCAGGGTCCCGACGGAGTTCCACAGGCGGGCGCCCGCCCAGGACAGGACTCCGGCGACGATGAACACACCGGCCAGCATCCTGATGCGCAGCTCTCTCACGGTGTCCCTTCAGCTCCCCCGGGGCCGGGTCCCCGCGGACTTGTGTCGTCTTGACCTTAACGACTACTCGGGCAGCCGGAGTTCCAGGTCCTTGCGCGCTGCGACACCTTCACGGGTGATGCCCGCCAGGAGGTCGGCCACCGGGCCGCGGCCCGGAAGCTGTGCCTGCGGCTCGACGTCGTGCCAGGGAGCGAGGACGAAGGCGCGCTCGTGGGCGCGCGGGTGGGGGAGGGTGAGGTGCGGGTCGTCGGAGACGACGTCGGCGTACGCGACGATGTCGACGTCGAGGGTGCGGGCGCCCCAGCGCTCGTCCCGTACCCGATGGAACGCCTCCTCGACCGCGTGGGCCCGCTCCAGGAGGGACGACGGGGGGAGCGTGGTCTTGAGGACCACGACCGCGTTGAAGTAGGACGGCTGGCTTCCCGGCTCCACGCCCCAGGGCTCCGTCTCGTACACCGGGGAGACCGCCTTGATGCGGATGCCGGGAGTGTCCTCGAGGGCGTCGATGGCGCCCTGGAGGGTCTCCAGGCGGTTGCCCAGGTTGGAGCCGAGGGAGATCACGGCCCGTTTCGGGTTGTGGAGGGTGGTGTCGGCGGCGTCGACCTTCTCGACGACGGAGGCGGGTACCGGCTGTACGGTCGGGTCGCTGTGACCTTCGGTGAAGAACGCGGTCATACTCGGCTCCGGGTGATGGTGACGGTCACGTCGTCGAAGGGGACCGTGATCGGCGCGTCCGGTTTGTGGACGGTGACCTCGACCTCGTGGACCTCTTCGTGCTTCAGACAGGCCTGGGCGATGCGTTCGGCGAGCGTCTCGATGAGGTTGACCGGTTCGCCCTGGACGACGGCCACGACCTCCTCCGCCACGATGCCGTAGTGCACGGTCTTCGCCAGGTCGTCGTCGGCGGCGGCCGGCCGGGTGTCCAGGCCCAGGACGAGGTCCACGACGAAGGTCTGGCCCTCCCTGCGCTCCTCGGGGAACACACCGTGGTACCCGCGGGCCTTGAGGCCGCGCAGCGCGACACGATCCACGCGAATCACTCCTGCAATCGTCGGTGACGGCCGGGCGCTGTCGCGTGCGGGCGGCATGCCGGCCTCGAACGAATCTACCTGCGGGCACTGACAGGGCCGTGCCACGGGGCGTGGGCCCGGTCCGGGGCCAGGAGGATTCATCGCGCGTTTCCCCTGGGGAACCCGGCGGCTCACGGGCTGGTAGCCGCCCCTACCCGGGCCGGCGTGATTCCAACCACTTCTTGGTCCCGGCGGGGCCCCGCGGACCCCCTTGCGGGTGGTCCCCGGGGCTCCTCGGAGTCGTCCCTGTGGTCGTTCCTGTGCGTGTCCCTGTCGGGCGCCTACCCACTCAGGAGGGGCTGCCGTCGCCCTCTTCCTCGTCGTTTTCGGCCAGAATCGGTGAGGCGTGGTGGGACCACACCTTCCAGCCGTCGGGTGTGCGGCGGAACACGTTCGTGGCGACCACCAGCTGGCCCACGAGCGGGCCGAGCTCCTCCCCGCCTTCGGGAGCCGGGCCGCCGCTGAGGATGTTCTCGGTGCACGTCACCACGGCGGTGTCGCCGGTGACGGAGACGTGCACGTCGGTGAGGAAGAACTGGATGTAGTCGGTGTTCGCCATGATCAGCGCGTACGACCTGAGGACTTCGCCGCGTCCGGTGAGCACCGGCCAGCCGGGGTGGACGCAGGAGATCACGCCGGCGTCGGCCGGGTCGTGGTACGTCTCGTCGACGCCCAGGTCGGACGGGGTGAGCCAGAGCGAGGAGAGCTGCTCGAAGTCGCCGCGCTCCATCGCCTCGTAGAAGGCGGCGTTGGCGGCCTCCACCTGCTCGACGTCGGTGTGGGGGGCGCTCACCGGGCTCCTTCGGAGCCGAGTACCGCGCTGGGCTCGCCCTGCGCGCCGGGCGTGTTCTCTGCGGTACGCGCCTCCTCGATGGCGCGTGCGACGCGTACCGCGTCCGCCGTGGCGCGCACCTCGTGCACGCGCACCGCCCACGCGCCGGCCTGTGCCGCGAGCGCCGAGACGGCGGCCGTGGCGGCGTCGCGCTCCCGGGCGGGCGGCGGCGCGCCCTGCGGTCCGGCGAGGACACGGCCGAGGAACCGCTTGCGGGAGGCGGCGACGAGGAGGGGCCGGCCGAGGGTGAGGAGGCGTTCGAGGTGGGCGAGGAGGACGAGGTCGTGCTCGGCGTCCTTGGAGAAGCCGAGTCCGGGGTCCACGACGATGCGGTCGGGGGCGATGCCGCCCTCCAGGACGGCCTCCACGCGCGCGTGGAGCTCGTCGACGACCTCGGTGACGACGTCGTCGTACACGCCCCTGACGTTCCCGCCTTCCAGGAAGCCGCGCCAGTGCATCACGACGAAGGGGGCGCCGGCGTCCGCGACGACCGGGATCATCGCGGGGTCGGCGAGGCCGCCGCTGACGTCGTTGACGAGGGCGGCGCCGGCGGCGAG
Source organism: Streptomyces sp. NPDC107522 (assembly GCF_055657525.1). Classification (NCBI taxonomy): domain Bacteria; kingdom Bacillati; phylum Actinomycetota; class Actinomycetes; order Kitasatosporales; family Streptomycetaceae; genus Streptomyces; species Streptomyces sp. NPDC107522. The sequence goes on along the minus strand of NZ_JBVKAU010000004.1, from coordinate 62,644 downwards.
GGCCTGCTCGGCGACGGAGGCGCGCATGGTGTCGACGGAGATCGTGACGCCCTCGGAGGCGAGGCCGCGGACGACGGGGATGACGCGGCGGAGTTCCTCGGCCTCGTCGACCCGGGTGGCGCCTGGGCGGGTGGACTCGCCGCCGACGTCGACCAGGTCGGCGCCCTCGTCGACGAGGGCGAGACCGTGCTTGACGGCGGACGTCGTGTCGAACCAGCGGCCGCCGTCGGAGAAGGAATCGGGGGTCACGTTGACGACTCCCATGACCGCACACCGGTCCCATTCCGGAAGACCCGAGACGCGCCCGCGTCCGCTCTGCTTGCTCATACGTTCAGCGTAGGCCCAAGGCGGTGCCGCGACGTGCGGTGGCCCGAGCGGGAGCCTCCGGGGCGTGGGGCGGGGGTGAGGCTGCCGCTCGGGCCTGTCCGGGGTGGCCGCGGTCCCGGTCAGGCCGCCTGGGCCTCCCGCTCCGCCACCCGGTGCGGGCAGGGGCGCGGAGCGGTCCTGCGGCGGCGCAGGGAACGCGGCAGCGGCAGGGCCAGGTTCACGAAGCCCTCCGCCTGCATGGCGGCGAAGCCGAGGCGGGGCAGGTCGGCGGAGGCCCGGTAGACGACGAACCTCGGCTCCCAGCGAGGCTGGAACTTGGCGTTGAACTTGTACAGGGACTCGATCTGGAACCAGCGCGAGAGGAACACCAGCAGTCCGCGCCAGGCGCGCAGCACCGGGCCGGCGCCGATCTTCTCGCCGCGCGCCAGGGCCGAGCGGAACATGGCGAAGTTGAGCGACACGCGCGCGATGCCGAACTTCGGGGCGGCCTGGAGAGCGGCCACGATCAGCAGCTCGTTCATGCCGGGGTCCGCGGAGCGGTCGCGGCGCATCAGGTCCAGCGAGACCCCGTCCGTGCCCCAGGGCACGAAGTGGAGGATCGCCTTGAGGTCGCCGTACGGACCCGGCTCCTCGTCGGCCTTGTGGGCGGTGGCGATGAGGCAGTCGCCGTCGGCCGGGTCGCCGACGCGGCCCAGCGCCATGGAGAAACCGCGCTCGGTGTCGGTGCCGCGCCAGTCCTCCGCGGCCTGCCGGATGCGCTCCAGCTCGGCCTCGCCGAGGTCACGGACACGACGTACCCGGGTCTCGTAACCGGCGCGCTCGATGCGCTTGACCATCTGACGTACGTTGCGCATCGCGCGGCCGGCGAGCGAGAAATCCGGGACGTCCACCACCGCCTCGTCGCCCAGTTCGAGGGCGTCGAGCCCGGTCTCGCGGGTCCACACCTCGGCGCCGGTCTCGGAGCAGCCCATGACGGCCGGGGTCCAGGAGTGGGCCTTGGCCTCGTCCATGAAGCGTTCGATGGCGCCCGGCCAGGCCTCGACGTCGCCGATCGGGTCGCCGCTGGCGAGCATCACGCCGGAGACGACGCGGTAGGTCACCGCGGCCTTGCCGCTGGGGGAGAAGACGACGGCCTTGTCGCGGCGCAGCGCGAAGTGGCCGAGGGAGTCCCGGCCGCCGTGCTTGGCCAGCAGGGCGCGCAGGCGTGCCTCGTCGTCCTCGGTGAGGTGGGCGGCGGGGTGTTCCGGGCGGAAGGCGAGGTAGATCGTCGTGACCGCGGTGATCCAGCCGAGGGCGCCCAGGGAGAAGGCGACCGTCCAGGAGGTGTTGCCCTGGTAGTCGACCGGGCCTTCGAAGCCGAAGAGGCCGTACAGGACATGCGTGATGCGGTCGGCCAGGCTCGGGTCGCCGACCAGGGTGTTCGGGTGGGCGCTGACGATGACCAGGCCGAGGGCGAGGGAACCGGCCCCCATGAGGACGAAGTTGGCCAGCGCCCGCCACCTGCTGCGCGGGTCGGGCAGGGCCGCGAACTGGTCGCGGTGGCGCAGCAGGGCCACGAGCAGCGCGACGGAGATGAGGGCGCCCACCAGGGAGTGGCGGTACGTGAACTGCGCCACCGCTCCGGCCGGCAGCAGGACGACGGCGGCGCGCCACGCCCGCCGCTTGCCGCGCTTGAGGCCATGCGCGAGCAGCAGCAACAGCACGCCCGTGCTGAGCGACAGCGCGGCCGCGAACGGACCGACCGAGCCCGGCAGCACCTCGGCGATGGCGTGCATACGGCTGTGCCGGAAGCGCGGGAAGACGCCTGCGGCGATGTTCAGCAGGCCCACCAGGGCGCAGGCCCTGCCGACGAGGACGGGCACGGCCTCGGGGCGCGGGCCGCGCAGCAGGTGCCGTACCCGGCCGGACAGATGCCCCACCTGGCTCGATCGTTCAGGAACCTTGCCCGACATTTCCACATCTGTCCTGACAGACATCGCATCCCACAGTTCTGCGAGAGACCTTGGATCCGGTGCCGATTCGGGCATCCGGCGACATTGCGCCCTCTAGGACGGTGTCTCGAGGGGAGAGGTTCACTCGGCTTCCCAAAACCGTTTCAAAGGCCAAGGAAAGTCCGGGGCAAGCCCTTGCGAAGGAGCAGGGGAGGCAGCGCGGGGAGCACGTGCCCGCGCCGCCGAGGCTCCGGGCGGAAAGTGCGGACAGGTAACCATCGATGGGTCTCACGAGCGACAAGGTGCTGGCGCTGGCGGTTGCGGCCGCCGTAGGGCTGTTCGTCGGCACGGTGTGGCTGTGGCCACGGCTGGCGCGGCGCGGCTGGCGGGCCGTGTCGGGCCGGGTCGGGTTGTTGCTCTCCACTCAGTTGATGCTCTTCGCGGCGGTCGGTCTCGGCGCCAACCAGGCCTTCGGGTTCTACGCCAGCTGGGCCGACCTGTTCGGGCAGGAGAAGGGCCAGGGCGTCGTCGTGGACCACACGCCGGGGCGCGGGCCGCTGCGGGTCGTCGAGACGCGGCGGGTGCCGGGGGCGGCGAGCGCCAGTCCGCAGCTGGGCGGTCAGGTGCAGAAGGTCGCCATCGTGGGCCGTACGACGGACATCGCCACGCCCGCGTACGTCTATCTGCCGCCCGAATACTTTCAGCCGGAATTCCGCACGCGTACCTTCCCTGCGGCCGTCGTTCTGACCGGTTATCCGGGCACGGCGCAGGCGCTGGTGGACAAGCTCGACTATCCGCGTACGGCCGCGAGGCTCGCCGAGGACGGTCGTATGCAGCCGATGATCCTGGTGATGATGCGGCCGACGGTGGCGCCGCCGCGGGACACGGAGTGCGTGGACATTCCCGGCGGGCCGCAGACCGAGACGTTCTTCGCCTCGGATCTGCCCGAGGCCGTGAGCGGCCACTACAGGGTGGGCGGCGGGCCCGGCAGCTGGGGGATCATCGGTGACTCCACCGGTGGCTACTGCGCGTTGAAGCTCGCCCTGCACCATCCCGAGGCGTATGCCGCCGGGGCGGGGCTTTCCGCGTACTACAAGGCGCCGATCGACGCCACGACGGGCGATCTCTTCCACGGCGACGAGGAACTGCGCAATCGCGCGAACCTGTGGTGGTACCTCAAGCACATGCCGGCTCCGGACACTTCACTGCTCGTCAGCAGCAGCAAAGTTGGAGAATCCAACTACAAGGACACGCTGAAGTTCATTGAGCGGGTGAAGGCGAACGGGGTTACCCGGATCTCCTCGATCATCCTCGAAAGCGGAGGGCACAACTTCAACACCTGGCGGCGGGAGATTCCGGGGACGCTGGAGTGGATGAGCGGGCGGTTGAGCGGGTGACGAGCGGGGCGTGATGTGGCAGGTGGAGTGGCGGATGACCGGCGGGTGACGGCGGCGGCCGGGGCTTTGTGATCTTGGTTCCTGGTCAATTCAGTGCCGGGTCTGATTCCTGATGTCGTGTGAACGCCTCGGGATGGCTGTCTTTTTACGGGGCGGGGCAACAAGATTCGCCTACGCGCGGTAAGTTTCTGGCCATGCCACGTGGACGTCACCGTCATTCCCCGCCCTTGCACAGGCTGCTGCCCCCGTCGGCGATCGCAGGCGTCTCCGTCGTCTGTGCCCTTGGCCCCTGGGTGTTCACCGAGCCCATGGTGCTGCGCGGCCTTGCCGCGGCCGCCGCGGCGACGGCGGTCGTCGGTGCGGTCGTCATGCGTCGCTGGGACACGCAGGCGGGCAAGAAGGTCGCCGACCTCACGCGCGCGCGTGCGAGCGACGAGTGGCGGTACGAGGAGCGGGTCGCCGAGCTGGAGACCGATCTCGAGGAGTCGCGCGAGCTGCGGGTGAAGCTGGAGCAGCGACTGCGGGCCAAGCGGGCGGAACTCGCGGGGCTGCGCAACGAGCACGCGGCACTGCTGCGGCGGTACGCCACGGCGGAGACCGAGCGGGCGAGTGTCCTGGAGGAACGCCGGGTTCTGGAGATAGAGGCGGCTGTGCCTGCGCGTGCGTTGCCGCCTGTGCCGGTGCAGGGGTCGGTGCCGGTTGACGGCACGGATTCCGGTGCTGCGGAGGGAGCTGTGGCTGCCCCTGCTGAGGCTGATGTCGAGGGCTCGGCGGGCGAGGAGACGTCCGCGGCTGCTGCGGTCTTCTCCCCGGAAGGGTCCCGGCTGTTTCTGCGGGCCAAGGCGGCGTTGGCGCGGTTCGACGGGGAAGAGGACGCGGCGGACAGCGAGACCTCTGCGGACGAACCGTCGATGGACGAGGCTTCCGAGGACGAGCCATCCGAGGACGGAGCCCCGAAGGGCGGCCCTGCGAAGGGCGAGTCGCCGACAGATGAGTCCCCGAAGAACGAACCTCCGAAGAACCAGCCCCCGAAGGGCGACGGGCCTCCCAACGGCAAGTCCGTGAACGACGGTTCGGATGCCGCCGAGGCGGTGGGCAGCGGCGAATCCGAGACGGAGTCCGCGTCCGCGCTGGAGGACGAAGCGCAGGGGAAGCCCGAGGCGGCCGACGGGCACGAGCGCGCGGCCGCCAACCCCTCGGCAGGCGCGGTCACCAAGGCCGCCCGGCCCGCCCTGCCTCCGGCCCAGCAGCCTGCGGGGCACTTCATCGCGCCGACCGCCGTGGCCGTCGTACCGGCCACGCCCGTGCGGCGCCCTGCGGTCGAGGGTGGGTTCGACTTCTTCGGTACGAAGAACGGGGCGGCGACGCCTTCCGCGTTGGAGTCGGTCCAGAACGAGGACCTCGCCGACGTCGTGGGCCAGGAGGCCCTCGCCCTCCACAAGGCCGAGTCCGAGGCGGAGTTCAAGCCGGCGGACGAGGAGTCCCGGGGTGTCGGGCAGGTCATCGACCTGACGGCTCACGACGAGACGGAACAGATCGATGTGCAGGGGCTGCGGAGCGCGGTTTCCTGACGGTGGTCGGGCGGGATGCCTGCGGCGGTGGCATACGCCCCTGGCTGCGGGCGTCGTGCCCATCCAGTTGCGCGCAGTCGTGCCTCCCCCAGTGCCTTAAGGGCCTGGGAGGTGCCGCCAGGGCGGCTCCCGACCCACAGAGGCGGCACCCCGTCGCGCCGGGCTGCGCACCCGCCCCGCCGGCATGACCGGCCTCACGTCATCCACCGATCCGGCCGCGCATCCCTGCGCCCCGTACGAGACCGCTCCGCCTGCCCGCGCAGCAGCTCCGCCGCCTCCCCTGCGTCCCGCAACCGCGCGGTCACCGTCTTGTTCGCCCCGGTGTCCACGTGTACGTCGGCCACGCCCCACACCCGCTGCCACGGGCCCTGGGCCATCCGTACGCTCTGGACCTTCGCGTGCGGTACGAGCGCCAGGCTTCGGCGGAGGAGGCCGATGCGGGCGGCGAACACCGCGTCCGTGACCGTCAGGCCGTACCCACGCCACCACAGCGGCACACATCGGCCCGCCCGGCGGGGAGGACGGGAGAGGGAGGCGCGCGGGGGGACGGTCACTCCGGGCAGCACGCGTGCGACGACCGATTCGGCGACCTCGCGCGGGGCGACCGGGAGCAGGACCGAGTTGGAGGAGCCGGCCACGTCCAGTTCCACCCGTACCCAGCCGCGTCGGCGCCACAGCAGGGGTTCGACGAGCCGGACGGTCTGGACCCGGCCGGGCGGCACCGTTTCGTGGGCGCGGTCCAGCAGGCCGTGGTCGATGCGCAGCCCGTCCGGTGACTCGCCCACCGTCCAGTCGTACTCGGTGACGAATCGCCCCACACTGCTCGCCCCCGCCGCGCCGAACAGCGGGATCGCGGTGGCCAGGACCGTCCACGCGCTCTCGGTGGTCAGCCAGAGGACGGTCGGTACGACCAGTGCGGCGGCCAGTGTTCCCCAGGTCGCGCCGGTGAGGACGAGGGAGGTGGCCAGGACGGCCGGCGGGACCCGGAGGAGCTGGTGGGAGGGAGCCTCGCCTATTTCGTGTGCCGTTTCGGGGGCGAAACCGGCGGCTCGGGCGAGGAGTTCCGCGCGGAGCGTGCGTGCCTCCTCCGCACCCAGGAAGGCCAGTTCGTCTTTTTTGTCCGTGCCTATGACGTCGAGCTTGAGTTTCGCCACGCCCGCCACGCGCGCGAGGAGCGGCTGGGTGACGTCGATGGCCTGAATGCGTTCCAGCCGGATGTGCGCGGTGCGCCGGAACACCAGGCCGGTACGGATGCGCAGTTCGCTGTCGGTCACCGCGAAGTGCGTGTACCACCAGGTGAGGAAGCCGTACAGGGCGGCTGTGGGGATGACCACCGCGAGCGCCAGCAGGAGCGTGGTCGTGGTCAGTCTTGTCAGCTGGCGTTGCGCCTGGTCCGGGTCGTGCACCGCCCATCCGATGAGTACGGCCACCGGTGCCCACGCGCGCCTGAGCGGTGTGACGGGGTGCAGTCGGCGCTCGGTCACGGGGCGCTGTTCGCGTACGGCGTCGTCGACGCCCGGCGTCGTCACAGGCCCGCCGATCGGGCCTCGCCCAGCTCGGTGAGCCGGTCGCGCAGCCGTTCCGCCTCCGCCGGGTCGAGGCCGGGGATGGTGGCGTCGGTTGCCGCCGCCGCAGTGTGCAGCTGCACGCTGGCCAGGCCGAAGTGCCGCTCAACAGGGCCCGAGGTGACCTCGACCAGCTGCATGCGGCCGTACGGTACGACCGTCTCCTCCCGCCACAGCACCCCCCGGCTGATCAGCAGGTCGTCGGCGCGCTCGGCGTATCGCCAGGACCGCCAGTTGCGGCCGAGCATCACCCAGCCCCACGCCATCAGTGCCAGCGGGAGGACGGCGAAGGCGGCCCAGCCGGGGCCGGCGAGGATCCCGGGCAGCAGGGCCACGGCGACCGTCAGCAGGCCCAGCCACACCACCAGCAACAGCCGGCGCATCCGGAGCAGGCCGGGCGGCAGCCCGGTCCACGCCGGATCCGCCTCCACCCCGTCGGTCCCCACCCGCTCGTCTCCCGCCGTCCCCGTGTTCTCCGGGCTCCCCGTCTCCATGAGGCCAGCGTACGTAGGAGAGACTGTGTCCATGACTCCTACGACGGAGACCATGGTCGGTATCGGCGGCGCCGCGGAGAGCACCGACATGGTGCTCAACATCGGGCCCCAGCACCCGTCGACGCACGGCGTGCTGCGGCTGAAGCTGGTCCTCGACGGCGAGCGCATCACGAGCGCCGAGCCGGTGATCGGCTATATGCATCGCGGTGCGGAGAAGCTCTTCGAGGCCCGCGACTACCGCCAGATCATCATGCTCGCCAACCGCCACGACTGGCTGTCGGCCTTCTCCAACGAGCTGGGCGTCGTCCTCGCCGTGGAGCGCATGCTCGGCATGGAGGTGCCCGAGCGGGCGGTGTGGACGCGGACGCTGCTCGCCGAGCTCAACCGCGTGCTCAATCACCTGATGTTCCTCGGGTCGTATCCGCTGGAACTGGGCGGGATCACGCCGATCTTCTACGCCTTCACGGAGCGCGAGGAGCTCCAGCATGTGATGGAAGAGGTCTCCGGCGGGCGTATGCACTACATGTTCAACCGGGTGGGGGGCTTGAAGGAGGACCTGCCGGCCGGGTGGACCACGCGCGCGCGTGCCGCCGTCGCCGACGTGCGCTCCCGTATGGACCGCTTCGATGACCTCGTGCTCGGCAACGAGATCTTCCGGGGGCGCACGCGGGGCGTGGGCGCCCTTGCGCCGGAGACCGTCCACGCGTACGGCGTGAGCGGGCCGATCGCGCGCGGTTCGGGCGTCGACTTCGACCTGAGGAGGGACGAGCCGTATCTCGCCTACGGCGAGCTGCGGGACGTTCTGAACGTGGTGACCCGGCAGGAGGGTGACTGCCTCGCCCGGTTCGAGTGCCTGCTGGAGCAGACCCACAACTCCCTCGACCTGGCCGACGCCTGCCTCGACCGTCTCGCCGAGCTGCCGCCCGGGCCCATCAACCAGCGGCTGCCCAAGGTGCTGAAGGCTCCCGAGGGCCACACCTACGCGTGGACCGAGAACCCGCTCGGCATCAACGGCTACTACCTCGTCAGCAAGGGCGACAAGACTCCGTACCGGCTGAAGCTGCGCTCGGCGTCGTACAACAACATCCAGGCGCTGGTCGAGCTGCTGCCGGGGACGCTTGTCGCGGACATGGTGGCGATTCTGGGCTCGATGTTCTTCGTGGTGGGAGACATCGACAAGTAGGGCGACTGCTCAGTCCGCCAGTACGTCCGGGATTCCCACCGGCTGTACCAGCCATCCGAAGTCCCCGAGTCCGCCCGTCGCGGTGAGCTCGGCGGCCTCGCCCGCGGTCGCGAGGGCTCGTACGTAGTCGGCCGGGTGTGTGGAGGCCAGCTCAAGTGGGGGGCGTGCGCCCGTGATGCCCAGGGTGCGCAAGGCGTTGCGCTGGGACAGCAGGCGCGCGCCGGGCAGGGCGCACGCCGTTGCGCACGCGTCCAGCGCGACATGCGCCGTGATGTCGCACGAACCGTCCGGCACGGGCGTCGTCTCGCGCCCCTCGCGGAAGCCGGTGAGCGTTCCGAAGGGCGGCCGGGTCCGCGCCGTGTGCGCGTAGTCCACGGCGACCGCGAGACCTCGCTCCAGCGTCGCGACAGCGGCGGCCCAGGCCTCGTCCCGCGGGAGGCCGATCTCGGCCCGTAGCCCTTCAAGAGTCGGTGCGTCCGGAACGGCACGCGCGCCCTGCGCAACCAGCGCCTCCTCCGTGGCTCGCGCGCTCTCCGCGCCCCGCGCTTCCTCCGCGCGCCCCAGCGGCCACCACCGCGCCAGCCACTCCGCCTCCGCGCCGGTGACCGGCTCTCCGAGGCGTTCGGTGCCGTCCCGTCGTACGAGGACCTGGCGTGGCACGCCCGCGGAGTCCGCCTCCGCGACCTCCAGGGGGACGTTGTCCAGCCACTCGTTGGCGAACAGCAGGCCCGTGATCCGCTGCGGCGGCTCGGGCAGCCACTCGATCCGGTGATCGAGGGCTGGCGGGCGGTCGGCGAGCTCGACGGCGTACGCACGCGTGCGTGCCGCCACGTCGGCGGGGAGCGCGGCCAGGACGCGGGTGACCAGTTCGCCCCGCCCTGCCGCCATGTCCACGAAGTCGAGCGGGGCGGGCCGCCCCAGAGCCTCGTCGACCCGGCAGAGCAGCCGGGCCACGGCACCGGCGAAGAGCGGCGACGCGTGGACGGACGTACGGAAGTGGCCGGCTGGTCCCTCGGGCCTGCGATAGAAGCCGTGCGGCCCGTAGAGGGCGGACTCCGCCGCCGCACGCCACCCGCGCCACTCGTCCGTCGCCTCTGCTGTCACCGGCCCAGGCTAAGCGCACAGGGGAACACAGCCTCCACCTTGCGGAGTACGCGCGCGTGATGCGGATCGGCCCTCCGGTTGACCCCTGCACGCATCTCACTTCCCTACTCTGGGTTACGTGCAGCGCCTCTATGACTTCCTCCGCAGGCACCCGACATGGGTCGACAGCTTCTGGGCCGTCTTCCTTCTCGGGATCTCTGTGATGATCGTGGCCGTCGAGCAGACGGGCGGACAGGAGGCGCGCGGCACCGAATCCGAGGCAGCCATCATCCCGGTGGTCCTCCTGTTGTGCCTGGTGATCGCGTTGCGCCGGCGCATGCCGGAGAAGATGCTGCTGCTGGCCATAGGCGTGGGACTGGCCCAGCTGGTGCTGGACGTGGCGACCACACCCGCCAACTTCGCCTTCCTGGTGATCACCTACACCGTCGCGGCGACCGGCGCCCGCTGGGCCTCCCGGCTCGCGCTGGGCGTGGGGCTGTTCGCGGCGCCCCTGGCGCAGCTGCGCTGGCCGGAGAAGGACTCCAGCGTTCTGGGCAACATCGCCCTGGTGATCTTCATGACGGTGCCGTTCGCGCTCGCCTGGGTGCTCGGCGACTCGATCCGCACCCGCCGCGCCTACTACGAGCAGCTCGAGGAGCGCGCGACCCGGCTCGAAAAGGAGCGCGAGGCGCAGGCCAAGGTCGCGGTCGCCGCCGAACGCGCCCGGATCGCGCGCGAGCTGCACGACGTCGTCGCGCACAACGTCTCCGTGATGGTGGTGCAGGCCGACGGCGCCGCCTACGTGCTGGACGCCGCCCCCGACCAGGCCAAGAAGGCCCTGGAGACCATCTCCTCCACCGGCCGCCAGGCCCTCGCCGAGATGCGCCGCCTGCTCGGCGTCCTGCGCACCGGCGAGCACCAGGAGGGCGGCGAGTACGTCCCGCAGCCCGACGTCGAGCAGATCGACGACCTCATCCAGCAGTGCCGCAACTCCGGACTGCCGGTCGACTTCAAGGTCGAGGGCACCCCGCGCCCGCTGCCCAGCGGCGTCGAGCTGACGGCGTACCGCATCGTGCAGGAGGCGCTCACCAACACGCGCAAGCACGGTGGGCCCAACGCGGGCGCGAGCGTGCGCCTGGTCTACTTCGACGACGGCCTCGGTCTGCTCGTCGAGGACGACGGCAAGGGCGCCCCGCACGAGCTGTACGAGGACGGCGGCGCCGACGGGAAGGGGCACGGCCTGATCGGGATGCGCGAGCGGGTCGGCATGGTCGGCGGCACCCTGGACGCTGGGCCGCGCCCGGGCGGAGGATTCCGTATCAGTGCGCTGCTGCCGCTCAAACCGGCACACTGACGCCGGCCCACAAGACCATGCCGTTCATTGACACCTGTAAGGAAGAGGACCCGATGACGATCCGCGTGATGCTCGTCGACGACCAGGTGCTGCTGCGCACCGGGTTCCGGATGGTGCTCGCCGCCCAGCCGGACATGGAGGTCGTCGCGGAGGCGGGCGACGGAGTCGAGGCCCTCCAGGTGCTGCGCTCGACCGCCGTCGACGTCGTGCTGATGGACGTGCGCATGCCGAAGCTGGACGGCGTGGAGACCACCCGCCGTATCTGCTCGGAGCCCGACCCGCCCAAGGTTCTGATCCTGACCACGTTCGACCTCGACGAGTACGCCTTCTCCGGCCTGAAGGCGGGCGCCTCCGGCTTCATGCTCAAGGACGTGCCGCCCGGCGAGCTCCTCGGCGCCATCCGCTCGGTGCACAGCGGCGACGCGGTGGTGGCCCCGTCGACGACCCGGCGGCTCCTCGACCGGTTCGCGCCGATGCTGCCCTCCGCCGGCAAGGAGCCCCAGCACAAGGAGCTGGAGCGCCTCACCGACCGTGAGCGCGAGGTCATGGTGCTGGTCGCGCAGGGCCTGTCCAACGGTGAGATCGCGGCTCGGCTGGTGCTGTCCGAGGCGACGGTGAAGACCCACGTGGGCCGCATCCTGACCAAGCTCGGGCTGCGGGACCGCGTGCAGGTGGTGGTCCTGGCGTACGAGACGGGGCTGGTGCGGGCCGGCGGGCACGGTTGAGTACGGCCTACGGCTCACGCCGGCGGCCGTGACCCCCGCGTGACCGGTGCCCACTAGGGTCTGCGCATGCTCCTGTGGATCAACGGCCCCTTCGGGGGCGGCAAGACACAGACCGCACACGAGATCCGGCGCCGCCTGCCCGGCAGCGTGATCTGCGATCCCGAGCACGCAGGGTTCGGCCTGCGGCGGATGCTTCCACCGGAACTGCGGGCGGACTTCCAGGACTTGGCATCCTGGCGGCAGGGCGTCGTCGAGGTCCTCGACCTCGCCCTCACCAAGCACGACGGTGTGGTGATCGCCCCCATGACGGTCACCGACCCGGACTACTTCGCCGAGACGGTCGGCCGACTGCGCGAACTCGGACACGACGTACGGCACTTCACCCTCCTCGCCGAGCGGGAGACCGTGCTGCAGCGGCTGCGCGAGCGCGGCTTCGGTCACCTCCTTCAGCTCGTCGCCGGCAAGAACGCCGGTCTGCGAAAGAACGCCGTTCTGCGCCGGGAGAGTTGGGCCGTACAGCAGCTCGACCACTGCCTGGAGCGGCTGAGCGAGCCGGAGTTCGCCGAGCATCTGTGGACGGACCACACGACCGTGCCCCGGACGGCGGACCGGATCGCCGTCCTGGCCGGGCTGAGGCTGCGGCCGAACAACGAGGGGGCGCTGCGGACACGGCTGCGGCAGGTGGGCGTCGGGGTCAGGCACATCCGGTTCGACTGACGGTCACCTGAGGAGCGCCTCCAGGAAGTCGCTGCCGAGCCGCGCGACCGCGGTGGCGTCCAGCTGGTGAAGGACGTACCGCCCCCGGCGGCGGGTGGTGATCAGGCCCGCCTTCTTGAGGACGCCCAGGTGCCGGGATATCTCGGGCGCGGTCATGCCGTGGATCTGGACGAGTTCGCTCGTGGTGTACGTGCTGCGGGCGAGGTTGCGGCAGAGCTGCATCCGCACCGGGTGGGACAGGGCGGTCATCCGCAGGGCCAGCTGGTCGACCGAGGGCGGCGCGGCGAGCCCGGGGGAGCCGACCGGGTAGTGCAGCGCCGGCTGCCAGCCGTACCGGTCCAGCACCTGCAGATGCGGCCAGCCCAGGCTCGTCGGCACGAGCAGCAGGCTGCTGTCCTTGATGACGGTGTGGCCCAGCCGCAGCTTGTCGATGGTGACCCTGCCTGCGGCCTCGTCGACGCTCACCGCAGGGGACACCGCGGTCAGCGCCTCGGCCAGCCCCTTGTGCCGCAGCAGGTCGGTCTTGTGGCGGGCGTCCGCCGCGAGCTGGTGGCGCAGCCGGGACCAGGCGTCCGCGAAGAACACCTCGTCGCAGTCCTCCAGGAACTGGCGCAGCCAGGCCCGGATGTGCGGCGGATCGTCGAGCAGCCGTCGGCTGAACCGCAACTGCTGCGGCCCGCGCGCGGCCGCCAGCTCCAGAGCGCGCCCGCGCAGCTCCGCGTCGGCCAGCACGGGAGGTGACGGCGTGCTGTAGGGGAGCGCGCAGGTGAACTCCAGGGCGGCGTCCACGAACTGCTCGTCCGTCAGCTTGTCCAGCAGGTCCAGCTCCTCGGCGAGCGTGGCACCCGGCAGCGTGTTCCCTCCAGGGATGCCTGCGTACGGCAGGAACAGGTCCGAGAACGTCGTCCGCCACAGGAAGTCGGCCTCGCACATCCGGTCGGCCAGATGCGAGTCCAGCCGCGCCGTCACGCCCGTCACCCAGCCCTGCAGGCCCGGGTGGTGCCCCGGCTCGGACAGCGCGTGCAGCGCCATGCCGAGCTCGGCCAGGGGCGAGGGAACGACGGCGACCCTCTCCGGCCGCAGCCCCGCGATGTCGATGCTCACGCTCATGCCCTCATGGTGCACCCCGCCACTGACAACGCGGCCGTCGATTGACAGCGGCCGTCAATCGACGCGACGTGACGGCGGGGTCGACGCAACCTGGGATCACCGGGACAGCCGCGGAGCCCGATCACCATCACCCATGACTCACCCCACCCATGGCTCCCCCACCCATCACTCCCACCGCCCGTGACTCCTATGTCCCGAGAAGGCGATCCGCCATGAGCATCACGCAGCAGTACCTCCTCGACACCTACCGCGCCCGGCAGCTCGGCGAGCCCGCCCCGCCCGCGCCCGGCGGCCAGGACTGGCAGGTCGTCCGTGAGTGGCGCGACCACCGGCAGTTCCGGGCGGTCGTCGCCGGGCGTCCGGCCCACGGGCGCATACGGCAGGCTCTCGGGCGGTGGCTGCGGGTGCGGCCCCGTTCTACTTGGTGACCTCCTCGGTCAGCAGGGCCACGAACCGGGCGACGGCCTCCTTCACGTCGTCGGCCGTCCACTCGAGCCCGGGGGCCCGTACGTAGACCTCGGTGAAGGCCAGGTCCGGCCCCTTGGCGTCCCAGCTGTTGGCGAACAGGACGGTCTTCGTCTCCTCGGCCTGGCGGATCGCCGCCTCCGCGAGGACATCGGCGTCGTACGGCAGCCAGACCTGGAACTCGTGCGTGTGCGGCGGTTCGGGGTGGACCCGCGTCCACGGCACCCCGGCCGCCGCGAACCCCTCACGCAGGGCGGCGGCGATCACGCGCGCGTGGGCGACGTACTCGGGCAGCCGGGGCAGCTCCCGCTCCAGGCCGGCGAGCGCCGACAGCGCGGTGGGGAACTGCTGGTAGACCGTGCCGCCGTAGCGGTGCCGCCAGGCCTTCGCCTCGTCCACCAGCGTCTTGGGACCGGCCAGGGCCGCGCCGCCGAAGCCGTCGAGGGACTTGTAGAACGACACGTACACGCTGTCCGCCAGGCCCGCGATCTCCTCCAACGGGCGGCCGAAGTGGACGGTGGACTCCCACAGGCGCGCACCGTCGAAGTGCACCACCGCGTCGCGCTCCCGCGCCGCCTCCACCACCTCCGTGAGCTCCTCCCACGAGGGGAGGACGAAACCGGCGTCCCTGAGGGGCAGTTCCAGCATCAGCGCCCCGAAGGGCTCGTCGAAGTCGCGTACCTCGGCGGCGGTCGGCAGACGGGGCTCGCTCGTCATGCGGACCGGGCGCAGGCCGCTGACCTGGCTGAACGCGTGCCGTTCGTGCACCTCGGGGTGGGCCAGCGCATGTAGGGCGACGGTCGGGTTGCCGGTGCGGCCCGCCCAGCAGCGCAGGGCCACCTGCTGGGCCATCGTGCCCGTCGGGAAGAACGCGGCGGCCTCCGTGCCGAGCAGCCCGGCGGTCTTCTCCTCCAGGGCCTCGACGATGCCGTCGCCGTAGATGTCCGCCGGCTCGTCCAGGTCGTGCAGATCCAGCGCACGCGCCTCATCCAGCAGCGCCAGGCGCTCGCGGAGGGTGCTCAGGAAACCGGGGCGCGCGAGTATGCGCTGCGCGCCGTGGAGGGCGGCGATGCGCCGTTCACGGCGCCGTTTGCGCCGCTCGTCGTCCGACAGCCGCTCGCCCGACAATGGCTCGCCCGGTGTTCGCCCGTCCGGTGACCGGCGGCCCGGCGACCGCTCATCCAGCTCCATCCCTGCCCGCTGCCCGCCGCCCTGCTCCGCCGTATCGCTCATGCCCCGGATCATCCCGCGCGCCCGCCCAGGCGGGCACCCGCATTTCGCGCCCGCCCCACCCCGCCGGCACACGTGCAAAGCACCACCCCGCCGGCCCGCGTGCGAAGGCGTGGCGTAACCCACAGCCTGTGGACAACCGAACGCCCCTCGAACCGATCGCGTTAACATGACGAGAAATCGTCCGGTACCCAGAGCGGACTGGAACGGGAAGGCCGCCGTCGAGTGAGTACAAGCCAACTGCCAGATCCCAAGGACCGCCCCGCGCGGCTCACCGTCGGTGTCGTCGGCGCCGGCCGCGTGGGTCCCGCGCTCGCCGCGTCCCTCCAGCTCGCCGGACACCGCCCCGTGGCCGTCTCCGGGGTCTCCGACGCCTCCCGGCGCCGAGCCGAGCGGATGCTCCCCGACGTGCCGCTCGTGCCGCCCGCCGAAGTCCTCGCGCGCGCCGAACTGGTGCTGCTGACCGTCCCGGACGACGCGCTGCCCGGCCTGGTCGAGGGCCTCGCCGAGACCGGGGCCGTACGGCCGGGCCAGCTGCTGGTGCACACCTCCGGGCGGTACGGCGCGAAGGTCCTCGACCCCGCCCTGCGCGCGGGCGCGCTGCCCCTGGCCCTGCACCCGGCGATGACCTTCACCGGCACCCCCGTGGACGTCCAGCGCCTCGCCGGCTGCTCCTTCGGCGTCACCGCGCCCGAGGAACTGCGGCTGGCCGCCGAGGCCCTCGTCATCGAGATGGGCGGCGAACCGGAGTGGATCGCCGAGGAGATGCGCCCGCTCTACCACGCGGCCCTCGCGCTGGGCGCCAACCACCTGGTGACCCTCGTCGCCCAGTCCATGGAGCTGTTGCGCGAGGCGGGCGTGGCGGCCCCCGACCGCATGCTGGGCCCCCTGCTCGGCGCCGCGCTCGACAACGCGCTGCGCTCCGGGGACGCGGCCCTGACCGGCCCCGTCGCGCGCGGGGACGCGGGCACCGTCGCCGCGCACGTCACCGAGCTGCGCCGGCACGCCCCGCAGACCGTCGCCGGCTACCTCGCGATGGCACGCGCGACCGCCGACCGGGCACTCGCCCACGGACTGCTCAAGCCGGAGCTCGCCGAGGACCTCCTCGGGGTACTCGCCAACGGGACCAACGGCGCCGAGGGAGAGGCCCGATGACCACCACCCTGCTGCGCACCGCCGGTGAACTGCACGCGCGCGTGCGCGACGGCCGCCGCGCCGTCGTGATGACCATGGGCGCCCTGCACGAGGGCCACGCCACCCTCATCCGCACCGCGCGCGAGATCGCCGGACCGGATGGCGAGGTCGTCGTCACCGTCTTCGTGAACCCCCTGCAGTTCGGCAAGGGCGAGGACCTCGACCGCTACCCGCGCACCCTGGACGCCGACCTCAAGATCGCCGAACAGGCGGGCGCGGACGCCGTGTTCGCCCCTGCCGTGGACGAGGTCTACCCCGGCGGCGAGCCCCAGGTCCGCATCAGCGCCGGCCCCATGGGCGAGCGCCTGGAGGGCTCCTCGCGCCCCGGCCACTTCGACGGCATGCTCACGGTCGTCGCCAAGCTGCTGCACCTCACCCGGCCCGACGTCGCCCTGTACGGCCAGAAGGACGCCCAGCAGCTCGCCCTGATCCGCCGCATGGTGCGCGACCTGAACTTCGGCGTCGAGATCGTCGGCGTCCCGACCGTGCGCGAGGAGGACGGCCTCGCGCTCTCCAGCCGCAACCGCTACCTCTCGCCCAAGGAACGGCGCACCGCGCTCGCGCTGTCCCAGGCGCTGTTCGCAGGCCGCGACCGCCACGCGGCGCAGGAGGCACTGCGCGCACGGGCGCGCGAAGTGCCCGCCACGCGCGCGCGTGCCGAGGCGCTCAGCGCCATAGGGGAGTCCCGCGCGGCGGCCGACGCGCACGCCGTGTCCAAAGCCGTCCCCGGCGCCCCGGCGGCCGTCCTCGCGGCCGCACGCCTGGTCCTCGACGAGGCCGCCCGCCTCGACCCGCCGCTCGAACTGGACTACATCGCCCTCGTCGACCCGTCGGACTTCACGCAGATCACCGAGGACGGCTTCACCGGCGAGGCCGTCCTCGCCGTCGCCGCCCGGGTCGGGACGACCCGGCTGATCGACAATATCCCCCTCACCTTCGGAGCCGCCTCGTGACCAGCACAGGCATACGACTGCACGCGCCCGCGCCCGGGTGGTCCATCTCCGCGGACGTCGTGGTCGTCGGCTCCGGCGTCGCCGGCCTGACCGCCGCCCTGCGCTGCGAGGCCGCCGGCCTGACGACCGTCGTCGTCACCAAGGCCCGCCTCGACGACGGCTCCACTCGCTGGGCCCAGGGCGGCATCGCAGCTGCCCTGGGCGAGGGCGACACCCCCGAACAGCACCTCGACGACACCCTGGTCGCGGGCGCGGGCCTGTGCGACGAGGAGGCCGTACGGCTCCTCGTCACGGAGGGCCCCGACGCCGTACGCCGCCTGATCGAGACCGGCGCCCACTTCGACGAGTCGGAGGAAGGCGGCCTGGAGCTCACCCGCGAGGGCGGCCACCACCGCCGCCGTATCGCCCACGCCGGCGGCGACGCGACGGGCGCGGAGATCTCCCGAGCCCTCGTCGAGGCGGTACGCGCGCGTGGCCTGCGCACGATCGAGAACGCGCTCGTCCTGGACCTCCTCACGGACGCGGACGGCCGTACGGCGGGCGTCACCCTGCACGTCATGGGCGAGGGCCAGCACGACGGCGTAGGAGCGGTCCACGCCCCCGCAGTGGTCCTGGCGACCGGCGGCATGGGCCAGGTCTTCTCGGCGACGACGAACCCGTCCGTGTCGACCGGCGACGGAGTCGCCCTCGCCCTGCGCGCGGGCGCCGAGGTGAGCGACCTGGAATTCGTCCAGTTCCACCCCACCGTCCTCTTCCTCGGCCCCGACGCCGAGGGCCAGCAGCCCCTGGTCTCCGAGGCGGTCCGCGGCGAGGGCGCCCACCTCGTCGACGCCGACGGCGTGCGCTTCATGCTGGGACAGCACGAACTCGCCGAACTCGCCCCCCGGGACATCGTCGCCAAGGGCATCATGCGCCGCATGCAGGAGCAGGACGCCGAGCACATGTTCCTCGACGCGCGGCACTTCGGCGCCGACATGTGGGAGCACCGTTTCCCGACGATCCTCGCCGCCTGCCGCGCGAACGGCATCGACCCGGTCACCACCCCCATCCCGATCGCCCCGGCCGCCCACTACGCCTCCGGAGGCGTGCGCACCGACTCCCACGGCCGTACGACCGTCCCCGGCCTGTACGCCTGCGGCGAGGTGGCCTGCACGGGCGTGCACGGCGCCAACCGCCTGGCCTCCAACTCCCTGCTCGAGGGCCTGGTCTACGCCGAGCGCATCGCGGCGGACATCGCGGCCGCCCGCGCGGCCAACGGCCTCCACGCGCGCGTGCCGCACCCCGTGCCGTACCCCGAAACACCGGAGCACCCCCTCCTCACCCCCGAGGCCCGCTTCGCGATCCAGCGGATCATGACGGACGGCGCCGGCGTCCTGCGCTCCGCCGAGTCCCTCGCCAAGGCCGCCGAGCAGATCCAGCAGCTGCACACCGACGCCCGCGACGCCCTCGCCGAGAACGGCAAGACCGCCGAGCCCGGCGTCGACACCTGGGAGGCCACCAACCTCCTGTGCGTCGCCCGCGTCCTGGTGGCTGCGGCACAGCTCCGCGACGAGACCCGAGGCTGCCACTGGCGTGAGGACAGCCCCGACCGCGACGACACGGCCTGGCGCCGCCACATCGTCGTACGCCTGAACCCGGACCGGACACTGGCCGTGCACACCACCGAGACCCCAGACTTCCCCCCGACCCGGCAGCCACAGCAGGAGCAGTGACAGAAGTGACCACCCCCGACCTTCCCCTCGCCTCGAACGGCGGCTGCGGCGGCGACTGCGCCTGCGGTGCGGACACCGACGGCGAGGAGTACCTGGAGTGCGGGCTCGACCCCGCGCTCGCACAGCTCCTCGCCGACGCGGGCCTCGACCCCGTCGAGGTCGAGGACATCGCCAACGTGGCCATCCAGGAGGACCTGGCGCACGGCGTGGACGTGACGACGGTCGCCACCATCCCCGAAGACGCGGTCGCCACCGCCGACTTCGTCGCGCGCGAGGCGGGCGTCGTGGCGGGCCTCAGGGTCGCCGAAGCAGTGGTCTCGATCGTCTGCGAGGACGAGTTCGAGGTGGAGCGCCACGTCGAGGACGGCGACCGCGTGGAGCCGGGCCAGAAGCTCCTCTCCGTCACCACCCGCACCCGCGACCTCCTGACGGCCGAGCGCAGCGCGCTGAACATCCTCTGCCGCCTGTCGGGCATCGCGACGGCCACGCGCGCGTGGGCGGACGTACTGGAGGGCACGAAGGCGAAGGTCCGGGACACCCGCAAGACGACCCCGGGCCTGCGCGCCCTGGAGAAGTACGCGGTCCGCTGCGGCGGCGGCGTCAACCACCGCATGTCCCTGTCCGACGCGGCCCTGGTCAAGGACAACCACGTGGTGGCGGCAGGCGGCGTGGCGCAGGCGTTCAAGGCGGTCCGCGAAGCCTTCCCCGACCTCCCCATCGAGGTCGAGGTGGACACCCTCCACCAGCTCCGCGAGGTGGTGGACGTGGGCGCGGACCTGATCCTGCTGGACAACTTCACGCCGATCGAGTGCGAGGAGGCGGTGGCGCTCGTGCACGGCCGCGCAGCCCTCGAAGCATCGGGCCGCCTGACCCTGGACAACGCCAAGGCGTACGCGGACACGGGCGTCGACTACCTGGCCGTAGGGGCCCTCACCCACTCCTCGCCGATCCTGGACATCGGCCTGGACCTGCGAGCGGCGGAGTAGGAACGGGCATGCTCCTCACGATCGACGTAGGCAACACCCACACCGTCCTCGGCCTCTTCGACGGCGAGGACATCGTCGAGCACTGGCGCATCTCGACGGACGCCCGCCGCACGGCCGACGAACTGGCGGTGCTCCTCCAGGGCCTGATGGGCATGCACCCGCTCCTCGGCGAGGAACTGGGCGACGGCATCGACGGCATCGCCATCTGCGCGACGGTCCCGTCGGTCCTCCACGAACTCCGCGAAGTGACCCGCCGCTACTACGGCGACGTCCCCGCGGTGCTGGTGGAGCCCGGAGTGAAGACGGGCGTACCGATCCTGACCGACAACCCCAAGGAGGTGGGCGCCGACCGCATCATCAACGCGGTGGCGGCGGTCGACCTCTACGGCGGACCGGCCATCGTCGTCGACTTCGGTACGGCGACGACGTTCGACGCGGTCAGCGCGCGCGGCGAGTACATCGGCGGGGTCATCGCCCCCGGCATCGAGATCTCGGTCGAGGCACTCGGCGTGCGCGGCGCCCAGCTCCGCAAGATCGAGGTGGCCCGCCCTCGCAGCGTCATCGGCAAGAACACCGTCGAGGCCATGCAGTCCGGCATCATCTACGGCTTCGCCGGCCAGGTGGACGGCGTGGTCAACCGCATGGCCCGCGAACTCGCCGACGACCCGGAAGACGTCACGGTCATCGCGACGGGTGGCCTCGCACCGATGGTCCTCGGCGAATCCTCGGTCATCGACGAACACGAGCCGTGGCTGACGCTGATCGGCCTACGCCTGGTGTACGAACGCAACGTCTCCCGCATGTGACTCCGTCGGT
This sequence comes from Streptomyces sp. NPDC107522, assembly GCF_055657525.1. Lineage (NCBI taxonomy): Bacteria > Bacillati > Actinomycetota > Actinomycetes > Kitasatosporales > Streptomycetaceae > Streptomyces > Streptomyces sp. NPDC107522. The sequence continues at coordinate 41,831 of NZ_JBVKAU010000004.1, read as the reverse complement.
CGGGCCGACCCACCACGCGCGGCCACTTTCCGGCACACCGGCGTCGGCGTGGGGCCCTCCTGGGGGCCTGCGGCCCCCAGACCCCCGCTTCGGCCCTGAAGGGGCCTCGTCCTCAAACGCCGGACGGGCTGAGGATGGCCTGGACCGGCGTGGGGGCTGGGTGGGGGTGGGTCGCGCAGCCCGGCGCTGACGGGGTGCCGCCTCTGTGGGCCGGGAGCCGCCCCAGCGGCACGACTGCCCGCAGCTACGTCGGCCTGACGGCCGCAGTTGCGCAGGCTACGGCGGACCGCGGCGGGCGGGGGACAGCCACCAGCTAGGCACGCTGCTGCGGCCGCCCGGCGATGGCGTTTACCCCGTAGGCCCGCGGCCAGGCACGCTGCTGCGGCCATGCGGCGCTGGCGCGTACCCCCGCAGGGCCCGCAGCTGGGCACGCTGCTGCGGTCACGTGGCGCTGGCGCGTACCCCCACGGGCCCGCGCAGCCAGGCACGCTGCTGCGGCCGCGCGGCGGTGGCGCGTACCCCCACGCACCCGCGGTCGCGTACGGCGGGAAGGGGACGTGTCGGGGGGTGTCCGCCCGCAGTGGCCGGCGTCAAGGAACGGCACCTCCCTGTCCGGCCCCGGCCGCCGGTCCGAGGACGGACACCCCCCGGCACGGCCCCCACCCACAACGCACCCGCAGGCGCTACGCGCACCCCCACCGAACCCGCACAGGCGCCGCAGGCATCCACGCACGCCCCCACCCACCCGAGTGGCTCCCCGCGCCACACCCCCCGCCCTACGCCGCGTTTGTCTGATTAGCGCGTATCGTCGCCGCATGCCCACGCCATACGGATCCCGCGGCGGCATGGCGTTCGGCGCGGAGGAGCTGCGTGTGCTCCGCCGCGCTCTCGCTCTTGCCCTCAACCCCAGCCCCGCCTCGGCCGAGGACGTCCAGGACTGTCTCCGCCTCACCGAGTCCCTAGACGAGGCGATGCGCGAGGGCGCCCGGCTGCGTGCGTTCTTGGTGGCCGACCTCGCCCGCTACCGCGCCGCCCTCCCCGGCACCGCAGCCGGCTACCTCACCCTGCTCGAGGAGTCCCTCGCCGCCGGGTACCGCCCGACCCCCGACGACCTCGCCGCCCTCCGCCCCCTGCGCGGCAACCCCACCGCCGCCACCCTCCTCAGCCGCTGCCAGACCCTCGCCGAGCCGGACGTACGAGCCCGCCCCCCACACGGCACCGCCCGCCCGGCGGCCACCCCCACCATCCCCGCGTCCCGCACGCACCTCCTGGCCCTCCCCGGAGGCCTCTCCGAGGGATCACCCGCCGTCACACCCGTCCTCCCCGCCCAGGACGCCGGCCAGGAACCCGCCAAGCAGCCCCGCAAGAAGCCCGCCGAAAAGCCGGCCGCCCCCAAACCCGCCCCCGGCCCGGGCCCGGGCTCCGAGCCCACCCCCGCCGCCCCGAAGCCGGCACGCCCCATCCCCACCCCCGGCGAGGTCTTCCCACGCCGCAAACCGACCCCGCCACCCACGACGAGCCCCACCCAGCAACTCGCCGCAGGCTGAGAACAGCCGCAGCACAAGGCCCACGCAGGCGACCCCGGAGAGCGCACCCGGCCTCACCGGCCGGGCAGCCGGGGCAGGCGCCTCGGCCTACTCCGAAGCCGAACCCCGACAACGGCATCCCCGCCCCGAGCCGCCCTCGTCCGCGCCAGCCGCCCGCGCGCGCCGCACTCCCGCGCCCCGCACCCCCGCGCCCCGCACCCCCGCACCCCCTACCCCCGCACCCCACCCCGCCGGCCCCCCACCCCCTGGCTACCCTGGACGCATGGACTACGTCTCCGCACTCCTCCCCCCGGTGGTCATGGCCGTGTTCTTCATCGGTGTGATCAGGGTGATCGTGAAGACCCAGGGCGGAGCCAACAAGGCCAAGGAGGACGCGGCCGTCGATGCCGCCCTCGCGCGCGTGGAGGGCTCCCGCCAGGCCTCCGCGAACCCGGACGCCTGAGCCGACAGCCGAAGCTCCCACCAGCGCGACGGCCGTCGGCAATTTCTGAGCCGCACGCCCTTTTTGTCCCCGTTTGCCAGGGAAGATGCCCGTCCGGCACGCCAACACCCAGATCTCCCACTATGGTGCTGAGCTGTGCCTCGCCCATTGGGAGAACTCGAAGACGCGGTCATGACGCGGGTGTGGAAGTGGAACCGCCCGGTGACCGTTCGAGAAGTCCTGGAAGATCTCCAGCAGGAACGGTCCATCGCGTACACCACGGTGATGACCGTATTGGACAATCTCCATCAGAAGGGCTGGGTACGCCGCGAAGCGGAAGGCCGCGCCTATCGATATGAGGCGGTCTCCACCCGAGCCGCCTACGCGGCCGCCCTGATGAACGACGCCTGGTCGCAGAGCGACAACCCCGCCGCCGCACTCGTCGCCTTCTTCGGCATGATGAGCGAGGAACAGCGCCACGCGCTGCGAGACGCCGTACGCATCGTCCAGGGCCCGGAAACGCTCGAACCCACGCAGCCGCCCGATACGCGCCGCGTTACAGCCACCGATACCCCCGGCGCAGATACGGCCGCGACCGATACGAGCAGCGCCGATACCCGCGGCACCGATACGAGCAGCCCTGATACGCGCGCAACCGATACCGCCACCGATACGGCCCCTCATACACCGACCGACGCCGATACCGGCCCGGATACCCGCCCCGATACCGGCCATGAGAACCCCGGCTCGGCGCAGCAGCCCGGCGGGCGATAGCGTCCGCTCATGTCAGCAGAGAGCCACTCCGCCGAGACCCCCTCGGGGGAGAGCCTGGAAGTCAGCGCAAAAGCCATCACCGTCCGACGGGCCCGCACCAGCGATGTCCCGGCGGTACGTCGTCTCCTTGACGAGTACGTCCGGCGCCGCATCCTGCTCGACAAAGCCACGGTGACGCTTTACGAGGACATCCAGGAGTTCTGGGTGGCGGAACGCGACGACAACGGCGAGGTCGTAGGCTGCGGCGCCCTGCACGTGATGTGGGAAGACCTGGCGGAAGTCCGCACTCTCGCCGTGAAGCCGGGCCTGAAGGGTGCCGGCGTCGGTCATCAGTTGCTGGAGAAGTTGCTGCACACCGCGCGCTGGCTCGGCGTTCGCCGGGTTTTCTGTCTGACCTTCGAAGTGGACTTCTTCGGCAAGCACGGCTTCGTCGAGATCGGTGAGACGCCGGTCGACACCGATGTCTACGCGGAGCTGCTGCGTTCCTATGACGAGGGCGTGGCAGAGTTCCTCGGTCTCGAACGAGTGAAACCGAACACCTTGGGCAACAGCCGGATGCTTCTGCATCTGTGATCGCCAAGGCGCCATCAAGGATCCACGAAGGATCCACAAGCCGGTATTCCGCCCGAACGGCCATGCCCAGGTGCCCTATGTCCGAAACGCGCATGTTTCCGGACCGGCGTCGGGTCTCTGGGTCTCTCCCGGGGGTTTGTGTTTTTCCCGCAAAAGCGGTTTGCTTTCCGACGTACTGCTGTACTGCATATAACAGGGGACGGCGAAACGGCGGACGCCGCAGACCCCCGGCCCTCAAGTTATCGATGAAAGGAAATCCGGTGGCACAGAAGGTTCAGGTCCTTCTTGTCGACGACCTCGACGGCGGCGAGGCGGACGAGACCGTCACGTTCGCGCTGGACGGCAAGACGTACGAGATCGATCTCACGACTGCCAATGCGGACAAGCTCCGTGGCCTTCTCGAGCCTTACGTGAAGGGCGGTCGTCGTACCGGAGGCCGTGCTTCGGGTGGCCGCGGAAAGGCGCGCGCCGCTTCCGGTGGCAGCCAGGACACCGCGCAGATCCGCGCGTGGGCGAAGGAGCAGGGCATGGAGGTCAACGACCGCGGCCGTGTTCCGGCGAACATCCGCGAGGCGTACGAGAAGGCCCACGCCTGATCGAGGCCGGTTCCGAGCAACAGCTACGGCAAGGCCGAGGGCTGGGCGCACGCGCGTCGCAGCCGCAGACGGTGGCAGTGCGTGGCCACCGTGTCCAGAACCCGCACCAGATCGGGGGCGCCCCCACCGCCCCCCAGGGCCGACAGCGTCGGCAGCGAGGCCTCGACCTCGCCCCCAGGCTCGGGGGGCCGCATCCATACGGCGGCCCCCTGCACGGCATCGGAGCGGCCCAGGGGAAGCGACCGCACCGCGCCGGGCCCCGGCAGGCCAGGACGCCGTACGGTCTCCCCCGGTCCCGGACCGACGGGATGCCGTACGGCCATGACCGGCCCCCACTCGGATGGCAGGGGCGCCTCCATGAGGTCGCCCGCGCCGAGCGTCGTCAGGTCCAGGGGCAGCGTGCCCCACTCCAGCCAGTCCAGCGCCCCCGGCACCTCCTCCGCGCTGCCTGCGGCGATGAGCAGCCGCATCCGGTCGCCCAGGACGGCCACCGGGGAGTGCGGCGTCAGATGGCGCAGTGCCGCGCGGCCGGCCTCGGCCGGGACGTCCAGGACGTCGAAGCGCAGCCCCACGCGAAGGCGCAGCGGGAATCCGGGCGTCTCGGGCACCACGGGCCAGCCCAGTTCGTTCTCGTACCACCGGCGGACCTGATCGCTCGGTTCGAGCGGCCGACGGGGGAGGGGGATCGTGGCGAGGTCCGTGGTGATCACGGGGCGGGTGCCGACCATGCCAAGTGCAACCGCCGAAAGAGCATGCCGGTTACGCTAAGTGTCGTACCGGATGCGCAGGGTGCCGAAAAGGGGGCGTGCGCGGGGTGTGGGGAGGCGCAAGGTTGTTCGCCCGTAGCGGAGGGAACCGGTGCGCGCGGCATGGAGTGTCAGTCCCAGCGGGTAAGACATCCCTAGTGGGAGGGGGCGACACGCAGGACAGTGGGTCTCACGTTCGCCATCGGCGTACTGATGGTGAGGGTAACCACCTGGCCTGCGGGAACATCGTCTCGCACCATCGGGTTGGAGCAGATGTCGGCGTTAGCGGGGTCAGGAGGCCATCGACGGTGTCGGCAGTTGGAATGAGCGGTCCCCGCTTGCGGGACTAAGCTGCGGAAGGACAGGGAGGGGAAGTTCCCCCCACTGCCTGACCGCTCTGAGGAGCGATTAACGATGTTCGAGAGGTTCACCGACCGCGCGCGGCGGGTTGTCGTCCTGGCTCAGGAAGAAGCCCGGATGCTCAACCACAACTACATCGGCACCGAGCACATCCTCCTGGGCCTGATCCACGAGGGTGAGGGTGTCGCCGCCAAGGCCCTTGAGAGCCTCGGGATTTCGCTCGAGGCGGTCCGCCAGCAGGTGGAGGAGATCATCGGCCAGGGCCAGCAGGCCCCGTCCGGGCACATCCCCTTCACCCCCCGTGCCAAGAAGGTCCTGGAGCTGTCGCTCCGCGAGGCCCTTCAGCTGGGCCACAACTACATCGGCACGGAGCACATCCTGCTCGGCCTGATCCGTGAGGGCGAGGGCGTCGCCGCCCAGGTCCTGGTCAAGCTGGGCGCAGATCTGAACCGCGTGCGGCAGCAGGTGATCCAGCTGCTCTCCGGTTACCAGGGCAAGGAGACCGCCGCCGCCGGCGGGCCTGCCGAGGGCACGCCCTCGACGTCCCTGGTCCTCGACCAGTTCGGCCGGAACCTCACCCAGGCCGCTCGTGAGTCCAAGCTCGACCCGGTCATCGGGCGCGAGAAGGAGATCGAGCGGGTCATGCAGGTGCTGTCCCGCCGTACCAAGAACAACCCGGTCCTGATCGGTGAGCCCGGCGTCGGTAAGACCGCCGTCGTCGAGGGCCTCGCCCAGGCCATCGTCAAGGGCGAGGTGCCCGAGACCCTCAAGGACAAGCACCTCTACACCCTGGACCTCGGCGCGCTGGTCGCCGGCTCCCGCTACCGCGGTGACTTCGAGGAGCGCCTGAAGAAGGTGCTGAAGGAGATCCGCACCCGCGGCGACATCATCCTGTTCATCGACGAGCTCCACACGCTGGTCGGTGCGGGTGCCGCCGAGGGCGCCATCGACGCGGCCTCCATCCTCAAGCCGATGCTGGCCCGCGGTGAGCTGCAGACCATCGGTGCGACCACGCTGGACGAGTACCGCAAGCACCTGGAGAAGGACGCGGCCCTCGAGCGCCGCTTCCAGCCCATCCAGGTCGCCGAGCCGTCCCTGCCGCACACGATCGAGATCCTCAAGGGTCTGCGCGACCGGTACGAGGCCCACCACCGCGTCTCCATCACCGACGAGGCGCTGGTCCAGGCCGCCACCCTGGCCGACCGGTACATCTCGGACCGCTTCCTGCCGGACAAGGCGATCGACCTGATCGACGAGGCCGGTTCCCGGATGCGCATCCGCCGGATGACCGCGCCGCCGGACCTGCGCGAGTTCGACGAGAAGATCGCCGGCGTCCGCCGCGACAAGGAGTCCGCGATCGACTCGCAGGACTTCGAGAAGGCCGCCTCTCTCCGCGACAAGGAGAAGCAGCTCCTGGCCGCCAAGGCCAAGCGGGAGAAGGAGTGGAAGGCCGGCGACATGGACGTCGTCGCCGAGGTCGACGGCGAGCTGATCGCCGAGGTCCTCGCCACGGCCACCGGCATCCCGGTCTTCAAGCTGACCGAGGAGGAGTCCAGCCGCCTGCTCCGCATGGAGGACGAGCTCCACAAGCGGGTCATCGGCCAGGACGACGCCGTCAAGGCACTGTCGAAGGCGATCCGCCGTACGCGTGCGGGTCTGAAGGACCCGAAGCGTCCGGGTGGTTCGTTCATCTTCGCCGGCCCGTCCGGTGTGGGTAAGACCGAACTGTCCAAGGCGCTCGCCGAGTTCCTCTTCGGTGACGAGGACGCGCTGATCTCCCTCGACATGTCGGAGTTCAGCGAGAAGCACACGGTCTCGCGTCTCTTCGGTTCGCCCCCCGGCTACGTGGGCTACGAAGAGGGTGGCCAGCTGACCGAGAAGGTCCGCCGCAAGCCGTTCTCCGTCGTCCTCTTCGACGAGGTGGAGAAGGCCCACCCGGACATCTTCAACTCGCTGCTGCAGATCCTGGAGGACGGTCGCCTGACCGACTCCCAGGGCCGGGTCGTGGACTTCAAGAACACGGTCATCATCATGACGACCAACCTCGGCACCCGGGACATCTCCAAGGGCTTCAACCTGGGCTTCGCGGCCTCGGGTGACACGAAGACCAACTACGAGCGCATGAAGAACAAGGTGTCGGACGAGCTCAAGCAGCACTTCCGCCCCGAGTTCCTCAACCGCGTCGACGACGTCGTCGTCTTCCCGCAGCTGACCCAGGACGACATCCTGCGGATCGTCGACCTGATGATCGGCAAGGTGGACGAGCGCCTGAAGGACCGGGACATGGGCATCGAGCTCTCCCAGTCCGCCAAGGAGCTGCTGTCCAAGAAGGGTTACGACCCGGTGCTGGGTGCGCGTCCGCTGCGTCGCACCATCCAGCGCGAGATCGAGGACTCGCTGTCGGAGAAGATCCTCTTCGGCGAGCTGCGCCCCGGTCACATCGTGGTCGTGGACACCGAGGGCGAGGGTGAGACCAAGACCTTCACCTTCCGCGGTGAGGAGAAGTCGGCGCTGCCGGACGTCCCGCCGATCGAGCAGGCGGCCGGTGGAACCGGGCCGAACCTGAGCAAGGAGGCCTGACCCTCAGGGGGTTGAGCCGAAGAAAGGGGCCGGTGCTCTTCGCACCGGCCCCTTTCGCATGCCCACAAGGGCGTGGCTTACGACAGCTGCCCGTCGTAGTCCGGCAGCTTGTACGCCTTCTCGGCATGGCCGCCCGAGAGGTCGGTGGCGCTGTTGCCGACGTTCGCGATGATCGTGTAGCCCTTGTTCTCGATGGCGACGCGCTGGGCCGTCTTGTAGTCCGCGACGTTCTTGAAGAGGTCGAGGAAGCTCCGCACGTAGAGGCCGGAGACCTGGTAGCCGACGTTCTTGAGGTTGTAGTCGGTCACCGAGTAGATGATGCCCGGGCGGGCGGTCACGAAGAACAGGGAGACGCCGTGCGCCTGGGCGTACTTGGCGACCTCCAGGACCGGCTTGTTGGCCGGCTGCGGGTAGCTGAAGCCGAAGTCCGTCTCCAGGGTCGTGTTGTCGATGTCGAAGACGATCGCCTGCTTCTCACCCGGCTTGGTGTTCGCGATCCGTTGCTTGAGATAGGGCAGCGCCTGGTCCATCACCGCCTGGCAGTCCTTCTGCCAGGTGGCGTAGTCGACATCGGCCGAGGAGGCTGTTGCGGCCGTGGTGGAGGTGCTGGTCGCGGTCGTCGTCGCCGCTTCGGCGGGGACCGCGAGGGCCACGAGGGCGGCCGTGGAGGCGGTGCTGACCGCGATTCTGCGCGCCCAGGGGCGAAGCGTCATGTGGGGGGTCCTCTCACGTCACGTGCGCTGTGGTTGTCGCGTGCATGTTCGTGGGCCCGGATGGCTGGTGGGGAACCAGCGGGTTACCGGACGGTAGTTCACGTTGAGGCGTCGCTCACATGCCTGTCCATAGTTCTGGTCGGCCATTTGCCGATGAGTGGCGTAGTGCCCGTCACATTCCGGGGTCCCGCGATTGCACTCAGCGGTGACATGCCGCACAGGCGATTTGTCCGTTACTAGAGGGAATAGTGGAAAAGCGATCACGGACAAAAGGGGCTTTCATCCCGGAATCCTCCTGGTGAGGTCCGCATTCGTCCGGATTCATCCTGAATGGAAGCTCTGTCAAGATGCGGGATTTTTTGTTGGGGAGTACTAGCGTCCGTCGTAGAAAGGGGGTTTTGGGGTTGGGGGCGCTGCGGGTTACCAAGGGATGGCCATCCGGCGACCGCATGTGTGTCGGGTGGTTTCCTCTGTCGTCTTCCCCCCGAGGTTTCGCATGTCCCCGCGCTTCTCGTTCCGTTCGTCCCGTACGTCCTCGTTCCGCACCCGTGCCGCTGTGCTGGCCGCCGGCCTGGGGGCCTCGGTCGTGCTGGGCGCCGGAGGCGCGGTCGCCGCCGAGATGACCTCCGCCACCGGTGTCTCCACCGCCGTACAGGCGCAGGCCGCCGCCGCGAAGAAGGCGCCCGCCAAGAAGGCCGTCGCCTGGGTGAGCCCGGTGAAGAAGTACACGAAGACCGCCAGCTTCGCGCAGGCCGGCGCCAGGTGGCAGTCCACCCACAGCGGGCAGGACTTCGCGGTTCCCAGCGGCACCAAGGTCATGGCCGCGCACGGCGGCACCGTCGTCAAAGCCGGCGGCAACGGCGCCGGTGACGGTCCCGCCTACGGCAACGCCGTCGTCATCAAGCACGGCAACGGGACGTACACCCAGTACGCCCACCTCTCGCGCGTCGAGGTGAAGGTCGGCCAGGTCGTCAAGACCGGTCAGGAGATAGCCCGGTCCGGCAACACCGGCAACTCCAGCGGTCCGCACCTGCACTTCGAGATCCGTACGACCGCCAACTACGGCTCCGCCGTCGACCCCGTGGCCTTCCTGCGGGCCAAGGGCCTGACGGTCTGAGTCACCGAGTCGCTCAGGCGCCCTTGTGCGCCTGGGTGACCAGGTCCGTGGCGACCTCGAGGACAGCCTTGCGCTTCTCCTCGGGGTCGCCTTCGAGGTCCTTCAGCACGAACATTCCGGCGTGCATCGTGAACAGGGCGCTGATGCAGCGGACCTGGTCGACGAGGTCGGCGTCCGGGTCGATGATGATGTCGCGCATCCCGAGCATGCGGTTCTTGAACATCTCGCCGATGCTCAGTTCGCGGACGGTCGCCTGGTTCTCCTGCATGAAGCGGAAGAGGGGGGCCGCGTCGGTCAGGACGTCGCTGTAGCGGCGTACGATCTCCTGCTTCGTCTCGAGCGTGTGCGGCTGCTGCTTGCCCCACTCGATCAGGTCCTCGATCGGCTGCGTCAGGTCCTCGAAGAGGCTGACGATGATCTCTTCCTTGGTCTTGAAGTGGTAGTACAGGGCCGCCTTCGTGACCTCGAGGCGCTCGGCGATCTCGCGCAGGGAGGTCTTCTCGTAGCCCTGCTCGGCGAAGAGTTCGAGGGCCACGTCCTGGATGCGCTGGCGGGTGTTCCCGCGGCGCCGCTGCTTGGTGCCGTCCATGGTGCCGCCCATCCTCGTACTCCTCGGCTTTCCAGAAAACTTACTTGACGCCCGGCTAGTTACGCCTCTACCTTCCCTGAGTGTAGACAACTAGCCGGGCGGCAAGTAAGTGGCCGGGGGAGTGGGAACCGTGGTGGACACACCGACAGTCGGCACGGAAGCCGAGCAAGGGCCGGAGAAGCAGCCCAGGAGCGTGCGGGTCGTGCTGCTCGCACTGATGATCACGATGATGCTCGCGATGCTCGACAACATGATCGTGGGCACGGCGATGCCGACGATCGTGGGCGAGCTCGGCGGGCTGGCACATCTGTCGTGGGTCGTCACGGCCTACACGCTGGCGACCGCGGCCTCCACTCCGCTGTGGGGCAAGCTCGGTGACATGTACGGGCGCAAGGGCGTCTTCATGTCGTCGATCGTGCTGTTCCTGATCGGGTCCGCGCTGAGCGGTATGGCCCAGGACATGGGACAGCTGATCGCGTTCCGGGCGGTGCAGGGGCTGGGCGCCGGTGGTCTGATGGTCGGCGTCATGGCGATCATCGGTGATCTGATCCCGCCTCGGGAGCGGGGCAAGTACCAGGGCATGATGGCCGGCGTGATGGCGCTCGCGATGATCGCCGGGCCGCTGGTCGGCGGCACCATCACCGACCACTGGGGCTGGCGCTGGGCGTTCTACATCAACCTGCCGCTCGGGGTCGTGGCGCTGGGGGCGATCAGTGTCGTGCTGCATCTGCCGAAGAAGCGGGCGCAGGCGCGGATCGACTATCTGGGGGCGGCGCTGCTGACCGTGGGGATCACCGCGATCGTGCTGGTCACCACGTGGGGTGGTACGGAGTACGCCTGGACCTCCGCGCGGATCATGGAGCTCATCGGGATCGGTGTGGCCGCGCTGGTCGGGTTCGTGTTCTGGCAGACCAAGGCTGCCGAGCCGGTGGTTCCGCTGCACATCTTCCGCAGCCGCAACTTCACGCTGATGTCCGTCATCGGCTTCATCACCGGCTTCGTGATGTTCGGTGCGACGCTGTTCCTGCCGCTGTACCAGCAGTCCGTGCAGGGGGCTTCCGCGACCAACTCCGGGTTGCTGCTGCTGCCGATGCTCGGGGCGATGCTCGTGACGTCGATGGTGGCCGGGCGGGTCACCACGAACACCGGCAAGTACAAGGTGTTCCCGATCGCCGGCAGTGTGCTGATGGTCGTCGGGCTGTATCTGCTGTCGTTGATGGACACCGGGACGAGTCGTTTCACGTCCGGGGTGTACATGGCCGTGGTCGGTCTCGGGATGGGCTGTCTGATGCAGATCACCATGCTGGTCGCGCAGAACAGTGTGGAGATGAGGGACATGGGTGTCGCGTCCTCGTCCACCACGCTGTTCCGGACGCTCGGGTCCTCGTTCGGTGTCGCGATCATGGGGGCGTTGTTCAACAGCCGGGTGCAGGACGTCATGGCTGAGCGGGGTGGGGCGCTCGGGGCGAAGGTGACGGAGCAGTCGGCGCAGTTGGATGCGGCGAGTTTGGCGGAGTTGCCGGAGGCTGTGGCGGGGGCGTATCGGCATGCGGTGTCGGCTGGGACGCATGGGGCGTTCTTGCTGGGGGCCGTGGTTGCTGTGGTGTCTTTGGTTGCGGCTGTGTTCGTGAAGGAGGTGCCGCTGAAGGGGGCGGGGCCTCAGGGGGATGCTGCGGGCGGGGATTCCGGTTCGGGGGCCAAGGCGGCGGTGGTGGAGGCCGTCTGAGTTCGCGGTGGGGAGGCCCTCGGGTGGTGTGCTGCCCGGGGTCTCGCCCCCGCCGCCCCTACCCGTCCCATCCTTGAAGGGGCTCCGCCCCTTCCACCCCGCCAGGGGGCTCCGCCCCCTGGACCCCCGTCGGCCCTGAAGGGGCCTCGTCCTCAAACGCCGGACGGGCTGAATGATGCGGACCGGCGTCGAGAGGTGGCTGCCTCCTGCGGGTGGGTGGGGGATAGGGATGGCGGCGCCTCGTCTCAGACGCCGGGCGGCCTGAAAGACGCGGACCGGCGTCGAGAGGTGGCTGTCCACTGCGGGGATAGGGACGGTGGTGGCTTGTCCTCAGGCGCCGGGCGGGGCGGATTGCCTGGAGTGGCGTCCAGCGGTGCGGCCGAATGGGTCTTGCTCTCGAGCGCCGGACGAGGTGTCCCGTTGTCGGAAGCCCCCGGCCCACAGCATCGCGTAGCAGCCCGGTATCAGTGAGGCTCCGCGGCCGACGTGCTTGTCCCGGTACTCGCTCGGTGTCAGGCCGGTTCGTGCCTTGAAGCGGGACGAGAACGTGCCGAGGCTGCTGAAGCCGACCAGGTGGCAGATCTCGGTCACGGTCAGATTGGCCCCCCGCAGATACTCCTCGGCCCGCTCGATCCGCCGGTGCGTCAGGTACTGGCCCGGTGTCTCGCCGTACGCCGCCTTGAAGACCCGCACGAAGTGATACCGCGAGTATCCGGCATGCGCGGCGACGGCATCCAGATCGAGGTCCGGGTCGGCCCAGTCCCGGTCCATGGCGTCCTTCGCCAGCCGCAACTGCCGCACCTTGTCCATGGCACCGATGGTGACACGCCCCACTGACAACCACCTCGGCCGGCAAGGGGCCAGGAGAGCAACTCTGGAGAAGCGTGCCGACGGCGGCTCTGCCTACCGTGACGGGCAGGAAGACAGAGCCGGAGCACAGGAGAGTGCCGTCATGATCAAGGGCCTGGGCATCACCACCGTATGGACGTTTGACCAGCAGCGCACCAAGGCGTTCTTCACCGAGAAGATCGGCTTCGAGGTGCGGAACGATCTCTCGATGGGGGATATGCGGTGGGTCACCGTGGGGGCCAAGGACCAGCCGGACGTCGAACTCGCGTTGATGAGCCTCGACGGGCCCGGGCTCGATCCCGAGTCCTCCGAGGCGTTGAAGACGCTTGTCGGGAAGGGGGTCATCGGGGCCGGGGCGTTCCGGACCGATGACTGCCGGGGGGACTACGAGACCTTCAAGGCGCGCGGGGTGGAGTTCATCCAGGAGCCGCAGGAGCGGCCGTACGGCATCGAGGCGATCTTCCGCGACGACAACGGCAACTGGTACTCGCTGACCGAGCGGAACGAGGAGCTCGACTTCTCCAAGCCGTTCGAGTGAGCCGACCCGAGCTCCCCGAATGAGCCCGCTCACTACGGCAGCATCGGGTAGCTCCCCGTGTTCGTCGGCGCGTGCTCCGGGAGCCACAGGACGGCCACCGCGCCCTCCGACGGGACGTGCTCCGGGGCGCCCGCCGGGCGTACGTTGCGGAAGGTCAGGCGGGCGCCGAGCACCCGGGCCTGGCCTGCCGCGATCGTCAGGCCGAGGCCGTGGCCGTGGCCCGAGCGGTCGCTGCTGCCCGTGCGGAAGCGGCTGGGGCCCTCGGCGAGCAGGTCCTCGGGGAAACCGGGGCCGTGGTCGCGGACGCGGATGACCCGGCCCTCGACGGTGACCTCGATGGGCGGCCTGCCGTGCCTGGCGGCGTTCGCCAGCAGGTTGAACAGCACCCGCTCCAGGCGCCGGGGGTCGGTCGTGACCTCCGACTCATGGACGACCCGCACCTCGATCTCGGGATCCTTCGCGGCGACCCGCCGGCTGACGAACTCGCCCAGCATGATGTCCTGCAGCTCGGCCCGCTCCGAGGCACTGTCCAGGCGGGCCACTTCCAGCACGTCCTCGACGAGCGTGCGCATGGCCTTCGCCCGGTCCAGGACCAGTTCGGTGGGTCGGCCGGGGGGAAGGAGTTCCGCCGCCGTCAGCAGACCCGTCACCGGCGTGCGCAGCTCGTGCGCGATGTCCGCCGTGACCCGGCGCTCCGCCTCCAGGCGCTGCTGCAGCGCGTCCGCCATCGCGTCCACCGCACTCGCCAGATCGTCGGTCTCGTCCCGTACGACACCCCCGATGGCGTCCCGCACTCGCACGTCCGGCTCGCCGCTCGCGACCTGGTTCGCCGCGGCCGCAGCCTTGCGCAGCCGGCGCGACAACTGCGCGCCGATGAGCACGCCGAGCGCGCTGCCACCGAGCACGACCGCGATGGAGCCGATGATCATGGCCTGGTCGAGGCGGTTCAGGATCTGCTCACTGCGGTCGGTCCAGCCGTCGCGGAGGGACAGGACATGCCCGTCGTTGAGCGGTACGGCCGCCCAGATGTCGGGCGCCCCGCTCGGCGTGTCCGTCACATATGTCGCCCGCCGGCCCTCCTCGACCTTGTCCCGCAGGGCCGCCGGCAGCTCCGGGTCGTCGATGCTGGCGTTCGGGAAGTTCAGCCGCTTGGACTGCTCGTAGCCGCGCTGGGCGATCTGGAGGCGCTCGTCCGCGAGGTCGCGCGCGCTGTCCAGCATCGAGACCCGGGCCTGGTTGTGCACGACCAGGCTCAGCACGATCGCCACGAGCGCGCCGACCAGCGCGATCGCGGCACTCAGCTTCCACCTCAGTCCCGTACGAATGGCCACACGGCTGCCGCGGTGACCGCTCACCCGCAGGCCCGCACGACCACCCGTGCCCCGGCCGTCCGTACGATCCCCCATGCGCCCGGCGCCCGTACGGACACCCGCCCCCCGGCCCGTGAGGTCCGCCGGGTCCGTGAGGCTGACGCGCCCCGCGCCGGACGCGGCCGGCCGTCTGAACATCCCCCGCATGCCCGCCCCGCTCAGGCCTTCAACTTGTAGCCGAAGCCACGGACCGTCTCGATGCGGTCCTGGCCGATCTTCTGCCGCAGCCGCTGCACATGGACGTCGACGACCCGGGTGTCCCCACCCCAGCCGTAGTCCCACACCCGCTCCAGCAGCTTGTCCCGCGACAGCACCGTGCCCGGCGCGGAGGAGAACTCCAGCAGCAGCCGCATCTCGGTCGGCGTGAGCGCCACCGGCTGCCCGGCCCTGCGTACCTCCATGCCCTCGGTGTCGACCTCCAGATCGCCGAAGGTCAGCACCGCGCCGGCGGCGGCCATGCCGGCCTCGTCGGTCCGGTCACCGCCGCTCGCGTGCCCGAAGCGGCGCAGCACGGCGCGGATCCGGGCGACGAGCACGGCGCCGTCGAACGGTTTGGTCACGTAGTCGTCCGCGCCCGCCTCCAGACCCAGCACCACGTCGATCGAGTCGGCGCGCGCCGAGAGCATGATCACCGGCACGGTCGACTCGTCGCGGATGCGCCGGCACAGGCTGACTCCGTCCAGACCCGGGACCATGACGTCCAGCAGCGCGATGTCCGGCCGGTTCGTCCGGAACGCCTCCAGGCCTGACAGCCCGTCGGGCATGGCGGTGACCGCGAAGCCGTCCCGCTCCAGGGCGAGCTGGGTGGCCTCGCGGATGACGTCGTCGTCCTCGACGAACAGGACGTGGGTCTGGTCTGCCATCCCGGTGCTCTCAGTCCTCGTGTGCCGTGTGCCGTGTGCTTCTGGAGTCTGTCCGAAGCATGCTTCGGGGTTCGTCGGAAGCGTCCACTTGGGGGACGCGGGGAGCGGGCGATGCGTTCACTCCCGCGGGCGGCCGCGTCAGCCGTCGGATGCCGCCGACTCGTCTTCTCCGCCGAGGTTGCCGTAGTCGGTGCGCGTGCGGTACTTCAGCGCGAAGCGGCCGGACGTCCACAGGTATGAGACCACGTTCTCGCTGGACGGGTTCGACAGCGCGTCGTCCTTCGCGTACACCTGCTTGGTCACCACCAGGTAGCCGCGGTCGATCTCCGCGTAGACCGGGGGCTCCTCGGCCTTGAACACATTGTGGTACGCGCCACCCTGCTCGCGGTACACGTACGAGCCGACCCCGACCTGGTCGCCGCAGGACAGGACGTTGACCACGATGTCGTCCGCGGGTCCGCCGGTCAGGTCGCCGTACGACACGTCGACGGGATAGCCGTCGGACACACACGGCTTCAGCTCGCGCTTGACCTCCGCCGAGACCTTGGGATCCGCCTTGACCAGGCGGACGGCTTCCGCGGGGTCCGGGACGGCGGACGGGGAGGGCGAGGCCGCGGGCGCGAGCGACGACGAGAAGGCCGAGCCCATCGCGTCGTCGTGTGCCGGTCCCTCGTCGCGGGCGCCGGTGCCGCCGGTGGCACACCCGGAGACGAAAAGGGCGAGGGCGACGACCACGACCATCGCCGTGAACGCCGCCTGCAAGGTCCCCCGGACGGGTGCGGGTCCGGGGCGGTCGGGTCCGGTCTCCCCGGAACCCCCGTCCCTGCCCCTGTCATCCCCGTCCGTGCGCCCGGTGCCGCCCGCCGTCGTGCCTAGGCCGCGCAACGCTCCCGCTCCTCACGCTCCAGCGCGCGTGCGTCCAGATCGCGGGACTCCAGCTCCTCGCGGAGCCGGGCGAGCGCCCGGTGCAGCGTGCTCTTGACCGTTCCGGCCGACATGCCGAGGGCGGCGGCCGTCTCCTCCGTGGACATCTGCTCCCAGTGTCGCAGCACCACGACACTGCGCTGCTTGGGTGCGAGCACCTTCATGATGTCCATCAGCAGGGCGCGGTCCGCGTGCTGCTCGGTGGAGTCGTCCACCGAGGCGTCCGGGAGCTGCTCGGTCGGCACCTCCTCCAGCTTCCGCGCCCGCCACCACTCGGTCCGCGTGTTGATCATCACGCGGCGCAGGTAGGCGTCCGCGAGCCGCTTGTCCGCGATGCCGTCCCAGCGGTGGTACGTCCGCACCAGCGCCGTCTGCAGCAGGTCCTGCGCGTCCACCGGGTCCGGGACCAGTCGGCGGGCGCTGCGCAGCAGCGCGTCCTGCCGGGTGCGGACGTACTCCTCGAACTCGAGCACCTCGCCCTGCGCCATGTTGACCGCCTCCGATTCCCCGTGTCCGCCGGTCTGTTCGCCGTCGGTCTCACTGCTTGTGCTTCGTAGTCGTCCCCGTCTGTCGGGTACGGAAATGAAGCTACGGAGGCGTTGTCACGGGGCTGTCCGAAGCAGCCTTCGGCTAGCGCTCGGCTGTCCGTCGGTTGTGTAACGGAATCAGGAATAGGACAAAACGGAGGTCGGGTTGGGGTGGTTATGGGGTGATTTGGTGGGCTGGTGGGCGCGTGACGGTCGTACGGCTGCTGTCTGTTCGCTGTCACAGAGGCGCCGGGGCTGTGATGTGACTGTGCGTCAGGTCAGCGGCAGTCGGTACGTCCCGCCGGGCAGCGGCTCCACCAGACCGTCCGCGACGAGGCCGTCCAGCGCGCGGGCGCGCTGCACCGGCTCGTGCCACACCCGGTCCAGGGCCGCCTGCGGAACGGGAGCGTGGGCCTCGCGGAGTACGGCGAGCAGCTTGCCGCGCACCTGGCGGTCGGTACCGGCGTACGTCTGACCGCGGCGCGGCGGCCCGTCGTGCTCCGGCTTCCCGGCCAGCCGCCAGGCGCACTGCGCGGCGATCGGGCAGCGGTGGCACGACTCGTTCTTGGCGGTGCACACCAGCGCGCCGAGCTCCATGGAGGCCGCGGCCCAGCGGGCGGCGACGCCCTCGTCGTCGGGCAGCAGGGCACGGGCCAGCTTGCGTTCGGCGGCGGTGGTGGCGTTCGGCGGGTACTGCACGCCGGTGACGGCGCGCGCGAAGACCCGGCGGACGTTGGTGTCCAGGACGGGGTGCCGCTGGCCGTAGGCGAAGGAGGCGACCGCCGCGGCCGTGTACTCGCCGATGCCGGGCAGCGCGAGCAGCTGGGCGTGATCGGTCGGTACGTCCCCGCCGTGCCGTTCCGCTATGGCGACGGCGGCACCGTGCAGCCGCAGCGCGCGGCGCGGGTAGCCGAGCCGGCCCCAGGCGCGGACGGCCTCGCCGGGGGCGTCCTTGGCGAGGTCGGCGGGGCGGGGCCAGCGCGAGAGCCACTGTTCGTAGACGGGCAGGACGCGGTTCACGGGCGTCTGCTGCAGCATGAACTCGCTGACCATCACGCCCCAGGGGCCGGCCTCGGGGCGCCGCCAGGGGAGGTCGCGGGCGTTTTCGTCGAACCAGTCGATCACCGGGCTGTGCAGGTTCTCTCCGAGGGGAGAGCCGTTCTCTCCGAGGGAGGGGCCGGAGAGGGCGTTGGCGTCGGCGGGGCTGTCGGGTGAGGGCTTTGTGGGCGCAGTCATGGCCTTTCCGATCCTGCCATGTCGGTGGCGGCCGGGTCGGTAGGTGGTGGTGCCGGTGCGTTGTGTGGCTGCGGGTTGTGGTCGGCCGCGGTCCCTGGGGGCCTGCGGCCCCCAGACCCCCCGCTTCGGCCCTGAAGGGGCCTTGTCCTCGAACGCCGGACGGGCTGATTCGGGTGACCTGCCTCAAAGGGCGCACCGCACCTGACGATCGGCAGCAGTGGCGCCCTGTCCCCCGCTTGTAGCGTCGGGCGGATGGAACGTCCTCGCATATGGCGGGCCTGCCTCCTCTGGGCCTTCCTCGTGGTGCCGGCGCTCACGGCCGACCGGCTCGGGATGAACGAGCCGCGTGCCCTGTGGCAGCAGCTGGCAGGGCTGGTTGTGCTCGCCGCCGCGGTCGCCGTGGCCCGGCGGCAGCCGTTGGCCGCCTTCGCGCTGACGGCCGTACTGAGCCTGGCCGCGGCCCCCGCCCTGTTCACCGTCTCCTACGGCCCCGCGCTCGGCGTCTTCGCGCTGCTGCTCGGCCTGCGTGCGGAACGGGTGCGCGCGCCGGCGGTCGTCTTCGGGGCCGTCGGCTGTCTCGGTACGGCGAGGATCGCGTGGCTGGGGGTCGATCCGGCGCCGGAATGGGTGGTGCTGACGGGCACGTTGCTCTTCGGCTGCGTCTTTCCCTGGCTCGGTGGCCGCTACTGGCGGCAGGGCCGTCAGCTGGCCGAGGCCGGCTGGACGCGGGCCGCGCGGCTGGAGGGCGAGCAGCGCATCGCCGAGGAGCGCGCCCGGCTGCGCGAGCGGGCCCGCATCGCCCAGGACATGCACGACTCCCTGGGGCACGAGCTGAGCCTGATCGCCCTGCGTGCGGGCGCCCTCCAGGTCGCCCCGGGCCTCCCGGACCACCACCGCACCGCCG
Organism: Streptomyces sp. NPDC107522; assembly: GCF_055657525.1. Classification (NCBI taxonomy): domain Bacteria; kingdom Bacillati; phylum Actinomycetota; class Actinomycetes; order Kitasatosporales; family Streptomycetaceae; genus Streptomyces; species Streptomyces sp. NPDC107522. Next base: position 22,878 of record NZ_JBVKAU010000004.1, on the reverse strand, counting down.
CCGCCGACCTGCGCGCGGCCGCCGCCGATGCCACCGAACGGCTGCACCGCATCATCGGCGTGCTGCGGGAGCAGGACGAGCCGCTCTCCCTCACCCCACCGGGCGAGACCGTCGAGCAACTCGTCGCACGCGCCGCCGAGTCGGGACTGCCGGTGCGGTGGGAGCCGGCGCAGGACGGTACGGCAGCGCGGTGGCCGGACGGCGGGGTCGCGGAGCGGGTCCTGTACCGGGTGGTCCGCGAGGCGCTGACCAACGCGGCCCGGCATGCGCCAGGTGCCGAGGTCACCGTGACGGCGGCCAGGGAGGCCGAGGGTGCGACGGTCACGGTGGCCGGCGGACGGGCCCCGGTGGTCGAGGGCACGACGGTCACGGTGACCGGCGGACGGGCTCCGGTGGTTGAGGCCCCGGCGGTCACGGTGGCGGGCGGACGGGCGGTGGTCGACGGCGCGGTGCCGGTCGCGCCGCCTCCCTCCGGCGGCACCGGACTCCAGGCCCTCCGCGCCGCCGTCACCGCGGTCGGCGGCGCCTTCGAGGCCGGCCCCCACGGGGACGGATTCCGGGTGTGGGCGTACGTCCCCGAGGAGCCCGCGGCCACGCCCGTACGGTCGGCCCCCGCTGCCTCGGCCGCCCCGTACGCCCCCTTCACGCGCGCCCGCCGCCGCGTCGTCCTGGCCTTCGTGGCCGCCCTCGGCGCGGGCCTCGTGCTCGTCGGCGGGGCGTTCGCCTGGTACGCGTACACGGAGACCCACTCGGTGCTGCCGCCCGCGGCCTACGCCGAGCTGAGGCCGGGGGCCATGGTCGGCGACCTCGCCGGCGTCCTGCCGGACCGCACGGTTCGGGACGCGCCGGTGGAGCGCGCGCCCGCACCGCCCCCGACGGGCAGCGACTGCCGCTACTACCGCGCGAGCGGTGAACTCCTCGTCTCCGTCGACCACTTCAGGCTCTGCTTCGACGACACGGGACGGCTGGTCGCCAAGGACGTCATCCCCAGGGCGGGCCTGTCTCAACGCCCTTCCACAAATGAGGAGTTCGTACGGTGATCCGCGTACTGCTGGCCGACGACGAGGCGATGGTGCGGGCCGGTGTGCGCGCCATCCTGGCGAGCGGCGGGGAGACCGAGGTCGTCGCGGAGGCGGGCGACGGGCGCGAGGCGGTCGAGCTGGCGCGGGCACACCGGCCGGACGTCGCCCTGCTGGACATCCGCATGCCCCGCCTGGACGGCCTCGCCGCCGCGGAGGAGATCGTACGGACCGTCCCCGGCACGGCCGTGGCGATGCTCACCACCTTCTCCGAACAGGCGTACGTGGCCCGCGCACTCGGCGGCGGCGCCACCGGCTTCCTGCTGAAGTCCGGAGACCCGTACGAACTGATCGCGGGTGTACGGGCGGTGGCGGGCGGCGCGGCCTTCCTGTCGCCGAAGGTCGCGCGGTACGTCATCGACGGGCTGGGCGGCAGCGACGGGCGGCTGGGCCGCGAGGCCGCCGCACGCGCGCGCGTGGCCGGGCTCAGCCCGCGTGAGCGTGAGGTGCTGGGGCTCGTCGGCGCGGGCCTGTCCAACCCTGAGATCGCCGCCCGGCTGCATCTCGTCGAGGGCACGGTGAAGGCGTATGTCAGCGCGGTGCTCGACCGGTTGGGGGTGCGCAACCGGGTGCAGGCGGCGATCGTGGCGTACGAGGCGGGGCTGGTGGAGTCCTGAGGCTCAGCGCATGTCGTACGAAGGGACGCGCTCCGGCCCCGGACCCGTGAACCACCGTACGCCGGGCGCCGACGAGGCCCGCATCGCCTCGGTCAGCCGGACCGCGGGGCGGGTGCCGAGCCGTACGGCGGCCACCGCGACGACCGCACCGAGGACGAGGCCCGCGGCTACGTCGTGCGGGTAGTGGACGCCGACGAAGACGCGGGAGAAGGCCATCAGGAGGGCCAGCGGCGCAGTCAGCAGGATCAGCGCGCGCCGGGTCAGGGCCAGTGTGAGTGCCGCGGCACCGGCGATGGTGGCGTGGTTGCTGGGGAAGGACCAGTCACCGGGGGGCGGGCAGACGCTGAGCGGGGCGGTCGCTTCCGGCACCGCGCGGCACGGACGTTCCTGTGTGACAACGGACTTGAGGAGCTCACTGCAGACGTACGCCACAGCCGTGGCCAGAGGTGCAAGGGCCGCGATCGCGAACGCACGGGAGCTGTCGCGTCTGGCTCGCCACCAGCTGGTGACGAACAGCGCGGCGAACAGCAGTAGTCCGGCTTCCGTCCATATCTCGGCGGTGTGCTGTACCCACGTTGGTGTGTCGTGGGCGTGGTCGGTGATGTCGCGGTACAGCTCGGCGTCCTCGAAGTCCATGGTCACGGACCGTAGGCGGCGGGCCGATACCGTCACATCCTGCGATCGTCAGGTACCGAACCTGACGGAGGACAGGGGTGGAACGGCCGCCGCCGGGTGACGTCCGGGATGATGATCCGGAAAAGTTGCGGCCCGTGGCGGCGGGTGGAGCAAGCTAACGCGCCGATCTCTCGTACAGTTTGCGCCGTGGGATCTCTGCGCAATCCGGTCGGGCCGCTTCCCTCCTCCATCTACTGGCGACGGAGGGCCGTACTGCTGTCCGTGGTCGCCCTGTTGGCGCTCCTGGTCACCTGGGTGCTCGCCTCGGGCGGCGGAGGCGGCAAGAACAACGCGGACGGTTCCGACGGCAAGAATCCCGCACCCTCGACGATCACGCCGGGTCCGTCGGGCTCGGGTCCGGCGATCAGTCAGGCGCCGGGCGGGCGCGACGAGTCGACCGGCGGTGGGGACTCCGGCGGCTCCGGGTCCGGCGACGGCTCGGGGTCCGGGGACGGCGGCGGCTCCGGGGACTCCGGCGGGTCGGCCGGCTCGGGCAGCGGATCCGCGGGCGGCAGTTCGGGCAGCGGGGTCGGCGTGGACGACACGGTCGCCGCGGGCTCCACACTGCCCAACTGCATCGCGGGCCAGGTCAAGTTGGCCGTGAGGAGCCTGCACAACGCGTACGAGCCCGGCGAGACACCCGCCCTGCTGCTGACCGCGACGAACTCCTCCACCTACGACTGCAAGGTCGACCTCGGCCCGAAGAACGCGGTGGTGACGATCACTCAGGCGGGCGCCGAGGACGACTTCTGGTCCTCCGCCGACTGCCCCAAGGCCGCCGGCAGCCTGCCGTTCCGGGTGCCCGCCGGCTCCAGCATCACGTACACCCTGAAGTGGGACCGCAACGCCAGCGCCGCCCAGTGCGCGACGCCTTCGGCGGGCAAGGCCGGACCGGGGACGTATCTGGTGGAGGCGAAGACACCGGGGTTCGGCACGGTGCAGACGTCATTCGTGCTGGAGAACGACTGAGCGCTCCGCTGGGAGGGGCGGCGATGGGCCGTCGATTGTCCGCGGCTTCGTCGTGGCTGGTCGCGCAGTTCCCCGCGCCCCTTCAGGCCTACTGGACGTACCGGCGTTGGCCTGGCGTGTCGTACAGGCGGCACCCCGTGGCGTGGGGGTGGGCAACGCCCCGGCCTCAGCGCAACGCCGGGCACCGATGCACGCGGCTTGCCAATTAGACGTACCGCTCCAGAATCGAGCTCTCCGCCAACCGCGACAGCCCCTCCCGCACGCTCCGCGCCCGGGCCTCGCCCACGCCGTCCACGGTCTGCAGGTCGTCCACGCTCGCGGCGAGCAGCTTCTGCAGCCCCCCGAAGTGCTCCACCAGCCGGTCGATGATCGCCCCCGGCAGCCGCGGCACCTTGGCCAGCAACCGGAATCCCCGCGGAGAAACCGCCGAGTCCAGCGCCTCGGGCGAACCCGTGTACCCCAACGCCCGCGCCACCGTCGGAAGTTCGAGCAGTTCCGCGTGCGTGAGCGCGTCCAGCTCGTACAGCGCCTCGTCGACCGTGCGGGACCGCTTGGCCGTCGGCTCGGGAACGTAGTCGCGCACCACGAGCTCGCGCTCGGGCTCCACACCGGCGATCAGCTCGTCCAGCTGAAGCGCCAGAAGGCGCCCGTCCGTGCCCAGTTCCACCACGTACTCGGCGATCTCGGTCGCGATACGCCGCACCATCTCCAGCCGCTGGGCCACCGCCGAGACGTCGCGGACCGTCACCAGGTCCTCGATCTCCAGCGCTGACAACGTTCCCGCGACCTCGTCCAGGCGGAGCTTGTAGCGCTCGAGGGTCGCCAGGGCCTGGTTGGCGCGGGACAGGATCGCCGCGGAGTCCTCCAGGACGCGGCGCTGCCCGTCGACGTAGAGCGCGATCAGCCGCATCGACTGGGAGACCGAGACGACAGGGAAGCCGACCTGCTTGCTGACCCGGTCCGCCGTACGGTGCCGGGTGCCCGTCTCCTCCGTCGGGATCGTCGCGTCGGGCACGAACTGGACACCCGCCCGCAGGATCTTCGACAGGTCGGACGACAGCACGATGCCGCCGTCCAGCTTGCACAGCTCCCGCAGACGCGTCGCCGTGAACTCGACATCCAGGACGAACCCGCCCGTACACATCGTCTCGACGGTCTTGTCGAAGCCGAGCACGATGAGCCCGCCGGTGTTGCCGCGGAGCACTCGCTCCAGTCCGTCACGCAGGGCCGTGCCGGGAGCCACCGCGCTCAGCGAGGCGCGCATCAGGCCATCGGAACCGGCACTCCCACCGGACTTTCCGGGAGCTGCTACCCGGTCGTTGGCTGCCACTGCACTCCTCCGGTCGCAGGTTCTGGGGCGCTCCGTTTCGCACACTTGGTTCGTACGGACGGGCGAGACCAGGGCAAAGTCTACCGGCGGTCCTCCTCGTCCCGTGGGGCCTCTCGGCGACGCGAGCGCGGAAGGACCCGCAGGGCGTCCCCTATGTCGGCCACTTCCAGCACCTTCATGCCGGCAGGGATCTTGCCCGGGTCGCCCGGTACGAGCGCGTGCGTGAAGCCCAGCCGGTGCGCCTCGGCGAGCCTGCGCTGCACGCCCGTGACCCGTCTGACCTCGCCCGCGAGGCCCACCTCGCCGATCGCGACGAGGTTCTTCGGCAGGGGGGTGTCGCTGGCGGCGGAGGCCAGGGCGAGGGCGACGGCGAGGTCGGCCGCGGGCTCCGAGAGCTTCACTCCGCCGACCGTCGCGGAGTAGATGTCCCGCTTGCCGAGCGCGCTGATTCTGCCCCGCTGCTCGAGCACGGCCAGCATCATCGAGACGCGGGAGGTCTCCAGACCGGACGTGGTGCGGCGCGGGGAGGGGATCTGTGAGTCGACCGTCAGCGCCTGGACTTCGGCGACCAGGGGGCGGCGGCCCTCCAGGGTGACGGTCAGACAGGTGCCGGGGACCGGTTCGTCACGACGGGTCAGGAAGAGTCCGCTCGGGTCGGCAAGGCCCGTGATGCCCTCGTCGTGCAGCTCGAAGCAGCCGACCTCGTCGGTCGCCCCATAACGGTTCTTGACCCCGCGAACCAGGCGAAGCCGGGCATGTCGGTCACCCTCGAAGTGCAGCACCACGTCCACCAGGTGCTCCAGCAGCCGCGGCCCCGCGATGGCGCCGTCCTTGGTGACATGGCCCACCAGGAGGGTGGACATCCCGCGCTCCTTGGAGGCCCGGATCAGGGCGCCGGCCACCTCCCGGACCTGGGCCATGCCACCGGGGGCGCCGTCGATCTCCGGGGAGGCGACCGTCTGTACGGAGTCGAGGACGAGCAGCGACGGCTTCACCGCGTCCAAGTGGCCGAGGATGGCGGCCAGATCGGTTTCGGCGGCGAGATACAGGTGGTCGTCGAGGGCGCCGATGCGGTCGGCACGCAGCCGGACCTGGCTCGCCGACTCCTCGCCGGTGACATAGAGCGTGCGGTGCTCGTCGCTCGCGGACTTGGCCGCCACGTCCAGCAGCAGTGTGGACTTGCCGACGCCGGGTTCGCCCGCGACCAGGACGACGGCGCCGGGCACCAGCCCGCCGCCGAGCACCCGGTCCAGCTCGGGCACGCCGGTGGACCGCGCGGTCGCCTGCCGCCCGTCGACCTGGCCGATGGGCAGCGCGGACGTCGTCACCCGCCCCGGCGTCGTCGTGCGGACCGCGGGCGCGCCGTACTCCTCGACCGTCCCCCATGCCTGGCACTCGGGGCAGCGGCCGAGCCACTTGGCCGTCTGCCAGCCGCACTCGGTGCAGCGGTAGGACGGGCGGTCCTTCGTGGTCTTGGTACGGGCAGCCATGCGAAGAACCGTAACCGAGCCCACTGACAACGCCGTACGGCCGCGCATGCACCACCGCTTCCGGGTCGCCGCGAGGCCGCCTCGGCATGCACGAGCCGCCGTACTCCTCATGCGTGAGCCGCCGTACTCGTCATGCACAAGCCACGGAATCCGGGGCCCCTGTCCCCGATTGAGGGATCGTTTCACCCGTATGGATTAAAACCGCTCAAGGGGCAAGAAGGCGCCACCTCAGGCCCCCTACGGTCCCCCAATGATGAGCAGCAGTCCGGAAACCTCGACCCGCACCGCCGGCGCCCATCGAGCGCACCGGGAGGCGCGTGATCGCGCGGCGGCGCGTACGGTCGCGCAGCGGCCGCCCGCGCGCTACGAGCCGTATCTGGACGGGCTGTTCACCTACTGCCTGTCCGTGCTGTGCGACCACGACGCCGCGACCGCCGCCCTGGGTGACGCCCTCGCACTCGCCGAGCGGCGCGGGCAGCGCGTCCCGGAGGCGGCCGCGGACCGGCGGCCCTGGCTGTACGCGCTGGCCCGCTGGGCGTGTCTGCGCAAGCTGGCCGAGGCCAAGCAGAAACGTCAGAGCAGTCATGCGGCGGGCCGGCACCACTCCCACCGGCAGACGGGAGCGCAGTCCGCGAAGCCGCCCGTCTCCGAGCAGGTCCAGGAGCAGCGCCGCCGCGAACTCGCCCTGCTGGCCTGGCCGGAGGCCGCCGGCACCACCCCGGAGCAGCGCGAGGCGCTCGAACTCGCCGTACGCCACCACCTCGCCGCCCACGAGGTCGCCGCCGTCCTCGGCCTGGACCTGGCCGCCGCCCGCGACCTGCTGGCCTCCGCCGCCTGCGAGGTCGAGCGCACGCGCGCGGCCCTCGCCGTCGTCGAGACCGGCGCCTGTCCGAGCGTCGCCCGCCTCACCGGCGACAACCAGGTCGTGCTCGGCACAGCCCTGCGCCGCGAACTCGTCCGGCACGTCGACGACTGCCCCCGCTGCCGTCGTACCGCCGAGCGCGCGGTCCCGGGCAGGTGGCCCGGCGCGACCGTCACCCCCGCCGAGCTGCCCGTCCTGGAGGCACCCCGCGCGGCCCTGCACACGGCGATGGCGCACCATACGCGCGCGCGGGGCGTCGCCGTGCCGCGCTTCGACCGGCGCGGCTTCCCGATGGACCCCAAGGATCGTGCCGCCCGCAGGGACCGCCTACGCGCGCGTGCCGTCACGACAACCGTCGTCGCCACCGTCGTCGCCGCCCCGGTCCTCGCCCTGTGGGCCGCCTACCGGGGCACCCCGACCGGCGAGGGCGTCGACGGCACCTCGGCCAGCGCGAGCGAGGCGCACGGCCCCGGCAGCCTCGACGGAGAAACGGCGGACGGCGGCTACGAGAACGCCGGCAACGCGAGCCCCGAACGGGGCGACCCTTTCGGCAGCCGTAACAAACCGGACGTCTCGGTGCAGGTCATCAGCGTCAGCGGCGCGCACGGCACCGGCCACCTGGAGGTGACGGCCGGCCACAGAGGCGACACCACGCTCGTCACCCTGACGGCGACGGGGCGCACGCCGGTGCGCTGGTCCGCGACCACCGGCGCGCACTGGCTCTATCTGAGCCGGTCGACGGGAACCCTGGCACCCGGCGAGTCGTTGACGATCAAGGTGTACGTCGACCATCTGCGCGAGCCGTCCGGTCACTGGAGCGCGCGCTTGGCGATCTCACCCGCCGGCACCCTCGTCTCCATCGAGGGCTACGGCACCGCCCCCAGCCCGTCCGACCCGGGACACGGCCCCGACCCGGATCCGTATCCCACCGACCCCACCCACCCCGGCGACCCGACCGACCCCGGAACCCCCGGCAGCCCCCCGCCCTCGTCCTCCGGCCCCGACCCGACCCCGACGACCTCGGCCCCGCCGGACCCCGTGCCCAGCGACCCGCCGCCCTCGTCACCCGACCCGAGCCCCACGGCCGGCGACCCCTCGCCGTCCGGCCCGTCCGCCCCGGGGAGCCCACCGCCGGCCGGCGGCAGCGGCGACCCGAGCCCGCCGGCGTACTAGTCGCGCCGGCTCGCTCCTCCTAGTCGACCGGGTCCGCCGGATGCGGTGCCACCAACGGCAGCTGCGACGCCAGCCGCGCCTCGCACAGTTCGACCAGGCGGTCGTAGCCCGCCTTGCCCATCAGCTCGGTCAGCTCCGCCCGGTAGGACACGTACACCGGGTCGCCCGCGCCGTGCGCCGAGGTCGCCGAGGTGCACCACCAGTGCAGGTCGTGGCCGCCGGGGCCCCAGCCGCGGCGGTCGTACTCGCCGATCGACACCTGGAGCACCCGGGTGTCGTCGGGCCGGTCGATCCAGTCGTACGTCCGCCTGATCGGCAGCTGCCAGCAGACGTCCGGCTTGGTCTCCAGCGGCTCGCGGCCCTCCTTCAGGGCGAGGATGTGCAGCGAGCAGCCCGCGCCACCGGCGAAGCCGGGCCGGTTCTGGAAGATGCACGAGCCCTGGAACGGGCGGGTCTGGCGGTCGCCGTCCTCGTCCTCCGAGATCCAGCCGTGCTCCATGCCCTCGTCGTGGTGCTGCCAGATCTCCGGCGTGAGTCTCGCCACATGCTCGGCGACCCGCTTCTCGTCGTCCTCGTCCGAGAAGTGCGCGCCCAGCGTGCAGCAGCCGTCGTCCGCGCGGCCCGCCTGGATGCCCTGGCAGCCGCTGCCGAAGATGCAGTTCCAACGGGAGGTCAGCCATGTCAGATCACAGCGGAAGACCTGCTCGTCGTCCGCCGGATCAGGGAACTCCACCCATGCGCGCGCGAAGTCGAGCCCCTTCTCGTCCGGTTCCGGGGAACCCTTCTTGGGCTGCTTCGACTTCGTGGCTGCCTTTGCCTGCGAAGAACCCGTGGCGGATTTGGCCGTCTTGTCGTTCTTCGCCTTTTTCGTCTTTGGCACGGGTCCAGGGTACGGCGTCCGTACCTGCGCCTTCGAGGACGGAGGATCGCCCAGGTGGCAGTAGCGTTCCGTACATGAGACTCGGTGTCCTCGACGTTGGATCGAACACGGTGCATCTGCTGGTGGTGGATGCGCACCCCGGCGCGCGCCCGCTGCCCGCCCACTCGCACAAGGTGGAGCTGCGCCTTGCCCAACTCCTCGACGACAGCGGGGCCATCGGTCCCGAGGGGGTCGACAAGCTGATCGGCGTCGTCCATGAGGCGCTGCAGGCCGCCGAGGACAAGGGTGTCGAGGAGGTCCTGCCGTTCGCGACGTCCGCGGTGCGGGAGGCCAGCAACGCCGATGACGTCCTCGCGCGCGTGAAGGACGAAACCGGGGTCGAGCTGCAGGTTCTCACCGGCGCGGAGGAGGCCCGGCTGACCTTCCTCGCCGCCCGGCGCTGGTTCGGCTGGTCGGCGGGGAAGCTGCTGGTGCTGGACATCGGCGGCGGCTCCCTGGAGATCGCGTACGGCATCGACGAGGAGCCGGACGCGGCGGTGTCGCTGCCGCTGGGCGCGGGGCGGCTGACCGCCGCCTGGCTGCCGGGCGATCCGCCCGAGCCGGAGGACATACGGGCGCTACGACGTCATGCCCGGGCCCAGATCGCCCGCACGGTCGGCGAATTCAGCCGTTTCGGAGCCCCCGATCACGTGGTCGCCACCTCCAAGACCTTCAAGCAACTGGCCCGCCTCGCCGGCGCCGCCCGCTCCGCCGAGGGCCTCTACGTCCAGCGTGACCTGAAGCGGGAGTCCCTCGAGGCCTGGGTCCCCCGGCTGGCAGGCATGACGGTCGCCCAGCGAGCGGAACTGCCGGGCGTCTCGGAGGGCCGCGCGGGGCAGCTGCTCGCGGGCGCGCTGGTGGCAGAGGGGGCGATGGACCTCTTCGGTGTGGAGACGCTGGAGATCTGCCCGTGGGCGCTGCGGGAGGGCGTGATCCTGCGGAAGTTGGATCACATGACGGTGGACTGACGGCGACTTTTCGGGGGTGGTCCAGGCAATTTCCGCCCGTCCGGCGATTGAGGACGAGGCCCGTTCAGGGCCGAAGCGGGGGTCTGGGGGCGCGGTCCCTCCAGCAGGCCCGCGTCCGCACGGGGCGCGTCGTGAACCCCGCCACACTGTCGACCCGGGCCTCACTCCACCCCCGCGGCATATGCCCAGTTCGCGCCACCCGACCGCCCCACGCCCCCATGGCGAGCCAACGCCCATCCGTTCCCCGGCCTCCAGCCCCGCCCCGTACTCTGTCCCTCGTGGCAGAACCAGTGGTGCGCATCCCGGATGCGAAGGTCGCCCTCTCGACGGCCTCCGTCTATCCGGAGTCGACGGCGACGGCCTTCGAGATCGCCGCGCGCCTCGGATACGACGGCGTCGAGGTCATGGTCTGGACCGACCCGGTCAGCCAGGACATGGAGGCGCTGCGCCGGCTCAGCGACTACCACCGCATCCCGATCCTCGCCGTCCACGCCCCCTGCCTGCTGATCACCCAGCGCGTGTGGTCGACCGACCCCTGGACCAAGCTGCAGCGCGCCCAGGCGGCGGCCGAGAAGCTGGGGGCGAGCACGGTCGTCGTCCACCCGCCGTTCCGCTGGCAGCGCCAGTACGCCCGCGACTTCGTCGACGGTATCTGGCGCATGGCCAACGAGACGGATGTGCGGTTCGCCGTCGAAAACATGTACCCGTGGCGCTACCGCGACCGCGAGATGCTGGCGTACGCCCCCGACTGGGACGTGACGAAGGACGACTACCGGCACTTCACGATCGATCTCAGCCATACGGCGACCGCCCGCACCGACGCGCTGCACATGATCGACCGCATGGGGGACCGGCTGGGGCACGTGCATCTCGCGGACGGCAGAGGCTCGGCCAAGGACGAGCACCTGGTCCCCGGCCGCGGCACCCAGCCCTGCGCCGAGGTGCTGGAGCGGCTCGCCCTGAGCGGCTTCGACGGCCACGTCGTCATCGAGGTCAACACCCGCCGCGCGATGTCCAGCGCCGAACGCGAGGCCGACCTCGCCGAGGCCCTCGCCTTCACGCGGCTGCATCTGGCCTCGTCGGTGAAGGTGCCCCGACCGTGACCGACACCACCTCGGGCCGGGACGGGGTGGGCTCCCGACGCCGCGGCCGGCCCCCTCGTACGGAATCCGCCGACACCCGCGACCGCATCCTGGACGCGGCCCGCGAGGAGTTCTCCGAGCGCGGATACGACAAGACGTCCGTGCGCGGCATCGCCAAGGCGGCCGGGGTCGACTCGGCCCTGGTCCACCACTACTTCGGCACCAAGGAGCAGGTCTTCGAGGCATCCGTCGAGGTCGCCTTCGCCCCCGCCCTGAAGGTGCGCGACGCCGTCCTGGAAGGCCCTCTGGACGACGTCGGCGAGCGCATGACCCGCGTCATCTTCGGTCTCTGGGAGAACCCGGTGACGCGGAAGCCGCTGCTCGCCATCGTCCGGTCGGCCGTCAACAACGAGGCCGCGGCCGCCGTGTTCCGCCGCCTCGTCTCCGCCCAGCTGATGCGCCGCATCGCCGGTGAGATCGACGCCCCGGACGCGGAGCTGCGCACCGAGCTGGCCGCCGCCCAGCTGGTGGGCGTCGCGATGATGCGCTACGTCATCAGGATCGAGCCGATCGCGTCGGCGGACGTGGAGCAGATCATCGCGCGGGTGGCGCCGGTGGTGCAGGGGCATCTCACCGGTCGCTGACCCGCGCACGCACGGCGGCGCAGGGGTGCCGACGGCCGCGGACGCTTACGGGCGGCTGTTCCGCGAGACATGCGTCCCGCATTCCGGACACCTCGTCCCGACCCCTGGAAGACGGGCGTACGCTCGTTAGCAGTCAGAAGTCTCTGATCGCACTCTCTGAAGGAGCGAGCGACGATGCCCGAGCTGAGGTCCCGCACAGTCACCCACGGCCGCAACATGGCGGGCGCCCGCGCCCTTATGCGCGCCTCCGGTGTACCCGGTGCGGACATCGGCCGGAAGCCGATCATCGCCGTCGCGAACTCCTTCACCGAGTTCGTCCCCGGCCACACCCACCTGCAGCCGGTCGGCCGGATCGTCAGCGAGGCGATCCGTGAGGCGGGCGGCATCCCGCGCGAGTTCAACACGATCGCCGTCGACGACGGCATCGCGATGGGCCACGGCGGCATGCTGTACTCCCTGCCCTCCCGCGACCTGATCGCCGACTCGGTCGAGTACATGGTCGAGGCACACTGCGCCGACGCCCTGATCTGCATCTCCAACTGCGACAAGATCACCCCGGGCATGCTGAACGCCGCCCTGCGGCTGAACATCCCCACGGTCTTCGTCTCCGGCGGCCCGATGGAGTCCGGCCGCGCGACTCTGGTCGACGGCACGGTCCGCACGCTCGACCTGGTCGACGCGATCTCCGACGCCGTGAACGACAAGATCTCGGACGAGGACATCCTCCGTATCGAGGAGAACGCCTGTCCGACCTGCGGCTCGTGTTCCGGCATGTTCACGGCCAACTCCATGAACTGCCTGACCGAGGCCATCGGCCTGTCCCTGCCCGGCAACGGCTCGGTGCTCGCCACCCACACGGCCCGTAAGCAGCTGTACGTCGCCGCGGCGCAGACGGTCATGGACATCACCCGCCGCTACTACGAGCAGGACGACGACACGGTCCTCCCACGCAACGTCGCCACCTTCGCGGCCTTCGAGAACGCGATGGCCCTCGACATCGCCATGGGCGGCTCCACCAACACGATCCTGCACCTGCTGGCCGCCGCCCAGGAGGCCGGCGTTCCGTTCGGCCTGGAGGAGATCGACGCGGTCAGCCGCCGGGTCCCGTGCCTGGCCAAGGTCGCGCCCAACGTCGCCAAGGACCGCACGTACTACATGGAGGACGTGCACCGCGCCGGCGGCATCCCGGCCCTGCTGGGCGAGCTGCACCGCGGCGGCCTGCTCAACGAGGACGTGCACGCCGTCCACAGCCCGTCCCTGGGGGACTGGCTGAAGACCTGGGACGTGCGCGGCGGGTCGCCCTCGCCGGAGGCCGTCGAGCTGTGGCACGCCGCCCCTGGCTGTGTCCGGTCGGCGGAGGCATTCTCGCAGTCCGAGCGCTGGGAGGCGCTCGACGAGGACGCCGAGGGCGGCTGCATCCGCAGCGTCGAGCACGCGTACTCCAAGGACGGCGGCCTCGCGGTCCTCAAGGGCAACCTCGCCGTCGACGGCTGCGTGGTCAAGACGGCCGGCGTCGACGAGTCGATCTGGACCTTCGAGGGCCCGGCGGTCGTCTGCGAGTCGCAGGAGGAGGCAGTCGAGAAGATCCTCAACAAGCAGGTGACCGACGGCGACGTCGTGGTCATCCGCTACGAGGGTCCCAAGGGCGGCCCCGGCATGCAGGAGATGCTCTACCCGACGTCCTTCCTCAAGGGCCGCGGCCTCGGCAAGACCTGCGCCCTGATCACCGACGGCCGCTTCTCCGGCGGCACCTCGGGCCTGTCCATCGGCCACGCCTCCCCGGAGGCCGCGTCCGGCGGCACGATCGCCCTCGTCGAGGACGGCGACCGCATCCGCATCGACATCCCGAACCGCTCGATCGAGTTGCTCGTCGACGAGGCGGAACTCGCGCGCCGTGAGCAGGCGTTGAACGGGGCGTACGCCCCGAAGAACCGCGAGCGCAAGGTGTCGGCGGCGCTGCGGGCGTACGCGGCGATGGCGACCAGCGCGGACAAGGGCGCGGTGCGGGACGTGACGAAGCTGGGCTGAGTTCGGCGAGGTTCGCGGGGCCGTCTCTTCGGGGGCGGCCCCGTTCGCGTGTCACCAGGCGGACGGGATGCGGGCGTCCACGGCGAACACGGTGCCGTCGGGGGCGGTGGCGTAGATGCGGCCGTCGCCGATGCCAGGTGCCGGCAATTCGGCTGTGGCCTCAGCGGAATTCGCGCTGAGCCGTGGTGGTGTCTGGCCGAGGAGCCTTCCCTTGGCGGCGGCGAGCAGCCGTCCGTCGGCGGCAGTGAAGTACACGCGGCGACCGTCGGAGACCGGTGCCGAGCCTTGGCTCACTGCCGTCTGCAGAGACCACAGCTGCTTGCCCGCACGAGTGTCGACCGCCACCAGGGATCCGTTTGTGCCCAGAAGATAGGCCACCCCTCCGTACACGGTGGCCTGCGCCTGAGTGACGGGAACGGGCAGCGCCACGCGCCGCGTCGTCCTGGACTCCGGGGTGTAGCGGATCACAGCATTCGCTTCGCCGTAGTCACCGCCACCCGAAAGGAAGAAGACATCGCCGTCGGCGGCGCCGACGGGTGTCAGAGCACCGTCGAGTCGTACGTCCCAGCGCACATCCCCTGTGTTCGGATCGACCGCCATGACCCGCGTCCGGGCCCCGTCGTCGGACGTACTCGCCGCGAAGGCCCATGGGCTCGTGGGGAACGAAACGACGTACGCCTCGCTCAGGCCGGGTATCCGCCGAGCCCATTTCGTCTCGCCCGACGCGCTGTCGATGCCCGTCACCTGGCCTTCTGCCCTGATCATCAGGAGCATGCCGCCCACGTAGCGGAATCCGCGGTACGAGGAGACGCCCAGGTGCCACCGTGTCCTGCCCGACGACGGATCGAGCGCTTCCAGACGCGTGCCCGAGTGCGTCAGCACATGTACCAGTCCGCCCGAGGAAGTCGGCGGTCGGCCGGGCGAATCGCCCTTGGCGAGCGCGTGCCGCCACAGCACGCTGCCGTCTGCCGGATCGAGTGCGGTGACCAGCCCCGGTTGGGTACACAGCAACCGCCGTGTCTCGTACGAGCACCGGGGCAAGCCGCTCCCCTTGAGGGCCGGTTTGACGGCCCAAGGGCTGAACCGGGCTGACGCGGCGGGTGCTCCGTCGTTCCCCTTCGGATCCGCGGCGTTGCCGTCGCTCATCAGGCGCACGGCGGCGACTCCGCCGGCAGCGACAAGGGCCATGGCCACAGTAACGAGGGCGGCCCGCTTGAGAAGTCGTCCCCTCGTCGGCGTCGCACGCGGCTCCGCGGGACTCCGCTCCGGCTTCGGCGCGTCCCCCGTCCGCTGCGCCGGTATGAACGCTTGCGTGTCGTACGAGGCCGCAACCGACCGCAGCTCCCTCATCAACTCGTCCGGCGTGGGACGGTCCTCGGGCTCCTTGGCGAGACACCGTCCGATCAGCGGGGCGAGATTCGTCGGTACGCCGGTCAAGTCGGGCTCGTCGTGGACGACTTGGTAGGCAACGACGTACGGGCTGTCGGAGTCGAAGGGTCCTCGTCCGGTGGCCGCATGCACCATCACGGACCCGAGCGCGAAGACGTCCGCGGCCGGTCCGACCTCCCGCGGTCGTCGGAACTGCTCGGGCGCCATGAAAGGCGGCGTACCGATCAGCTTCCCGGTCTCGGTACGCAGTTCGCTGTCCTTTGGCCGAGAGATGCCGAAGTCGATGACCTTCGGCCCGTCCTCGGCGAGCAGCACGTTGCTCGGCTTCAGGTCCCGGTGCACGACGCCGACCCGGTGTATGTCGCGCAAGGCCTCCGCCAGCCCGGCCATCAGCCGCCGCAACTGCGCCGGGTCCATCGGCCCGTTCCGCTTCACGTGTTCGGACAGGGTCGGGCCCGGTATGAACAGCGTGGCCATCCAGGGTCTTTCGGCCTCCGGATCGGCGTCCACGACGGGCGCGGTGAAGGCTCCGCTCACCCTGCGCGCCGCACCCACCTCCTGCCGGAACCGCCCCCTGAACTCGGGATCCGCGGCGAACTCGGCATGCACGACCTTCACGGCGAGCTGCATGCCCGAAGTGCTCCTGGCCAGGTGTACGACGCCCATGCCGCCGGAACCCAGGCGCGCCTGAAGACGGTAGTGACCGGCATACTCGGGAAGTTCCGCTTCTGCCCCCGCTCCGGCGTTCTGCTGTGGCGCCATGGGACCACCCCCGTGCTGTTCGTCCGCGCGCGCGTCGCACGGAGCCTAGTCGATGACTCGTACGAGACAGAGGCTGCTTGCTAGTCTCCGTGTTCGAGTTGCGCACGCCTGTTTCGTGGCGTGTTTTAGGGGAATCAACGGGACCCCATGATGCTCATGGGGCTCAACGGGGGGATCTTTCATGTCTGTTGACCACGCTGAAAAGGCGGACGGCGGGGAAGAAAAGGCCGTCGCGACGGCGGTTACGGCCGCGTCCGTGCCCTACTACCCGGTCGCACCGGGCGTCCGTCTCAACGTCCGTAGCGGCCCCGGCACCACCTACCCCATCGTCAAAGTGCTGCCCGAGGGATCCCGGGTCGCGATCTATTGCCAGACGCCCGGCACGACGGTGACGGGTCCGTACGGCACCTCGAACATCTGGGACAACATCGCCAACGGCGAGTACGTCTCGGACGCGTACGTGAAGACGGGCAGCGACGGCTACATCCGCCCCCGCTGCTCCTCCTGATCGAAACCCGGCAGCGACGGCTACATCGTTCCCCGCTGCCTCTGACCCCATGACGGCGACCGAGGAACACCCATGACATCTCTCAGACGCAGATCCATCCTGCTCGCAGGGGCCACCGGAGGCTTTCTCACGGTGCTGGCTCCCCAAGCCAACGCTGAAATCCGCTACTACCCGGTCGCGCCGGGCGTCCGCCTGAACGTCCGCCGGGGCCCCGGCACCCAGTACGCCATCGTCCGCGTCCTGCCCGAGGGCGCCATGATCCCGATCTACTGCCAGACGCCGGGCGAGACGGTGACGGGTCCGTACGGCACCTCGAACATCTGGGACAACATCGACAACGGCGAGTACGTCTCGGACGCCTACGTGAACACGGGCAGCGACGGCTACGTCCGTCCGCGCTGCGCCTGATCGGCGACGGGCGTACCGCCGACGGACCGATCAACGACGGACCGATCCGTCTGGGAGCCCGCGGGGCCCGGGAGCCATAATCGACCTCGTGAGCGAGAAGAACGGCACCCCGGACACTCCCGCGGGCTCCACGCCCCTCAGCGCGACGGGCCCGCGCCCCGAGCCCCTGCGCTTCTTCGGCACGACCTGGGTCGACCACACGGGCGGCTACACCGCCCGGCGCATCGGCGTGGCCGTCGGCTCGCTCGCCACCGCGGCCGCCTCCTGCCTGGTCCTGCGCTTCGCCTGCGAGGGCATCCAGATCGCCGCCGTCGGCAGCTTCGTCACCGTCCTGGTGGTGGTGATGTTCTCGGTGTGCAGCGCCCTCGCCTTCCGCCACACCTGGGACGGCTTCACCAAGCGCCCCGACCCCGACCGCCATGCCAGCCTCCGCAGCCTCCTCATGATCGGCTTCGTCGGCTCCCTCCTCGCCTACTTCTTCCGCTCCCTCATCGAGGCCCCCGGCGAGAAACTCCACCGCGAGGAATACGAGGCGGCCCGCAAGCAACACGAGAACCGCACCACCCGCCGCACAGGCAACCCGTCAAAGAAGCGCCGCCGCCCTTAATCACCGCTTCCGCCCTGGGAAGGGGCCTCGTCCTCAAGCGCCGGACGGGCTGGATGACAGGACCGGCGTCGAGGAGTGGCGGCCCACAACCGACCGCAGGCGCTGCGCGCCCCCCGCCGGAGCCGCACCGGCCACCGCAGGCATCCCCGCCGCCACTACCGGACGGACCCTCGGCAAACTCGGTGCACACCGCACCAACCAGCGCCACCATGACCGTATGACGGCCCCTTCCCACACCGACCGCGCCCGCTCCTTCAACGCAGCCGCAGCCCAGTACGCCGCGAACCGCCCCTCCTACCCACCCGCCCTCTTCGACGCGATCGAGGAACTCGCCGACCGCCCCCTCACCGGCGCGCGTGTCATCGACGTGGGCGCCGGCACCGGCATCGCCACCACTCTCCTCCGCGGACGCGGCGCAGACGTCCTCGCCGTGGAACCCGGCGACGGCATGGCGGCCCAGTTCCGCCGCACCCACCCCGACATACCCATCGTCCGCGGCAACGGCAACGCCCTCCCCGTCGCCACCGCCTCCGCCGACTTCGTCACCTACGCCCAGGCCTGGCACTGGACCAACCCCGCCCACTCGGCACCGGAGGCCCTGCGCGTACTGCGCCCCGGCGGCGCGCTCGCCCTCTGGTGGAACACCACTCCCCTCGACATCCCCTGGCACGCGGCGCAAGCACGCCGTATCGAGCGCCACTTCGGCATCCACCCCGCAGTCGAGCAGAACGGCAGCGGTGCCCGAGCAGCCCTGGATGACCCCACCGGCCGCCTCACCTTCACCCGCCGCAAGGTGCGCTGGAGCCGCCGCGTCCCGATCGACACACACCTGGCGAACATCGGCAGCCACTCGATCTTCCTGGTCCAGGGCACCGAGGCGAGCACCGCCTTCCTCGCCGAGGAGAAGCGGCTCCTCCTCAACGCCTTCCCGGACGGAATCATCGAAGAGACCTACGACGTGGACCTGCTCGTCGCTCCCACCTCCTGACGTCTCCACATCTCGGCGCTTGACGGCTTACTCCGACCGGAGGATTATTCATCAGGTGATGAATTACTCTTCCGTTCGATCCGACCCCCCTGACTCCCACGCCATCCGAGCCGAGACCCTGAACGTCGCACGCGGCACCCGCCAAGTACTCCGCAACCTCGACTTCACCGTCCCGCACGGCCAGATCACCGGCCTGCTCGGCCCGTCCGGCTGCGGCAAGTCGACCCTCATGCGAGCGATCGTCGGCACCCAAGCCAAGGTCACCGGCACCCTCGACGTCCTCGGCCGCCCCGCCGGCCACCCCTCCCTGCGCACCCGCATCGGCTACGTCACCCAAGCCCCCTCCGTCTACGACGACCTGACGATCCGCCAGAACCTCGCCTACTTCGCCGCGATCCTCGACCCCGGCCACGCTGCCGCCGACCGCCGCCACGAGAACGTCACCCGCGCCATCGCCGACGTCGACCTCACCAGCCACGCCGACGCCCTCGCCGGCAACCTCTCCGGCGGCCAGCGCAGCCGCGTCTCCTTGGCGGTCGCCCTCCTCGGCACCCCCGAACTCCTCGTCCTCGACGAACCAACCGTCGGCCTCGACCCGGTCCTGCGCCGCGACCTCTGGAACCTCTTCCACGACATCGCCGCCTCCCGCGGCGCCACCCTGCTCCTCTCCTCCCACGTCATGGACGAGGCCGAGCGCTGCCACCGCCTCCTCCTCATGCGCGAGGGCCAGATCCTCGCCGACGACACCCCGGACGCCCTCCGCACCCGTACGAACTCCGAGACGGTCGAAGCGGCCTTCCTGCACCTGGTCGACGAGGCGACCGCGGCCGCCCGCGCGAAGGAGACCACGCGATGACCACGCCCACGACGCTCCGGGCCGCCCCCACCGGCGCCCTGAACCCCGCCCGCACGGCCGCCACCGCAGCCCGGGTCCTGCGCCAGCTCCGCCACGACCCACGCACCATCGCGCTGATGATCCTGATCCCCTGCGTGATGCTGTTCCTGCTGCGCTACGTCTTCGACGGCAGCCCGCGCACCTTCGACAACATCGGCGCCTCCCTCCTCGGGATCTTCCCGCTGATCACGATGTTCCTGGTCACCTCCATCGCCACCCTGCGCGAACGCACGTCGGGCACCCTCGAACGCCTCCTCGCCATGCCCCTCGGCAAGGCCGACCTGATCGCCGGCTACGCGCTCGCCTTCGGCACCCTCGCGATCATCCAGTCCGCCCTGGCGACCGGACTCGCCCTCTGGTTCCTCGGCCTCGACGTCACCGGCAGCCCCTGGCTGCTCCTCCTCGTGGCCCTGCTCGACGCACTGCTCGGCACCGCGCTCGGTCTCTTCGTCTCCGCCTTCGCCGCCTCCGAATTCCAGGCCGTCCAGTTCATGCCGGCCGTGATCTTCCCCCAGCTCCTCCTCTGCGGCCTCTTCACTCCCCGCGACAACATGCACCCCGCTCTCGAGGCCATCTCCAACGTCCTCCCGATGTCCTACGCGGTCGACGGCATGAACGAAGTCCTCAAGCACACCGACATGACCGCCGCCTTCGTACGCGACGCCCTGATCGTGGCGGGCTGCGCCCTGCTGGTCCTGGGCCTGGGCGCGGCGACCCTGCGACGCAGGACGGCATGACCGCCCCGGCGGCCGATGCGGCACGTGCGAGCCCGGCATCCCGCCGGCCCCGCCGTCCCGCCCACCGGACACGCCCCCTCGAAGGCCGCCCCCGGTGCGAGGATGAACCCGGACGACGCAACCCCCGGAGGGCACCCCAGCCATGACCCAGAAAGTCGCAGTCCTCGGCACCGGCAAGATCGGCGAAGCCCTGCTCAGCGGAATGATCCGCGGCGGCTGGGCCCCGGCCGACCTCCTGGTGACGGCCCGCCGCGCGGAACGAGCCGAAGAACTCCGCACCCGCTACGGAGTCACCCCGGTCACCAACGCGGAAGCCGCCAAGACCGCCGACACCCTGATCCTCACGGTCAAGCCGCAGGACATGGGCACCCTCCTCGACGAGCTCGCCCCGCACGTCCCCGCCGACCGCCTGATCATCAGCGGAGCCGCCGGCATCCCCACCTCCTTCTTCGAGGAGCGCCTGGCCCCCGGCACCCCGGTCGTCCGCGTCATGACCAACACCCCGGCCCTCGTCGACGAGGCCATGTCCGTCATCTCCGCCGGCACCCACGCCAGCGAAGCCGACCTCGCCCACGCCGAGGAGATCTTCGGCTCCGTCGGAAAGACACTCCGCGTCCCCGAGTCCCAGCAGGACGCCTGCACCGCCCTGTCCGGCTCCGGCCCCGCGTACTTCTTCTACCTGGTCGAAGCCATGACGGACGCCGGCATCCTCCTGGGCCTGCCCCGCGACAAGGCCCACGACCTGATCGTCCAGTCCGCGATCGGCGCCGCGACGATGCTCCGCGACAGCGGCGAACACCCCGTCAAGCTGCGCGAGAACGTGACATCCCCCGCCGGCACCACCATCAACGCCATCCGCGAACTCGAGAACCACGGCGTACGAGCCGCCCTCATCGCCGCACTCGAAGCCGCCCGCGACCGCAGCCGCGAACTGGCCTCCGGCAACAACGGCTGACGCCCGGCCGCCCCTGCCCCAGGGGCGGCCCAGCACCACACCCGAGCAGGCGCTCCTAAACAGTCACACGGATATCCGCGGCCGCGGTCTCAGCCGCCGGCAGCAAGCCGATCGCCCGATACGCGGCATCCACGGTCGGCCGCGCCATCGCCCTAGCCCGCTCCGCACCATCCCGCAGCACCCCCTCCACAAAGCCAGGATCCGCGCACAGCTCCCTGTGCCTCTCCTGTACGGGCCTGAGGACCTCGACCACAGCCTCCGCCGTGGCCGACTTCAAAGCGCCGTACGACTCATATACACCGCTCAGGGCCGATGGGTTCCCACCCGTGCACGCCGCCAGGATCTCCAGCAGATTCGCCACCCCCGGCTGCGCGGCCGGGTCGTACACGACCTCCCGCCCGCTGTCGGTCACGGCCCGCATGACCTTCTTCCGCACCACGTCCGGCTCGTCGAGCAGATAGACGATCCCCGGCCCGGCGTCATCGCTCTTGCCCATCTTCGACGTCGGATCCTGCAGATTCATCACCCGAGCCGCGACCTGCGGATGCGTGGCCCGAGGCACCACGAAGGTATGCCCGTACCGCTGGTTGAACCGCACGGCGAGATCCCGCGTCAGCTCCACATGCTGCGTCTGATCGTCCCCGACCGGCACCTCCTCGGCCCCGTACGCCAGGATGTCCGCCGCCATCAGCACGGGATACGTCAGCAGCGACAGCCGCACACTCCCGCCCCGCTCCCGCTCACGCGCGGCCTTCTCCTTGTACTGGATCATCCGCCGCATCTCGCCATCGGTGGCCACGCACTCCAGCACATACGACAGCCGCGCGTGCTCATCCACATGACTCTGTACGAAGACGGTGCACAACTCCGGATCCAACCCCGCCGCCAGCAACAACGTCGCCGCCTGCCGACTCAGCCTGCGCACCCGCGCCGGATCGTGCTCCACGGTCAGCGCATGAAGGTCGACGATGCAGAACAGCGCGTCGGCCTGGTGCTGATCGACGTCGGCCCACCGCCGCATGGCCCCCAAGTAGTTACCAAGCGTCAGATGTCCGGTCGGCTTGACCCCGCTGAAGACCCGCGTCATCTCTACTCCACCTCCTGGTCGAGGCCGCCGTCCCCGGCCGGCCGACCCTCTGGAGGGAGATACGAGAACGGCCGCCGAGGCGGCGGCCGTTGAGTGCATACGTGAGTACGGCCGCCGTCAGGCGGCCCACCACAGCTGGGTACACGTACGCGTCGTCATGCGTCCAAGACTACGCCCCTGGGGTGCCGTCGGGAGCGAAGTTGACACGCCTCGGCCCCATCCGTAGTGTTCTCCGAGTTGTCCGACGTGAGCGCCGACTCCGGTCGGTCCCCGGACAGCCACTCCGCAAGTACCACCACCACTCGACGACAGTCGTCTGTCTGCCGTCGTGTCATTGGTATGCGTATTTACGGAATGAGGAATCCGCGTTCGAAAGAACGCAGCCCCCGATTAGCTCGGGAGCCGGGAATCCGCTAAAGTCTCACTCGTCGGAACGGCCCAACAGCCGCGAAGACAGACCCGACTGACCGGGAATCAGCTCCGAAAGGATCTGATAGAGTCAGAACCGCCGGAAAGGGAAACGCGAAAGCGGGAACCTGGAAAGCACCGAGGAAATCGGATCGGAAAAAGATCTGATAGAGTCGGAAACGCAAGACCGAAGGGAAGCGCCCGGAGGAAAGCCCGAGAGGGTGAGTACAAAGGAAGCGACCGTTCCTTGAGAACTCAACAGCGTGCCAAAAGTCAACGCCAGATATGTTGATACCCC